>NZ_CP066783.1:2769194-3465042 GCF_019186805.1 Comamonas fluminis | reverse complement strand
TCTGCATCAGCGCCAGATAATCGGTCAGCAGTGCAAATTCTGCTTCCAGGCTGTGCGTGCCACTGCGTGAGCCGCTGAGGGTGGCGCGCAGGTAGTCAATCAGATGGTCCAGCATCTGCTCGGCGCGTTGTGCGTCGATGGAGATCAGTGCGCGCAAGTTGGCCAGCGTGTTGAACAGCATATGCGGCTCAAGCTGGGCCTGTAGCAGCTTGAGATGGGCCTCGGCTGCCTGGCGCTGCGACTGCTCAGCCTGCATTTGCAGATAGCGGGCCTTGCCCGCCAGATAGAACACGGTGGACATGGCCGTGCTGGTCACCAGCGTGATGAGCATGGGGAACAGTAGCGCTGGCGCCTTGGCATCAGTTTGCTCCGGGTACATCTGTGACTGGTAACTGTGGCCGATCACACTGCCCAGGCCAAAACCAGCCAGTACGCCCACAATCACCAGTAGCACGCCGCGCCAGCCAAGAGGCCAGGGGATTTGGTCGCTTTGCCGAAACCGCTTGCCGCCCAGCTCGATGATGAGCCAGGCAGGCAGGCCGATCGCCACGGAGTAGACCAGATTCACATCCCAGCTGCCTTGCCCCATTTGGGTCAGCAGCAAGGTGATGAACAGACACACGCCCAGCACGGTCGCGCCGTGTCGCAGCAGTTCAATGGCTGGCGAGCGTGCGGGGCGGGGCTTAAAAAACATGGAATGCATACTAGGTGAGACAAGGCGTAGCGGCTAGCTCGGTGTGTCGGCTTTTTGCAGTGTCTTCATCTCGCGCTCCACCATGCGCTGCCACAGGGGTGTGCCAGAGGAAGTCAGCCAGACGGCCAGCCCGTGCATGAGCAGGCCCACGCCCCAGCCCAGCGCGGGGAAGATGGCCCAATGGCGCCCCTGACTGAAGGACAGCGCCATCAGCCCCAGGTTGACGCAAAGATAGACGCTGGCGTGCAGATACCAGCCCAGCTTCTTACCCGCGCGGCGGCGGGCCTGTTGTTCGAGGGTGAGGGTGCTTGCGTCACAGTACATGCTGCTCTCCTTGAGGGTGAATGATTCAGACCAGTTGCTTCCAGAGCAGATCACCGAGCAGACGCCCGGGAACCAGCGTAAACAGACCCGCGCTCACACAGGCGCCGAAATAGAGCTTGCGCATGATGCGGCGGTGCTGATCTATGCGCTTATGGCTCAGATGCCAGAAGGCACCGAATAAGCCGACCAGCGTCAGCGGGATCAGCAGGTGAACCAGCGTGAAGCCAGCTAGGTTGAGTCGCTTGAAATCTCGAATGAACAGGGCTGAAACGGCAGTGCACACCATCAGCAGCACAAAGGCATAGCCCGCAATGCGATGCAGCACAGGCCGCGCGGCGCCGCTGCGGCGTGCCCAGAGTGCAACCGGGCCAATTGCAGTGGCGCCAATGGCGCAGCTCATGTGAAAGGCGATCAGCGGTGTCAGTGGCATGGTGCAGCTCCTGCGATTCAGGGGGTGTCTGCACTGTGCGGCTGACAGGCGTCAGAAGCCAGTGCCATGCGATGAATGGCAGAAAGCGCGGTGTGAGATGCGCTGCGTTTGCGTGAACGGCTCATGAAAAACGCCGCAGCCTTTGCAGGTCTGCGGCGTTTGCTCAGAGGCAATAAAGCGCGATCAGTCCTTCTTCAGGCAGTCGCTCATAAAAGCCTTGCGCTCGTCACCCTTCTTGCCGGTCGCGTCCACATTGCAGGACTTCATGCGTTCCTGCTGGCGCTTGCGGCCGTCGGACAGGCAGGACTTCATGAAATCCTTGCGCTCGTCACCTTTCATGCCGGTGGCTTCGGTATTGCAGGTGCCCATCAGCTGCTGCTGGGCGGTTTTGGGCTTGTCGCCTGCGGCCATGCTCATGCTGCAAGCCAGGGAGACAACAGCCAGGACAAGGAATTTTTTCATGATGGTGTGATGTTTTTTGAGAACGCCGACAGCCGGCGCACCGCAATTGCAGCACAGCTGGACGGCTTTGCCTATGTCAGCACCTCAGAGCTTGTAAAAGTTTGCGATTGCGCCAGTGCAAGACCGTGCTGTGGCCACAGTGGAAATGGCTGAGAGGATAATGCTCAGCTTTGCTTCTAACCCTGCATCCAAAGGAAGAATCGCGTGGATACTTTATTGCTGCTCAAGGCCGCCATCATGGGCATTGTGGAAGGACTGACCGAGTTCCTGCCCATTTCTTCTACGGGTCACCTGATTCTGGCGGGCTCTTTGATGGGTTTTGTCGGCGGCAAGGCCAAGGTGTTCGAGATCGCCATTCAGACCGGTGCCATCTTTGCCGTGATGCTGGTGTACTGGCAGAAGATTCGCTCCACGCTGGTCGAGCTGCCCAGCAGCCGCGAAGCGCAGAAGTTTGCGCTCAATGTGCTGGTGGGCTTTTTGCCTGCTGCAGTGCTGGCGCTGCTGGTGGGCAAGATGGTGCAGGAGCATCTGTTTACCCCGGTGATTGTGGCCACGACCTTCATCGTGGGCGGCTTCATCATTTTGTGGGCTGAAAAGCGCCCCGCATCGGCCACACGCGTGCATTCGGTGGACGATATGACGCCAGTGGACGCCATCAAGGTGGGTCTGGTGCAGTGCTTTGCGCTGGTGCCGGGCATGAGCCGCAGTGGCTCCACCATCATCGGCGGCATGCTGATGGGGTTGTCGCGCAAGGCGGCGACCGACTTCTCTTTCTTCCTGGGCATGCCCACGCTGATTGGTGCGGGTGTCTACAGCATGTACAAGGAGCGCGCCTCGCTGAGCATGGCGGATGCGCCGCTGTTTCTGGTGGGCCTGGTGTTCTCCTTCATCAGCGCCTGGCTGTGCGTGCGCTGGCTGCTGCGCTTTATCTCCACCAACAGCTTTGTGCCCTTTGCCTGGTACCGCATCGTCTTCGGCATCATCGTGCTGGTGACGGCCTATACCGGCATGGTGGATTGGCACCATTAAGCCGTTTTCAGCGGCCCCAAAAAAAGCCACTTGCGTCACTGCAAGTGGCTTTTTTCATAGCTGCCAGCGCTTGTTAAATCAAGACTTCAAGTCAGTTTGAGGTGGATGTCCAATCCTATCAAGCGCTACAAGCTATTTATTTAGGAGCGATTTGCGGGGCTGATTGCAGAATGCTCTGCTCCATATTCAGCAGCGATGCCTCGATGGCCGCCGCCGTGGCCTCGGGGCGCTCCATGGGAAAAAGATGACCGCCGTCCAGCATCATGATGCGGCCCTTGGTCATGCGCTGCGTCATCTCCATGCCCACCTGGCGCATCTCGACCGAGGAACGTCCGCCGATAAAAGACACGGGGCAGCGCAGCGGGCTGCGGCGCAGCTGGTGGTTCAGATTGCTGGGCAGGGTGTTGTAGATAGCGGTTTCCACTTCCCGCTTGAATAGCAGGCTGCGCTTGCCCTGATGATCTTCCAGGCCATGCTCCACATAGTCCTGCAGCACCTGCGGGTGCCATTGGGCAAAAGCCTTCTTGCCGCGAAAGTACTCCAGCGCCTCTTCATTGCTGGCCCAGGTGTTGCGGCGGCGCTGGCTGATCTTGCCCGGTGACACCGAGGCGACGATGGGCGTGCGTTTGGCCAGGTCCACCGCATTGGCCTTCCAGCCGCCCAGCAGGGGCGAATCAATCAGCAGCACGCCACGGGCCAGGTCAGGGCGCTTGGTGGCGGCCTGAAAGCTCAGAATGCCGCCCAGCGAGTGCCCGACCAGATAGATAGGCTGGCCGTGCCGCTGCACCTGCTGCTCGGCATGTTCGATCAGCTCATCGACCAGATGTGGCCAATGGTTGGTGACCGGGCGGGCCGGGTCATGCCCGAAGCGCTCAACACCACTGGCTGAAATGCCGCGCTGGCGCAGCAGCGAAAACAGCAGCCGGTAGGTACCCAGCGGAAAGCTGTTGGCATGCGCGAACACAATCGGCAAGGTGTTTTCACGGACTGGAGTGGCGGGCATGCGGCAGTCCGCTCAGAGGTTGGACAGCGAGGCCTGCTTTTGCAGGCGGGCCTGTTCCTCGGCCGACTGCAGGCGCTGATATTCATGCGCTGCACTCAGGCCAGCCTGAGGCGGAACAATGGGCTGGCGCAGCGCAGCAGGCGGAATATTGCCTGCGCCTGACAGCCCGGCAGACTGCGCTTTGGCTGGTGCCCCCACCTTGGCCAGCGGATGGGCACGCGGGCTGTGCACGCGGATAGGTGTCTGGGTCTGGCCACCGTCCCAGGCGGGGTCGTCAATGCTGTCAAATACATGGCGCAGGCGTTCGCCCCAGCTGTCATGCAACATGCGCAGATAGGGGTTGTCGGCATCCAGGCAGACAATTCTGTCGGTGGCAAAACGGTTGTTTTCGTAAACGATCAGATCCAGCGGCAGGCCCACCGACAGGTTGGACTTGAGCGTGCTGTCCATTGACACCAGCGCGCATTTGGCGGCCTCGTCCAGCGGTGTCTCGGAGGTGATGACACGGTCCAGCACCGGCTTGCCGTACTTGGATTCACCAATCTGGAAATAAGGCGTTTCGCTGGTTGCCTCAATGAAGTTGCCAGCTGAATAGACCTGAAACAGGCGCATGCCTTCGCCCTGAATCTGGCCGCCAAAAATCATGGAGACATTGAAGTCCACGCCCGCACGCTGCAGGGCTGCGGCCTCGCGGTCATACACATGGCGTACAGCGGCGCCCAGCACGCGGGCAGCGTCGAACATGCTGCGCACATTCCAGATGGTCAGCCGCTCGTCGGTAGCTGGGTCATGCAGCTGAAAGCTTTCCAGCAACTCACGCACAGACTGGGTGATGGCCAGATTGCCAGCCGACTGCAGCACCATGAAGCGCTCGCCAGGCTGTTCGTAAAGCATGACCTTGCGAAACGTGCTGATCTGGTCCAGGCCCGCATTGGTGCGGGAGTCCGACAGAAACACAAGGCCAGCGTTGATCTTGAGAGCGACGCAATAGGTCATGGGAGAGCGGTAGTCAGTTGCGCCACAACGGCGCTATCACAAGAGATAACAGTTGAAAGCACCACCCAGAGGCGACGCCAGCAAAAACTCGGAAATTATAGGTTCGCAGCGAAGTAACGGCTTCTGAGTCGTGGAATCGCGGTTTTTTCCTTAAATGTCAAAAATTACCAGTTTTCAGTGATTGGCGACTCTGATGTCGATTCCTAGCATCGGTAGCTATCAAGAGTGGACGGTTCCTTGCTACAGCACTTGCATGAGTTTTTGTGCGGTGCAGTAGTTACCTCCCTCTTTCAATAGCAAGGAGTATTTCATGAGTCGCAGTCCCAAAGCCTTCCTCAGTGCCTGGCGGCATCACCATCAAACCCAACTGTGCCCACCCCCACGCTATACCCCGCGTCTGCTGTGCGCGGCCATTGTTGCCACCGCGGGGTTGGCGCTGTTTCCGCTGGCACCAGTGCAAGCGCAACTGCAGAGTGGGCAAGGGGGGCAAGGTGGGAATGGCTCAGGCGCGAACCCAGGAGGGCAGGGAGGAAGTGAGGGCACAAGCGGAGCCAGTAATGCAGGAGGAGTGGGGGGTGCCGCAGGAAGTGGAGGGACAGGTGGGCCCAGCTTATTTCAAGGGGCTTCGCCGGGAGGCGGCGGTGGCGGCTCTATTGCAGTGGGAGGTGCTACCGCCATAGGGGCGGGTGGCATAGGTGGCACAAACTTCGATTCATCAGGGCGCTATGGCGGCGGCGGTGGCGGTGGCGGTGGTGCCAATGCTGCGACAGGTGGTGCGCTGGCACTTGGCGGTGGCGGAGGTGGTGGTGCCGGCGGACTCGCGGCCCTGTATGCAGGGGGGGGCAACGGTGGCAATGGCGGCAACGGAGCCCTTGCTAATGCGGCAGGGGCAACCGCCATAGGCAGCGGAGGCCAGGGGGGCTTTGGGGGGAATGGACTTGTAGGTGGAGGTGTCGGCGGGCAGGGCGGGAGTGGAGCGATTGCCAGTGGCATTGGCAGCACAGCCATTGGTGGCGGTGCTAATGGAAGTGATGGGACATATGATCCTAATAATTATGGAGGAACGAATGGCCAGGCCGGCGGAAATGGCGCAGTTGCCAGCGGCAACTACACCACGGCGATTGGCGGCAGCAATGCCAGCATGAACGCTGCGCAGGCCACTGCAGAAAATGCCACGGCGCTGGGCAATGGCGCGCAGGCCACCGCGGCCAATTCCGTGGCGCTGGGCCAGGGGTCGGTGGCCAACGTGAGCAACTCCGTTTCCGTCGGCGGAAATGGTGTAAACCGTGTCATCACCAATATGGCTGTGGGCAGTCTTGTCAGTGGCAGTACGGATGGCGTGACCGGTGGGCAGGTTTACGACTTGAACGTTAGCCTGTCGACTGCGATTGCAGGCACAAACAGTTCTCTGTCGTCACTGTCCACGACGGTAGATACGCATGCCAGCAGCTTGTCTACGGGGATTGCCGGGGCCAATAGCGCAGTGGCATCGCTGTCCACCGGCACGGCGGCGAGTGTGGGCAGTTTGTCTACGGGGATTGCGGGAGCCAACAGCTCGATTACGTCACTCTCCACCAGCGTGGGGGGGCAGATCTCTGGGCTGTCCACCAGCACTGCCGCCAGCCTTGGCAGTTTGTCGACAGGGATTGCAAGCACAAACAGCTCTCTGTCGTCACTGTCCACAACGGTAGATGCCCATGCCAGTAGCTTGTCGACGGGGGTTGCGGGGGCGAACAGCTCGATTACGTCACTCTCCACCAGCGTGGGGGGGCAAATCTCTGGGCTGTCCACCAGCACTGCCGCCAGCGTTGGCAGTTTGTCGACAGGGATTGCAGGCGCAAACAGTTCTCTGTCGTCATTGTCCACAACGGTAGATGCCCATGCCAGTAGCTTGTCGACGGGGGTTGCGGGGGCCAATAGCGCAGTGGCATCGCTGTCCACCGGCACGGCGGCGAGTGTGGGGAGTTTGTCGAAGGGGATTGCGGGGGCGAACAGCTCGATTACGTCGCTCTCCACCAGCGTGGGGGGCCAAATCTCGGGGCTGTCCACCAGCACTGCCGCCAGCGTTGGCAGTTTGTCCACCGGTATTGCCGGTGCTCAAAGTGCCATTTCTTCCCTGTCTACCAGCACCGCAGGGCAGGTTGCCGGACTGTCCACCAGCATGGCTGCCAATGTGGGTAGCTTGTCGACGGGGGTTGCAGGGGCCCAAAGTTCAATCTCTTCGCTATCCACCAGCACAGCGGCCAGTGTAGGGAGCCTGTCTACGGGAATTTCCACGGCGCAGGCCACGGCCAATAATTCTGCGCAATACGCCAATGGCGGCAGAACGTTGAATCTGAATGCGAATGCTGGCGCAGGTACCACTATCAGCAACGTCGCTGCAGGGCAGGCCAGCACCGATGCGGTGAATGTGGGGCAGATGCAGCAAAGCAGTCAGGCGGCCCTGGGCAGTGCGAATAACTTCACCAGCCAGCAAGTCATGGCGCTGCAGACCATGATGAACCAGGCGTTTGCCAATGGGCTGTGCAGCTTCAGCAATGGCAATGTGAGTTGCGGCCCGAATGCGACAGCTCAGGGCAGCGGTGCCACCGCCATAGGCCAAGGCTCCAAAGCCGTTGGCGACGCAACGACGGCGCTGGGGGCAGGGGCTGAAGCACATTACGCGGGGTCTGTGGCCATTGGTGCGGGGGCGAAGGCGCTGGCCGACCCCACCACGGCGGTGGGTAATAACGCGATTGCACAAGGCAATAACAGCGTGGCGCTTGGAGCGAATACGCTGGCCAGTGGTGATAACTCGGTAGCGCTGGGGCAGGGGTCTACCGCAGATCGGGCCAATAGCGTTTCGGTGGGTAATGGCAGCACGGGGCTGAGCCGCCAGATTACCAATGTGGCACCGGGTACTGCAGCGACTGATGCGGTGAACGTGGGTCAGATGCAGGGGGCGGTGGCAGCAGCCAGCCAAGAGGCAAGAAACTATGCCAGCAAGGGGATTGCAGCATCGCTGGCCATTCCCGGTATGCCCGCATTGGCGCCTGGCAAGAATTGGGTGGGCGCCGCCGTGGGTACCTATGGCGGGCAGTCTGCATTGGGTGTGGCCTGGGGTTATCAGGTCAACGCCAATGTGAATCTGGGACTGGGTGTGGCGACATCCAGTGGCAGTGGCTCCCGCCCAGCAGCGCGCGCGCAGATGGGCTATTCCTGGTGACAGACCTGACCGGCGCGGGCCGATGGGGCACGCGCCGGTGGTGTTCTCATCAGGTATTACGCGCAGCCACAAGCTTGAGCTGGTAGATCGCTTCCAGCGCTTCACGCGGGCTCAAGGCATCAGGATTGATAGCGGACAGCGCTTGCTCCAACTGGCTTGGCGCTGTAATTTCCTCTGAGAGCTCTGGCGCATCAAACAGATTGACCTGCAAATCGTTCTCTCCGGCCTGAGACTCCAGCGCCTCCAGCGCGTGGCGCGCATGGTTGAGCACACCGGCGGGCATGCCCGCCAGTTTGGCGACCTGAATACCGTAGCTGCGGCTGGCGGGGCCGGCTTGAATTTCGTGCAGAAACACGATGTCGCTGCCCGATTCGGCTGCGCCCACATGCACGTTGACGGCAGCCTTGGCTTTGGCGGGCAGCTCGGTCAGCTCAAAGTAGTGGGTGGCAAACAGCGTGAAGGCCTTGGTCTTGTCATGCAACTGCGTGGCAATGCCGCTGGCCAGCGCCAGACCGTCAAAAGTGCTGGTGCCCCGGCCAATTTCGTCCATCAGCACCAGCGAGTGGGGCGTGGCTGAATGCAGAATCTGCGCGGCCTCGGTCATCTCCATCATGAAGGTGGACTGGGCGTTGGCCAGATCATCGGCCGCGCCAATGCGGGTGTGGATGGCATCAATCGGCCCCAGGCGGCAGGCTGTGGCGGGCACATAGCTGCCCATGCTGGCTAGCAGCACAATCAGCGCCACCTGGCGCATATAGGTCGATTTACCGCCCATGTTCGGGCCGGTAATGATCTGCATGCGCGTGTTGAGGTTCATGCGCGTGTGGTTGGCGATGAAGCTGCCGCTGGATGTTTCTGCCATGCGTGCTTCCACCACGGGGTGGCGGCCCGCTTCGATTTCGATGCAGGGCTGGCTGACGAATTGCGGCTCGGCCCAGTTCAGCGTCAGCGAGCGCTCAGCCAGCGTACAGAGCACATCGAGCGCCGCAATGGCCTGGGCCACGCGGGTGAGCTGGGGCACATGGGGTTGCAACTGGTCCAGCACTTGCTCGAACAAAAACTTCTCGCGCTGCAGTGCACGCTCTTGCGCCGACAGGGCCTTGTCCTCGAAGGCCTTGAGCTCTGGCGTGATGTAGCGCTCGGCGTTCTTGAGGGTCTGGCGGCGGCGAAAGCGCTCTGGAACCGCGTCCTTGTAGCTGTTGGTGACTTCAATATAGAAGCCATGCACCTTGTTGAACTGCACGCGCAGGTTGGGAATGCCAGTCAGCAGCTTTTCCTTGGCTTCCAGCTCCAGCAAAAACTCGTCGCAGTTGGTTTGAATGGCACGCAGCTCGTCCAGCTCGGCATCAAAGCCGGTGGCAATCACACCGCCATCGCGCACCAGCGCGGCAGGCTCTTCCATGATGGAGGCCGCCAGCAGTTCGGCGCAACCTGCGGGAGGGATCAGATCGGTAAAAATCTGAGTCAAATAGGCCGATGGCGCTTGACCCGATTGCGCAAGAAGCTGCGATTTTTGTAGCGTTTTGGTCAGGCCCACCAGCTCGCGCGGGCGCACCTGGCGCAGGGCAATGCGGGCGGTAATGCGCTCCACATCGCTCACGCCTTTGAGTTCGGCACGCAGTTGCTGCCAGGGCGCCATGCCCGCGCCGGCACCGCGCAGCACGCCAATGGCGTCAAGGCGCTGCATGGCGCTCTTGCGGTTGCGCTCGGGCTCCAGCAGCCAGGTCTTGAGCAAGCGGCTGCCCATGCCGGTCATGCAGGTGTCCAGCAGCGAGAATACGGTTGGCGAATCCTCGCCGCGCAGCGTCTTGACCAGCTCCAGATTGCGGCGCGTGGCCAGCGGCAGGGCGATCAGGTCATCGTCGCGCTGCACGGCAATGGCGTGGATATGGGTGAGGTTGCGGCCCTGCGTGTGCTCGGCATACGAGAGCAGGGCGGCGCTGGCCGCGTGAGCCAGGGGCAGGTTTTCGGCTTCCCAGGCTTTGAGGCTGGCAGCCCCCAGCAACTCCAGCAACTTGCGCTCGCCCAGGCCGGAGTCAAACTGCCAGTCGGGGCGGGGGGACAGCGGGCAACTGATAGAGCCGCTGTGCTTGACGGCAAACAGCGCTTGTTCAAAACGCTCGGTCACACCGGCGCTGTAAATCACTTCGCTGGGCGCAATGCGCGACAGCCATGCGCCCAGCTCATCTGCCGCGCATTCGGCCATGTGGATGCGGCCTTGCGTCACGGCCATCCATGCCAGGCCGCAGCGCTGGCGGCCTGCGGTGTGCACCGCCACCAGCATGGCTTCGCTCTTGTCAGACAGCAGTTCGCTATCGGTGAGCGTGCCGGGGGTGACCACGCGCACCACTTTGCGCTCCACCGGGCCTTTGCCCGCGCCAATCTCGCCCACTTGTTCGCAGATGGCGACCGATTCGCCCATCTTGATGAGGCGGCCCAGATAATTTTCCAGCGCGTGAAATGGCACACCGGCCATGGGAATCGGCTGGCCAGCGGTCTGCCCGCGTGAGGTCAGCGTGATATCCAGCAGGCGCGTAACTTTTTCGGCATCTGCAAAGAACAGCTCGTAAAAGTCCCCCATCCGGTAGAAAACCAGCGTGTCGGGGTAGTCGGCTTTGAGCTTGAAGTATTGCTGCATCATCGGCGTGTGCGCCGAGAGGTCAGCCATGTCAGGGGAGTAGGCCAGCGACGGGGTATCTGTGCTTTTCTGGGTCATCGCTTCAGCGGTATGCAATACAGGGGGCGCCGCACCGGTGCTGGGCGGGCGCCAAACGCTGCATTATCCGTGAAGCCCAATAGCAGGGGGCGTGGCTGCTTTATGGCTATTTGGCAGGTGTTGTCTGCACGTCAGCTTTGATGTGGGATGCGCTGGCCTCGTCTTCATCATGGATGGGGCGGTAGCCGGGCCCAAACGACACATCGCCCAGGCGCCAGCCTGCGCGGCAAGTCACCGCGCCCCAGAAGCGCTTGAGTGAATACCACTGAATGGTGATGAGGTTACGCTCGTTGTCGGCATCCACTTCGGGATCGCTCACGCCAGTAGGGCGCAGTTCTTCGTTGTGATAGAGGGCTGTGCCAAACAGCTGATCCCACCAGGGCAGGACCTGGCCAAAGTTGCAGTTGTGGCGCTCGGGTCGCTCGGCATCGCGCAGCATATGGTGGTTGCGGTGAAAGCGCGGGCCGACAAAAAGGCGCTCGCCCAGCTTGCCCAGAGCGCCCAGGCGCAGCGCCACATTGGCGTGCGAGAAGTTTTGCACCAGTTCGCTGAGCAGACCCAGCATGGCGAATTCCGAAGGTTCGACGCCCATGACCAAACCCACGCTGGCCAGCACAAAGCTTTGCAGCATGCCGTCCAGATAGTTGCTGCGGTCGTTGCTCCAGCAGCTCATCTGGCGCTGGCTGTGGTGCATGCTGTGCATGGCCCACCACCAGGGAATGACGTGCTGGGCGCGGTGCATCCAGTAATACGTGAGGTCGTAGATCACGTAGTACACGCCAAACAAAATATAGGGGTGGTCGGCAAACCAGGGCACCCAGGCCTTGAGGCCGCTGACTTCGGCGGTGGTTGGCCCGCCGCCCAGCAAATGCGCAAAGGGCATGAGCACCAGAAAGCTGAACAGCGGAAACAGCCCCAGCAGCATGAGCAGCGTCATGTGGCGGTCTACCGTGGTGTGGCGGCGGTCGGCCCAGCGCTCGGCGGGCAGCAGACTCTCCAGCGGGCGCATGACGCCGCCAATCAGAAACAGCTGCAGCAGTGCAATCAGGATGCCTGCGGCAATTTCGCGTGGGTCGCCAGCAGCTTCGGCAATGTTCAGTGTGGTGACGACGGGGGTTACGGCGTGCGCAGCAACCCAGTCAATGGCCAGCGCCCAGTGCTGGCTGAAGAAATCCATCATATTGTTCTGCCCGGTTGTCGTTGGGGCAGATTCTGGGTGCTGAATTTGTGGATTCTGTGGAGGTAAAAAAAGGGCCAGACTCCTTCGAGCCTGGCCCTTCCCGCAGTCGTGGGGCGACCGCCGTTTTTATTCAGCGTCTTTTGGGGTTTCTTGCGCAGCGGCTTCGGCGCCTTCTTCTGCGATTTCTTCAAACTCACCGGTCTTCACGGCCTGGCGCACAGCAGCCTTTTCGCCAGCGGTGGCGAACTTGCTGAACTTGCCGACCACGGGGATCAGGGCGCCATAGATGCGTGGGTTGGCGGCCAGAATTTCCTTTTGTTCCAGGAAGTCGGCTTCGCCGGTGAAGTTACCTACCAGACCACCGGCTTCGCTGACCAGCAGCGAGCCTGCAGCCACGTCCCAGATGGACAGGCCGGATTCAAAGAAACCATCGGCAAAGCCAGCGGCCACATAGGCCAGATCCAGCGCAGCAGAGCCAGGGCGGCGCACGCCAGCAGTGCGCTGCATGACTTCGCCCAGCATGAGCATGTATTGCTTGAAGTTGTCGCCACGGCGGAAGGGGAAGCCGGTGGAGATCAGGCAGTCGCGCAGCTGGGTGCGCTTGGAAACGCGGATGCGGCGCTCGTTCAGGTAGGCACCGCGGCCCTTGGTGGCGGTGAACAGGTCGTTGCGCGATGGGTCATACACCACGGCGTGCTCGATCTTGCCCTTGTAGGCCAGAGCGATGCTGACGCAGTACACGGGGAAGCCGTGGATGAAGTTGGTGGTGCCGTCCAGAGGATCGATGATCCAGACGTGGTCAGAGTTCTTGGCACCGTGCTCGCTGCCCGATTCTTCGGCCAGGATGGAGTGCTGGGGGTAGGCGTTGAGCAGCGTCTCGATGATGACGCGCTCGGCGGCCTGGTCTACTTCGGTCACAAAGTCGTTCACCTGCTTTTGCGCAACGCGCACCGATTCCACATCCAGGGCGGCACGGTTGATAAGGGCGCCAGCGGCGCGTGCGGCTTTGATAGCCACGTTGAGCATGGGGTGCAGGGAGTTCGACATAAATTGTGGGTCCGTTAACGGTGCAGCCCGGAGCAATGGTGGGCTGAACTACGCGGGTAAGAACGTAAAAAGCCGCGACCGGCGATGCGGGGCGGCGACAATAGCGGCAATTCTACCCAGCCTGCGCTTTTTTTGCTCGCACGAAACTCTGCTGTGTGGGCTTTCCCAAGGGATGCCTTTCTTTCTCAGAGCGTGCACAGAGCGAGTCAGTGGCTGATGTGCTCCGATTTATCAAGGCCACAAGTGGGGCCTTTTTGCATTCTCATTCATGAAAACCCGATTCGTACTGATTGAAACCAGCCACGCCGGCAATGTGGGCGCGGCGGCCCGCGCGCTCAAGACCATGGGCTTTGACGACCTGGTGCTGGTGCGCCCGCGCTACAAAAACGTGCTGCGCAAGGAAGAAACCATCCAGCGCGCCAGCGGTGCACTCGATGTGCTGGACAAGGCCCGCATCGTCGACACGCTGGAAGAAGCGCTGGAAGGCATCAGCCATATGTGCGCCACGGCCATGACGCCGCGCGACTTTGGCCCGCCTACACGCACGCCACGCCAGCATTTTGAATTGCTCCTCAAAGGTGAGCTGGATACGCGCTCTGCACCTGTGGTTGAAGGCGATTTGACCGATAACGTACCTACGCCGGGCACAGCCTGCAACCAGAAGGGCGTGGCCTTTTTGTTTGGCTGCGAGCGCTTTGGCATGAGCAACGACGATGTCTATCGCTGCGATGTGGCGCTGTCGATTCCGTCCAATCCTCAGTTCGGCTCGCTGAATCTGGCCTCGGCCATTCAGGTCATTGCCTATGACTGGCGCGAGGCGCTGGGAGGCTTTCCGGTGGTGGAGCACACGCCCGAGGTGCACCGTGCCGACATGGCTCAGGTGCAGGGCATGCTGGGCCACTGGGAGCAGGCGCTGGCCCATATCGGCTTTCTGGACCCGGCGGCGCCCAAGAAGCTCATGCCCCGGCTTAACCAGCTTTTCAACCGTGCGCAGCTGACCCAGGAAGAAATCCATATTCTTCGCGGTGTTGCCAAAGCCATGCTGCAGAGCGAGCCGCCAACCCGCTAGACTTCACACGCTAAACATATTTCCTCACCTTGTTAATTTGATGCTTGATCGCCTGCGCTCCGACATCCAGTGCATTCTTGACCGCGACCCTGCGGCCCGCAGCACCTGGGAAGTCATCACCTGTTACCCCGGCCTGCACGCCATCTGGCTGCAGCGCCCGGCGCACTGGTGCTGGACGCATGGCTTCAAATGGCTGGGCCGCTTTATCTCGCACATGGGCCGCTGGTTCACGGGCATCGAAATTCACCCCGGCGCCGTCATCGGCCGCCAGGTGTTTATCGATCACGGCATGGGCGTGGTCATTGGCGAAACCGCTGTGGTGGGCGATGGCTGCACCATCTACCACGGCGTAACGCTGGGCGGCACCTCGCTGTACAAGGGGGCCAAGCGCCACCCCACGCTGGGCAAGAATGTGGTGGTCAGCGCCGGTGCCAAGGTGCTGGGCGGCTTTGAAGTGGGTGATGACGCCAAGATTGGCAGCAATGCTGTTGTGATCAAACCCGTGCCCGCTGGCGCAACAGCCGTGGGCATTCCTGCCCGCATCATTCCCAGCAAGACCGGGCAAAGCGCTGATGTGACCGAGCATGAGGCGACGCCCAAGGTTCAGCCCCAGCCTGCCGCGCAGGACGACTGCGGCAAAACGGGGGAAACGAGCTTCAGCGCCTATGGTGTGACCTCGGAAGTCGATCCCGTGGCCCAGGCCATGCGTTCTCTGTCTGATGGCGCAGCAGGCCATGAAAAGCAGATTGCGCTGCTGTGGGCGGCGATTGAGAAGCTGTCGATTCAGGGCCAGGTCAAGGATTGCGTGCCTTGCGAATCCGAACGTCCTGAAGCCTTCCAGAAAGACAAGATCGATCAGATCATGGGTAAATAAGGCGAAAGCCTTTATCCAGAAAGCGCAAGCAGCTCACTTTTCAGGAGTCTCTTGCCGTAAAAGCCAGCCTGCGTGCTGGCTTTTTTCATGGGGCATGCCCGTAGTTGATTTGAGGGGAGCACGGGCAAAGCGCTGCGCAGAGACTGCCTGCTAACTTCAATGCAGGACAAGTCATGATGAATGTGGAGCAAGCCATGCAGCAGCGCCATTCGGTGCGCGCTTTTTTGCCGCAGGCGGTGGATGCGGCGCTGGTCAGAGATTTGCTGGCGCAGGCCGGGCAGGCTGCTTCAGGCGGTAACCTTCAGCCCTGGCGCGTGGTGGCGCTTACCGGGCAAAGCCTGCAGGAGCTGCGTCAGGCCATGGGCGGGGCCACACCCAATAGCGACCCGGCGCTGGTCTATCCCGCTGCGCTGTGGGAACCCTATCGCAGCCGCCGCTTTGAAAACGGCGAAGACCTGTATCGCTCCATCGGCATAGACCGCGAAGATAAAAAAGGCCGCTTGATGCAGCTGGCGCAAAACACCCAGATGTTTGGCGCGCCCGTGGGCATTTTTATCGCCGTGGACAAGCGCATGGTGCATGCGCAGTGGGTGGATCTGGGGATTTATCTGCAGTCGCTGATGCTGCTGGCCACCCAGAAAGGCCTGGCCACCTGCGCCCAGGGCTTCTGGCGCAATTTCAGCGATTTTGTGAGCCGGCATCTGGCGCTGCCAGAGGACTATCAGATCGCCTTTGGCATGGCGCTGGGTTATGAGGACAGCAGTGCGCCGATCAACCAGTGGCGCTCCAGCAGGGCAGAAGTGGGTGAGTGGTGCGAGATGCGAGGGTTTGAGTGAGAAGTGCCCCAAGCCTATGCCTGGTAAGCGGACTAAGCTTCTGATTTGGTAGCGCATTGCAGAAAAAGAAAAGCCGGGGCTACGACTGCTCCGGCTTTCAGTGTTCAGCGGCAGATACTTACTTCCACAGCGCGCACTTGCTTTCTTCCCTGGTGGTGAAGACCTGGTCGCCGGGCAGGGTCTTCAAGACCTTGAAGTAGTCCCAAGCTTTTTTGGACTCTGCGGGTGTCTTGACCTGCAGCAAATACATATCGTGGGCATAGCGACCGTCGGGGCGAACCACGCCCTTGGCATAGAAGTCAGACAGCGGTGCGGATTTGAAGCCCGCCATGATCTTGTCGGCATCTGTGGTGCCCAGTTTCTCGGCCAGCTTCAGATACTGCATGGCAGCCGAGTAGTCGGCGGCCTGCAGCGAGGTAGGCATCTTCTTGAACTTGGCATAGAAGCGGTCTGCGAATTTGCGGCTTTCGGGGTTCAGATCCCAGTGCCAGCTATCGGTGAACATCAGCCCTTCCGTGGCTTTGAGCCCCAGGCTGTGAATGTCCGAGCTGAACAGCAGCAGGCCGGCCAGTTTCATGCTCTTGGTCAGCCCGAACTCACGCGCTGCCTTGATGGAGTTGATGGTGTCGCCGCCCGCATTGGCCAGGCCCAGAATCTGGGCCTTGGAGTTCTGCGCCTGCAGCGGGAAAGACGAGAAGTCGGCCGTGTTCAGAGGGTGCTTGACGCTGCCCATCACCTTGCCGCCCGAGGCGTTGATGACCTTGGTGGTGTCCGCCTCCAGCGCGTGGCCGAAGGCGTAGTCGGCCGTCAGAAAGAACCAGCTTTTGCCGCCCAGCTCCACCACGGCCTTGCCTGTGCCTTTGGCCAGCGCTACGGTGTCATAGGCATAGTGCACAAAGTAGGGGCTGCACTGATCATTGGTCAAGGCCGAGGTGCCAGCGCCGTTGATGATGTAGACTTTTTTCTTTTCATCGGCCACTTTGCCCATGGCCAAGCCTGCGCTGGAAGTGGTACCTCCAATCAACATCTGCATGCCTTGGGTGTCAAACCATTCGCGTGCTTTGCTGGCTGCGATGTCGGCTTTGTTCTGGTGGTCGGCTGTCAGCACTTCGATGGGCTTGCCCATCAGCTTGCCGCCAAAGTCATCAACTGCCATCTGCACGGCCATGGCTCCACCCTTGCCATCCACATCGGCATAGAGACCCGACATATCGGTGATGAAGCCGATGCGAATTTTGTCCTGTGCCTGCGCTGATGTCGCCGCAAGCAGGCAGCCCAGCGCGACAGACCATGCGCTGGGTGAAAAAATGGGGGCGATGGTGACAGCGTGAGACTTCATCAGAGTCATCTCCTGCGATGTGACTGCATGGTTGGTGCGAAGGCGAGGTTTGCATGGTCGCAGCTGATGCAGCGCATGCAATCAGGGCAAGCACTGGGGAGATGGGGCTGCGTATCCGGCGCGTTCAGGGGAAATACCCGGAGCTTCTACACTGCGGTGCAGCATTTTTGGGAAGAAGAAAGATATGGACATCCATCAAGCATTGCAGCAGCGCCGATCGGTGCGTGCGTTCCTGCCTCAGGCCGTCAGCGGTGCCACGGTGCGTGAGTTGCTGGAGGCAGCGTCGCAAGCCCCATCCGGCGGCAATATGCAGCCTTGGCGCGTCACAGCGGTGGGCGGGCAGGCGCTCGGGGCTCTGTGCGCCAGAGCCAAAGAGACAGAAGCCGTGCAGCGCCCCGGCCTGTCATACCCGGCTGGCCTGTGGGAGCCCTACCGCAGCCGCCGCTTTGAAAACGGCGAAGACCTGTATCGCGCCCTCAATATTGGTCGCGAAGACAAGGCTGCACGCTTGGCGCAACTGGCCAAAAACGGCCAGATGTTTGGTGCGCCCGTCGGTATTTTTGTGGCGGTGGAAGAGCGCATGGGCTATGCGCAGTGGGTGGATCTGGGCATCTACCTGCAGTCCTTCATGTTGCTGGCTGCGGAAAAGGGGTTGGCCACCTGCGCTCAAGGCTTTTGGCGCATGTACAACGATATGCTGATTGAGCAACTGGGCATGCCCGAGGGCTACCAGATCGCCTTTGGCATTGCACTGGGCTACGAAGATGCCAGCGCACCCATCAACCAGTGGCGCTCGGGTCGCGCCGCCAGCAATGAGTGGCTGTCGCTCAAGGGCTTTGACTGAGCAGGCGATTGGGCCTCTTTCGGTCAGCACAGTTGTGCCGGGTGCGAGCCGCTTGGCTTTATCGCAATCCCGCCTATACTGCACGCAGCTCCGGGGTGTGCGAAAGTGCTGAGATGCGAGCCGCTGTGAAAACAGAGGCAAGCGAACCCGACGAACTTGATCCGGTTCATACCGGCGGAAGAAGAGCGGGACCCTGATGCAGAGTCCATGGACAGACAGGCATAGTGGCTTTTTTCAAGCCCGATTCATGCCAGCCTTCCATGGGCAGAGCAAACCCCAGGCGCCTCGCGCACTGGGGTTTTTGTCTTTCTGGACACCCCCAAAGCGCAGGGCAACAGGCTGAAATGCAGACATTTCAGCGGCACAGGCAGACACCCAAAGTGGGTCGCCAGTGCAGGGCCAAGTCAGAGCAGGGCCGCACTCCACGGAGCGATTGATGAACTTTCAACCGCTTTTTGGAGACTGCGATGAATGCCCCCGATCTGATCTTTACGCCCGCCGCTGGTAACGCCCCCGATTCCGCCCGTTTTGCAGACCTGCTGGCCCAGTCGCGCCAGCCCTTTCCTGCATCCACCAAAAGCTATCTGAGCGGGGCGATTCACCCCGAGCTGCGCGTGCCAGTGCGCGATATTGCGTTGACCAACGGTGAGCAGGTCAGCGTGTACGACACCTCGGGCCCTTACACCGACCCGGCGGCACAGATTGATGTGCGCAGCGGTTTGGCCAGCGTGCGCGGCAGCTGGATTGAAGCGCGTGGCGACAGCGAGTTCTACGTGGGCCGCCAGCGCGTGGCGCTGGACGATGGTGGCAAGCGTGGCGAAGAAGACCTGCGGGTGGACCAGTTGCGTGCCGAAGCCGCCGCCCTGCAACGCCAGCCCCGCCGTGCCAAGAGCGGCCAGAACGTGACCCAGATGCACTATGCCAAGCGCGGCATCATCACGCCCGAGATGGAATATGTGGCCCTGCGCGAAAACGGCCGCCGCGAATGGATGGCGCAGTACCAGCAAGATGCAGCGCGTGAAGCACGTCTGGCAGGCAACAGCATGGGCGCCAGCATCCCCAAGATCATCACGCCCGAATTTGTGCGTGACGAAGTGGCCCGCGGCCGCGCCATCATCCCCGCCAATATCAACCACCCTGAAATCGAGCCGATGGCGATTGGCCGCAACTTCAAGGTCAAGATCAACGCCAACATCGGCAACTCGGCCGTCACTTCCAGCATCGAGGAAGAAGTCGAAAAACTGGTCTGGGCCATCCGCTGGGGTGCAGATAACGTGATGGATCTGTCTACCGGCAAGAACATCCACACCACGCGCGACTGGATTGTGCGCAACTCGCCCGTGCCGATTGGCACGGTGCCCATCTACCAGGCGCTGGAAAAAGTCGGCGGCATCGCCGAAGACCTGACCTGGGAAATCTTCCGCGACACGCTGGTGGAGCAGGCCGAGCAGGGCGTGGACTATTTCACCATCCACGCCGGCGTGCGCCTGGCCTATATCCACCTGACGGCCCAGCGCCGCACCGGCATCGTCTCGCGCGGCGGCTCCATCATGGCCAAGTGGTGCATGGCCCACCACCGCGAGAGCTTCTTGTACGAGCACTTCGAGGACATCTGCGACATCATGAAGCAGTACGACGTGAGCTTCTCGCTGGGCGATGGCTTGCGCCCCGGCTGCGCATCGGATGCCAATGATGAAGCCCAGTTTGCCGAACTGGCCACACTGGGCGAGCTGACGCAAGTCGCCTGGAAGCATGATGTGCAGACCATGATCGAAGGCCCCGGCCATGTGCCCATGCACATGATCCAAGCCAATATGACCGAGCAGCTCAAGCACTGCCACGAAGCGCCGTTCTACACCCTGGGCCCGCTGACCATCGACATCGCCCCCGGCTACGACCACATCGCTAGCGCTATTGGCGCGGCCATGATCGGCTGGTTCGGCACGGCCATGCTGTGCTATGTCACGCCCAAAGAACACCTGGGTCTACCCGACCGTGACGACGTCAAGCAGGGCATCATCGCGTACAAGATTGCGGCGCACGCGGCGGACGTGGCCAAGGGCCACCCTGGCGCACGTTCACGCGACGATGCGCTGAGCCAAGCGCGCTTTGACTTCCGCTGGCAAGACCAGTTCAACCTGGGTCTGGACCCCGACACGGCCCAGGCCTACCACGACGAAACCTTGCCCAAGGACAGCGCCAAGGTGGCGCATTTCTGCAGCATGTGCGGCCCCAAGTTCTGCTCCATGAAGATCACGCAGGAAGTGCGTGACTTTGCCAAGGCGCAAGGCGTGGCGGCCGAGCAGGGCATTGCCGTGGGTATGCAGGCCAAGGCGGCGGAGTTCAACAAAGCGGGCGGTGACTTCTACATCCCGATTGCTTCGGATACCACGGCACGTTAAGCCTCAAAAGTGCCGCAGGTCATTGTGATTCAATGGCTTGCAGCTATCAAAATAAAAGCCACCGCCTGGTTTGCAGACGGTGGCTTTTTCTATGAGCAGCGTGTGAGTTGCTTACTTGCTGTGCTCGATGGTCTTGATGTGCTCGGCCACATTGGCGGCGGTCACATCGCCGGGCTGGCCACCCCAGGTCTGGCGCATGTAGTTCACCAGATCGCTCATTTCCTGGTCATTGAGCTTGTCGGCAAAGCCGGGCATGGTCTGCATGCGCTCACCGTGGGCCAGGTCGCGTTCGGCCACACCTTCGCGGATCACGCGGATCAGGTTGATAGGCGTGGGGAACATGGCGGTGGTGTTGGTGCTCATGGGCACGGACGAGTGCGGCTGGCCTTCGCCCTTGGTGCCGTGGCAGCCCGCGCACAAGCCTGTGTACAGGTCAGCGCCTTTGACGTTGGTCTGTGCTTCCGCAGCCTTGATGGCCAGCGGGGGCATGTCACGGTTTTGCGTGAGGTAGGCCGCCATGGCGCGCAGGTCTTCTTCAGGCATGCGCGAGGTGGAGTGCTCCAGCACAGAGGCCATGCCGAAGGTCATGACACCCTGAGGGGAAACGCCGGTGCGGAAGAACTGAACCAGGTCGTTCTTGTTCCAGCCACGCGCGCCCAGGGCATCTGGCGTCAGCGCGGGTGCGTAGGAGCCTTCGATGGTGTTGCCTTCCAGATAGCGTCCCTTGTCCATGGCGAAGGTGAGTTTGGTGCGGGGGCTGTGGCATTCCGCGCAGTGGCCCAGCGTATCGACCAGATACTTGCCGCGCACCAGTTCATCGACCGAGAGATCAAACTCTTTGGCGGCAGGGCGGTTGACCACATTCCACAGCGAAACAGCAGGGCGGATATTGAACGGGAAGTTCATGCTGTTGGACTGGTTGGCCACTTCCACCGCGGGCTGCTTCATCAGCCAGACCCAGAGTGCATCCACATCACCCCGGGTGATCTGGTGGTAGCTGGCATAGGGCATGGCCGGGTACAGAACTTTGCGGCCCGGCGCGATGCCGGTGGCGACGGCCCGGTACAGGTCATCCGCAGTCCAGTTGCCAATGCCGTGTTCCTTGGAGGGGGAGATATTGCTGCCGTAGAGCGTGCCCATCGGCGTCACCATGGGCAGGCCGCCTGCCAGTTCTGCACCCGTCTTGGGTGAGCTGTGGCAGGCTGCGCAGTCGCCCGCGCGAAAGACCTGCTCACCGCGCTTGTACAGCGCGTCGTACTGGGGTTTGTCGAGCTTGGCGAAGTCCACGGTGGCGGCAGGAATGTCGCCGCTGGAGCTGCCATACAGGTACAGCCCTCCGGCGGCCAGCACGCCAACGGCAGCCACCACGGCCAGGCGCTTGAGCCATGTGCTTTTAGCCATTGTTCACAACCTCCTTGGTGCGTTTGCCGGTTGTCAGCCCTGGGGTTTTGAGGATGACATCGCGCACGGCGTGGTAGTAGCGCACATAGCCGGTGCAGCGGCAGACATGGGGCTCCAGCTGCTTTTCGATAGCGGCTTCTACCTCGTCTGCGGGCACGGGGTTTTTCTGGAGCTTTTCCATCAGCACGGTGGCCGAGTTCACAAAGCCGGGCGTGCAATAGCCGCACTGGAAGGAGTAATGCTCCAGAAAGGCTTTTTGCATGGGTGAGGGGTGAACCACGCCTTTGTCATCCACAGTGGCAATGCCTTCCACGGTACGGATGGTCTTGCCATTGAGCCAGGTGACGCCGGTGACACAGGCGGGAACCGTGGTGGAGCCGTTGACGGGGTCGTCCACAATGATGGTGCAGGCGCGGCAAACGCCCTGACCGCAGCCCAGGCGCGTGCCGGACATGCCCGCGTACTCCTGCAAAAACTCGATCATCATCAAGTCACGGGGCACATCGACAGGGCCGATTTTTTTACGATTGATGGTTGCGCTGAATTGGATACGGTCCTGCATCACAGTACCTCTTTGATTTTTTCGGGGGTGACAGGTGTGGCGTAGAAGCGCTTGCCTGTGGCATTGGCGACGGCATTGACGCAGGCCGCGACGACCGGAATCATCACGACTTCGGCCATGCCCTTGGGTGGATCGGTGCGTGACAGAGGCGGCAGTACATCGCCCTGTGCCGACCAGACGGCGACTTCGCTGGCGCGAGGCACGTGGTAGCGGTTCAGTCCCCACTGGCCGTTGCCGGGCCCGGTGGCATCACGGGGCAGGTCTTCGTAGAGCGCATGGCCAATACCCATGACCACGCCCCCCTGGATCTGGCCAGACACCAGCTCTGGGACGATTTGCGTGCCGCATTCCAGCCATGTCTTGTGCGAGAGGATCTTGACCTTGCCTGTGCCCGAGGACACTGCCAGCTCCACCATGGTGGCGCAGGGCGCGTAGTACACCGTGCCCGCATTGGTGCGTTGCACAGGTGGGTAGTACACCTTGTCGCGTGGCACAAAGGCGTAGCCGCCATCCTTCATGCTCGCCTTTTTCGCATCGCTGGCGCCCTGGCCGTATTTGACGGAAAGCGCGTCAATGAACATCTGGAACTTGGTGCCATCGACCGTGAAGTCAGCCTTGGCCCAGGCCCAGCGGTTGAAGGCGTGAACGCAGACGCCGGTGACGATTCCCATCTCGTGGGCACGGGCGGCCAGGCGCTCCAGTGACAGTGGCTCCAGGCCTTCTGCAACCAGCAGGCCATTGCGCCACTCCAGCATGTTTTCAGTCACGGCGCTGGGCAGCATTTGCCCGCCACCGGCTTTGCTGGACCAGATGGATTGCGCAGCGGGCCACAGGCACAGCTTGAGCAGCAACTGCGCCGCTTGCTGTGTGGCGTGGCGGAAGTAGTAGGCCGAGTTGGATGCCGAGACTGGCGAGACCATGCGGGGCACCCAGTACGGGTTGCGGGCCAGCTCATCTTCCTTGGCCTGGGGCGTGGTGTAGGGCTCGTCCTTGGTCTGCAGGGGCAGGTTGTCCCAGTGATTGACGGCGAAGTCCACATCATCGGCCGGGCGGCCCAGGAAAGGCTCGACCGCGATCAGCTGGGCCGTGGTGCTGCCTGTGCCAATTTCGTTGGCAATATGGCGCATCTTGATGCGGCCTTCAGGCGTGATTTGCAGCTCGGCAATCGAGGCTTCAGCGCCAGTGCCAAAGTCTTTTTGCACCGCACCAAAACCTATGCCGTACAGCATGCCGGGGTTGGCCGCTTCATAGGCTTTCTTGCGCTTGTCGCGCTCGGTCCACAGTGGCTCCTTGGCAGCGATGTCCAGAATTTCACCAATGCGCAGCTCACCAGAAGGCGAGGCACCCTGGGTGTTTTTCATACTGCTCTTGAGCGCATTGCGACGGCGCAGCTCAATGGCGTCCAGACCGATTTCCTGGGCGATTTCATCGACCAGCATTTCCGTCGTGGCCATGGACTGCAGCGAGCCATAGCCGCGCATGGAGCCGGAAGTCACGCCAATGCTGGGGTTGACTTCGACGGACAGATCGCTTTGCGGGAAGTAATAGATGGACTGCGTGGCAGTCACCGCCACAGTGCCGACGGAGGGGCTGAAGTTGGTGATGCCGCCGCCGTCGCCCACCATATGGCAGGTCAGGGCCTGGAACTTGCCGTCCTTGTCCACCGAGATTGCGGTTTCCACGTCGAAGGGGTGGCGCTTGAGGGCGAACTGGAAATGCTTCCAGCGGTCCAGCGCCAGACGAACGGGGCGGCCCTGTGCGTACAGCGAAGCCAGTGCCACATAGAAGGGGAAGGACTGGTGTTCCTTCTGACCGTAGCCCACGGTGTAGGAGCTGAGGTAGTCCAGCTTCTTCAGGGGCAGGCGGCTGGCCGTGACCATGTGCATCACATGCTCCGCCGTGCCGTAAGGCGCTTGCGAGGCTCCGACCATGTGCAGCTCACCGCTGTCCTGGTTGTACCAGGCCAGGCCGTTTTCCATTTCCATGGCGACATGGTCAATGGACTGGCTGTAGTACTTGCGGGCAAAGGAACGCAGGCCATCCTTGGGCTGCTTCATCTCGGCCTGAATGCGGGCCGACTCGCCCATCAGTGCGCCAAAGGCTGGATGCTTGTCATCGGGCCAGTGCACGCCTTTTTCATCGACGGGCGGCCAGATGACGGTGTCCTTCATGGGCGAGAACTTGTCTTCGCCATAGGCGTCATCGCCCTGCACGCGCACATAGCGGGCAGCAACATAGGGCGCGCGGGCTGGCTGGGCTGCTTCGGCGCCATATTTGAAGATGGCATCGTTGAAGTGCAGGCGCTTGTTGGCGACGCGGAATTTCTCGTAGTCGTGCCAGATGGCGAGAGCCACGGGGTGGCCCAGCATGGGCGAGAGCTGGCCCTTTTTGACGAAATATTCGCCATAGAAGCTGGGCTCTGGCATGCCGACGTTGTCTGCAGCAATGCTTTCAGCGTCAATCAGCACGTCGGGCTTGAATTCTTCGCCCAGCACCGAAAGGTCCAGCCCTTCATAGATGCGGTCTGCGCGTGGAATGTGGATGGTCAGTGCATACGATTGCTGCTCGGGCCAGCCTTGCATGTCCTTGGCGCGCAAGTCAATGGCAAATACCTTCTGCCCTGTGACTTTGGCCAGACCGTCACGACGGTAGTTGAGCTTGTTGCCGCTGATCCAGCTGGATTCCTGACCACCTGCGGGGGTGATCAGCTCTGCAAGTGCATCTTTGACGGGGCGCACACTTGCAATGACGCCCAGAGCGGCCGCAGCTTTCAGAAAACTGCGGCGATTTAAGTCCTGTTTGGACACTGTTTTGACTCCTTGCTGCAACGCGCACATGCAGCTCAGGAGCTGGCGTGGTCACATTGCTAAATGACTATGTGTTCCTGGAATTTTTGCGATTCCAGGCGTCAAAAAGCAGGTGATAACGGCCCTGGATTTTTGTCAGCAATTACGCCAAAAAAATCCCGATGAAAAGTCGTCCGCCACGCTTTGGTCTTCTATAAGACCTTGGCTTGAAAGTATAAAAACGAGGCTATTCGAATCCTTTTGTTACATTAAATCTTTACTGAATTGCTACAGAAATTGATGTGCCGCAAGGTGTGTGACGATGCTTTGTGAGTGCTTGTTCGGATTGGTGCCAGAGTGGCCGGGTGCTTTGCTGGCTCTGCAGTTATTGAAGTCAGGGTAAGGGTTGAATCTGCCTCAAGCGCTTGATCAATAAGCGTAAGCAGCTATCAAAATGGGAAAAGGCAAGCCGCCATGGCTTGCCTTTTGCGGGGCGCTTTTCAGCAGGGGCTGGGTGGTTACTGGCTTACCTGCTTGAGCTTGCTCTTGAGGTCGAGCATGTGGTGCGTGTACACCGTCAGCTCCTGTGTAGGCATGCCGGGCTGAATGCGCTGGGCATAGGCATCCAGCGCTGTTTGCAGCACGTCCTTGTTGCTGGGCGCGGCAAAGAAGGCAATGTCTGCCAGCTGGCAGGCCAGGGCGGGGTTGGTCTTGCTCAGCTGCTTGATCTGCGCATTGACCTTGTCCACGCCGCCACTCATGGCAACGATTTGCTTGCTGAACACCTCACGCGAGGCAGGGTCCCATTCGGAAGGGATGCCGTTCCACCAGCCGCCGTACTCCTTGAGCACCATGCTGGCGATGTTCTTGAAGCGCACATAGGTCTCGGCCATGTCCTTGCGGCCGCGCAGCTTCTCAGGCAGTTGCACCGAGGCCACGATTTCGTCGGGGCGCTTGTCGGCGTTCAGGCCTGCAATGACCTGGTCAACGGCAGAACTCAGCATGTCGGCAGAGGCCAGCAGCTTGTCCTGAACTTCTGCGGCGCTGGTCAATGCGGGGCCGTGCATGGGCAGCAGCATGTCAGGCTTGGCCGCTGCCATGTCGCGCAGAGCCTGGGCCCACTCGGCGACATAGCGCTGACGGCGCTTGCCATTGCCTGCATTGAGAAGGAAAGGTTGCCAGTAATCGGCGCTGACCACGATCTTGCGTGTGGGAACGTTGACCCACAGCTGGTCTGCAGATTCGCCGCGTGCGTGGGTCAGCACAAACTCGTCATCGCCGATCTTCAGGGTCTTCTGGCCGACGAAGGTTTCCGTGGGAAGAATGGCTTCTTCCAGCTTGCGGGGAACATCACGCGGGTCCTGGCTGTTCAGGTGAACCATGGAGTAGTTGGCGGTGCGCGTGTCCAGATCCATTTCCGCCAGATATTCCTTGGTGGTGATGATGCGCGGCTTCTCGCCCGCTTCCAGCAGCGACCAGGCGCCAAAGCCGTGGTCGGCGTGGTGGTGGGTGATGATGATGGTGTTGACA
The DNA here is from genome assembly GCF_019186805.1 of Comamonas fluminis. Classification (NCBI taxonomy): domain Bacteria; kingdom Pseudomonadati; phylum Pseudomonadota; class Betaproteobacteria; order Burkholderiales; family Comamonadaceae; genus Comamonas; species Comamonas fluminis. The sequence goes on along the minus strand of NZ_CP066783.1, from coordinate 3,438,313 downwards.
GGCTTGTTGCTGAGCTTGCGCAAAGTCTCCAGCAGCACCGGGCCTGCGGGGGCATAGCCTGCATCCACCAGAACCAGGCCTTCCGTGGTCTCGAAGACCGCAATATTCACATAGGGCAGGCGCAGCAGCCAGGTGCCCTTGCCATGCGACTCGACCTTGAGTTTGGCCCGTGCATCAGCAATGGCCTCTGCATTGGTGCGGCTGTACATGTGGTTGGCAATGCTTACCGACTGGTCGCCACCAAAGCCTGCGTTGGCATTGGAGGTGAGCACGCTCAGCACATTGGGGTACTGCGTCATCAGCTCCTTGCGTAATTCGAATTTTTCTACCGACACAGGGTTGGGCTTGGAGGTATCCGTTGCGGGCTCTGCGGCGTGTGCGGACATTGCCAGGCCCAGGCTGAGGGCGGCTGTTTTGAAAATACTTTGAATCACGATGCCTTCCTTGGAGATATTTATTGGCGCTGCAGATTTAAAAGTTAGTGCGCTATTTGCAGCAGGCATATTTTTGAGTCAAGCGTATGAAAATTGGATAGTCTGAAAAGACTAGGAAGTAACGACTGCTGAATTTATTAATTTGTTTCAAAAAGTCAGTGAAAAATAATTCAATAAATAAGTTGTTGAAATAATTGACTTTTATGTTTTATAGGGTTTTCTATAGGCTTTGGGTTTGAAGTTATTTCCAATAAGCAAAGGGTGTGCGGATTCTCTTGATCGTAGTCAAAATAGACGATGCTCAAATGATCGAGTCGCAAAACACTCTGTGAAATCAGAGATGAGATATTAGGCGATATATATTTCTCTGATTTATGAAAATAATTAATTGTTCTATTGTTTATATCTGGAGATCAGAATGAAAAAAGGGGCAGGTTTGAGTGCAGTTTCGGCCTTGGGCGCGGCCGTGCTGCTGAGCATGGGAAGTACAGGTGTTGCATGGGCGAAGGCGACGCCCGATGAAGTGGCAAAGCTGGGCAATACGCTGACTTGCACAGGCGGCGAAAAAGCGGGCACAGCCAGTGGCGTGCCTGAGTTCACAGGCAAATGGCTGGGCACACCTGCGGGCATCAAGTATGAGTCTCATGCGGGCCAGCACCCCGTGGATCCCTATGCTAGCGAAAAGCCGGTGTTTGTGATCTCTGCAGAGAATCTGAGCAAGTACGCAGAGCGTCTGACGGACGGGCAAAAAGCCATGTTCGCCAAGTACCCCAAGACTTTCCGTATCCCTGTCTATACCGGACACCGTGATTTCCGATATCCAGACTTTGTGTGTGCATCTGCAAAGAAGAACGCAGAGAACGCAACGATGAATGCAGATGGTCTGGGCGTCAGCAATGCAGTCAAAGGTGCCATGCCCTTCCCTCTGCCCAAGAACGGGCTGGAACTGGTCTTTAACAATCTGCTGCCTTTCCGTTCCTCGACCGAACTCACCCTGCGCGACAGTGCCAATGTGCTGCCAGACGGCAGCATCGTCTGGGGCCGTGCAGAAAACCGCAGCATGAGCCTGCTCAATCAGCCTGATGTGGCGGGACAGCCGCTGACAGGTGCGATGGCTCAGGGCATGAACATCACCAAGCTGCCAGAGCGTGAAAAAGGCGGCGTCAGCGTCAGCCTGGAACCTGTGGACTTTGGCAAGGACAAGCGTCTGGGCTGGAGCTATGACCCCGGCACCCGCCGCGTGCGTCAGATTCCGGAATACGGCTTTGACCAGCCCATGGCTGGCACGGGCGGCAAGATGACCATTGATTCGGACCGCCTGTTCAATGGCTCGCCCGAACGCTACAACTGGAAGATGGTGGGCAAGCGCGAAATCTATGTGCCCGCCAACGCCTACAAGGTTCATGGCAAGGGCGTGAAGTATGCCGACCTGATCAAGCCCAACCACGCCAACCCCGACTTCCTGCGCTACGAGCTGCGCCGCGTATGGGTGTTGGAGGCCAGCCTCAAGGAAGGCTATCGCCACCTGTTTTCCAAGCGCGTGCTGTTCCTTGACGAAGACACGGGCCAGGCACTGGTCAGCGACTACTACGACGGCCGTGGCCAGCTGTGGCAGCACGCTTTCATCAATCATTACTACGCGTTTGATGCGAATGCCTGGCATGCAGGCACCAGCTTCTATCACGACCTGAACTCTGGCGGCTATCTGGCCTATAACCTGTTCCAGGAGCGTGAACTGGGTCCGGTGCTCAACAAGAATGACATGACGCCCGCCATGTTTACACCGCAAGCGGCCCGCACCGTGGGGAACTGATAAAGGCGTATTTCAGGAGGCGGGGGGCTTAGCGCCTTGCTTTCCGGTACAAAAAAGGCAAGCCTTGGAGCTTGCCTTTTTTGCTGAAACGCATCGAGAAGCGGAAGCCCCGTAGCGCTGCAGATGCCTCGGGCGGCCAAACCGCATTGCGGCAGTTCAGCCTTAGAAGGGGTAGGTGGGAATGCCTGCCGTCAGGTCCAGCCAGTGGCCCAGCTCCAGCTGGTTCCCCTTGCCGGGCACCATGGCGTAGAACTCTGGCTGAAGCAGGGGCAGGGCATTGGCTGCGATGGAGTTCAGCGCCGTGCTGCTGAGCGGGATGCCGTAGTGGGCAAAGATCAGGCGCATATCCCGGCCAATGATGCGGCTGGACAGCACATACAAAAGCTCGTGGTTGCTGATGTCCTTGCTGGAATACGTTGCCATGCCCAGCGCGCTCTGGTTGGCTGTCCAGTAGTCGGCATTGCCAATCAGGCGTTCACCGCGTCCGAGCATGCCCAGAAAGTCGATGACATCTGCGGCTTGTGGCTGGGCTTGATTCAGGCGCTCCTTGGTGTAGATGAATGCCAGCTGGAAGTGGACCGCACGCATGGCGTCGTCGCTCTTCTTGCCGGCTGTCCAGAAGCGCTGGAACATATCGGCCTGCAATGCGTCGCCAGTCTTGCCGGTGGCGCGTGCAGCCTGCATGTCCTGGTAGAGCTTTTTGTGGTCGATGCGGCCGCCGCTGTCGTTCTCAGCGCCATGGGTGATGGCGTACTGGCGCAGCGCGCTGGCGTTCGCCAGGATGTTGTTATTGCACTCGGTTCCACAGCCGCCGCCGCCATCGGTCAGCAGCGTCATATGGCGCATTACGGTGTTGTGGCCCAGCTCGTGCCACCAGCCCCAGCCCGGCTGCAGGCCTGCTGCACCATCGGATGGGTTGCCAGAGCACAGAAAGCCGCAGGCCGCCAGCCAGCCCACAAAGTGCTGCACGCCGGGCGCACTTTGCAGTGAACCCGTGCAGTCCCAGCCCAGCGTTGCGCAGAGATTGCTGACATTGGCGCTGAGCGGCATATTGTTGTAGCCGTTGGCCAAGTGGTTGCTGTCAAAAATCATGCCTTTGAGACGGTCCACCACATAGGCGCGGGGCGACTGGTTGCCAATCACACTCTTGGCAAAAGCTATGGTCTGCTGAACTTCGCCGCCCACCATCTTGCTGGTTTGCCAGCCAAAGTCACCGCGCTGCAGCGCTTGCACGGCCTCGTCGATTTCCTGCGTGCCGGGGTTGCGGGTGAAGTCAAAGTGCGCGTATTTGATGCTGCCGCGCACGCGCAGCGTGACGACGGATCCTGGCTTGGCATTGGCGTAGTTCAGAAACAGCGGGCCGCCCCAGGCAGTGCTGTACGTCAGCTTCTTGCCTGCAGTCAGTGCGGCTTCATGCCCATCGGGAAAGCGTGGGCGGGTGTAGTTTTCCTGGGCCAGAGGATTGCCCCGGGTGCGGATATTGCCCACGCGCAGCGCCAGATTGGCGCCTGCTGCATTCACAATTTCCACCTCAACCGCCTTGCCAGGCACTGCACCGCGCCCAATGGCTGTGCGACCACCATCCTGGGCGATGGTGACTTCAATGGTTTCCCAGTTCTGGCTGGTTGCCAAAGAGGTAGATGCTGCAGGCATCCAGTCGCCAAAATTCTTCGGCACGGCTTCGCTGCTGCGCACGGCATAACTCAGCGAGTCTGCCGCCATGGTGCGCAGGAAATCGTTGGTGCTGGAGCGGCGAACCTGGCTGTAATCCGTCGTCTGCCGTGCCATGTCTGCCCACAGCACCAGTCGGCTGTGGGCTTCCATATAGGGCTTTTGCAGGTAGCTGTCGGCAAACAGATCAAAGCCCTGCGCTTCCAGGCCCAGCAGGTCACGGCGAATGCCGTCCAGTGCGGTAATCAGGCTGGTATCACTGGCCAGATTGGCGCTGCTGCCCTTGAGCAAGGCCGTCAGCACGGCTTCGTGAGATGCCAGCCGGTCCGCTGCTTCGCGCTGCTGGCTGGCTGTCTTGCCGCTGATGCCGTAGCCGTTCTCGCCAGCCCACCAGTTGCCGCCGTAGCCGCCCAGCTCCATCCCCATGGCCTGCAGCACCTGGCGGCCACCGCCGGATTCGCCCCATTTGTTGTGCAGATAGATCACGCCTTTGCCTGCCTGCAGATAGCGGCTGACCAAGTTGCTCAGAGAGGGGGAGGCGGGAGTGTCTTGCCCGAATACAAAGACATCGACGTCCTGCCAGCAGGTGTTGCTGGCATCGGCAATGGCGCAGCTGACTGCCGTCGCTTTACCGCCCAGGCGAGTGACCAGGTTGCTGACTGTTGCACTGCTGTAGTTCTGCGTGGCGATGCGCAGACTGGCGGGTAGCGCGCTTTTTTCATTGCCGGTGGCCAGCCAGGCGAAGCTGCGCTTGAACAGCGGCAGCTGTGATTGATTCGCGCCTGTGGATGAGGAGAGCTGGCCCAGCAAATCCTTGCCATAGCCCAGTGCACGACCACCCTGCGCAGTGGCGCTGACGCTGGCCAGTGCACGGCCGTTGTTGGACACTAGCAAGGGGCTGGCGCTGCTGGAGAGCAGGGGGCTCACCGTCTGGCTGTTGTTGCCAAAATCCAGCGTCGCTGCCGTGCTGTCATCCAGCAGCCTGGCGATCAAGGCCTTTTGCTGAGAGCGCAGGCTGGCCACGATGTCCGTGGCCGATTGCAGCAGCGCTGCGCGGTCTTCGTCCTGCAGCAGGCGGCTGTCGCCGGAAAGCAGAGCCTGTGCAATGCGGCTGCTGGCAGGTGGGGCCACGACGGGCGGTTGTGTTTCTGGCAAGTCCGTTTCTGGCGGGCGAACCACTGGCGGCTCGGTGCCGGGTTGCTCTGGCTCTGAAGGCGTTGTATTGGGCTGATCTGTATCGGGAGTGACGGGCTGCTCCACCTGCGGGGGCGTCGATGGGGCCGTGCCAGTGTTGTCGTTGCCTCCGCCACCACAGGCGGTCAGGGCCAGGCTTGCTAAAAGCGTGAGAGTCCAGCGTGGGAACATGAAAAGCCGAAGAATGCATTGCATCCGTCAGGTTCCCAGCGAGCTGGTGCAATGCAGGTGAGAACTGCATTCAGGTAATGACCCCGGATACAGGCGAAAAAAGAGGGCGACGGGGCGCGCAGTGTATCGGGCAGGAAGCTGGCCCCAGGGGCAGAGGCGAGTGGCTTGCGGCAAGTGCGTTCATCTCTGTGCATATGCCTTGATAAGCCACAAATTCGGCGCATTGAATTTGTTACTGGTTGAAACGAAAACGGACTGCTGTGGCTGCAGCAGTCCGCGGGTGAGAAGGGGCGTCCCTTCAGTTCAGCGCCAGTACTGGCACTTGCTCTCCGCCTTGGTGGTCCAGATCTGGTCGGCGGGCAGTTTCTTGATGATCTTGTAGTAATCCCAGGTGCCCTTGGACTCCGACGGAGACTTCACCTGCATCAGATACATATCGTGCACATAGCGGCCGTCTTCGCGGATATGGCCGCTGCCGAAGAAGTCGTCCATCTTCATGCCTTTCCAGGTGGCCATGACCTTGTCGGCATCCAGCGTACCGGCTTTTTCCACGGCTTTGAGGTAGTTCATGGTGGCTGAATAGTCGGCAGCCTGAATTTCGCTGGGGCGGCGCTGGGTCTTGGCCATGAAGGCATCGGCAAACTTGCGCGATGCGTCGTTCATGTCCCAGTACCAGGGCGCGGTGAACTGCATGCCTTCGGTGTTTTTCAGGCCTAGGCTATGGATGTCGCTGAAGAAGACCAGCAGGCCGGCCAGCTTCATGTTTTTGGTCACGCCAAACTCCTTGGCGGCCTTGATGGAGTTGATGGTGTCGCCACCCGCATTGGCCAGACCCAGAATCTGCGCCTTGCTGTTCTGTGCCTGCAGCATGAAGCTGGAGAAATCGCTGGCGTTGAGCGGCGTTTTGACCGAGCCCAGCACCTTGCCGCCGCGCGCTTCGATGATCTTGGTGGTGTCGGCCTCCAGTGCGTGGCCGAAGGCGTAGTCGGCGGTCACAAAGAACCAGCTCTTGCCGCCGGTGTCCACCACGGCGCCGCCTGTGCCCTTGGCCAGGGCCACGGTGTCAAAAGCGTAGTGAACGGTGTAGGGGCTGCATTGCTCATTGGTCAGGGCAGAGCTGCCTGCACCGTTGTCGATAAAGACGCGTTTCTTTTCCTGCGCAACCTTGGCCATGGCCAGTGCCGTGGCGCTGTTGGTGCCGCCAAACACCAAGCTGATGCCTTGGGTATCAATCCACTCGCGGGCCTTGCTGGCGGCAATGTCGGCCTTGTTCTGGTGATCGGCCGAGAGCAACTCGATCGGTTTGCCCAGCACCTTGCCGCCAAAGTCGTCAATCGCCATCTGTATGGCAACCGCGCCGTTCTTGCCTTCCACGTCGGCATAGAGGCTGGACATATCGGTGATGAAGCCGATCTTGACTTTCTCCTGCGCCAGCACAGGCGGGGCAAAGGCTGCGGCCAGGGCCAGAGTCAGCAAAGATGCGGAAGTTGCGGGCAAGCGGGGCATGTAGTCTCCTGAAAGTTCTTGGGAATATGGAGAGTGCGCACAGCTTGTGGCGGTGGGTGGCCGCTATCGCTGCAGAGCAGCAAACATGCTAGGACTGGTGCTGCGCCCTTGCATTGGGGCAAGCACCTGCGGGAAATCCCAAGTGAGCTATCAAATATGAGAGCGGCTTGCGCTTGAAATATATGTGGTTCAGATGAATTTCATAGGGGAGTGAATATGCAGAAAGTGCTGGCAGCTTTGTTTTTGATAGCTATTGCTGGCACTCCAACCGCTGGATGCACCGCAGCGGCCCATGAAAAAAGCAGCCCTGAGGCTGCTTTGCTGAAGAGGCTGGCGCAGATTGCACCCTGAATGGCAGGGCTTATGCCGTGCGCGGTGCGCGGATGGCGCTCTTGGGGCGGAAGGCCTTGCAGACCTCGTCATGGGTTTCGAGGTAGGGGCCGCCAATCAGGTCGATGCAGTAGGGCACGGCGGCAAAAATGCCGTTGACCTTTTGCTGGCCGTCTGCGTCTTTCAGGCCTTCCAGTGTCTCGGCAATCGCCTTGGGCTGGCCGGGCAGATTGATGATGAGGCTCTGGCCGCGAATCACCGCCACCTGGCGCGACAGTATGGCCGTGGGTACAAAGGTCAGGCTTATCTGGCGCATCTGTTCGCCAAAACCGGGCATTTCCTTGTCGGCCACGGCCAGCGTGGCCTCTGGCGTTACATCGCGCAGCGCGGGGCCGGTGCCGCCGGTGGTCAGCACCAGCGAGCAGCCTGCATCCACCAGTTCGATCAGCGCGGCGCTGATGCCAGCCTGTTCATCGGGAATGAGGCGGGCTTCAAATTCGACGTCGTTTTTCAGCGCGCGGCTCAGCCATTCCTTGAGGGCAGGCAGGCCTTTGTCTTCATAAACGCCGCTGCTGGCGCGGTCGCTGATGGAGACAATGCCGATCTTCACGGCATCGTGCACAGCCAGCTCACTCATCGTCGTCGTCTTCAGCGTCGGCAGCGCTGGCCTTGCCAGCCTGCGCCAGTTGCTCGCGCACCAGCTGGAACAGGTCGCGGTAGGCGCGGCCTTTGCTGACTTCCTTGGGCTCGGCATCGGGGCCAGCAGCCGCTGCGGCGGCCGCGGCTTGTTCCTTGGCTTTTTCCAGATCCTTGCGCGACTGGCGAATCAGCGAGCGCAGTTGCTGCACATCGGTTTCGGGGAAGTGGTCCAGCCAGATGGCCAGAGCGCCGTCTTCCACAATCAGGCGGTCGCGCCACTGCTCGGTCACTTGCTGCGACATTTTTTCGCCGGCCGAGCCGTTACGCTGCTCGTCCAGCGCCTGCTTGATGGCTTCAACCTGTTCCGGGCGCAGCTTGCGCATCAGCTTGCCGACGTACTGAAACTGGCGGCGCTTGCCTTCAAAGTTGGTGATGCGCTTGGCTTCCTGCAGGGCATCGACCAGCGTGTCTGGCAGTTGCAGGCGCTTGAACAACTCGCTGCGCAGCGTCAGCAAATCCTTGCCCAGATCCTGGAGCGCATCACTTTCGCGCTTCAGATCGGTCTTGGTGGAGTCGTAAGTGCCTTTGAGTTCGGCCTTGAGTTCGAGGTCCAGCTCGCTGCCTTCAGCAACGAATTTGCCGCGAACAAAATAGCCTTTTGTTGGTTTGCGTGACATGGTAAGGGGGCAATATCGGTGGCAGCACAGAGGGCGCTGCAGTGGCGGCTATCATATCCGCCGCTATGAAAAAACCTCGCTCCAGCAATACAAGCACTTCTAGTGCAAAGGCCCAATCCACACCGCAAGCCGGTTTCAGCTTCAGCCAGTCCTTTTTTGAGGGGCTGGTGGATCAGGCGCTCAAGCACGCCAAAAAGCTGGGCGCCACGGATGCAGGAGCCGAGGCTTCCGAAGGCTGCGGCCTGTCGGTCAGCGTGCGCAAAGGCCAGCTGGAGACGGTGGAACGCAACCGCGACAAGTCGCTGGGCGTGACCGTTTATCTGGGTCAGCGCCGTGGCAATGCCAGCACTTCCGACTTCTCCGAAGCCGCCATTCAGCAAACCGTGCAGGCGGCTTACGACATTGCCCGCTTTACGGCGGAAGACCCCTTTGCCAGCCTGCCCGACAGTGCAGACATTGCGCTGCCCGGCACGCACCGTGATCTGGACCTGTTCCACCCCTGGGACATCAGCAGCGAAGCCGCTGCCGAAATGGCCCTGCGCTGCGAGGAAGCCGCCTTCAAGACCCATCGCCGCGTGAGCAACAGCGAAGGTGCGGGCGTTTCGGCCCAGCAAAGCCATTTCTTCTCGGCCCATACCAATGGTTTCCGTGGCGGCTATGCCAGCTCGCGCCACAGCCTTTCGGTGGCGCCCATTGCCAAGCTGCCCGGCAAGAACGGCGAAATGCAGCGCGATTACTGGTACAGCTCCATGCGCAATGCGGCCGATCTGGCCTCGCCCGAAGCGGTGGGCCGCTACGCGGCTGAGCGCACGCTGAGCCGCCTGGGCAGCCGCAAGATTCCGACGACGGAATGCCCGGTGCTGTTTGAATCCCCTCTGGCTGCCGGTCTGCTGGGCGGTTTTGTGCAGGCCATCAGCGGTGGTGCGCTGTACCGCAAGAGCACTTTCCTGCTGGATTCGCTGGGCAAGCCCATCTTCCCCAAGCACATCGACATTGAAGAAGACCCCTTTATTCTGGGCGGCAAGGGCAGCTCGCCGTTTGACGAAGAAGGTGTGCGCGTGCAGGCCCGCAAGGTGGTGGATGCTGGACGTGTGGAAGGCTATTTCCTCTCCAGCTACTCGGCCCGCAAACTGGGCATGAAGACCACGGGCAACTCCGGTGGTTCGCACAATCTGGTGATGAGCTCGCGCCGTACCAAGGCGGGCGACGATCTGGACGCCATGCTCAAAAAGCTGGGCACCGGTCTGTTCGTGGTCGAGCTGATGGGCCAGGGCGTGAACTATGTGACCGGCGACTATTCGCGTGGCGCCAGCGGCTTCTGGGTGGAGAACGGCGAGATCGCCTTCCCCGTGGATGAAATCACCATCGCCGGCAATATGAAGGACATGTTCAAGGGCATCGAAGCCATTGGCGCAGACGCCTATAACTACGGTGCCAAGACCGTGGGCTCCATCCTCATCAACCGCATGAAGGTGGCAGGCAGCTGATGGGCTGACGGCTGAAGCGGTTGCAGCAAAAGGCGGGGTGCGCAGGCACTTCGCCTTTTTTTCATGTCTGCGGCAGAGTTTGGGTCTGTGTCAATTTGATAGCTGCTTGCGCTGATTATTGAAGGGGTTCATTGATTTTTAGTAATGAAACCAATATGCAAGAAGCGCTGGAAGCTATTGTTTTTGATGTGGTGATTTAGCAGGGATGCACCTTGCCTGCCTGACGCGCCTGCGCCATGAAGTCCATGAAAGCCTTGGTGCGTGGCGGAATGTGCTTGTGGCTGGGCAGGGCCATCAGCACATGCAGGCGGCCCGTGATCCAGCCGGGCAGCACGGGCTGCAGCAGGCCTTCGCTGAGGAACGGGCGGACGGAATCCAGTGTGAAGTCTGAAATGCCGGAGCCATCGAGCACCATCTGCAAGATGCTGGCGGTCTGATTGATGGTGATGACAGCCCTCACATCGATGTCATGAACCGGGGGCTCGCTCGTGTGCTGCTGGCTGTGCCACAGCGCAATGCTGTTGCGCTGCATGCCCTGGCGGCGGCGCAGCACATACAGGTGCTGGCTCAGCTCCTGTGGCGTTTGAGGCGCGCCATGGCGCTGAAGGTAACTGGGCGCAGCATAGAGCATGGCCTCTGAGGTGGACAGCTTGCGTGCCACGATGCTGGCGTTGAAATTCTCGAACACCTGCATGAACCCCAGGTCGTAGCGGTTCATGTCGGGGGCCAGGCTGGAGTCCACATGCACATCCAGTGCAATGCCGGGATACATCAGGCGAAAGTCTGCGGCCAGAGGCGAGATCAGAGCGTCCGTCAGCGATGGTGTGGAGACAATGCGCAGCACGCCAGTCAGGGCGCTGGTGTCGCTTTGCGCTTCGGTGGTGGCGATGGCCACGGCGTCCAGAATGTCGCGCACGCGGGCGGCATAGCGCTCGCCCGCAGGCGTCAGGCTCACGCTGCGCGTGGTGCGCTGCAGCAACCGGGTGCCCAACTGCCCTTCCAGCGCGGCAATGTGGCGCGTGACATGGGGCACGGTCATGGACAGGCGGCGTGCCGCAGCAGTGAAGCCCCCTTCATCGATGACGGCCAGAAACACCGTCATGGTGTGCAAGCGATCCAGCACAGGTTCTTACCTCCATAAAGACTTAATTATTACGGCTGCCGTAATAAATCATTGTGTGTGGGTGCATTGGTTCTCATGTTTACAGAACGTACATTGAGAGCAAGTGCAAACATCTGATCTTTGGAGGGTGCGGCCCATCTGCCCGTATTGCTTCCCAAAGATACGCCGCAGCACGGTGCGCCATCTGGCCGCAGCCGTAGTCAATCACCGACCCCTGAATGGTTCGAGGCTGAAGACCTCCCAATGACCACGTCCTATGGCTGGCGCAGGCCTTTGCCCCGCCAATAGAGGTGTTGTGCACCGATCTTCAGACCCAGTACTACTATGACCACTACTCCTCAATTTCCGACGTTCGGCCTCAGCCGTCGCCACCTGCTGGGTGGCGCACTGGCGGCTGGCATGGCTCAGCTCATTCCCGGCAGCTGGGCCGCAGTCCCGGCAGCCACTGCTGCGGGCAGCGATAGTTTTATGGCGCTGTCGCTTTACCTGACAGAACGCGCAGAGCTGCCCCTGTCACAAGGCTCGCGTCTGCTGGCGGCACTCAATGAACTGGACGGCAAGTTCAGCGACAAGCTTCAGACCCTGTGGGCCTGGATTGGCAGCCAGCAGGTGGCTCTGGCCGACCTGAACCAGCGCCTGAAGGTCGAGCAGCCCGATCTGGCCGATATCCCCGGGCAGGTCATGCAGGTCTGGTACCAGGGCATTGCGGGCAGTGGCACTGCAACACGCGTGGTGGCCTATGAACATGCGCTGAACGCCGAAGTAGTTGCCGACAAGCTGCGCCCGCCGTCCTACGCCTACGGGGTCTATGGCAGCTGGAGCAGCAACCCCACGACTTTCAAGCTGCAGCAAGTCGTCAAGCTGCCCCAGGCCTGAAGCGCAGCCCACTCATCACAATCCACGAGAAATACCATGGCTGATTCCAATCTCTCTGCAGACTTCGTCATCATCGGCGCCGGCATCATCGGCTCCATGATGGGCGCGAAGCTGGCTCGCTCGGGGGCATCGGTGTTGATGCTCGAAGCAGGCGGCCCCTCGGATCGCGGCGTTTTCGTCGCACGTTTTCACAACGCCTCACGCCGAGGCGACCTGATGGCGCCGTATCCATCCATTCCTACAGCGCCACACCCTATCTATCGACCAGAGGACAACGGTTATCTGGTGCAGGCAGGTCCTGAGCCTTACAAGGCCGAGTACATCCGCCAGGTGGGCGGCACCAGCTGGCACTGGGCCGCACAGGCCTGGCGCAATGTGCCCAACGACTTTCGCATCCACAGCCTGTATGGCGTGGGCAAGGACTGGCCGTTTGACTATGACGATCTGGAGCCCTACTACCAGGAAGTCGAAGAAATCATGGGTGTGGGTGGCTCGACCGAAACCGGCTCGCCCCGCAGCAAGCCTTTCCCTATGGGGGAAGTGGCCGTGCCTTACGCCATGCAGCGCCTGACGGATCGCCTCAAAGGCAGCTTCAATGTGGTCAGCAACACGGTGGCCCGCAACAGCCGCAGTTTTGATGGTCGCCCGCCTTGCTGCGGTGCCAACAACTGCCAGCCCGTCTGCCCCATTGATGCGCAGTACCACGGCGGTATTGCCGTCAAGCAGGCGCTGGCCGTGGGTGTCAAGCTGCAAATCCATGCCAACGTTTTCCAGCTGGAGCATGACAAAAAAGGCCGCATCGTGGCTGCCAACTATTACGACGTGGACAAGAACGTGCACCGCGTCACCGGCAAGACTTTTATCGTGGCCTCCAACGGCATCGAGTCACCACGTTTGCTGCTGCTGTCCAAGAGCGACAAGTTCAAGAATGGTCTGGCCAACGAGCATGACCAGGTGGGCCGCCACCTGATGGACCACCCCAGCACCTCGCTTGCTTTTGATGCAGACGAGGACGTGTGGTTGGGCCGTGGCCCGCAAAGCCCCAGCTCCATCAATGCCATGCGTGATGGCGCGTTCCGCTCGGAGCACTCTCCCTACCGCATTGACTTCACGAATATGTCGCGTGTTGATGGCGCCACCAGTGCGCTCATTAAGGAAGGGGTATATGGCAAGGAGTTTGAAGAAAAGCTTCGCCACATCTCGGCCCGCGAGATGAGCATGAAAACGGTGCTGGAAGTTTTGCCCAACCCGGAAAACCGCGTGGATCTGGCGGATGAAAAAGACAGCATGGGCATCCCCAAGCCCCGTGTGCACTATCAGATTGACGAATACACCTTCAAGGGTCACAAGCGTGCCCAGAAGGACTTTGCCAAGATCGCCGAGCTGATGGGGGGAACCAATCTGCGCTACAGCAAAGACGGCGCTTACAGCAACAACCAGCACATCTGCGGCACCCTGAGCATGGGCAAGGACCCCAAGGAATGCGTGGTTGACCAGTTCGGCCGCGCCTGGGATCACGAGAACCTGTACATGGCCTCTACGGGCCTGCTGCCCACCTCGTCCACCTGCAATTCGACTGTGAATGCACTGGCCGTAGCCATGCGTACAGCGGCGCACATCATTGCCGAAAACGGTGGCCCGGCCATGCTGCCGCGCAGCAACACGCAAGCGACGTGGAAACCTCTGGTGCCTGACTGGCAACCCAAGGCCTGAGGCAGGAGAACACACACCATGAACAAGACATTGATGAAATTCTCCTGGCTGGCTGCCACGGTGCTGGCTGCTGCCCCCGCCTTCGCGGCTGACAACGCTGAGGTGGAGCGAGGCCGTTATCTGGCCACTGCGGGCGACTGCGTGGCTTGCCACACTGCGCCGGGCGGCAAGTCCATGGCCGGTGGCCTGGCGCTAGCCAGCCCACTGGGCTCGATTTACTCGACCAACATCACGCCTTCCAAGACGCACGGCATTGGCAACTACACGCTGCAGCAGTTCACGGATGCATTGCGCCACGGTAAACGCGCTGACGGTGCGAACCTGTACCCCGCCATGCCCTACACCGCGTATGCCAAGACGACGGACGAGGACATTGCCGCCATGTATGCCTACTTCATGCAAGGCGTGCAGGCGGTGGATGACGCACCGGCCAAGCAGACGGATTTGCCATTCCCGTTCAATATCCGCGCGTCCTTGAGTGTGTGGAACGCCATGTTCCACGACGCTACGCCTTACAAGGCCGATGCTTCGCAGCCCCCTGAATGGAACCGCGGCGCCTATCTGGCGCAAGGTCTGGCCCACTGCACCACCTGCCATACGCCCCGCACAGCCTTGATGGCGGAAGATGCCAAGCGCAGCCTGGGCGGTGCTGACCTAGGCGGCTGGTATGCCCCCAACATCACATCGCACGCCAGCAGCGGCATTGGCAGCTGGACCGAGGAAGAGCTGGTGGCCTATATGAGCGGCAAGCCCGTGCCTGGCAAAGGCCCAGCGGCAGGCCCTATGGCCGAAGCGGTGGACCACAGCCTGAAGCACCTGAGTGCTGAGGACTTGAAAGCCATTGCGGTGTATGTGAAATCCTTGCCAGCGGTGGATGACGGCAGCCTCAAGCAGTCGGCAGCCAGCTTTGGCAAGCAGACCGATGCCCTGGACAGCGTGCGCGGAGTCGATCTGCCCAAGGACTACAACGCCATGACCGGTGCGCAGATCTATGACGGCTACTGCGCTGCCTGCCACCAGGCACAGGGCCAGGGTACAGAAGGGGGCGGCCTGCCTTCGCTGTTCAACAACACATCACTGGGGCACGCCAACAGCAACAATCTGGTGCAGGTGCTGCTGCACGGTATTGAGCGCCATGGCGCAGATTCCGTCATGCCCGGCTTTGCCCATGAGCTGACCGACAAGCAGATCACTTCGCTGGGCAACTATCTGCTGACCAGCTATGGCAACCCCAGCGCCAAGGTGACAGAGCAGCAAGTGGCGCAGTTGCGTGACCCTGCGGCAGCAGGCTCGGGCAGCAGCTTGCTGACACTGGCCCGCATCGGCATGGCCGTGGGTGTCATCGTGGTGCTGGCATTGATTGCCTGGCTGGTGCGCCGCCGCAAGTCCTGACATCGAAGCTACGCTGAAAGAAAAAAGCCAGTCAGATGGATTTCTGACTGGCTTTTTGTATTGGTGCAGAAAGACTGAAAACGCTCTCAGCGCTCTGCTGCGGCATCCACAATGCATTGAGAGAGCTTTTCAAAGTGCTTGTGCGCATCCGGGCTGAGTTCGATCTGCTTGCGGCGCGTGTCTTCCGTGTCAGCCAGCTGAATCCAGCCCTTTTGACGCATGGACTTGAGCCGCGAGTGAATGGTGGCGGGAGAGCCCATTTCGCGCTGCGCCATCAGGTCGCGCACGCACAGTCGCTCCTGGCGTGTGCCGGCCTTGGCAATCTGCTCCAGAAGACGCTCTTCCTGCGGGTCCAGCAGGGGCAGGGCTGGAAGACCGCGTATGGATTCCGCCAGTTGCAGAAAACGGAGATAGATATCAGCGGACAAGGACTTTTTCATCACTGGCAGAGTGCGAATGGGAGGTCATCAAGGTAAAGACCTGGAGCGAGTTGCCGATAGTACTGCTTTGCAGGAAATCCTGAGCAGCAACGAGAATGAAGAATATCGGTCTGTACTGTGCAATGGTTATGACCACCATCGTGTTTTTTGTGGCGATGGTGGTGCTCAACGAGTTGATCTTCGGCTCACTGGAGTTTGTGCCAGGGGTGAACTGGATTTATCTGCCTGCCGGTGCGCGCCTGCTGTGCACCTTGCTGTTTGCGGGTGCAGGTGGTGTGGGCTTGCTGATTGCCTCCTGGCTGGTCTGCTTTTTCTATATTTTCCCCAATGATCTGGTCCGATCTTCCTGGGGCGCTGTGGTGGCAGCGGTGGCTCCTTATGGCATGTACCGGCTTGCCCGGCGCTGGATGGGGCTGGGTCAGGCGCTGAACAATCTCACCGCTTCGCGGCTGCTGGTTCTGAGTGTGCTGTATGCGCTGGCCAATGCGGTTTTGCATCAGATTGGCTGCTGGCTGATGGGGCGAGGGCTGCACCCAGACCGCTTGCTGATTTTGCTGGTGGGAGATTTGCTGGGCACATTGATCGTGCTGTATGGGGCCAAGCTGGTGCTGCAGCTATTGCCCGCAAGAAGCAATCCTTACGATCTGCAGTAACTCGGCGCTACGCCCGGTCACCACAGGGTCTGCGCCGCAGCCACATTCCCGTCATACTCAAACCATTGCTGCTTCTTCTTTTGTGATTGTTTTATGAGTTCCGCTTCGTCGCCTGCCTCGGGCATGAGCCGTGCTGACTGGTTCAGCGCCATCATCGTCATCGTGATCTGGGGGCTGAATTTTGTGGTCATGAAGTGGGGCCTGGCCACTTTGTCCCCGCTGCTGATGTGTGCGCTGCGCTTTGCGGCGGCATCGCTGCCTTTTTTGCTGTTTGTGCGGCCTCCGCGCAATCTGTCCTGGGGTATTTTGGCGGCCTATGGGTTGGTGCAAGGCGTGGGGCAGTTTGGCCTGCTGTTTACGGGCATGAAGCTGGGTATGCCTGCGGGCATGGCATCCGTTGTGCTGCAGACGCAGGCCTTTATCACCATGCTGCTGGCGGCCGCCTTCTTGAAGGAAAAGCCGCAGCGCTGGCAGTGGATGGGCTTGCTGGTTGCGATTGGCGGTCTGGTGCTGATTGGCGCTGCGCATGGCGAGGGCGCAGCCAATATGACGCTGATTGGCTTTGTGCTCACCGTTGGGGCCGCTGCCATGTGGGCGGTTTCAAACTTGTTGACGCGCGTGGCGGCGAATCAAGGCTCGTACGAGCCTGCATCCTTCATCGTCTGGACCAGCGTGTTCCCCATGATTCCGCTGTTTTTGCTGTCCTGGTGGATGGAGGGCGGCGATGCGGTGAAGACGCAGCTGAGCGCCATAGGCTGGCGTGAGCTGGGCGTAATCGCCTATCTGGCCCTGCTTTCCACTTTGCTGGGTTACGGGCTGTGGACACGTTTGCTGCAGCGCTATGCCGCCAGTACGGTGGCACCGCTGTCCTTGCTGGTGCCGGTGATTGGTCTTCTGTCGGCCATGGTGCTGCTGGGGGAGTTTCCAACAGGTCTGCAGTGGCTGGGCACGGCAGGTGTGCTGCTGGGCATGCTGGTCAACCAGTTTGGCGGTAAATGGATGAGGCGCTGAGAAAAACTCAGTCTGAGTGAACCGGGCGTCATTCAGATAATGCCCGGTGCCATCAACAAATATTCACACAACCTTTCAGTGGCTGGAGGGTGAGTAATTGCTCTGGTGTTTCTGTAGATCCAGTATGGGTTGTGGAAATTTTTGCTACCGCCTCTGTGGCGCTTCATAAAAACAGGGGTTTGAAAATCATCGGCTTCTGTGGAGTAAATGACGCAGAAAACCTGCGTTTGATGGACTCTCTTCATTATTATTGCCAGCATTAATGCAAATGCAGGTTTCGTCGTTTGACATATCGACCCAGCTGCTGTCGGTCTGCAAAAGGCGAAACTGCCAAGGAGCAGTGATGAGAGAGGGAGATAACAAAGAGCCGGCCCATCCATGGCCGCGGGCGCAGCTGCAGGCCCTGGATCGTGTCATGGCACTGGCGGAATTTTCGCTGGACGGCAGACTGCTCCATGCCAATGCCAACTATCTGCAGCTGATGCGCCTGACACGCGAGCAGGCTCTGGGCCGCCAGCACCGCAGCTTCTGCACCGAGCGCCTGCTGCGCAGCCCCAAATACCAGGCGGCTTGGGATCTGCTGTGTGCAGGAGGCGCCTATTCGGGTGTGGTGGAGCGTTTGCGTAGCGATGGCAGCAGCTGCTGGCTGGAGGCCACCTATTCGCCGGTATTGGATGAGCAGGGGCAGGTGTCCCATATCCTGAAGATTGCGACTGACATCACCGAGCGCCGTGCGCGCGAGAAAGCGCAGCAGGAGCATCTGTACCTGCTGTCGCTGGTGGCGAATGCCTCGGACACAGCCGTCATCATCAGCGACAGCCACTCGCAAATCCTGCATGTCAACGGCGGTTTCACACGTATGTTCGGCTGGGCGGACGAGGAAGTCATGGGCAAGATGCCTATTTCATTGCTGGCTCCACAGCTGTCGGCTGACCGCACGCAGCTGTACCAGTCCGAGCTGCGGGCTGGTCGTTCCGTGGGGCGCGAGGAAATCGTGGTTGGCAAAAACGGCCAGCGCTACTGGGCCAAGATCATCAGCAACCCCATTGCCAACCCTGATGGCAGCTGGCGCTACACCGTATCCATGCTTACGGACATCACGCGCTCCAAGATGCATGAGACCTTGCAGCACCGCGTGCTGGAGGCCATGGCGCGAGAGCGTCCACTGGTTGATGTGCTGGAGCTGGTCTGCCAAGAAGTGGAGCGCATTGCGCCCGAGATCAGTGCCATGATTCTGGGGGTTGATGAAAAAGGGCTGATACATCCGCTGGCCGGGCCCAGCTTGCCAAATTCCTATTCGCAGTTGCTCGATGGGCTGGCTATCGGGCCCAAAGCCGGTTCCTGCGGCACCGCGATCTGGCGCAATGCGACGGTGATGGTTGACGATATTGCCACCGACCCGCTGTGGAGCGACTACAAGGATCTGGTGCTGCCGCTGGGCTACCGGGCCTGCTGGTCCTCGCCGATTCGCAACAGCCAGGGCAAGCCTGTTGGCACTTTCGCCTTCTACTACCTCGCGCCGCGCACGCCGACCTCATTGGCCTTTCACCAGCAACTGGCCGATGCCTGCACCCATCTGTGCGCGCTGGCGCTGGAGCGCGAGCATGCGCGGGTACGTATTCGCCAGCTGGCCTTCTACGATGGCCTGACGGGTTTGCCCAATCGCAGTCTGCTGCAGGCCAAGGCCGATCAAGCCATGGCTTCGGCAGCGCGCAACGACGAACAACTGGCTGTGCTGTTCATCGACCTTGACCGCTTCAAGCAGGTCAACGACTCGCTGGGTCATACGGCTGGTGACGATTTGCTCTGCATCGTGGCCAAGCGCTTGCAGCAGGTGCTGCGCTCCTCCGATATTGCGGGGCGTCTGTCGGGTGATGAGTTTGTCGCCGTGCTGCCGCAGTGCGATGCCGACCAGGTGGCGGGCACCATTGAGCGGCTGCAGGAGCTGTTGTCTCAGCCCATGACGGTGGCTGACACGGCGCTGGGCATTTCTGCCAGCATTGGCATTGCCATGTTCCCCGCCGATGGGCGCGATATGGAAACCCTGCTGCAGCGTGCCGATATGGCCATGTACCAGGCCAAGAGCCAGGGGCGTGGGCGCTTCAGCTTTTTCAGCAGCGAAATGAACCGCCTGGCCCAGGAGCGGCTGGCGCTGGAAACTGCACTGCGCAAGGCATTGCAGCAGGGGAGTCTGCATCTGCACTATCAGCCGCAGATCGAGTTGAGCAGCGGGCGTCTCTATGGCGTGGAGGCGCTGGCGCGCTGGTCACACCCCGAGCTGGGGGAAATCTCACCGGCCCGCTTCATTCCGCTGGCCGAGGAATGTGGCCTGATTGCCGACCTGGGACGCTGGGCTTTGAGCGAGGCCTGCCGTCAGCTCTCGCAGTGGCATGCTCAGGGCCTGGTCATACCGGCGGTCTCGGTGAACCTCTCGCCCTCAAGCTTTCACAACCTGGACCTGCCGCGCATGATTGCCGACACGCTGCAGCGCAATGAACTCAAGCCGCAGAATCTGACGCTGGAGCTGACGGAGAGCATTCTGCTGGATACCAACCCCAGCACCATGAAGACCATCAACGAGGTGCATGCCCATGGCGTGCGCCTGTCCATGGACGATTTTGGCACCGGCTATTCCAGTCTCAGCTATCTGCGCCGTCTGCCGGTCAGCGAACTCAAGCTGGACCGCAGCTTTGTCGCGGATCTTGAGCACGATGAGGCCGCACGTGCGCTCAGCCGTGCCATTCTGGGCATAGGCCAGAGCCTGCACCTGACCGTGGTGGCCGAGGGGGTGGAAACGCCGGCGCAGAACCTGATGCTGCGCGAGCAGGGCTATCCGGTCGCTCAGGGCTATCTGTTTGCACGGCCGCTGGCTCCCGATGCTCTGGTGCAGTGGCTGCGCGAGCAGCAAATGGAGTCCCCGTCACTGGCTCCAGCCGCACAGCCCTCTGTTCGTTCCGATGAAGAGGCGCGGGGGGCGAGTCAGCGCATTGTTCAGAATCAGTAGCGCTTACCTTGCGACTGCCGTTCTTGGCGGCGCAGGGTATAGAGGTACAGGCTTTCCACCTTCTCGCGTGCCCAGGGTGTCTTGCGCAGAAACTTCAGGCTGGAACTGACGCTGGGGTCCACGCTGAAGCAGCGCAGCGGAATGTTCTCGCTCAGGCCATCCCAGCCGTAGTAGTCGGCCAGGTCGGTCACCATGCGCTCCAGCGTGATGCCGTGCAGCGGGTTGCGGGGTTGCTCGGAAGTGCTCATGGCGCGATTGTCCCGCAGAGTGTGGGCGGGCGTTTGCTCAAGGCTTTTGCCGGAATATTCATGAAATATGCCCCAAGCCCTTTTGTCAAAAGCGCTATGTGCTACTAAATTTGATAATCAACTGGCGGTGTGGCGCATGCGTTGTTGAGCCTGGGCACTGGGCATGTCTGGCAAAGGCAGCGCCTGCGCCAGTCTTGCCAGCCCTTTCACAATGGTTTTCCCTGCCCAGCTCAGTCGGCGCTTTTGCAGCGCGGGGTAGTTGCGCACCGGCGCGGGCGTGATATCCACTGCAGCGGCCACCAGCAGCTTTTGCAGCGGGCGGGCAAGGAAGGGAAGCCCGGGAAGAATGGCGCTGCCTTCCATGATGCTCAGAAACTCTTCAATGATGGCGCTGTCTTCCAGTTGTGGGGCGGTGGCCTGCAGCAGATCCAGCCATTGCTGCTCGCTGACAGGCGCCTCAGTTGCGCCATAGAGTGAGGCGGGCAGGCGGCTCTGGCTGAAGAACGCGTCGCGCTGGGCCATGCTCAAGGGGCGGCCATATTGATGAAACGCCTGGCAAAAGCCAAAGCTGGCCGTGGCTTGCACCCAGTTCAGCAGTCTGGGGTCATTGGCTTGGTACGGCGTGCCGTCCGGTGTGCTGCCGCTGACTTTGTCGTGCATGCGCACCACGCGTGCGATGAGCTGCTCGGCCTGCTCACGCGGGGCATACACGGTAACCATGGCCGCATAGCCAGTGCGCTGCAAGCGCGTCAGCGGATCGCGCCGAAAGCTGCTGTGTTCCCACACGCCCGTGCGTACTGATGGCTCGGCCATCTCCAGCAAAACAGCGGCTACGCCGCCAATGAACAGGCTGACAGGATTGGAAAACACCTGCCAGGACACACTGCCCGCAGGCGTCAGTGCAGGGGCGCCTGCGGGGTGAAGAAAGTCAATCTTCATGCCCGCAGGCTGGGGCAGCAGTTTTTCAGCAATCTTGAACAAAGCAGTATCCGAAGCCAAAGAAGTGAACACTGCTTTGTACTGGCTGCAGCTTACCCCTTGGGTAGGCTGTCCGCTGAAATGATCTCGGTCTTAAAGCTTT
This sequence comes from Comamonas fluminis, assembly GCF_019186805.1. Taxonomy (NCBI): domain Bacteria; kingdom Pseudomonadati; phylum Pseudomonadota; class Betaproteobacteria; order Burkholderiales; family Comamonadaceae; genus Comamonas; species Comamonas fluminis. Next base: position 3,416,850 of record NZ_CP066783.1, on the reverse strand, counting down.
CCGGTAATAGCCACTGCAATTGCCTCGCCCACCTGCGTGGTGTTGGCGCTGCCGCCCAGGTCGGGGGTCTTGGGGCCGGTTTTGATGACGTCTTCAATCGCGCTGACGATGGCGTCGTGCGCAGTGCGCCAGTTGCCTTCGCTGTGGCCCAGGAAGTCCAGCATCAGCGCGGCAGACCAGACCATGGCGATGGGGTTGGCAATGTTCTTGCCGTAGATGTCGGGCGCCGAACCGTGCACGGGTTCAAACAGCGACGGGAAGTTGCGCTCCGGGTTCAGGTTGGCCGAAGGCGCCAGGCCGATGGTGCCGGTGGTGGCAGGGCCTAGGTCGCTCAGGATGTCGCCAAACAGATTGGTCGCAGCCACCACATCAAAGCGGCCGGGCTGCAGCACAAAGCGCGCGGTCAGGATGTCGATGTGCTGCTTGTCCAGCGTGATTTCGGGATAGCTCTTGTGCATGGCGTCTGCCTGCTTGTCCCACCAGGGCATGCTGATGGCAATGCCGTTGGATTTGGTGGCCAGCGTCACATGCTTTTTGCTGCGGCTTTGGGCCAGATCGAACGCATATTTCAGCAGGCGCTCGGCGCCGTGCTTGCTGTAGACCGATTCCTGGATGCAGATCTCGCGGTCTGTGCCTTCAAACATGATGCCGCCCAGGGCTGTGTACTCGCCCTCGGTGTTCTCGCGCACCACGTAGTAGTCGATATCGCCGGGCTTGCGGCCAGCCAGCGGGCAGGGCACGCCTTCAAACAGGCGCACGGGGCGCAGGTTGATGTACTGGTCAAACTCGCGGCGGAACTTGAGCAGCGAACCCCACAGCGACACATGGTCGGGCACCGTCGCAGGCCAGCCCACGGCGCCAAAGAAGATGGCGTCCATGCCTTGCAGTTGCGCCTTCCAGTCGTCCGGCATCATCTTTCCGTGCTCGGCGTAGTAGTCGCAGTGCGCCCAGTCAAAGTGGTGAAACTCCAGCGGCAGGTTGAAGCGCCTGGCGGCGGCTTCCAGCGCGCGCAGGCCTTCTGGCATGACTTCCTTGCCAATGCCGTCGCCGGCGATGACTGCGATTTTTTTGGGGCTGTTCATGGCTGAACTCTCTTTTGGGGTGTGCGGTAGCTGCCTATTTTGCAGCGCGATGGGCTGCATACAATCGCCATATCGTGGCCTGATTGTTTACAGATCGTGCAGAAAATGCCCTCGCCAGAAGACCTGCGCGTCTTCACCACTGTGGTGCGCAAAGCCAGCTTTGGCGAAGCGGCGGCCGCGCTCCATGCTTCGCCCGCCTTCGTCAGCAAGCGCATTCGTCTGCTGGAAGAAGAGCTGGGCGTGAAGCTGTTGCACCGCACCACGCGCCGTGTGGCGGTGACGGAGCAGGGCGAGCGCGTCTACCACTGGGCGCAGCGCATTCTGGATGAAGTTGAGCACCTGCTGCAGGAGGTGGATGTGACACGCCGCCAGCCCCGCGGCCTGCTGCGCGTGTCCACCAGCTTTGGCTTTGGCCGCAATGTGGTGGCGCCCGCGCTGTCGCAGTTGATTGCGCAATACCCGGCGCTGCAGTTGCGGCTGGAGGTGTTTGACCGCATTGTGGATGTGGCGGCCGAAGGTTTTGACTTGGATGTGCGCGTGGGCGACGAAATTGCGCCACATCTGATTGCTCGGCATCTGGCCGACAACCACCGCGTGCTGTGCGCCGCGCCCGCCTATCTGCAGCGGCGCGGCAGCCCGCGCACGCTGGACGAGCTGGCGGGCCACGACTGTCTGGTCATCAAGGAGCGCGACCACCCGTTTGGCGTGTGGAAGCTGCGTGCGGGCAGCCAGGAACGCAGCGTGAAGGTGACGGGGCCGCTGTCTACCAACCATGGCGAGATGGCTGTGCAATGGGCCTGCGATGGGCACGGCATTGTGCTGCGATCACTGTGGGATGTGGCGGCTGATCTGCAGCAAGGGCGCCTGATGCAAGTGCTGCCCGAATGGCGACAGCAGGCGAATATCTGGGCCGTCTATCCAACGCGGCTGGAGCGATCTGCCAAGGTGCGGGTCTGCGTGGAATTTCTGCAGAGCTTTTTTCAGCAGCAGCGGCCCGCGTTGCTGAAAGATGCTCTTAAAAAAGAAGCTGCCAGCGCTTGATATTCAATAACTTCAGATTATTTTTGATCTGAAATATCCATCAATAAAGCGACAGCAGCTTCTGATTTTGAAGCGCATGACTGTGCGGCAGCCTGCGCTGATTGACCGACTTATTGGGTCAGTGCAGCCTTCACGGCGGCAGACACCAGGCCCATATCAGCCTTGCCTGCCAGCTTGGACTTCACGGCACCCATGACTTTGCCCATGTCGCCGGGGCCAGCGGCGCCAACTTCGGCCACGATGGCTTGCACGGCGGCGGTGATTTCGGCTTCGGACATGCGTTCGGGCAGATAGACCTTGAGCACTTCCATCTCGGCCTTTTCCACATCGGCCAGATCCTGGCGGTTGGCGCTTTCGTAGGCGGCGATGGAGTCCTTGCGCTGCTTGATCAGCTTGTCCACGATGGCGATAACGGCGGCGTCATCCAGCTCCACGCGTTCGTCCACTTCCTTTTGCTTCATCGCGGCTTGCAGCAGGCGGATGGTGCCCAGGCGTGCGCTGTCCTTGGCACGCATGGCGGTCTTCATATCTTCGGTAATCTGGGCTTTCAAGCTCATGGCTTTTCCTTCAGTAGAAAGGTCACTGCATGGTGATCGATCGCAGTGGCCAGAAAACAAAAAACCCGCGCTTGGCGTCCCTAGCGCGGGTTTGCGGCGTTTTTACGGCCGGCTAGTCCTAATCAAGAGATTAGTACAGCTTCTTAGGCAGTTGCATGCTGCGAACGCGCTTGTAGTGACGCTTCACGGCAGCAGCCTTCTTGCGCTTGCGCTCGGCTGTAGGCTTCTCGTAGAACTCACGAGCACGCAGATCGGTCAGCAGACCCAGCTTTTCGATGGTGCGCTTGAAGCGGCGCAGGGCAACTTCATAGGGCTCGTTTTCTTTGACGCGGATGGTAGTCATTTAATTTTCCAGATATATCTGTGCTGACAGCGGGTTCTCGGGAAGATCGGGCCTGAGAGCCATGAACAGCGGTTTTCCCCGCCACTTTTTAACTAGTATGGCCGACGGGGTAATGCCAGCAAAGTCGAGCATTATAAACAATTCAAGAGACTCTGGGAAATGCAAGGCGCGAAAGTTCTTTGAACTACGGCATCGAGCGCCGAAATGCACCGCCCAGTGTCTGCATCAGCCCCTGACTCTGGTTGATAACCATGCCGCACAGCACAGCGGCCGTGCCCCACCACTGCAGGGGCGAAGGGTGCTCGCCCAGCACCAGCAGGGCGGCCACCAGACCGATGACTGGGACCAGCAGCGAATAGGGCGTTACTTTACCTGCGGTGTGGCGCTGCAGCAGCCGTGTCCAGAGGCTGTAGGCCAGCAAGGTGGCAAGCAGGGCCAGGTAGAGCACGGCCAGCGCGGCTTTGATGTCCAGCGAGGCCAGTTGCCGGGCGACTTCCTGCGGGCCGTCTTGCAGGCAGGCCAGCAGCCAGAAGGGAATGATGGGCACCAGACTGCTCCACACCACAAACGGCAGCGGCGCATAGCCCGGCGCGGCCTGCGCAGCCTTGCGCACCACGAGGTTGGACACGGCCCACATGAAGGCTGCACACAGCGTGAGCACAAAGCCCGCCAGCGTCATCTGCAATGCGCCTTCACCATGGCCTGCGGCAATGATGACCAGCCCCGACAGCGCCATTGCCAGCCCCGCCCATTGCATGGCGCGTGCACGCTCGCCCAGAAACGCCACGGCCAGCAGAAGTGTGAAAAAGGCCTGCGTTTGCATGACCACCGAGGCCATGCCCGCCGTCATGCCCAGCCTAAGCCCCAGAAACAAAAAGCCAAATTGCCCCAGCCCCTGCGCCAACCCGTAGGCCACCACATAGCGCCATGGCATTTGGGGCGGGCGAATGAACGCAATGAATGGCAGTGATGCCGCCATGAAGCGTAGCGCCCCCAGCACCATGGGGCTGAGTGTTTGCAGGCCCAGCTTCATCACCACAAAGTTGAGGCCCCAGATGACGATCACGCTCAGCGCGCAGGCCATATCGCCGCGCGAAAATCGGGATGGAGCCTGCATCAGGCAGCTGCCATCACGCGCAGGGGGCGACCTTGCGCCTGACGCGCGGCCACAAAGGCCTCAAACGCCTGCGCGCTGGTCTTGCGCGGCACATAGCCCCATTGCTTGAGAGCGGTGTTGAGTAGCACCGGCCGGTAGCGCAGAAAGTCCAGCTGCTCTGGCCCATAGCGGCTGATGCCCAGGCTGGAGCCCACCCAGAGCGCGCTGCGCAGCAGGCCGGCGGGCAGGTTCAGCGTGCGCTTGCCCAGGCGGCTGGCAATGTCGTGAATGGAAAGCGCGCCATCGCCAGCGAGGTTGTAGCAGCCGGGCGCAGCACCATCGAGGGCGTGCATGACCGCACCGGTCACATCCTGGTCCCAGATGAACACAAAAGGACTGTCGCTGCCGCGAACGGCCAGCAGGCGTGGCTTTTCAAACAGGGCGGTGATCTGGTTGTCCACCCTCTCGCCCAGAATGGTGCCGATGCGCAGCACCGTCTGCGCCAGCCGGGGGTATTTTTCTCGCCACTCGGCCAGCATTTCTTCCACCAGGCGCTTGTGGTCGGAATAGGCAAAGGCCTGGTTGCCGCGCAGCGCGTGGTGCTCCTGCAGCCAGTCGGGGTTGTCGGCGTGGTAGCCATAGGCCGCGCCGCTGGAGGAGACGATGACATGCTTGACGCCTTGCTCCACGCAGGCGGTGAGCACATTGCGTGTGCCATTGACATCCACGTCGTATTCCAGCGCACGGTTGCTGTCCTTGCCGGGCGTCACGATGGAGGCCAGGTGCACCACGGTGTCGATGCGGTGCTCTCGCAGCACTTGCGCCAGCCCCGGGTTGCGCACATCCATGACGGCGTAGTGCACACCATCGACCTGGCGTTCAGCAGGTACGGCACGCACATCCAGCGCAACCACCTCGGTATCAATGCGCTGGCCCAGCGCTTGCACCACGCTGCGGCCCAGAAAGCCATCGGCCCCGGTGATCAGAATGCGGTAGGCGCGTTCAACAGCTTGTTGCTCAGTCATGCCGCTTGTCCTTCCATTGCGTGCGCGCCTTGCGGGGCTTTGCGGCCCCAGGCCGATGCCAGGGCCAGCCCGGCGATGATGTCCCAGAAGCCCCAGACGCCTGCCACCACGGCCATGCCGCCCAGGCCGCCAAAGAAGCTGAAGATCAGCACCAGGCCAAGGCCCGCGTTGCGAATGCCGACTTCCATGGTCACGGCGCGGCGTTCGTAGTCTTGCAGGCCTGTGACGCGGGCGCACAGATAGCCTGTGGCAAAGGCGATGGCGTCATGCAAGGCCACGGCCAGCAGCACCATGCCTACGTAGTCCAGAAAGAAGCGCCAGTTGCCTGCGATGGCGCCAATGATGAAACCAATCAGCGCCAGAAAGCTGATGATGCCGACGGGCTTTTTGAAGCGCCGTGTGAGTGCTGGAAACTGGTGTGCGCACCACACGCCCAGCACAAACGGAATGCCGATGATGACGATGATGTGGCCCACCATCTCCAGCGGATCCAGTGCAATGGTCTTGAGCAGTGCTGATGCCGTGGGGTGCAGTCCACCCCAGAAGGCAAAGTTCAGCGGCATGATGACCACGGACAGCGCGTTGGAAATCGCCGTCATCGAAACCGACAGCGCCACATTGCCTTTGGCGCGGTGCGTGAGGATGTTGGAGATATTGCCGGGTGGGCAGCAGGCCACCAGAATCATTCCCAGCGCAATGCTGGGGCCCACGCCCAGCAGCAGCGTCAGGCCATAGGTCACTGCTGGCAGCACCACAAACTGCGCGGCCACGCCCACGGCCATGGCCCAGGGCATGCGGGCGACGCGGCGAAAGTCTTCTATTTTGGTGTCCAGCGCAATGCCGAACATCAAGAATGCGAGCACGCCATTGAGCAGCATCAGGGACGCAGGGTTGAAATTCAGCCGGATTTCATCGACAGGCAGCATGGTGTTCTCCTGGCTTACTTCAGTGAATCGGCGGCAGCGCGCACTGCATTGCGGTACGCATCCTTGTTCACGTAATAGGCCATGCGCTCCAGTTGCAGATAGCGGTAGCCACCGGTCAGGTCCGGCGGTGGCCCGGCCACGGCAGTCTGCATGCGCTGGGCTGCGCTGGTTTGGCCGTCCAGCCCCTTGAAGTAGCGGGCCACCAGTTCGGCCTGTTCATATCGCCCCTGCCATCCCAGGCCACTGGCTTCCACCATGCCCAGCACTGCCAGGCGCTGGTAGCGGGGCGCCAGAATGTTCATGTACAGCTTGGGGGCCATGCCCTCCCAGTTCAGGTGGGCCTTGTCGATGAAGGGGTAGTGCAGGTTGTAGCCCGTGGCCAGCAGCACCATGTCGTAGTCCTGCTGCGAGCCGTCCTTGAAGTGCACGGTGTGCCCGTCAAAGCGCGCAATATCTGGCTTCACATGGATATCGCCATGGCCCAGGTGGTGCAGGATGAGCGAGTTCACGATGGGGTGGGACTCATACATCTTGTAGTCGGGCCTGGGAAAGCCAAAGCGCACCGGGTCGCCCGTGAACCACTTGAGAATGACGGAATCCACCTTCTGCTTGAGCCAGCGCGGCAGCGGCTTTTTGCCGCCCAGCGTGTCGGCGGGTTTGCCAAACACATACTTGGGCACGAAGTAGTAGCCACGGCGCACCGAGATATCAATGCTGTCGGCGTAATGCACGGCATCCACGGCAATATCGCAGCCCGAGTTGCCCGCGCCAATCAGCAGCACGCGCTTGCCCTTGAACTGCTCAGCGCTTTTGTACTGGCTGGTGTGCAGCAGCTCGCCCGCAAACTGGCCTTCAAACTTGGGCAGATTGGGTTCGGCCAGCGTGCCGTTGGCAATCACCACGCCCTTGTACTCGGCGCTCTCCAGCGCTCCCTCTTTATTTCGAATGGTCACGCGCCAGGGCGTTGCCGGGTCCTCGGGTCGCACAGGCTCTACACGCTCCACCCGCACGCCAAAGCGAAAGTGGCGGCGCAGGTCAAAGTGGTCTGCAAAATCGGCAAAGTAGCGGCACAGCTCGCGGTGGCTGGGGTAGTCGGCCACGCTGTCGGCCATGGGGAACTCGGCAAATTCTGTGGTGCGCTTGCTGGAGATCAGGTGGGCCGATTCATAGACAGTGGAGCGAGGGTTGGCAATATTCCACAGCCCGCCCACATCGGTATAGGCCTCAAAGCCCTGAAACGCGATACCCAGCTTTTGCAGATTGCGCGCCCCGGCCAGCCCGGAAGGGCCGGCGCCGATGAGTGCAATCATCTCCTGCGTAGGCAGGCCGGTTGCCGCCTCAGACGCCTGGGTGGGCGCAGGCGCGGTGTGCTCTTCGTATCGCATGGTGTGTGTCTCCGTCATCATTTTTTGGAATGTTCTAGTGTCTGGCTGGTGGTTGGCTCAGGCCTGGGATGGCGGTGGCACCGGCTTCCCCTAAACGAGGCTTGCGTGGCTGATTACGCAAAATTCTGTCGTGCAAAGCGTCTGGCAGGCAGTCGAGCAAACGCGAGAGCCAGCCAATGCGCCGGGGCAGCACAATCAGCTCGCGCCCCTTGGCCACGGCCTGCAACAGGGTGCGGGCGGCGGGGCGGGCATCCATCAGGCCCGGCATGGCAAAGCGGTTGCCTGCCGTCAGCGGCGTGCGCAGATAGCCGGGGCTGACCGTGTGTACGCTGATGCGGCTGCCCCGCATTTCTGCACGCAGGCTTTGCAGATAGCGAATCAGCCCGCCCTTGCTGGCGCAATACGCGCCATTGCCCGGCATGCCGCGCCAGCCTGCGATGCTGGCCACGCCCACCAGGGCGCAGCGGGCTTGCGGCTGCGTCTGCAGGGCTTTGATAAAGGGCTGGAAGGTGGTGGCCGGGCCCAGCAGGTTGATCTCCAGCATGCGGCGCATCACCGCCAGGTCGCTGGCCTGGGAGGAATCGAAACCGCCAGCCACGCCGGCATTGGCAATCACCAGATCGGGCAGGCCTGTATGGCGGATCCAGTCTTCTGCCACTTCCTGCATGACAGCAGAATCAGACACATCCAGCACATAGACCGCGCAGCGTTCGGGGGCCAGCGCGGCCAGCTCGCTCAGCGCGGAAACATTCAGACCCAGCAGTGCCACCTTTGAGCCCTGCGCAATCAACTCACGCGCCAGCGCCTGGCCCAGGCCGCCGCAGGCGCCTGTCAGCACGGCATTGCGAAAGAAGGGGGCTGGGGTGTGGGGCTGGCCGTTCATGGCGGGTGTGAGGGGTGTGACGTTGATGGAGAGTGTTGTTTCAGGGGCCGTGTTTGCACTCTATGAGAAGCTTTGAAAATCTCGAAAAATTTTCTGAATTCGTCTCGGATTTTGAGATTTATGCAAGAAGCCACCCCATCCACACCCGGTCTGCGTTTGTTTGATCTGCTGGAAATACTGGCCCGCGAAGCGCGGCCGCTGACGCTGGCAGAAGCGGTCACCGCCTGCGGCTGGCCCAAGCCCAGCGTGCACCGCCTGCTGGCGCAGCTGGAAAGTGGAGGGCTGCTGGCGCGCGAACCCGATGGCAGGCGCTACGCCCTGGCGCCGCGCCTGCTGCGGCTGGCCGAGGCGACGCTGACGGGCAGCACCCAGCAAGGCGTGCGCCATGCGGTGCTGCGCCAGTTGGTGGCGGATATTGGCGAGAGCTGCAACCTGACCACGCTATCGGGCGTGGAGGTGGTGTATCTGGACCGTATTGAGTCGGCATTTCCGCTGCAGTTGCATTTGCGCCCTGGCACGCGGGTGCCCGTGCATTGCTCGGCCAGTGGCAAGCTCATCCTGGCGCATATGAGCCTCAGTCAGCGCACCAGCTTGCTGGGCAGCTTGCCGCTGGAAAGCCATACGGCAACGACGCTGACCAGTCTGGCCGCGCTGGAGGATGAGTTCATCCGTATCCGCAAGGTGGGCTATGCGGTGGATGCCGAGGAGTTTGTGGAAGGTCTGGTCTGCGCGGCCGTGCCCGTGTTCAGCCCCGACGGGCGCAGTGTGCGCTGTGCCGTGGCGCTGCAGGCCCCGGCTGCCCGCATGACGCTGGCGCAAGCCATTGAAAACGTGCCCCGTCTGCATGAAGCAGCCAAGGCGCTGGCGCGCACCTTGGTATGAGGCTGCTCTATGAAATTGATAGCTGCTAGCGCTTTATCAACAATGGGCTGCGCACTTTTAGAGTGAATTTTCAAACGGCAGCGCCTGTGCGCAGGCATTCGCGCTGGCCCAGGCCCACTGAAAGTTGTAGCCACCCAGCCAGCCGCTGATGTCCACCACTTCGCCAATGAAATACAGGCCCGGCTGGGTTTTGCATTCCATGGTTTGCTGCGACAGCACCTTGGTGTCCACGCCGCCCAGTGTCACTTCGGCTTTTTTGTAGCCTTCGGTGCCGGTGGGCGTGATTTCCCAGCGGCTCAGTTGTTCTGCCAGCTTGGTCAGGGCTTTGTCGCTGGCTTCGTTGATGGGGCGCTGCAGCTCGGGCATGCGGGCCACCCAGGCATCGGCCAGACGGGCTGGCAGCAGCGCGGACAGTTCATTGGCCACCAGCTTGCGCGAGCTGAGCTTGGCCTGATTCAGCCGCTCCAGCAGGTCCACACCGGGCAGCAGATTGATTTGCAGCGGCGTGCCAGGCTTCCAGTAGCTGGAGATTTGCAGCACCGCCGGGCCAGACAGGCCACGGTGGGTGAACAGCAAATCTTCGTGGAAGGTCATGCGCTCTTTTTTGCTGCCGGTGCTGATTTCTACGGGCAGGGCCAGCCCGGCCAGGCCTGCATAGGGCTGCCAGGCATCGCCATCAAAGGTCATGGGCACCAGGCCTGGCGTGCGCTCTACCAGCGGCAGATTGAACTGCTGGGCCAGGCGGTAGCCAAAGTCGGTGGCGCCAATCTTGGGAATGCTCAGGCCGCCAGTGGCAATGACCAGGCTGGGGGCTTGCACGGGGCCACGGTCAGTCTCAATTTGATAGCTGCCAGCGCTTTCCTGTCCTAGGCTAGAGGCTGAAAATGCTATTTTTTTGATGCTGCAAGGCTGCCAGCGCTGCACGCCGCCAGCGCTGCATTCGGCCAGCAGCATGGCGATGATGTCCTCGGCCGAGCGGTCGGCAAACAGCTGGCCTTTGTGCTTTTCGTGGTGGGCAATGCCGTGCTTGTCCATCAGCGCGATGAAGTCTGCAGGCGTGAAGCGCGAGAGGGCAGAGCGGCAGAACTGCGGGTTCTGGCCCACAAAGTGCTTGTGCGGCGCCCGCACATCCAGATCGCGGTTGGTGAAGTTGCAGCGCCCGCCGCCAGAGATGCGGATTTTCTCGGCCACTTTTTCGGCGTGATCGATCAGCAGAACCTTCAGGCCGCGCTGGCCCGCCTGGGCGGCACAGAACAGGCCGGCAGCACCGGCGCCGATGATGATGGCGTCAAAAATCTGAGGAGAAACCTGGGTGAAGGAGGACACGGCAGACCATTTGCGGGAAGCAGGAACAAGGCCGCGATTGTCCCAGATGGCTCAGATTCCCGGCTCATCCACCACAAAGCCCCAGAAACTGTCATCGCAGTAAAGGCAATGGGTGGTGAAGGCGCGCATGTCGCGGGCATGAAACCAGATCAGGCCTTGCTCGGGATCGCACAGCGCATCGGCCTGCTCGGCCAGGCTCAGGGGGGCGATATGGCTCAGCTCCATGTTCTGCAGAAACTCCGGCAGGTCTTCAGCGCCTGCAAACAGGTCGTGGTCCAGACTGCCGATCTTGCCCTTGTGCTGACCGTGCAGCACTTCCACAAAGGGGTTGCCTGCCGGGTCGCTGCCAATATTCAGAAACCAGTCGGCCAGCAGAAAGTCTGCCTGCTCGGCTTCCAGGTCATAGTGCGGATCTTGCGCCGCAAAGCTGTTGAGGGCGCGAAAGTTGGCGTATTTCTCTGCGCCTCGCAAAGGGCTGGGCTTTGCATAGGGCTGAATATCTGCGGCGTTTTCCATCGTCCACAGAGAAAAGCCATTTTGCGTGCGCAAGAAGTCGGCATAGGCGTCCGAAAAGCCGATATGCGCCTGCAGCGCCTGTATGTCTTTTTCAGGCGCAGGGGCGGCGCCAAAGGGGTTGGGGAACAGCACTTGCATGGCAGATCAGAAAAATGGAGCGGGAACAGACCGCAATGACCGGTTATACCGTGCAGCGATGACAGAGCTGGGGTACAGAGCCGGGGTATAGGGCGAGGGCCTACAGCCGCGAGTGATCACTTTTAAAATCGCGCCCCATGAATACACCCTCCCATCAGCTGAGCATGACCGTGCTCATGTCGCCGGATATGGCCAATTTCTCTGGCAATGTGCACGGCGGCGCCATTCTGAAGCTGCTTGACCAGGTGGCTTACGCCTGCGCCAGCCGCTACGCAGGCCGCTATGTGGTGACGCTGAGCGTGGATCAGGTGATGTTTTTGCAGCCCATCCATGTGGGCGAGCTGGTGACGTTTCTGGCCAGCGTGAACCACACGGGTAAATCGTCCATGGAAATTGGCATCAAGGTGATTGCGGAAGAGATTCGCAGCCAGGTGGTGCGCCATGTGAACAGCTGCTTTTTCACCATGGTGGCCGTGGACGACGCAAAGAAGCCCGCCCCCGTGCCGCAGCTGCAACTGGAGACGGACGAGGAAAAGCGCCGCTGGGATGCGGCCATCATTCGCAAGGAACTGCGCAAGGAGCTGACGGAGCGCTTCGAAAAAACCAGACAGACCCCCTGAGCGGCTTTGCCGCCTTCCCCCTCTCTCGCTTCGCGGGAGGGGGACGACAGCTTTGCTGCGCGGCGGCGCTTGCTCGCTGTCTCTGAGGTGGGGCATGCCTGTTTTAAGTAGGCGCTTGGAAATTAGAAAAGGCCGCATTGCGGCCTTTTTGCTAGGTGCGCGGTGACGCTTCAGGCCGTGCGGCGCTGGGCTTCTTCGGCTTGCCAGGCGGCTACGCCTTGCACCACATCGCCAACGACGATGATGCTGGGGCTGCCCAGGCCGTTGTCGCTGATGCACTGTGGCAAGTCTTTCAAAAAAGTGAGCGCGTGGCGCTGATGGGGCAAGCTTGCGTGCTGAATAATGGCCACAGGTGTGCTGCCGGGCAGGCCGGTCAGCAGCTCGTCGCTGATGCGCTGCACACCGCTGACGCCCATGTAAATCACCAGTGTCAGCTTGGCGCTATGGGCGGTGGCAGCAATCAGCTTCCAGTCGGGGCCGCTGTCACCGGGTTTGGCGTGGCCGGTCATGAACAGCACGCCGTGGGCGCGGTCACGGTGGGTCAGCGGGGCGCCCAGGTTGGTCAGACCGGCCAGGCCGGAAGTAATGCCGTTGATGACATTCACCTCAATACCTGCCTCGCGCAGATGCTCCACTTCTTCGCCGCCACGGCCAAAGATGAAGGGGTCGCCGCCTTTGAGGCGAACCACGCGTTCGCCTTCGTGCACAGCGGCAATCATCAGCTTCTCGATAAAAGCCTGAGGCGTGCTTTTGCAGCCGCCGCGCTTGCCGACGTAGACCACGCGGGCCTCGGCGCTGGCGTGGCTCATGATGGCATCGCTGACCAGGTCATCGACAAACAGCACGGTGGCTGCGGCAATGGCTTTGGCGGCCTTGAGGGTCAGCAGTTCGGGGTCGCCGGGGCCTGCGCCCACCAGCGTGCAGGAGCCTTGTGGTGTGCGGGGCGCAGAAGAGGTCGAAAAAGAATTCATGGGGAAACTAGCTTTCAGTCAGCGCTGCGCTGAAATGCCTGCAGCGCTGAGCGGCTGGCGAGATTGTCCTGCATGGCCTGTTGCAGGGCCACGATTTGTTCTATCTGTGCGGCAATGGGGGCGGGAACAGGCCGCGTGCCGTCAAGGATGTCCAGGGTCAGCTGCGCGGTCTGCGCAGCATCGATATTTTGGCTAATTGCCTCGCTGCCTGCATCTGATAAGAGCTGGCTGCTATGAATGGATGAGCGTTCAAAACAAAGCTCTCCGGCAATCACGCCCATGCTGGCGGGCTCCCGGTTCGGTGCGGCGACAGATTCACCTTCGGTGCCGCGCAGCAGCAGGGCGCTGGTGCCCAGCAGTGCCAGGGTCTGGGCCATGGGCTGGGCGTAAGCGGGGTGGGTATAGCTGGAAAGCACCAGCGCAGACTGGGCCAGCGTGGCGCCCTGCACAGGGTCCATCAGCTTGACCAGACTGTGCGCGGGGTTGCGCAGGCCCATCTGGCGGCGCAGTTGCAGCAGTTTTTCCAGCGGCGCCAGCAGGTGGCGGGTGCGTATCCAGACCTTGTCGCCGGGCTCCAGCGCTGTGGGGGCGGAGGCAATTGGCCAGCCCAGGGCTTGCCAGACGGCTTCAGTGCCGATGCGCTGGCTCTCGGTATCGCAGCCATGCACCAGCACGGGCAGGCCGCGCTGGCTCAGCAGTCCGGCCAGCATGGGGGTGAGGTTGGCCAGCTTGCGCGCACCGTTATAGCTGGGGATGACGACCACGGGGCGCTCCGCGCGGCCCGCAGGCCACTTGGGCAGGCGCTGCTGCGTGGCATCCAGAAAACCTGCCAGCTCGTCGGCACTTTCGCCCTTGAAACGCATGGCAATGCAAAAGCCGCCCAGCTCCAGGTCGCTGACCTGACCGTCCAGCACTTGCCCCATCAAGTCGCAGGCCTGCGCACGCGTGAGGGATCGGGCCCCCTTGGTGCCGCGGCCAATTTCCTTGATGTAGTGACTGATGCTCATGATTTATGCAATTGTCCTCATAAAAACAGAGTTCCATAAGAAGATTTGGTTATTTGTAAATTTGTGCCATTGGAACTTCTCCGTTATTTTTGTCTTCCAAGCTTGTAAATAAATGTTTCGTGATGGCGGGGTTTGCCTGCTCGCTGTTGATCTGCTTTGAGAATTCGGTCTCGATAAAGCGCCACTGGGTGGCGCAAGAGATGCCTGTCCGTTATTCAAGGCGGGCATGGGGTAAGTAAGAGGGTTTATGGGTGCGATGAGTGTGAAGCGTCAGCTGACGCTGGCGTTTGGTTTTCTGGTGGCGGTGGTGGTGCTGGTGTGCGTGGTGTCTTTGACGGCGCTGAACACCACGAACCAAAGCTTTACTTCCTACACAAGCACTGTGGCCAGGCAGGGCGAACTGGCCAGCCAGCTGGCTGAAGCCGTCAATCAGCGTGCGGTGGCGGCACGCAACCTGGTGCTGGTCGTGCGTGATGATGATTTGCAGCTGGAAAAAGCCAGTGTTGTCGCCGCCCACCAGTCGGCACAGGCGCTGCTGGCCGAACTGAAGGCATCGGTCGTGTCTCAGGACAGGGCCACGCAGGACATGGTGGCGCGGATTGCCGAGATTGAGCAGCGCTACGGCCCGGTGGCGCTGGATATTGTGGACAAGGCGCTGACCGGTCAGCGCGATGCAGCCATCACCAAAATGAATGACGAGTGCCGCCCCCTGCTGGCGGCGCTGCTTAAGGCGATTGCTGCGCTGGTGCAGTCCGGCATGCAGCAAGGCCATGAGCGCACAGCGCAGGCGGCGGCCGGGTATCAGCGTGCGCTGCTGCAACTGGTGCTGGCTTCAGTCTTTGCCGTGGCGGCCGCCGTGCTGCTGGGCTGGTGGATTACGCACAGCCTGCTGAAGGTGCTGGGCGCAGAGCCCCGCGAAGCGGCACAGGTGGCCGAGGCCGTGGCGCAGGGCGACCTGAGCACCCGGATTCAGCTGGATGCGCGCAGCGCTGGCAGCCTGATGGCGCAGCTGCAGCATATGCAGCGCAGTCTGGGGGCGGTGGTGGCAGATGTTCGCAACAATGCCTATGCCGTGGCCGACGCGAGTGCAGGCATCACGCAGGGCAACGGTGAGCTGAATGCGCACACCGAAGACCAGGCAGCGGCGCTGGAGCAGACGGCTGTTTCCATGCAGGAGCTGGGCCGCAAGGTGGAGCAGAACGCAGACAGTGCGCAGGCTGCCAACACCCTGGCCGTCGATGCCAGCCATGTCACTGGCGAAGGCGCTGCTGTGGTGACTGAGCTGGTAGCCACCGTGAAAAGCATCAATGACAGCGCGCAGCGCATTGCCGACATCGTGGGGGTGATCGACAGCATTGCGTTTCAGACCAATATCCTCGCGCTCAATGCCGCAGTGGAAGCCGCCCGCGCCGGGCATCAGGGGCGCGGGTTTGCCGTGGTGGCTGGCGAGGTGCGGGCGCTGGCCGGGCGCAGCGCTGAGGCCGCCCGGGAGATCAAGCAGCTGATTGACAGCAGCGTGAGCCGGGCCAAGGATGGCATGCAACTGGCCAATCAGGCCGGGCAGAGCATGCAGCAGGTGGAATCGGCCATTCAGCGCGTCACGGCCATCATGGGCGAAATCAGCGCGGCCAGCCAGTTGCAGAGCATGGAAGTAAGCCAGGTGGGCGCGGCGATTGCGCAGATGGAGCGCAGCACCCAGACCAGTGCACAACTGGTGCAAGCTTCCTCGACCCGTGCCGCAGGTCTCAATGCCCGGGCTGCCGAGCTGGTGCAGGCGGTGGCAGTGTTCCGTTTGCCTTGATGCGGCGCAGACTATGGGCGGCTGCAGCGGGCAGACTCACCGCCCGTCACACGCACGCAGTATGCTTGCACAACATTGCTCACATTTGAGTGCCATATCGGCGTTTACCATGCTGGCTGTTTTTGAGGAATTTTTATGACCACCAATGCATCTTTGAGCGACGAACTGATGGGCCAACTGCAGGGCGCGCCCATGCAAGGCCTGGCCCAGCAACTGGGATTGGACTCCGTGCAGACGGAGCAGGCTGTTGGCGTGGCACTGCCCATGCTGTTTGGCGCACTGGGCCAGAACGCGGCTCAGCCTCAGGGCGCTGCCGATCTGTTTGGTGCACTGCAGCGTGACCACAGCAGCGCGCAGGGCGCGATGGACCTCGGCGGTCTGCTGGGTGGCCTGCTGGGCGGTGCTGGCGGCGCTGGCGGCGCTGGCGCAGCCGGTGGTCTGGGCAGCATTCTGGGCTCGGTCCTGGGCGGCGGTGCAGGCAGCTCGCAGCTCAATGGCGGCTCCATTCTGGGCAATATTTTTGGTGGTCAGCGCCAGCAGGCAGAGTCTCAGCTGGGTCAGGCCACGGGTCTGGGCGGCAATGCCGGTCAGCTGATGGCCATGCTGGCACCGCTGGTGATGTCCTTCCTGGCCAACCGCGTGCAGTCGCAGGGCATGGGTGCCAGTGATCTGGGTAATGCTCTGGGTCAGGAACGCAGCCAGATTCAGTCCCAAGGCGGCGCTGCGGGTGGCATTCTGGGCAGCCTGCTGGACCAGAACGGCGACGGCAAGCTGGACGTGGGCGACCTGTTCAAGCTGGGCGGCAGCCTGCTGGGCGGTCGCCGCTGATCGAGGTCAGCATGACAGTATGAAGGCAGCTGAGGCTGCCTTTTTCATTTGGGCCTACGGACATAGCCTGATTGTCGCAATGCAGCATTGTCTTCAAACTGGCTTCAGTCATCATGCAGCCATGCATGAATTGCTGATCCTGAAAGGAGAACCCTATGACCACCGTAGCTGACATCCTGCGACACAAAGGCAATAGCGCTGTTTACAGCGTATCTCCCGGCAGCACCATGCTGGATGCCTTGAAGCTGATGGCCGAAAAAGGCGTGGGCGCCCTGCTGGTGCTGGATGGGGAGAAGCTGGCAGGCATCGTGACCGAGCGTGATTACGCACGCAAGATCGCGCTGCAGGGCCGCAACTCCAGCAGCACCCTGGTCGGCGATGTGATGACCGCCAAAGTGCACTGCGTGCTGCCGCGCCAGACCAGTGGCGAATGCATGTCGCTGATGACCACCCATCGCATTCGTCACCTGCCCGTGATGGACGAGACGCACAAGCTGGTGGGTGTGCTCTCCATTGGTGACCTGGTCAAGGAAATCATTTCCGAGCAGCAATTCACCATTCAGCAGCTTGAACACTATATTTCCGGCACAACGCCCATGAACTGAGCGCTGGATGCTCTGCTTTAAATAGCAAAAGGCGGACAGGGCCAATGTCCGCCTTTTGTGCGTCTGGTGGGAGCAAGTCCTACACTTGCTCCCCATGAGTTTGCTGATCCTCGGAATCGAATCCTCCTGCGATGAAACCGGCGTGGCCTTGGTGCGCATGCCGGATGGACAAGGCGTGCCCGCCTTGCTTAGCCATGCGCTGCACAGCCAGATTGAAATGCACCGCGCCTATGGCGGTGTGGTGCCAGAACTGGCCAGCCGCGACCATATTCGCCGCGTGCTGCCGCTGACGGAAAAAGTGCTGGCCGAAGCCGGGGTAGAGCTCGACAACGTCGATGTGGTGGCCTTCACCCGTGGCCCGGGCCTGGCTGGCGCTCTGCTGGTCGGCTCTGGCGCGGCGTGTGCCATGGCCGCTGCACTGGATAAGCCTGTGTTGGGCGTTCACCACCTGGAAGGGCATTTGCTGTCGCCATTTCTGAGTGAAGACCCGCCTGAATTCCCCTTTGTGGCCCTGCTGGTCTCGGGCGGTCACACCCAGCTCATGCGGGTGGATGGCGTGGGTGAGTACGAAATTCTGGGTGAAACCATTGATGACGCCGCGGGCGAGGCGTTTGACAAGTCTGCCAAGCTGATGGGGCTGCCATACCCCGGCGGCCCGGTGCTTTCCAAGCTGGCCGAGGGTGGTGATGGCGAGGCCTTCAAGCTGCCCCGTCCATTGCTGCACTCGGGCGATCTGGACTTTTCTTTCGCGGGCCTCAAGACCGCCGTGCTGACCCAGGCCAAGAAGCTGGGTGATGAACTGGAAGCGCGCAAGGCCGATCTGGCTGCCAGTACGCAGGCGGCGATTGTGGATGTGCTGGTGAAAAAGACCCTGAAGGCGCTGGACCAGACTGGGCTGAAACGCGTGGTGGTCGCCGGTGGCGTGGGGGCCAACAAGCTGCTGCGCGAGCAGCTCAATCAGGCCTGTGCCAAGCGCAAGATTCGTGTGCACTATCCCGAGCTGCACCTGTGCACCGACAACGGGGCCATGATTGCCATGGCTGCCGCCATGCGCCTGCAGGCTGGGCGCGAGCAGGCCAACAAGGAATACGCCTTTGACGTAAAGCCCCGCTGGCCGCTGGATTCGCTGAAATAAGCGTCAGGTATGCGCCAGGTATGGGCGCCATATGACAAAAGCAGCCCGAGGGCTGCTTTTGTTTTGAGAGCGCCTGGCGCTTATCCCACCAGCTTTACCGCCAGTTTTGCCACATTCTGGCCCTGGTAGCGGGCAATGGCCAGCTCATCGGCATGGGGCTGGCGCGAGCCATCAGCGCCCGCAATGGTCGATGCGCCATAGGGCGAGTTGCCACCCTTGACGGCCGCCAGATTGGTCTGCTCTGGCAGCGGGAAGCCCAGAGGCACGATGACCATGCCGTGGTGGGCCAGCGTGGTCCAGGTGCTGGTGACCGTCATTTCCTGGCCGCCGCCAGTGCCGGTGGAGGTGAAAACGCTGCCCAGCTTGTTGATCAGGGCACCCTTGGCCCACAGGCCGCCTGTCTGGTCCAGGAAGGTGCGCATCTGGCCGGGCATATTGCCAAAGCGGGTGGGCACGCCAAACAAAATCGCGTCGTAGTTGGCCAGCTCGGCCGGGCTTGCTACGTCGGCTGCCTGATTGGCCTTGCCACCCGCGTTCTTGAAAATGTCTTCCGGCATGGTCTCTGGCACACGCTTGACGGTGACTTCTGCGCCGCTGACGCTGCGTGCACCTTCGGCCACGGCATTGGCCATGGTTTCGATGTGACCGTACATGGAATAGTAGAGAACAAGTACTTTTGCCATTGAGAAAACTCCTCAAACGAATTCAGTGAAAA
This sequence comes from Comamonas fluminis, assembly GCF_019186805.1. Lineage (NCBI taxonomy): Bacteria > Pseudomonadati > Pseudomonadota > Betaproteobacteria > Burkholderiales > Comamonadaceae > Comamonas > Comamonas fluminis. The sequence goes on along the minus strand of NZ_CP066783.1, from coordinate 3,397,968 downwards.
AAGCGGGGCATGCATTGCCCCTGACGACACCCGGACAGTGTAGAAAGCCTTTTTTGCAAAGTATTTGGCGTGAGTAGCGTGCAGTTGTAGGTGAAAACCCCGAATCTCTGCAATAGCTGGTTTGTGGCGGTCAGACCCTTGCAACGCAAAAGCCCGCAATGCCAAGACATTGCGGGCTTTTGGTTTTCCTGCACTGCCAGTGCTAAGAGGAGATGGAAGAAAGGAAAGAAAGCGGCAGGCAGGTTAACGCTTTTGCGGCTTACTCAATCGTCAGCTCGGTGGACTTGATCTGGGGCTCCAGCTTGGCCAGAGCCAGCGTCAGCACGCCGTTTTCAAGCTTGGCCTTGCTGGCCGCGGCGTCGATTTCGTGATCCAATTCCCAGGCACGCTTGACCTGGCGAGGTGCGCCTTCCACGCTTTCGAGCTTGACGATGGCGCCTTCAATGGAGAGCTTGAGCTGCTCGCGGGCCAGACCGGGAACGTCCAGAGTCAGTGTGGTGGTCTTGTCATCGCGGTTGACTTGAACCTGCTGCTGCACGGGGCTGGAAGCGCCCAGCGTGCCTTGCAAAAAGCGTTGCAGTGCCAGGTCGGCAGCGCGTGGGGAAACAAAGGTGTTGCGGCTCATCACGGGGGCGAAGATCATGGTGTTTAACTCCTATCAACTTTGCGGCTTGCGTTGTTGCCGCTTGGTTCATAGGTAGGTGGCTCAAGGCGCTTTTCAAGAGATTTTTTTGAGGAATAAATTTCGCTGAAATGCCTTGAATTACCTGCAGTTGCCACCATTGTGCGCACCGTTTTCGGTCGCTTGCATCGCGGCAAGCGCTCTCAATCGATGGCGGAACAACCGCCTGAAGGCGATGCAGCCTCTTCGGTAAAGCTCAATGTTCTGAACTGGGTGCTGCAGCGATAGCTGCGCCCAATTCGGTAACGGCCATGGCGTAATAGCGCGAAGGGTTGTAGCGGGTCAGTGCGCGAAGATTGGCTGTGGCTGCGATCCACAAGGATGGCTGATCGCGGTTCTCCATCTCTACCAGCGCCAGTTGCAGGTTGTCTGGTGGCGCGTTGTCTGGAGTGCTCAGCAGTGTGATACCAAGGCTGCGCAGCTTTTCAGCGCTGTGCACTGGCGCAACTCCGGTCGCCGTCAGAGCGGCAACGACAGCGTCCGATGCTTCCATCTGAACCGGGTAGTACACCGGCAGCTCGGCCTGCCATCCCTTGCCGCGCAGATAGTTGGCGACTGAGCCTATGGCGTCTTCGGCATTCCACAGGTCGATATGGCCGTCGCCATTGAAATCCACGCCAAAGCGTGCCCAGCTGGAGGGCATGAACTGGGGTAGACCCATATCTCCTGCATAGCTGCCACGCGGCTCGCGCGGGTCGGTGCCGCTGTCATGCATGAGGCGTAAAAAGGCCTGCAGCTCATCCGCAAAATAGGCAGCGCGCTGGGCGGCGCGTGGATGTGCAGCGGGAAAGTCCACCGCCAGCGTGACCAGAGCATCGAGCGCGGGAATCTGGCCGGTCTGCTTGCCCCATAAGGTCTCCATGCCCAGCACGCCCACGATGATGTCTTCGGGCACGCCAAACTGTTGCTGCGCGCGCTGCAGCGCTGGGCGATGTGCGTCACGGAACTGCTGGCCTGCGCGAATGCGTTTGGGTTCTACAAAGCGCGCCCGGTAGGCATTCCAGTTTTTTCTTTTGGGTTGGGTGTCAGCGGATTTTGGCGGCAGCACCAGACGCTGAATAGCTTTGCTGACTCGGGCTTTGCCTATGGCCTCCTGCGTCCACGCCAGATCCATCCCGGTATTTGTCGCGATGCGCTCGGCCAGTCGCATGGCGCGTGGGTTGTGGGCGTAGAAGCGGCTGTCCTGTTGAGGTGAGGGCTGCGGGGCAGACTGCGCTGGAGTGTGGCTCTGCGCCACATGGCCATTCAAGCCGCCATTCAGTTTCTCGATCTTGCGCACCGCCAGGCCGCCCAGCGCCGCCATGCCTGCAAGCAGGATGGTTGCGCTGGCGATGGCAGCGTGCAACGGCTTCATGGTGGCGCGCTCTACTCCTTGGCGCGTGCTGCGGTCTGGCTGGCCAGATAGGCATCATGCACTTCGCGGCCCAGTTCGATGACGGACAGCGCATAGAAGGCCGACCAGTTGTAGCGGGTGACGGCGTAGAAGTTTTCTGTGCCAGCGATGTATTCCGTGGGGCCGGAATTGCCGTTTTTCAGCTCAATCAGTGCCAGCGGGCGCTCGTAGCCCTCGGCGCCCATGACGCGTACGCCGCGTTCGGCCATCTGGGCTGCTGTAAACGTGGGGTTGATGTCTGGTGCCAGCAGGGTTGCCAGATTTTCGCCCTGGGCGCGCATATCGACGGGGAACACTGAGGGCAGGCCGGGCTTCCAGCCATGGCCGACGAAGTAGTTGGCTACCGAGCCAATGGCGTCGCTGGCGCTGTTGAACAGATCAATGCGGCCATCACCATCAAAATCCACGGCAAACTTGTCCCAGCTGGTAGGCATGAACTGACCGAGCCCCATGGCGCCTGCATAGCTGCCGCGCAGCGCAAATGGGTCGCTGCCTGTGCGGTTGGCGGTCACCAGCACTTGCTCCAGCTCGCCCCGGAAATAGTCGGTGCGGGCCTGGGCGCGGGGGTGCGATTGCGGAAAGTCCAGCGTCAGCGTGGCAAGGGCATCCATCACCCGGAAGTTGCCCATGTTGCGGCCATAGATGGTTTCCACGCCGATGATGCCGACGATGATTTCGGCGGGCACGCCAAACTGCTGCTCAGCACGCGCAAGCGCCTGGCGGTTGGCCTGCCAGAACTGCACACCGGCGCGAATGCGCACGGGATCGATAAAGCGGCTGCGGTACACCGTCCAGTTCTTCACAAAGGTCTTGCCTGCGGGCGTCATCAGGCGGGTGACCACGGGAAGATTCTTCGCTTCACCCAGCTGTGCACGCACCCAGTCGGCAGGCAGGTCGCGGCGGGCGGCAATGTCGTCGGCCAGCTGCATGGCATCGCTCCGGCTGGCATAGGCCACGGCGGCGGTGGCTGCTGTCGCTACGGCTACGGCAGGCGCGGCCTTGCGTGCAGACTTGGTTGTCTTTTTGGCAGGCGCGGCCATGGCGGCTGCGGTCAGCAGGCACAGGGCAAGAATACTCAGTGTTTTTGCCTTGTAGTGCTTGTCAGTCTTGCGGATGGTGCTCATGTTTTTAGTTTTTGACGTTGGTGGGCCAGCGCTGCTTTTTCAGTGTCTGCCAGCGCTGGCGCAGGGTTTTGAGTTCAGCCGTTTGCGGGGCCGAGGACGGTGCATAGCGTAGCCGTTCCATATCTAGCAGCCAGTCGGATAAGTTCGCGGCCAGCGGGGCAAGTGCTGGTTCTGCCGCCCAGCGCTCTTGCGCGTTGCGTGCCAGGCTGCGGGCGGAGTCGCTGGCGTTGCTATCCAGGCCCGCGCGCTGCAGGCGCTGCCTGGCTTCGTGCATGAGCTGGCTCCAACCATCGCGCTGCGGGCGCGTGGCGCGTGCCCAGATCAGCCACAGCAAGGCCAGCGCACTCAGGCTGCCTGCCAGCAGACGCAGCAAGTCCGTCCAGCTGGGGGATTCAAAGCCCAGGCTTTGCAGCAGATTGAGCTGGCGGCTTTGCGTGTAGTTGATGACCCACTGGTTCCAGCGGTTGTTGACGGCTTCCCAGACGGCGCGCAGCTTCTCCATCGTGCTGATGTCGACAAAATTGCCCACCGCACTGGCAAAGGCCCCCTGCGGTGCGCTCAGGCGCTGGAACTGCCCGACCCTGCCGGGCGAGACCGCGCCTGTGGGGTCCACGCGGGTCCAGCCCTGGCCAGCAATCCACACTTCGGTCCATGCGTGGGCATCGCTGTTGCGCACGGTCCAGTAGTTGTCCACGCTGTTGCGGTCGCCCCCCTGGTAGCCGGTGACGATACGCGCAGGCACGCCCATGCCGCGCATGAGCACGGCAAAGGCAGACGCAATGTGCTCGCAAAAGCCCTGCTTGCTGTCAAACCAGAAGTCGTCGGCGGTGTGAACGCTGTCCACCACGCCGGGCTCCAAGGTGTAGGTGTAGCCGCCCGTTTTCAGCTGCTGCAGGGCTGCTGCGATCAATGCAGCGGTATCCGCATTGGTGCCCAACTGGGCGCGCAACTGTTCGCCCAGCGCCCTGGTGCGCGGGTTGCTGCCGGGTGGCAGTTGCAGATAGCGTTTGAGTTCAGGCGTGGCCTGCAGCGGGCCGTGGCTGAAGTCGGTATAGCTTTGCGCATCCACGCGCAGCACATCGGTAATGGGGCGCCAGCTCATCCATTGCAGGCTGGACGTCATGCGCAGGCTGCCCACGGAAGCGCCGGGCGGAAGCTGCGGCGCGGTCTTGACGGCATCCAGCAGCGTCAGCCAGCGGCGCTTGCTGGGCTCAATCAGCATCTGGTAGCGAATGGGCTCGCCGCTCACGCGCAGCTGCGGCGAGTTCATGGCGTCCAGCACCGGGTCGGCCTGCCAGTTGCGGCCATCGAACTGGCTGAGCACCGGGCCGCGAAAATACAGGGTGCTGGCGGGGGGCTCTTTCTGGCCGGGTGTATCAAAGCGAATGCGCAGTGCCACGCTGTCGTCCATGGCCAAAGACGCCACTTCGCCTACGCGCATGTTCTCTGACAGGCCCGATTTGCCTGCCAGATCGTCCGCTGGCACGCCCCATAGCGGCGCCATGCGTGGGAAGAACAGAAACAGCGCCACCATGACGGGGGCGCCCCACAGCGCCAGCTTGGCCGCTGTGCGCAGTGCCTGCATCAACGGGGGCTTGCCAGCGGTCATGTGGGCATTGACCAGCGCGGTGAGCAAGCCCATCAGCCCCAGCACCATGGCCGCTGCCGTGAGCAGCGATTGCGAATAAAAGAAGTTGCTGAGCAGAACAAAAAAGCCCAGAAAGAATACCACCATGGCATCGCGCCGGGCGCGCAACTCCAGCGTTTTAAGCGCCAGCAGCATGACCACCAGCGTCACGCCCGCGTCGCGCCCCACAATGGTTTTGTGCGTTGCCCAGGTTGCGGCAATGGCCACAGCCAGTGCACCGGCCAGCACCCAGCGGCTGGGCAGGGGGGCGCCCGTCAACGCCAGCCGCGCACGCCACAGCAGCAGCGCGGCAGCGAAGGCGCTGGTCCACCACGGGGTGTGCTGAGCCTGGGGCAGCATGATCCAGCCAATGACGGCCAGCAAAAACAGTGTGTCCCGCGCATCGCGAGGCAGGGAGCCAAGCCGCTGTAACCAGCTGCTGGATGGGTTCAGGGTGTTGCTGCTCATGCTGCCGCCAATGCTTCAAGGCAGCGCGTGGTGTGCTGCGCGCCGCTGGCCGGGGCAATTTCCTGGCCATTGGGCAGGCGCAGGCCCCAGGTGCGCCCCTGCTGCTGGGCCATCAGAACCCAGGCCGTCAGGCGCGAAAGCCGCGCTTCAAGGTCTGCCAGACCGGTGTGGCGGGCATCCAGCCACAGGCGGTGATGGTGGGCGGTGGGCCGGTCGCGGCTGACCAACTGGTGGCTGCCTGCGGCAAAGGCCTGCGCGGCTTTTTTCCAGACCACCAGCTTGAGCGGGTCGCCGGTTTGATAGGCGCGCGCACCATCAAATTCTTCGCCGCTGCGCACCTGGGCGCTGCTGCTGCCGCCCGCTTCGGGGCTGGCGGCGGGCAGGGGCGGTGCATTCAGTTCCGGCGCGGGATAGACCCAGACCTTGCTGGCGGGCCGCCACAGTGCCCAGACGCGAAAAGCGCCCAGGGGGTAGCGCGTCAGCACCGAGACTGGGGGCAGCACCAGCTGGCCGCGCTGGGTGGGAACAAAGCTCAGCTGCACAGCGGTGTCGCCTTGCTCTGGCACATCCACCCAGGTCCAGCCATCGGCTTCGGGCTGGCGACGTTCCGCGTCACGCAAAGCCAGGCCGATGCCCCAGCGTCTTGATTGGCGGGCGTTGTGCAGCTTCATGTGCACGGGGCAGGGGGTGTGGGCAAAGCAGCCGCCCGGTGTGCCCGTCTGCGCGCCGCTGCCGTTCAGACTTAGCTGCAGCCCGCGCAGATTGCCGTGGCCCACCACCATGCTGGCTGCTGCACTGCCTGCTAGCAAAAAGGTGAGCAGATAGCCCAGGTTGAGCTGGTAGTTGATGGCCGCAATCAGCAGCACGATCAGCGTGGCCAGCATGGCCCAGCCTGCGCGGGAGGGCAGGATATAGACATTGCCCTGGGTCAGCGTCAGCTGGTCGCTGCGCGGCAGGCGCGCCATCATCCAGGCGTGAATCGCGTTACGTGGTTGAAGAATTTTAAGTGTTTCTGGCTTGTAGCCCTTTTTTATCAAGCGCGTCATGCTATGAAATTCATGAGCATCATCAAGACAGCGGCACGGCCTGCATCATGGCGCGCACCTGCTCCACAGCGCCACGGCCTGCATGGCCCACGGGCACCAGGCGGTGGGCAATCACCTGCGGCAGGATGGCTTGCACATCGTCGGGGGCCACGTAGTCGCGGCCTTCCATCAAGGCCACTGTCTTGGCGGCGCGCAGCAGCGCAATGCCTGCGCGGGGTGACAAGCCCTGTGCAAACCATTGGCCGCTGCGCGTGGCGGCCACCAGATCCTGCACATAGTTCAGCAGCGCATCGCTGACATGAACGGCCAGGGCCGCCGCCTGCAACTGTTGCAGCTGCTCCAGCGTAATCATGGGCTGCAACGCATCGGCGGCCAAGCGGCGGCCATTGCCCAGCAACAGCCTGCGCTCTGCGTCACGCGAGGGGTAGCCCAGGCTGATTCGCATCAGAAAACGGTCCAGCTGGCTTTCCGGCAAGGGGAAGGTACCCAGTTGCTCCAGCGGGTTCTGCGTGGCAATCACAAAGAACGGCGCGGGCAGGCTGTGCGTCTTGCCTTCGGTGGTGACCTGGCGCTCTTCCATGGCTTCCAGCAGCGCGCTTTGTGTCTTGGGGCTGGCGCGGTTGATCTCGTCGGCCAGCAGAACCTGTGCAAACACGGGGCCGGGGTGGAACACAAAAGCTTCTTGCCCACGGTCGTAGATGGACACGCCGGTCAGGTCGCTGGGCATAAGGTCGGCGGTGAACTGCACGCGCGAGAACTGCAGACCAAAACTGCGCGCCAGCGCATGGGCCAGCGTGGTCTTGCCCACACCGGGCACGTCTTCAATCAGCAAGTGACCACCCGCAATCAAACAGGCGACTCCGTCCCGGACCTGATCCGGCTTCCCCTCCATCACCGTGTTAAGCTGACTTAAAAGCGCATTAATTGTGTTCTGTGCATGCATGGCAGAAACATATCCTAAATAAGCGATAGCGGAGACATGACTGTGGGCAAGACAGGTTATTTCACCCACCGGGATTGCTGGTTGCATGAGATGGGCCCGGGCCACCCCGAGTGCCCGGCACGGCTCGATGCGATTGAAGACCGGCTACTGGTAACGGGGGTTGGCGATGCACTGGAGCGCTGTGAAGTCCCCGAGGCTTCGCTGGACGAAGTGGAACTCGCCCACGACCCCATGTATGTGGCAGCGCTGCGCGGCCTGACTGACCGGCTGGAGCAGGAGCAGGTCGCCGGCGGGCCGCAATACAAGCAGATGGATACGGATACCTCCATCAATCGCCACACCCTGAAAGCGGCGCTGCGCTCGGCAGGCGCGGCCATGGCAGCGACTGATGCGGTGCTGGCCGGAGAGCTGGAGAACGCCTTTTGCGCTGTTCGCCCACCAGGTCACCATGCCACCCGCAGCCAGGCCATGGGCTTTTGCTTTTTCAACAACGTGGCCATTGCCGCCAAATACGCGCTGGAGCGCTACCAGCTCAAGCGTGTGGCGGTGATCGACTTTGACGTGCACCACGGCAATGGCACGGAAGATATCCTCTCGGGTGATGATCGCGTGCTGATGTGCGGCATCTTCCAGCACCCCTTCTATCCGTTCAGCGGTGACAAGGACCCCGCGCCGAATATGCTGAACGTGCCCGTGCCTGCCTATACCAAGGGCATGGATGTGCGCGAAATCGTCGAGATGATGTGGATTCCACGGCTGGAGAGCTTCAAGCCCGAGATGATCTTCATCAGCGCCGGTTTTGATGCGCATCGTGATGACGACATGGGGCAGCTGGGCTTGAATGAAAACGACTTTGCCTGGATCACCACGCGCATCAAGGACATTGCCCGTCGCTTTTCCAAGGGGCGCATCGTTTCCTGTTTGGAAGGCGGGTATGTGATGGATGCGCTGGCACGCAGTGTGGAAGCGCATTTGCGCGTGCTGGCCGATGTCTGACGCCTGAAAGCCTTGTTTTCTAGTCCGTTCGCAGGGAGACAGCGGTGACAGATTCCTTGATTCAGCACCAGCAGGACGAGCGCGGCGTGGTGCGGTTGACGCTGAATGACCCGCTGCGCTTCAACGCGCTGGGCTCGGAAATGCTGACGCAGCTGCAGCAGGCGCTGGATGCCATTGCCAGTGATGCGCAAGTCCGTGTCGTGGTACTGGCAGCGCAGGGCAAAGCCTTTTGCGCCGGGCATAACCTCAAGGACATGGCGGCGCACACTGATCTGGCGTACTACCAGCAGTTGTTTGCCCAGTGCAGCCGTATGATGCTATCGATTCAGAAGCTGCCAGTGCCTGTCATTGCTAGGGTTCAGGGTATTGCGACGGCTGCTGGTTGTCAGCTGGTCGCCCAGTGCGATCTGGCGGTTGCCAGCAGCGAAGCACGCTTTGCCACCAGTGGCATTCAGTACGGCTTGTTCTGCTCCACGCCCAGTGTGCCCCTGGTGCGCAATATGCCCATCAAGCAAGCGATGGAGATGCTGCTGACCGGCGAATTCATCGATGCTGAGGCGGCGCAGCACTATGGCTTGCTCAACCGCGTGGCACCGCCAGATCAGCTGGATGCGGCGGTCGAAGAACTCGTGGCATCGATTGTGAGCAAGCCCCGCATGGCGATTCGCATGGGCAAGGAGCTGGTTTATCGCCAGCGTGAAATGGGGCTGGAATCCGCCTATCAGCTGGCGGGGCAGACCATGGCAACCAATATGCTGGACGCCGATGCACAGGAGGGCGCGCAGGCATTTGCACAAAAGCGCAAGCCGCAGTGGTAGCGACAGTGGCAGGCATGACCGTCCGTTTGAACGACGTGAGTGCTTTTTTACAGTGGTAGCGTGTAGCCTGATTGGATGCAGGCAGGTGATCGCGCTCATCGCTGGCCTAGGTATTACCCTAGGCTGACCTTCGAGGGACAGTAGATTCTTCGCAAGTCATGCATAAAATAGAACGGTCGTTCTTTTTGTGCCCGGTGGTTGAAATAGCCCGCGCTGGCGATCTCCAGCAAGATTGTCTGGAAAATTGTTCAGAGAGTGTTGCAGTGCCGCATAAAATGAATCCAGTTTACGTAAACGTCAATGCATTAATCATTAAGGAGCCGCAGCAATGAAGGTATTGGTCCCTGTCAAGCGCGTGGTGGACTACAACGTGAAGGTCCGCGTCAAGTCGGACGGCATGGGTGTAGACATCGCCAACGTCAAGATGAGCATGAACCCCTTTGACGAAATCGCCGTCGAAGAAGCCGTGCGCCTCAAAGAAAAAGGCGTGGTGACCGAAGTCATCGCCGTCTCCTGCGGTGTGGCCCAGTGCCAGGAAACCCTGCGCACAGCCATGGCCATCGGTGCTGACCGTGGCATCCTGGTGGAAACCGACGTCGATCTACAGCCCCTGGCCATCGCCAAGCTGCTCAAGGCACTGGTGGACAAAGAGCAGCCCGGTCTCGTGATCCTGGGCAAGCAAGCCATTGATGGCGACAACAACCAGACCGGCCAGATGCTGGCTGCGCTGGCAGACCTGCCCCAGGCCACTTTCGCCTCCAAGGTGGAAGTCGCTGGCGACAAGGTGTCCGTCAGCCGTGAAGTGGACGGTGGCCTGGAGACTCTGTCTCTGTCCACACCCGCCATCATCACCACCGACCTGCGCCTGAACGAGCCACGCTACGTCACCTTGCCCAACATCATGAAGGCCAAGAAAAAGCAGCTGGACACCTTCAAGCCTGAAGATCTGGGTGTGGACGTTGCTCCTCGCCTCAAGACCCTCAAGGTTGCCGAGCCCGCCAAGCGCGGTGCTGGCGTCAAGGTGGCCGATGTGGCCGCTCTGGTTGACAAGCTGAAAAATGAAGCAAAAGTGATCTAAAGGAAGACGACTGACATGACATCCCTCGTTATTGCAGAACACGACAACGCTTCGATCAAGACTGCTACGCTGAACACCGTGACTGCTGCCGCTGCCTGCGGTGGTGATGTGCACGTGCTGGTGGCTGGTGAAGGTGCTGGCGCTGCTGCCGCTGCTGCAGCCCAGATCGCTGGTGTCGCCAAGGTCATCCACGCTGACGGCGCAAGCCTCAAGGACGGCCTGGCTGAAAACGTTGCGGCTCAAGTGCTGAGCATTGCTGGCAACTACAGCCACATCCTGTTCCCCTCGACGGCTGCTGGCAAGAACGTGGCTCCCCGCGTGGCCGCCAAGCTGGACGTGGCCCAGATCAGCGACATCACCAAGGTGGATGCTCCCGATACCTTCGAGCGCCCCATCTACGCTGGTAACGCCATCGCCACCGTGCAGTCTGCTGATGCCGTCAAGGTCATCACCGTGCGTACCACTGGCTTTGACGCCGCTGCTGCTACTGGCGGCTCCGCTGCTGTGGAAACCGTGGCCGCTGTGGCCGACTCTGGCAAGAGCGCCTTTGTGGGCCGCGAAGTCACCAAGAGCGACCGTCCTGAGCTGACCGCAGCCAAGATCATTGTTTCCGGTGGCCGTGCTCTGGGCTCTGCCGAGAAGTTCACCGAAGTGATGACGCCTCTGGCCGACAAGCTGGGCGCCGCCATCGGTGCTTCGCGTGCTGCCGTCGATGCGGGCTACGCCCCCAACGACCTGCAAGTGGGCCAGACCGGCAAGATCGTCGCGCCTCAGCTGTACATCGCTGCCGGTATTTCCGGCGCTATTCAGCATCTGGCCGGTATGAAGGACTCCAAGGTGATCGTTGCGATCAACAAGGACCCCGAAGCCCCGATCTTCTCGGTGGCTGACTACGGTCTGGAAGCTGACCTGTTCACGGCAGTGCCAGAACTGGTCAAGGCGCTGTAATTTGGCGCACATCAAAAGAGGGGCTTGCAGCCCCTTTTTTTTCATCTGTGCTGGTGGCTGCGTGCAATAAATTCCCGAACAATAAAAACTCAAGCAGCCCGGTCGCGTCCATGACCGTTTTTTGGAGGGAGACAATCAATGATGTGCAAGCGCTGGGATAGTTTGTCAAACACATTGCGACTGGCGGCAGCCGTGGCCTGCAGCGGCGTCGCATTGATGGCCCATGCGGGCTGGACTGTCGGGCAGGTTGCCCCGCTGTCTGGTGCAGAAGCGACGCAGGGACGTGCGTACTCTCAGGGCATGAAGCTGTACTTTGATCAGGTCAACAAGGCCGGTGGCGTGCAGGGGCAGCCTGTGGAGCTGGTTGTGGCCGACGATGTGGGCCATCCGGATGAAACCGTGGCCAAGGCCCGCAAGTTGCTCAGCGACAGCAAGCCCGTGGTGCTGGCGGGCTTTTTCGGCAACCGCAATATGGCTGCGCTGATGGACAGCAAGCTGCTGGAGTCTTCGTCACTGTCTGTGGTGGGCTACCAGAGCACGGACACGCGCGTGCTGGCCTCTGGTCAGTTCTTTGCCACCCGTGCCGGGCTGGCAGAGCAGATGAACAAGATTGCCACGCATCTGGCCACCGTGGGTATTACGCGGCTGGCGCTGGTGTATGAGGACAGGCCTGACGCACAGGCGCTGAACGATCTGGTGGGCAAGGCCATCGCGCCCAGTGGTGCCAAGCTGGTGTCAGCGGCTTCCATGAAGAGCAAGGCATCGGTTGATAAAGTGGTCGAGCAACTGCGCGGCTCCAAAACGCCGGCGCAGGCTATTTTGGTCGTGGCATCCAGCCCCACGACTGCTGCGTTTGTAGAGTCCTACCGCATGGATGGCGGCAGCACCCAGATCTATGCCACGGCCGAAGCCGATATCGAACAACTGGCCAAGCGCCTGCCGGTGGAATACATGAGCGGCCTGTCCATTGCGCAGGTGGTGCCCAGCCCGTACAAGGTCTCGGCCAAGCTCAACAAGGAATTTCGCGATGCGGTGGCCGCAGCAGGCAAGTCTGTGGATGTTCCTGTCAGCTTTGCGATGATGGAAGGCTATGTGAATGCCCGGGTCATCGTCGAAGCCATGCGCCGCAGCCAGCCGGTGACCCCGGAAAAAGTCACTGCCGCCCTGCGCACACTGGATGCGTATGACCTGGGCGGCTACTGGGTGGGCTACAAGCCCGGCTCCCAGATCGGGTCCAGATATGTAGACCTGTCCATTGTCAGCGCCTCCGGGCGAGTGACACAGTAAACACCGACAACAAGGCCCGCAGTGATTCGTACTGACGGGCCGTTTTTTTAGGACGCGATCACGATGACATACACCGCCCCCATCAAAGACATGTTGTTCGACATGGAGCATCTGGCCCAGATCGAACAAGTCGCCCAGATCCCCGGTTTTGAAGACGCCGGTCTGGAAACTGCGCAGGCTGTGCTGGAAGAATGCGCCAAGCTGTGCGAGGGCGTTGTTGCGCCTTTGAATGTGGCGGGTGATCTGAACCCGTCTTCGTTCAAGGAGGGTGTGGTCACCACAACGCCCGGCTTTGCTGACGCTTTCAAGCAATACGCCGAAGGCGGCTGGCAGGGCCTGCAGCACCCCACGGACTTTGGCGGCCAGGGCCTGCCCAAGATCATTGGTGCAGCTTGCATCGAGATGCTCAACAGCGCCAATTTGAGCTTTGCGCTGTGCCCTTTACTCACCGATGGTGCCATTGAAGCCTTGCTGACTGCGGGCAGCGACTCCCTCAAGTCCACCTATCTGGAAAAGCTGGTGACCGGTGAGTGGACGGGCACCATGAACCTGACCGAGCCCCAGGCGGGCTCCGATCTGGCGCTGGTGCGCACCAAGGCAGAACCTCAGGGTGATGGTTCTTACAAGGTGTTTGGCACCAAGATCTTCATCACCTACGGTGAGCACGATATGGCCGAGAACATCGTGCATCTGGTGCTGGCCCGTGTGGCCGGTGCGCCCGAAGGTGTGAAGGGCATCAGCCTGTTTGTGGTGCCCAAGTTCTTGGTCAATGCCGATGGCTCATTGGGCGAGCGCAATGATGTGCATTGCGTCAGCATCGAGCACAAGATGGGCATCAAGGCGTCGCCCACCGCCGTGCTGCAGTTTGGCGACCACGGTGGCGCAGTCGGTTACCTCGTCGGCGAAGAAAACCGTGGCCTCGAATACATGTTCATCATGATGAACGCCGCCCGCTACGCCGTGGGCGTGCAAGGCATTGCTGTGGCTGAACGCAGCTACCAACACGCCGTAGCCTACGCCAAGGAGCGCGTGCAAAGCCGCCCGGTCGATGGCTCGGTCAAGGCCAGCGCCACCATCATTCATCACCCCGATGTGCGCCGCATGCTCATGACCATGCGTGCCAGCACCGAAGGCTGCCGCGCCATGGCCACCACGGCCGCTGCGGCTTATGACGCTGCTCACCACCATCCCGACGCCGCCACGCGCCAGCAGAATCAGGCCTTCTATGAATTCATGGTGCCGCTGGTCAAGGGCTACAGCACCGAGATGAGTCTGGAAGTGACCAGCCTGGGCGTGCAAGTGCACGGCGGCATGGGCTTTATCGAAGAAACCGGCGCCGCCCAGTACTACCGCGATGCCAAGATTCTGACCATCTACGAAGGCACCACCGCCATTCAAGCCAATGACCTCGTGGGCCGCAAGACCACCCGTGACGGCGGCCAGACCGCCAAGGCCATTGCCGCCCAAATTGAAAAAACCGAGGCCGAGCTGAACGCCAACGGCACAGACGCCGCCAAGGCCGTGGCCAAGCATCTGGGTGAGGCCCGTCAGGCATTCCTGCAAGTGGTGGACTTCATGGTGGCGAATGCTAAGACCAACCCCAATGCCGCCTACGCAGGCAGCGTGCCCTATCTGATGCTGACCGGCAATCTGGTCGCAGGCTGGCAACTGGGCCGCTCGGTGCTGGTGGCGCAAGCGCTGTTGCAAAAGGGACAGGAAGCGGCCTTTATGCAGGCGAAACTGGCTACAGCCCAGTTCTATGCCGAGCATATTCTGACGCGCGTTCCCGGTCAGGCCGGTGCCATTACCCAAGGTGGTGCCAGCGTGATGGCGCTGCCAATGGAACAGTTCTGAGGCTGCCTGAATACTATTAAAAGATGAGCTGCTAGCGCTTGATTTATCAGCGCTGGCGGTTAATTTGATCTGAAAAATATCAACAAGGAGACAAGCAATGTCCAAACTGCCATCTGCTTTGCAAAAGCTGGCTTTGCCCGTGATTGGTTCGCCGCTGTTCATCATCAGCAACCCCAAGCTGGTGATAGAGCAGTGCAAGGCGGGCATTGTGGGCTCCATGCCTGCGCTTAATGCGCGGCCTGCGGAGCAACTGGAAGACTGGCTGGCCGAGATCACCGAAACGCTGGCGGCCTGGGACAAGGCCCACCCCGACAGCCCCTCTGCGCCGTTCGCCATCAATCAGATCGTGCACAAAAGCAATGACCGGCTGGAGCACGACATGCAGGTCTGCGCCAAGTACAAGGTGCCCATCGTCATCACCAGCCTGGGTGCGCGTGAGGATGTGAATCAGGCCGTGCACAGCTGGGGTGGTGTGGTGCTGCACGACATCATCAACAACAAGTTTGCGAAGAAGGCGATTGAAAAGGGCGCCGATGGCCTGATCGCCGTGGCCGCGGGTGCGGGTGGACATGCGGGCGTGAAGAGCCCGTTTGCGCTGATTCAGGAAATTCGCCAGTGGTTTGACGGCCCTGTAGCGCTGTCTGGCGCCATTGCCACGGGCGACGCCGTGCTGGCCGCGCAGGCCATGGGAGCAGACTTTGCCTATATCGGCTCGGCCTTCATTGCCACGGACGAGGCCCGCGCGGTAGATGGCTACAAGCAGGCGATTGTGGAGGGCAACTCTGACGACGTGGTCTACAGCAATCTGTTTACCGGCGTACATGGCAACTACCTGGCCCCATCTATTCGCGCTGCGGGGCTGGACCCGGACAACCTGCCAGAGTCCGACCCTAGCAAGATGAACTTTGGCGGCAGTGCGCAGAAAGCCTGGAAGGACATCTGGGGTTGCGGTCAGGGCATTGGCGCGATTGACAAGGTGGTGCCCACGGCCGAACTGGTGGCACGCCTGAAGCGTGAGTATGCGCAGGCCAGAGAGCGCTTGCTCGGTCACTGAAGTCAGACCTCTTTGGCTGAACAGAACGGCACCTTTGGGTGCCGTTTTTTTCGTTCTGCGAGTGCTCTTGATGTTGCTCAAGTGCTGCAATTCAAAGGGTTAACCCTTGTTAATTGCGTTTGAATTTGACGCCAGTCAATGTCGCTTGAGTCCTGCAATTGGCTTTTGCGGCTGCCGCCATGATGATTGTCAAAAGAAGAGTAAGATTATTTAAATTTCAGTAAATACTGAAAATTCAGAAATTAACATTCATGTCTTCATCTCCCGCCAGTAGCACGCAAACCTCCATGGAAACGGCGCAAGCCACCATGGCGGTGAGCGTGCGCCGCCCAAGTGCGGGCGCGTTGTGGCAGATGGCGGCCGCCCTGATCTGGTTGCCGCAGGCGGTATTGCTGGCATGGGCGGTGCAGCGCATGGCCGATGGTCAGGGTGTGGCGCAGATCTGGCACATGGCTGTCGGCGTTCTGGCGCTGGGCTTGCTGCGTGCATGGCTGGACGGCCATGGCGGCTGGCTGGCTAACCGCGCTGCGCGTGAGCAACTGAGCCAGTTGCGGGCGCAGGTGGTGCAGGCGCTGGGCCGTGCATCGCCGCTGGATAAGGCACGCGCCGCCTCGGGTCAGGCGGCAAGTGCTGTGGCCGAACAGGCAGAAGCCATCGTGCCCTGGCTGGCCCGCTACCAGAGTGCCATGTGGCGCGTGCGCATTCTGCCTTTGGCCATTGTGGCCGCTGTCGGCAGCCAGTCATGGGTTGCTGCTCTCATTTTGATTGTTGCCGCGCCGCTGATTCCCGTGTTCATGGCGATTGTGGGCTGGCGTGCCAAGGCCGCCAGCGAAGAGCAGATGGTGCAACTGGGCGAAATGAACGCCTTTTTGCTGGACCGTTTGCGCGGCCTGAGCACTTTGCGCGCTCTGCAGGCCGTGGATTTGACGGGTCAGCGCCTGCGCGCCCATGCCGAAGATTTGCGTGCCCGCACCATGCGCGTGCTGCGCATTGCGTTTCTGTCTTCTGCCGTGCTGGAGCTGTTCTCTGCGCTGGGTGTAGCTATGGTGGCTGTCTATATCGGCTTTCACCTGCTGGGCACGCTGAACTTTGGCGCCTGGGGTGGCAAGCTCAGCCTGGGCCAGTCCATGTTTGTGCTGCTGCTGGCCCCGGCATTTTTCGAGCCACTGCGTGACCTGTCAGCCGTCTGGCATGACCGCGCTTCGGGCGAAGCCGCCTTGCAGACCTTGAAGAATATGCAGTCTCAGTCCGTTGAGATCGTAGGGACGGACGATTCTCAAAAAAGTGAGCATCAAGTAAGCGTAATTGCTGGACTTGTGCGTGTTTCTGATCTGATTGTGCAGGCACCGGGTGCGCAGAGCCGTCTGGCACCTGTCACCCTGAATGTGCAGCCCGGCGAGCATGTAGCGCTGTGGAGCCCCAGTGGTGCAGGCAAGTCTTTGCTGCTGGCGCAGATCGCAGGCCTGCTGCCGGTGCAGCAAGGTCGTATCGAGATTGATGGCCAGATTCTGAATGCGGAAACTGCACCAGCACTGCGCAGCCGTATGGCCTGGATGAGTCAGCAACCCCATGTGTTCTCAGGCTCGGTGGCACGCAATATTGCGCTGGGTAATGCAGCAGTTTCTGATCAGCAAATTGCCACGGCAACCCAGCAGGCGCAGCTTGATAAGACTCTGGCCCCCCGCGCTGGCATGAGTCTGGGTGAGGGCGGCAGTGGCCTGTCGGGCGGTGAAGTTGTTCGTCTGGCGCTGGCACGCCTGGCAGTGCAGGCCCATGCAGGGCTGCTGCTGGTGGATGAGCCGACCGCGCACCTGGACCCTGTGACAGCCGCGCAGATTGCGCAGTCCCTCAGGCAACTGGCCAAGGGGCGCACCCTGCTGGTGGCTACGCACGATGCACAACTGGCGGCAGCCATGGATCGGGTGATCGAGCTGCCCGTGCTGGCTGCACTGCCTGTACTGCCCTCCCAAGAACTGGAGCAGGTCGCATGAGTTGCAACGCTGTTTCACGCAACCCTGTTTCTTTACGCCAGGTGTTGATCGCCCTTGGGCAGATGGCCCCACGCAAGCTCTGGCTGGGCGGTGTCGCGCTGGCAGCGCTGACGGTGCTCATGGGCATGGCCTTGCTGGGGCTGTCGGGCTGGTTTATTACCGCCACGGCGATTGCCGGGCTGGTGCCCGCAGTGGCTCTCGTCTTCGATGTATTCATGCCGTCTGCCGGTATTCGCCTGCTGGCCGTGGGGCGCACTGGTGCACGTTATGCCGAGCGCATGGTCACGCACGACGCTACGCTGGCCGTACTGGCTGCGCTGCGCCAGAAGCTGTTTTTGCACTGGGCCCGCCCGCAGGCTGCGCGTATGCTGCTGCAGCGGCCCGCCCGTTTGCTGCAGCGCCTGACTTCGGATGTGGACGCGCTGGACAACCTTTATCTGCGCCTGCTGGTGCCCGCCTGTTCGGCGCTGGGCGCGGCTTTGCTGCTGGCACTGGCCTATGGCGTGATGCGCTGGTGGCTGGGCTTGCTGGCACTGGCCTGGCTGCTGCTGGCGGGCTGGGGCATTGCTCTTTGGCAGGGGCTGCGCAGCCGCAAGGCCGCTGTGCGCCGTGCCATGGCGCTGGAAGCCATGCGCGCTCAGACCGTGGATCTGGTCGCCGGCCAGACCGATTTGCTGATGGCGGGGCAGTTGCCACGCCAGATGCAGCAGGTCTTGCGCAGCGACGAGCGGGCAGCCGTCGCTGATGCACAGCTTTATGGCACAGAAGCGGCTGCAGTCAAGGCGTATGGCGCGGTATCTGCTATTACTTTAAGTGCATCTGTGTTGCTGATGGCCTGGCTGATGGAGCAGGGCTGGATCAATGCACCCGTTGCGGCGCTGGGAATTTTGCTGGCACTGTCGGCGCTGGAGCCGTTTGCAGCGCTGCGCCGTGGGGCAGAGCAGGCTGGGCGCACTTTGCTGGCGGTGCGGCGTCTGGGCCCAGCCCTGGTGCAAGAGGCGGAACCCGCGCCTGAAGCGCCGCAGCAGAGCGCTGAAGAATGGGCGGCTGTGTTGCATGGCGTGCAACTGCGTCAGCTCGGCCCCGTTGATCTGAGCATCGCCCCTGGCGAGCGCGTGGCTCTGATTGGCAGCAGCGGCGCAGGCAAGACCACGTTGCTGCAGCTGATCTCGGGTGAGTTGAACGCGCAGCAGGGCCAGTTGAAGGCCATGGCCAGCAGCTGGATGACGCAGAGAACCGAGCTGTTCCAGGACAGCCTGCGCGAGAACCTGCGGCTGGCCGCCCCCGAGGCCGATGATGCGCAATTGTGGACGGCGCTGGAAGCCGCAGGCCTGAAAAATGACGTCATGGCTCTGCCACAAGGGCTGGACACCATGCTGGGTGAAGGTGGGCTGGGCTTGTCTGGCGGGCAGTCCCGGCGCCTTGCGCTGGCGCGACTGTTGCTGAGCCCGCGCGGCTGCTGGTTGCTGGATGAAGTCAGCGAAGGGCTGGATGCCGCCACTGCGGGTGATGTGCTGCAGCGGCTGAGTCTAGCGGCGCAGGGGCGCACCCTGATTTTTGCCACGCACTGGCAGCGTGAAGCCCGACTGGCAGACCGCATCGTGTGTCTGCAGGCGGGGCGCGTGCAGAGCCAGGCCCGGCGAGGCACACCTGAATTTGAAGCATTGATTGCCCGGTTGCGCCCTGATGCGCAGGGTTTCGAGATGGCCCGCAGCGATGCGCCGCAGGCCCAAGAGTTTTTCGTTTGATTATTTGAAGTACCGAGAGAAAGGACCTGACCATGGACCTCGATATCGTCGATCTATCGCGACTGCAGTTCGCGATAACGGCGCTCTACCACTTTTTGTTTGTGCCGCTGACGCTCGGCCTGTCGATTCTCATCGCCATCATGGAGACGGTGTTTGTGATGACAGGTCGCACCATCTGGCGCGACATGACCAAGTTCTGGGGCGTGCTGTTTGGCATCAACTTCGCCATGGGCGTGGCCACTGGCGTGGTGATGGAGTTTCAGTTCGGCATGAACTGGAGCTACTACAGCCACTACGTGGGCGACATCTTTGGCGCACCGCTGGCCATTGAAGGTCTGATGGCCTTCTTCATGGAAGCCACGTTCGTGGGCCTGTTCTTCTTTGGCTGGGATCGCCTGTCCAAGGTCAAGCACCTGATCGTGACCTGCCTGATGGCCATTGGCACCAACTTCTCGGCGCTGTGGATTCTGGTGGCCAACGGCTGGATGCAAAACCCCGTGGGCGCTGCCTTCAACCCCCAGACCATGCGCATGGAAGTGACGGACTTCTTTGCCGTGCTCACAAACCCCGTGGCACAGGCCAAGTTTGTGCACACGGTATCGGCCGGCTATGTGATGGCTGCGCTGTTTGTGCTGGGTGTGTCGGCCTGGTATCTGCTCAAGGGTCGTCATATCCATCTGGCCAAGCGCTCGATGACCGTGGCGGCCTCGTTCGGTCTGGCTGCTTCGCTGTCGGTGGTGGTGCTGGGTGATGAATCCGGCTATCTGTCGTCGGAACACCAGAAGATGAAGCTGGCTTCCATCGAAGCCATGTGGGAAACAGAGCCTGCGCCTGCTGCGTTCACGGCTTTCGGCTTCCCCGATCGTGAAGCCCGCGAGACCCACTTTGCCGTGCATATTCCATGGGTGATGGGCCTGATCGGTACACGCTCGCTCAATACCGAGATTCCCGGCATCAACCAGCTGGTCAAGAACGCCGAAGGCAATATCCGCAACGGTATTGACGCCTATGACGCGCTGCAGACCATTCGCAAGGCCAAGAGCGACGCGGAAGTTCCTGCTGAAGCCCGCCTGCGCTTTGAGAACAATGGCGCCAACATGGGCTACGCCCTGCTGCTGATGCGCTATGTGGATGACCCCCGCAAGGCTACCGAAGAGCAGATTCACAAGGCCGCCATGGACACCGTGCCACCCGTTGGCCCGCTGTTCTGGAGCTTCCGCATCATGGTGGCACTGGGCATGTTCTTCATCCTGCTGACCGGCACCTTCTTCTGGCTGTCTGTGCGTCACAAGCTCGATGCCTACCCCTGGCTGCTCAAGGTGGCAGTGCTGTCCATTCCTCTGCCCTGGATTGCTGCTGAATGCGGCTGGATTGTGGCCGAGCTGGGTCGTCAGCCCTGGATCATCGAAGGCGTGCTGCCCACAGCCATGGCCGTGTCCAACCTGGGCGCAACAACCTTGCTGCTGACCATTGCTGGCTTTGTACTGATCTACACCGTGCTGCTGGTGATTGAGCTCAAGCTGATGGTCAAGGCCATCAAGAAGGGCCCAGAGCACGAGAGCGAGCCGCACCTGAGCTTTTACGAGCCCATGATCAAAAAGCTGGCCGCCACCCGTGGTTAAGGCAAGGAGTACCAAAAATGATCTTGCATGAACTGATTACATACGACGTTTTGCGCGTCATCTGGTGGGTGCTGCTGGGCGTGCTGCTGGTCGGCTTTGCCGTCACTGACGGGTTCGATCTGGGGGCCATGGGCCTGCTGCGCGCCACGGCCAAGACCGATGTGGAGCGCCGCACGGCCATCAACTCCGTCGGCCCCGTGTGGGAAGGCAATCAGGTGTGGCTGATTCTGGGCGGCGGCGCCATTTTTGCCGCCTGGCCACAGCTCTACGCCGTGTCCTTCTCGGGCTTTTACCTGGCCATGTTTGCCGTGCTGGTGCCCTTGATTTTGCGCCCCGTGGCTTTCAAGTTCCGCAGCAAGCGTGAAGACGCCGCATGGCGCAACCGCTGGGACTGGGTGCTGTGCATTACCGGTCTTGTGCCTGCGCTGCTGTTTGGTGTGGCCGTGGGCAATGTGCTGCTGGGCGTGCCATTCCGTCTGGGCGACGATATGCGCATCTACTACGACGGCACATTCTTCGGCCTGCTCACACCGTTTGCGCTGCTGGCCGGTCTGGTGTCGCTGTCCATGCTGCTGATGCATGGCGCGGCCTGGCTGATGTTCAAGACAGATGGCGAAGTCTCTGCACGTGCTGCCAAGTACGGCACTATCTTTGCCGTGCTGACTACGGTGCTGTTTGCGGCTGCGGGTGTCTGGCTGGCTAATATGAACGGCTTTGTCATCACCAGTGAGATCAACCCTGTGGGCCCTTCCAACCCCATGAACAAGACCGCCGCTGTGGTGGCTGGTGCCTGGATGAGCAACTTCAAGGCTTCCCCTGTGCTGTGGATTGTTCCTGCTCTGGGTCTGGTCATGCCCCTGGTGGTGGCTGCTGCACTGCGCAGCCGCAAAGAGTGGCTGGGCCTGCTGGGCAGCGGTCTGGCGATTGCCGGCATCATTTTGAGCGTGGGCTGCGCCATGTTCCCTATGATCCTGCCTTCCACCGTGGACCCACGCTTTAGCCTGACGGTCTGGGATTCGTCCTCCAGCCATGTGGTGCTGTTCATCATGCTGGTGTGCTCGCTGATCTTCATTCCCCTGATCCTGGCCTATACCAGCTGGGTGTACTCGGTGCTGCGCGGCAAGGTGGACCCCATCGCCATCGCTACCGGCAAGACTCACTCGTACTGACCAGGTACAGCGCAAGAAAGGAACAAACAATGTGGTATTTCGCTTGGATTCTGGGCCTGCCGCTGGCCGCTGCTTTCGCGGTGCTCAACGCCATGTGGTATGAGCTGACGGACGATGAGGTGACCCGTCGCCGTATTCTGGAAGAGACCAACTCGCAGCCCGAAGCCTGATAGGCCCTCGTTCGCCGCAGATGAAAAAAGCCCGACTGGTTTTGCCAGCCGGGCTTTTTTGTGGGTGCAGGTTTTCAGGCGCGCAGTGCGTGCGTGGCCTTGGCCAGATCGGTAATCTGTGACCAGTTGCCAGCTTCTACGGCGCTTGATGGCACCAGCCACGAGCCACCCACGCAGACCACATTGGACAGCGCCAGAAACTCGGCAGCATTGGCAGGCGAGATGCCGCCCGTGGGGCAAAAGCGCACATCACCAAACGGGCCTTGCCAGGCCTTGAGCATCTGAATGCCGCCGGACTGCACGGCCGGGAAAAATTTCAGCTCGCTCAGGCCGTCTTCCATGGCAGCCATGATTTCGCTGCTGGTGGCCACGCCGGGCAGCAGTGGCAAGCCAAGATCGCGGCAGGCCTGCCCCAGCTTGCTGGTGTAGCCGGGGCTGACGGCAAACCGTGCACCGACTTGTGCTGCTGCGGCTGCATCTGCCGCGCTGCGCACGGTGCCAGCGCCCACAATGGCTTGCGGCACGGCCTTGGCAATGGCTTCAATGCAGGCCAGACCCTGCGGCGTGCGCAGCGTGACTTCCAGCACCCTGATGCCACCAGCGACCAGTGCCTCTGCCATGGGCACAGCGTGCTCTACCTTGTTGAGCACGATGACGGGAATGACGGGGGCATCCCGCATGATGGATAAAGCCGTCAGTTGAGCACCCATGTGCAAGCTCCTTCTTCTGCGCTGAGCGCATTGCGCCGGAATCCGGCAAACAGTTCACGGCCCAGACCACGGCGGTTGGCCTGCTGCAGCTCGGCAGGCATGGCGGCCAGGGGCCGGGCATTCCATTCGGCCTCGGTCACTTCGGCCTGCAGAAGGCCGCTTGCAGCATCCAGCGTGATGAGGTCGCCGCTTTGCACCCTGGCCAGCGGCCCGCCCGCCAGCGCTTCGGGGCTGAGGTGGATGGCGGCAGGCACCTTGCCCGATGCACCGCTCATGCGGCCATCGGTCACCAGCGCCACCTTGTAGCCCTTGCCCTGCAGCACGGCCAGCGGGGGGGTGAGCTTGTGCAGCTCTGGCATGCCGTTGGCCTGCGGCCCCTGCCAGCGCACCACGCAGACCACGCCGTTGTGGCCGTTGGTCTGGCAGGCCTGCTCCAGCGCGCCAGATTTGAAGGCGGCCTGCAATTCGTCCTGCGAGTCAAACACCCAGGCCGGTGCGCGCAGTGTGTGACGGTCTTCGGGCACGGCGCTGATCTTGATGACGCTGCGGCCCAGATTGCCTTTGAGCAGTTTCAAGCCCCCTGTGGGGCTGAAAGGGGCTGTGGCCGGGCGAAGCACGCTATCGTCTGTGGAGGCTCCGGCCACTTGCCAGTGCAGTGCGCCGTTTTCGACATGGGGGATGCGGCCAAAGGCAGCAAGCCCTTCGGGTTTTACGGTCAGCACATCGCCATGCATGAGCCCGGCCTGCAGCAGCTGGGCAATCACATAGCCAGGGCCGCCAGCGGCCTGAAACTGGTTCACATCGGCTGCCCCGTTGGGATAGACGCGGGCCAGCAGTGGCACGACGGCAGACAGTTGTTCGAAATCATCCCAGTCGATGAGGATGCCCGCTGCGCGGGCCACGGCCACCCAGTGAATCAGGTGGTTGGTGGAGCCGCCTGTGGCCAGCAGGGCCACCATGGCGTTGACGATGCAGCGCTCATCCACCACATGGCCAATGGGTGCAAAGCGCTTGCCGTGGGTGATGGAGAGCACGGTGCGCATGGCTTCGCGCGTGAGCAGCTCGCGCTCTGAATCGCCGGGGTTGATAAAAGCCGTGCCGGGCACATGCAGGCCCATGGCTTCGAGCAGCATCTGGTTGCTGTTGGCCGTGCCGTAAAAGGTGCAGGTGCCTTGATCGTGATAGGCGGCATTCTCTGCAGCCTGCAGCTCTTTGCGGCCCACAAGGCCTTGCGCGGCTTGCTCGCGCACCTTGGCTTTTTCGCTGTTGGATAGGCCAGAGGTCATGGGACCAGCGGGCACAAACACCATGGGCAGGTGGCCGAAGTGCAGGGCGCCAATCAGCAGGCCGGGAACAATCTTGTCGCACACGCCCAGCAGCAGGGCGGCGTCAAAGGTGTCGTGGGTGAGTGCCACGGCGGTGGACATGGCAATCGCGTCGCGGCTGAACAGGCTCAGCTCCATGCCGGGCAGGCCCTGGGTGACGCCATCGCACATGGCAGGCACGCCGCCCGCAACCTGGGCGGTGGCGCCGTTTTTGCGCGCTTCGTCTTTCAGAATATCGGGGTAGGTCGCAAACGGCGCGTGGGCCGAGAGCACATCGTTATAGGCCGTGACGATGCCAATGTTCGGGCCTTTTTCTTCGACGATGCGAATCTTGTCAGCGCCGGGCAGGGCGGCAAAAGCATGGGCCACATTGGCGCAGCCCATGGAGCGAACCTGCGGCGGGCGCGCGGCCATGGCATCGACCTGTGCCAGATAGTCCGCACGGCTGGCCTGGCTGCGCTGTTGTATGCGCTGCGTGACCTGGGACAGAACGGGGTGGATTGCCATGATGAGAATCTTTCAAAAGCGCTGCTGCGTGAGAGCCTCAAGCGATCACGCAGCAGCGGCTTAGTGGGAGCGCTTTATTCCGTTTATCAATCATTCGAGTACGCGAAGGCGAAGCGAAGACAGTGCAGTCGCACGGCAAGCGAAGCCGACAAAGTAATCGAATGATTTAGAAGTGGAATTACTTGGCGCGGGCTTGCTTGACGGCAGCCTGCACCGAATCCCAGGTGCCCTGACCCACAGTCTTGGCAATGCCTGCGTTCACCGTGGCCAGCTTGTCGCGCATGCGGCCTGCTTCAGCGGCAGGCAGTTCGTTGACCTGCATGCCCTTGGTCTTGATTTCAGCCAACGCCTTGGCCGCTTCTTCGCGGGTGTCCTTGCGCTCGAAATCGCGGCTCTTGATGGCGGCATCCTGCAGCACCTTCTTTTCAGCAGGTGTCAGCGTGTCCCACCACTTCTTGCTCACCGTCACAATCCAGGGGCTATAGACGTGGTTGGAGACGGTCAGGTACTTCTGCACTTCGTAGAACTTGCTGGATAGCACGGTGTTGAACGGGTTTTCCTGACCATCAACGGCCTTGGTTTCCAGCGCTGTGAACAGCTCGGAGAAGGGCAGGGGCACGGCGTTGGCGCCCAGTGCCTTGAAGCTGTCGAGGAAGACGTTGTTCTGCATCACGCGCAGCTTCACGTCCTGCAGGTCTTCCAGCTTGGCGATAGGGCGCTTGTTATTGGTCAGGTTGCGGAAGCCGTTTTCCCAATAGACCAGACCGACCATGCCCTTGGGCTCCAGCGTGGCTTTGACTTTCTCGCCCACGGGGCCGTCCAGCACGGTGTCGGCTTCCTTGGTGTTGGCAAACAGGAAAGGCGTATCCCAGACGGCCATTTCGGGTGTCAGGCCCACCAGCGTGGCGGTGGAGCCGACCATCATTTCCTGCGCGCCGCCGATCAGGGCCTGCTGCATCTGGGTGTCTGAGCCCAGAGAGGCATTGCCAATGGCGCGCACCTTCATCTTGCCGCCCGTGGCTTTTTCCACTTCCTTGGCAAACATGCGCACAGCACGGCCCTGGTTGGAGTCTTCGACCAGACCGTAGCCAAAGCGCACCAGACGGGGCTTGAAGTCCTGTGCCTGAACAGCACCGGTGGCCAGCAACATGGCGGTGAGGCCTGTGATTGCAAATTTGATACGCATACCTGTCTCCTTGCTTGAATGGGCCGGAGCCCTTGGGTTAAAGCGAAATATGTCTGCAGCGCTTATAGGTAATGCGCTGTCAGCTATTGAATTGATAGTTTTGAAGAGCACTATGGCGGGGTCTTCAATGCATCCACTTGAGCGGTGCGGTCACCAGCTGCGGGAAGATCACAAACAGAATTGCCAGCAGCACATAGACCATGAGGAAGGGGTTGGTGCCCTTGATGACGGTTTCCATGCGCAGCTTGCCCACGCCGGCCACCACGTTCTGCACTGTGCCCACAGGCGGGGTGATGAGGCCGATACAGCCCACATAGATGAACATGAAGCCGAAGTACACGGGGTCGATTCCAGCCTTCACCGCCAGTGGTGCGCAGACCGGGCCGAAGATCAGGATGGTGGGGGTCAGGTCCATGGCCGTGCCGACGACCAGCAGGAAGAGCATCATCACTGCCATGAACAGCATGGGCGAGCCCAGCAGGCCGGCAAAGCTGTCGGCTAGCATATTGGGCAGGTCGGCCAGCGTAATCATGTAGGCTGTCACGGTGGCTGCACCGCACAGGAACATCACGACTGCGGTGGTCTTGGCGGCTGCCAGAAACACGTCATAGAGCTTGCCCCAGCTCATCTCGCGGTACACCACCATGGACACGAACAGCGCATAGACGGCAGCAACCACAGCCGCTTCGGTGGGTGTGAACACGCCGCCCTTCAGGCCGCCCAGAATGATGACCGGCATCATCATGGCCCAGAAGCTTTTGAACAGCGCCTTGATACGGGTGCCCCACTCCACACGCTCGCCAGCGGCCAGTTGGTATTTGCGGGCAATGAACCACCACGCGGCAATCAGAAACGCGCCCATGAACAGGCCCGGCACCACGCCCGACAGGAACAGCTTGCTGATGGATGTGTTGGTGGTGACGCCATAAATCACAAATGGCATCGAAGGCGGAATGATGGGGGCGATGATGCCGCCTGAAGCCAGCAGGCCTGCGCTGTAGCTGTCGGGGTACTTCTGATCGCGCATCATGGGCAGCAAGATGGTGGCCAGCGCGGCGGTGTCGGCAATGGCCGAGCCGCTCATGGACGCCAGCAGCACCGCAGCGCCAATGGCCACATAGCCCAGCCCGCCGGGGATGTGGCCGACAAAGGCGCGGGCCAGATCAATGATGCGGCGCGACAGACCGCCTGCGTTCATCAGCTCGCCCGCCAGAATGAAGAACGGCACGGCCAGCAGCGGGAAGTTGTCAAAACCGGCCTGCAGGTTCTGGGCCAGCAACTGGGTGTCGAAAAAGTCCAGATGCCACATCAGCGCCACGCCGGTCAGCACCAGTGAATGCGCAATCGGCATGCCAATGACCATGCCACCAATCAGCACGGCCAGAAAAATCAGGGTAACGACCATGGTGCTCTCCTTACTCCACAGTGGTTTCAGAAGACTCGGCAGGGCCGCCGCGCAGCATGTCGCGCACGACGACAACCAGCATGCCGATGGCCAGCACCAGCGTGGCTGCAGCGCCCAGCGCCAGCGGGTAACCCAGCACGGTGCTATAGCTGCTCCAGCCTGCCACCACCTGTTCCCACGAACCCCACAGCAGCAAGCCCATGCAGGCTGCAATCAGCAACTGGGAAATCCAGAAAAGCACTTTGCGGGTGCTGGGGCCGACGCGGGATGTCACCATGTCAAAGCCCAGATGCGAGCCTTCAAACGCGGCAACAATCGCGCCAATGGCCACGAGCCATACAAAGAGCAGGCGCGAGATTTCTTCGTACGAGACGATGCTGGTGTGAAACACATAGCGCAGCACCACGTTGACGAAAACGGCAATCACCATGCCGGCCAGGGCCAGCACCATCAGCCCTTCCGCCAGGCGCTTGGCCATTGGCTTGGGGGAGGATTCGGCCTGATTGTTATGACTCATTATTGGGCTCCTGTGGGGGTATGGCTGGCAGCAGGTTCCTGCAGCCAGAGCTGAACCTTCTGCGCAATGGTGTTCAAGGGCAGGGTGGCGTTCAGTGTCAGCACATCGCTTTCCTGGCGCGGGTCTTCCAGCGTGGCGAACTGGTTGGCCACCAGATGGGGCGAGAAAAAATGCTGCGCCCGGGTCTGCACCCGCTCCAGCGCGGTGTCGTAGTCGAGCTCCAGAAACACAAAGCCCAGTTGCTGGGCTGCGCGCAGTTGATCCCGGTATTTGCGCTTGAGCGAAGAGCAGGTCAGCACCAGGCCATGCGTGGGGCTGGCCTGCGCCAGCCGCTGGGCCAGCCGCTCAAGCCAGCCTTCGCGGTCTTCGTCGGTAAGAGGGGTGCCTGCCTGCATCTTGGCCACGCTCTGCGCTGAGTGGTAGCTGTCGCCTTCGACCAGCTCCCAGTTCAGTTGCTGGGCAATGGCTTGGCCAGCGCTGGATTTGCCGCAGCCGGAGACCCCCATGATGACCAGAGCCACCTTTTGCGCGGGTGCATGAGATTGTCGTTCTGGCATCTTGGTTAGCGCTATCCTTGGCGGTTAAAAAAAGCGCAGGCCGACATGCGCAAGAGGCTCTCATCTCCGTGGCCATGAAGGCCGGTGTCGAGGGGGCGGTTCGCTGTCGGACTGCTGATTGGGTGCTTCAAATGAAGCTTGGTTAGCGCTATCATAAGCACCAGAACTGCAAAACAAGACTAGGAGAATCCCTTGCCTCCCGAGCCTCAAGCCAAGAGCGACAGTCCGGCGGACACCAGTGGGCAGCGCCGTTCCCGCGCCAGCGGGCGGGTGACTTTGAGTGATGTGGCAGAGGCTGCAGGGGTCAGCGCCATGACGGTATCTCGCGCACTGCGCGGCGAGCGCCGCGTGGCCCCGGCGCTGGTCGAGAAAGTGCGCGAGGTGGCTGCGTCTCTGGGCTATGTGCCCGATCTGGCGGCGCGGGCACTGGCTTCGCAAAAAAGCACCCAGGTGCTGGTGCTGATTCCCATGCTCTCGAACACCTTGTTTGTGGATTTGCTGGAAGCCGCGCACAAAGTGCTGTTCGCCCACGGCTATCACATGCTGATTGGGGTGACCCATTACGACCCGCAGGAAGAAGAGCAACTGCTGCGTGCCTATCTGCCCATGCGCCCCGCTGGCTTGCTGCTGACCGGGTTTGACCACAGTGAAGCCGCCCAGCAACTGCTGGCCGCCAACCCTGTGCCGCGTGTGCACCTGATGGAGCTGCGAGAGCAGGCTGTGGCGGCCGACAGCTATTGCGTGGGCTTTTCGCAGACGGCGGCCGGGGCAGAGATGACCCAGCACCTGCTGGACAAAGGCTACAGGCGCATTGCGTTTTGCGGTGCGCAACTGGATGCGCGGGTGATGCAGCGGCTGCAAGGCTACAGGCGCGTGCTGAAGCAGGCGGGGCTGTATGAGCCAGGGCTGGAAATGCTCAACCCCGAGCGTTCATCGCTGGCGCTGGGTGCAAGGCAGTTTCAGGCGCTTATCAAGGCGGATCCTGCGGTTGATGCTATCTTTTTCTGTAACGACGACATCGCGCAAGGCGCGGTGCTGGAGGCTGCGCGCATGGGCATCAGAGTGCCGCAGCAAGTCGCCATTGCGGGGTTCAACGACTTGCCGGGCAGTGACCAGATGGTGCCGCCGCTGACCACCATTCACACCCCGCGCGATGAGGTGGGCCAAAGAGCTGCGCAGATGCTGCTGCAACTGCTGGAGGGAAAGCCGGTTCAGGAGCCGCGTGTGGATCTGGGCTTCAGGCTGATACCGAGAGCCAGCACTTGAAAAGGCTTTTACGAAGCGGTCTCAGGCTTCAGGGGCGGCTTTGCTGCCACGGCCTGTAATCTTGTCCTTGAGGTCCAGCAGGCGGGTCACGGCAGAGCCCATGCCCATGAGCTGCATGGCGGTTTCGGGTGACAGGCGCTGCACATCGTCATACCAGTTCATGAGCTTGTCGATCAGCTCATGCATATCGCGCATGCGCTGCTGGGCGTAGCGCTCTTCATCCGTATGGACTTCTTCCATCATGGCGGTACGCAGCATGGACTGTGTGGGCTCAATCTCGCGGCGGCGGCGTTCTTCGGCCAGGCGCTTGAATATTTCCCAGACATCCTGAGGCGCCTGAAAGTACTCGCGGCGGTCGCCGGGCTGATGACGAAGTTGCACCAGCCGCCAGGCCTGTAGCTCTTTGAGTCCCATACTCACATTGGAGCGTGAGAACTCCAGTGTTTCTGCAATTTGATCGGCATTCAGGGGATCTGCGGACAGAAACAGTAGGGCATAGATCTGCCCCACTGTGCGATTAATTCCCCAGCGGCTGCCCATCTCTCCAAAATGAGAAACAAATTGTCGGCTCAATTCCGAAAGTGGTTTGGCTTGCGTCATGCCCTCTATTGTGCCTTTGCACCGTGTTTTCAGTCGTGACGCTAAATCAAACCTACTTGCATATCTAACTATGAAGTGGGGATGAAACTTTGTCACTTGTTGCATTAATAGCGCAGAGAGTGTCAGCAAATTGTTGGCTTTGGGCGCAAAATCGCATTCCTGTGAATTACCTGTCGGGTTCTTGACACGTCTTCGTGCTTCAAAACCCTTTCTCGGCCCGCATTGCCATCAAGGAATGCAGGGCACAGGACACCGATGGCACAAAGCTCAAACAACTCTCACTCTCGTAGCGCTCTGATTGATTGCACCAAAGGCCTGGCTTGCGCGGCCATTGTCTGGCATCACCTGGCGTTCTATGGCCCCATGTCCGATGTGGCGCATCCTGTCATGCCGGATTTGCTGGACTGGCTCTATGAGTACGCCCGCATGGCGGTGCAGATTTTTCTGGTGATTGGTGGCTTCCTGGCGGCTGCAAGCCTGGCACCGCAGGGGCTGGCCCGGTTTGATTCGCCATGGTCCAAAGTCGGCAAGCGCTTTGTGCGCCTGGTCGTGCCTTATGCCGTGGCGCTGGTGGTGACCATCGTCGTCTCTGCAGCCATTCGCCCCTGGTTCGATCACGAGTCCGTCTCGGCAGACCCAGACCTCTGGCAGCTGTTTGCCCATGCGCTGCTGCTGCAGAACATTGTGGGCGAGGAGTCTCTGTCCGCCGGTGTCTGGTATGTGTCCATAGACTTTCAGCTGTTTGCAGGCACGGTCCTGCTTCTGGCGGGTGTGCGTGGTTTGCAGCAACTGGCAGTCAAGCGCTGGGGCGAGGCCACAGTCAAGGGTTGGTGGCCCTGGGCCGTCACTGGCATGCAGGCGCTGGTCGTGGCGCTGACTGCTGCATCGCTCTTCAGTTTCAATCTGGATGCGGATCTGGACGTCTGGGCCATCTACTTCATGGGGGCCTATGGGCTGGGCATGATGGCCTACTGGGCCGTGGCAGCAGAAAAGCGCAGCACAGCCTGGAGCTGGGCCATGCTGATTGCCGCCCTGGCGATTGGCGCTCTGGTCTATGAATGGCGCGACCGCATCTTTCTGGCTGGTGTGACCGGGCTGCTGCTGATCGTCTGCATGCGCACGGAGGGCATTGCGCGCTGGAAGGGCTTTGCCCCGCTGCGCCGTCTGGGCGAGATTTCCTACTCGGTATTCCTGATTCACTTCTCCATCTGCCTGCTGGTCAATGCGGTGGTCAACCACTTCTGGCATGGCTCGGTCACGGCGGCAGTGATGGGCATTCCTTTTGCCTTCGTGTTGTCGCTGACTGCAGGTTATGTGCTGTATCAGCTGGTCGAGCGCCATGTCTCGTCCTGGAGCCAGGCGCTGCGCTGGCAGGCTGGCTTGATTGGGGTTGGCCTCTTCACAACCCTGCTGGCAGGCTTGCGCTGAACGGGCGCAGGGCATGAAAAAAGCAGCTCCGCGGAGCTGCTTTTTTGTGGGCACTGAATCCTCAGCGGTGCAGCTCGCCAGAGCTTTCGGGCTGGAAAACGATGGCATCTACGCGCACGGTGACCTGGCCGGTTGGGCTGGGCATCTTGAATTCGTCACCCAAAGACAGGCCCAGCAGGGCAATGCCGACGGGGGCGAAAATCGAGACCTTGTCAGCGCTGCCATCCATGTCCTTGGGGTAGACCAGGGTCAGGGTGTTGGCCTTGCCGCTCTCCAGCATCGTGAAGCGCACGGTGGAGTTCATGGTCACCACAGTGGGTGGCATTTGCTGAGGGTCGAGCACATCTGCGCGATCCAGTTCGGCTTCCAGCGCATCGCGGCCTGGAAAGTTGCTGGAGTTCTTTTCCAGCAAAGTCTCAATGCGTTCCAGATCCAAGGACGACAAAGTGATTTGGGGCTTGCGCTCCATGGTGTGACTCCCTTGCTTGGTGGTGTGGTTGGCGCTTTTCGCGTTGCGCAAACGGACAAAAGCCCGGGCAACGGTGTTGTCCGGGCCAAGGCGATGAAAAAGCACCTTTTTGGTGCGTTGGCGTCATTGTCGGTGCAAGCTGGGTTTGCTCCAAGCCATCTCGCACTCCGCCAGTGCGAATTGCTTGCCAGAAAGCTCCTTGTTTGATAGCTGCTGGCGCTTTATGCATAAGCGAAACAGCCGATTTTCAGAAAAATCAACGCGCATTGGCTGTAACAGTATTGACCCAGGAGGCACGATGGGAAAACAAAAATCCTTGCTGAAATAGCTGTATTTTTATACAGTTATTTCATGAAAAGTCAGCCACCACTCCACAAGCAGGACGCAACCACAGGCAATGATGTGGTCCGGCCTGTGATCGCCATCAAGGGGCGTGGCTCTGCCAGTCAGATCGCTCACCGATTTGCACGCGATGCGCGCCTGGATTTTGATGATGGCTGGGGCGAGGTCGTGCCAGAGGATGGTGAGAGCGGCACCGCGCCGTGGCGTACCCAGCTGGAGTGGGAGCAGTGCAAGTCTGCGCTCAGCCGCCACGGATCGCCTGATTTGCCTTTTCATCTGGGCCTCAACCCCTACCGTGGTTGTGAGCATGGCTGTATTTATTGCTATGCCCGGCCCACGCATAGCTATCTGGGCTACTCGCCGGGGCTGGATTTTGAAACTCGCCTGGTCGCCAAAGCCAATTTCCCGCAGGTGCTGCGCAAAGAGCTGTCGCGCCCCGGCCATGTGGCAGCCACAGTCATGCTGGGCTCGGTCACCGATTGCTATCAGCCCATAGAGCGCGAAGTGGGCCTGACGCGCAAAACCATTGAAGTGCTGGCGCAGGCACGCCATCCGTTTTCCATCGTTACCAAAGGCGCAGGCATAGAGCGTGATCTGGATTTACTGGCTCCGCTGGCGCAGAAAAATCTGGTGGCCGTCTATATCACCCTGACCACGCTGCAGCCCGAGCTGGCCCGCCGCCTTGAGCCGCGAGCCGCCGCGCCGCACCGGAGGCTGCGCCTGATTCGCAGCCTGAGCGAAGCAGGCATTCCCGTCGGCGTGAGCCTGGCGCCGCAGATTCCTTTTCTCAACGACGACCTGGAGCAGGTTCTGGCCGCTGCACAAGAGGCGGGTGCCCGCCAGGCTTTTTATGCCGTGCTGCGTTTGCCGTGGGAGGTGGCGCCGCTGTTTGAGGAGTGGCTGCAATTGCATTACCCCGACCGCGCCCAGCGCGTGATGGAGCGTGTGCGTGACCTGCATGGCATCCGCGAAGAGGACCGGGCCGAAGGCAAGGTCTACAGCAGCCAGTTCGGCCAGCGCATGAAAGGCACCGGGGCATGGGCTGATATGCTGGCCCAGCGTTTTGGGCTGGCTTGTCGCAAGCTGGGCTTGAATCGCGACAGAGTGGTGCTGGACTGCAGCCAATATCACCCCAGTCGCCTGTCTGCGCAGCAATCCCTGTTTTGAATAAGAGTTCGTGATGACCGCCGACCTGCAAACCCTGTTTACGAATCTCGCCAAAGCCAGTGCCAACCAAGGAGTTCACCCGGAACCCGGCTCTGGACTTGTGCAGCCCACGCATGGCGTTGAGATTCCCTCCGCTTATAAAGACTTTTTGAGGCTTCTCGGCCCTGGAAGCTGGGGCGAATTTCTGCACTTTCATGCGCCGGAGCATATGAGCACGCACGAGGAGCTGCTGTCTTCCTTTATGGATGATGACTTGCAGGAATTGCTGGAGCCCACGGCCGATGTACTGGTCTTTGCCAGCAGCGACAACGGTGATATGTGCGGCTGGCACTTGCATGACTTGATTCGCATGCCACCAGATGCTTGCCCTGTCATTCGCATTGCACCGCGCAGTTTTGACGGTGTCGTGATTGCCGCCACGACGGCAGAGTTTTTCCAGTTGCTGGGGCAGGGGGCGAATCTGTTCGGTGTGGGTGCTTTGCCTTGGGTGTTTCGGCCAAGGTCACAGCAGTAGAGGTCTGCACAGAACAGCTTGAAGCTGGCAGCGCTGGCCCCAACAGGAATGTCTATGAATTCATCTCAAGAACGATTGAACCAGATTGCCGTTTGGCACACAGCGCAAGAGCACGCAAAGATCAAAGCCGCGATTGAGGCTTTGCCTGCAGCTGAACGCAGTGATGAGCTGCTGAGCCTGCTGGCGCGGGCGCTGTTCAATGAGGACGAATTTCCTGCAGCACTTGAAACGCTGGACGGGATTGCCGATCGCAGTGGTGATGAGCCGTGGTATTGCCTGCGCCGAGCGCTGACTTTGTGGCAAATGAATCGCGAAGATGAGGCGCTGCCCTGGTTCCTCAAGGCGCAGACCCTGGGGCTGGAGGAAATTGATGAGCTGCCCGGCACTTACTTCCCCAAGTCGGTCAGCAAATGGGTGGAGCGCGCCGAGATGTGGGCACCGCGGCGGCTGGAGATGAAAAGCTTTGAAGCCCAGCGAAGATCGGCGCGCAGCAAAACACCTGTGGATGCCAAGTTCAGCGCGCAAGATCTGGCGGGCCTGTGGGATGACAGCGAATATTCGCTGAGCCAATACACCGGAGCCACTCCAACGACCGAGGATTTTGCGGCGATCGAGACCGAGCTGGGTTTTCGCCTGCCAGGTGCCTACAAATCGCTGATTCAGCTGCGCAATGGCGGCATCTTGGCACGCAATTGCTACCCCAATGCTTTGCGCCGGGACTGGACGACTGCGGCGTTTTCCGTGGAAAGTATCTTTGGCATTGATCGCAGCAAACCCTATTCGCTGTGCGGAAGCCGGGGTGCTAAGTTCTGGATTGAAGAATGGCGTTATCCAGAGATTGGCATTGCGATTGCCGACACCATCAGCGCCGGTCACCAGATGATTTTTCTGGACTATTCGGATTGCGGCCCTGACGGTGAGCCCTGCGTGGTGTCGGTCAATCAGGAGTCGAATTACGAGATCAGCTATGTGGCCGATAACTTCGCCGAGTTCATTCGCGGTCTGGAGCCTTCCGAGGATGAAGAGTTGGACGACGACTGATTGTTCAGAGCAAGGTATCTGCCTTTAATTTCTGTCCTCAATCGCTTCCCAGAACGAGCGCACCAGCAAGCTGTCGCTGCGCTCCTTCATGCAATAGACATAGGTCGTGGTGCTGGCCGGGTCGCCCGCAATGCGAATCGGCCTGAAGCGGGCATCGGGAATGAATTCAGCCTCTGACACCGCACCAATGCCCAGGCCGCGTGCCACGGCTTCGCGTATGGCTTCGCGGCTGCCAATTTCCAGATTCAGTTGTGGTTTCACGCTGGCGGCTGCCAGTGCTTTTTCCATGGCTGTGCGCGTGGTGGAGCCTCGTTCGCGCAGCAGCAATGCCTGGTTGTGCAGGGCTGCAATGTCGATTTGCTCGCGCTGCGCCAGCGGGTGGTCCACATGGGCGAACAAGATGATGGAGTGGCGTGCATATTCGCGGGCCACCAGTTCCGGGCGTTCGTACAGGCCCGCCAGCACGGCCACATCGGTGCTGTAGTTCTCCAGGTCATGCAGCACCTGCTGCGAGTTGCCCATGCGAATCGACAGCTGCATTCCAGGATGCAGCGCACGGTAGGCCGCCACCATTTCGATGACATGAAACGGCCCCACGGCGCCGATCTTGAGTTCCCCTTGATGGAGCTTGCCGGAGTCGCGCAGAAAGAACTCGGCTTCCGACTCCAGAGCCAGCAGCTTCTGCGCCAGCGTCATCAGCTTGTGCCCCGCACTGGTCAGGCTCATGCGGTAGCCCTGACGGTGAAACAGCTCAATCTGGCTTTGTCGCTCCAGCGTGGCGATCTGGCTCGATATCGTGGGCTGGCTCAGGCCCAGAGAACGTGCGGCAGCGCTCAGACTTCCTTGCTGGGCCACGGCGATAAAGGCTCGGTAGCGGGCGGTGCTCATGAAGATTACATCTCAAGGTTTGATCTATGGAAACTGTCAAAACTGATTCTGAAGCTTTCACATGACAGTCATATGTCGTCCCTAATATTCGAGCCAACGCACCACACAAAGGCGGTGCGAATGATCGAAATGCAAAGGATGAACTCCATGACAATGACCCGCAAAACCTGGCTGAAAGCCGCTGTTGCCAGCCTGACTCTGGCCGCCACTTCCGGTGTGATGGCGCAGCAGCCCACGGAGTTGCGCGTGGGCCTGATCCCTTCTGAAGATGCGCAGGCCATGATGCGTGCCAGCCAGCAGGTGATGGAGCAACTGGCGGCCAAGACGGGCATGAAGGTCAAGCCTTTTGTCGCCAACGATTACAACGGCGTGATCGAAGCCATGCGCTCGGGCAAGATCGATGTGGCTTACTTCGGCCCCTTCTCCTATGTGCTGGCATCGCAGCTGGCCAACGCCGAAGCGTTTGCGATTCCCGTAGCCAAGAAGTCGGGACGCAGCTCTTACAACAGCATCATCATCAGCAAGAAGGACAAGGGCCTGAGCACCGTGCCCCAGTTGCAGGGCAAGACGTTTGCGTTTGTCGATCCCAGCTCTGCATCGGGCCATCTGTTCCCGAAGGCGGGCCTCAAGGGCGACGGCATTGATACCGACAAATACTTCTCTCGCGTGATCTTCTCGGGCTCGCACGACGCCAGCATCATGGCGGTGGCCAACGGCAAGGTGGATGCGGCGGCGGTGGCCGCCCCGATCTTCCAGACCGCTGTGGCCAAGGGCCATGTGAAGGCCGAAGACTTCCAGATCATCTGGCGCTCCAAGGACATCCCCGAGTCACCCATGGCCTGGCGCAAGAATCTGGATGAAGCCACCAAGAAAAAAGTAGCCACTGCACTGGCCGAGATCAAGGGCCTGCCCTGGGGCGACCGTGGTGAGCTCAACGGCTTTGCGCCCACCAACGATCAGGCTTACGACGTGGTGCGCCAGACTGCTAAGGCGCTGAATCTGGATCTGGGGAAGATGAAATGATCACCATCCGCAATCTGCGCAAAAGCTATGGCAGCAACCATGTGCTGCACGGCATCGACATGGACGTGAAGGCTGGTGAATTCGTGGTCATGCTGGGGCTGTCCGGCGCAGGCAAGTCCACGCTGCTGCGCTGCATGAACGGGCTGAATCAGCCCGACAGCGGCACGCTGCAGGTGGGCGGCATTGACCTGATGCAAAAACATTCGCGCCGCGATCTGGCCCGCCATGTGGCCATGGTTTTTCAGCACCACAACCTGGTGCAGCGCCTGTCGGTGCGCAAGAACGTGCTGACGGGGCGCCTGGGCCAGGTGGGTACGCTGGCCTCGGTCATGCAGCTGTTCCGGCAAAGCGACATTGCACTGGCCGACGAGTGTCTGCAGCGTGTGGGGCTGGCCCACAAGGCCGATGAGCGCACGGAAGCTCTGTCCGGTGGGCAGATGCAGCGCGTGGGCATTGCCCGTGCACTGGCGCAGCAGCCACAGGTGATTCTGGCGGACGAGCCCGTGGCCAGTCTGGACCCCAAGACAGCGCGCAGCGTGCTGCAATATCTGCGTGATGCCACGCGAGAGCTGGGCATTGCTGTGGTTTGCAATCTGCACCAGGTGGATTACGCCCGTGAGTTTTCAGACCGGGTGGTGGGCCTGTCGCAAGGGTGCATGGTGTTTGATGGTGCACCCGATTCGCTGGATGAGACAGCACTCAACGCCATCTACAACACCGACATGCCGCAGCAGGCGGCAGGTGAAAAAGACGCGGTGCTGACCACGCCTGGCGCATGGCTGCCCAAGGCCATGCCGCTTGCGGCCACAGCGGGCGGTTTGCAATGAGCAGTAATACCCTGAAGCAAGAAGACCGCTGGCAGTGGACGGCTGCACGCCCCGAAAGCACGGGCGGATGGCTGGGCTACGCTGCGATGGCACTGGTCATTGGCTGGGTGCTGCACTGGAGCGCTTCTGGTGCGCAGATGAGCTGGAGCGAACTGGCCAATGGCATGCCGCAGATTGGCGACTTTCTCTCGCGCTCTGTACCGCCCGACTGGGACATTCTGCCGCGCCTGTGGGCGCCTGCGCTGGAGACGATTCAGATTGCGATCTGGGGTACTTTGCTGTCGGTAATTCTGGCGCTGCCGCTGTCCTTTATCGCGGCCAGCAATTTGCACAGCTGGCACTGGCTGCGCCGCATCACACGCCAGTTCTTGAACGTGGTGCGCAGCATCAACGAGCTGATTCTGGCGCTGGTCTTTGTCTCTGCCGTGGGGCTGGGCCCGTTCCCCGGTGTGCTGGCGCTGGCCCTGCATGGCATGGGCATGCTGGCCAAGTTCTTTGCCGAGGCCATTGAAGAAATTGACGATGGCCCGCTGCAGGCCTTGCGCAGCGCCGGTGCCAGCCAGTTGCAGATCATTGCCTTTGGCGTGGTGCCGCAGGTCATCACGGCCTGGATTGCGGTGGTGCTCTACCGCTTTGAAGTGAATCTGCGCTCTGCCACCGTGCTGGGCATGGTGGGGGCAGGCGGTCTGGGCTTTGAGCTGGTCAGCAGTCTCAAGCTGTTCCGCTACCAGGAAACGGCTACCTGCATCATCGTCATCACGGTGATGGTGATTGCTGCCGACATGGCTTCCAACTGGCTGCGCAGCCGCATCCAGCAGGGCGCACGCCACTGATTTTTCGCGCCATGCATGCGATGCATGGCCGATTCAAAACTCCTGAAATATGAGCTGCTGGCGCTTTATGGATAAGCGCCAGGGGCTGGTTTTACCCAAAATTCTCTGAAAGCCTTTCTCGTGTGGACCTATCAAAACCCCGTGCACATTAGCGTGGGATGCAAGAGCCTCGATCAACTGCCAGCGCTGCTCAATGGCCGCAGCTGCCTGCTGGTCACCTTCCCTGAAGCGCAAGCTCTGGGCCTGGTGCAGCGCGTGCACACAATGCTGGGCGCGCAACTGCGCGGCGTGATCGACAGCATTGCCCCCAACCCCGATGTGCAATGGCTGGCACCGCTGTATGAGCAGGTGCAGCGCGAACATGCCGATGTGCCGGTGATTGTGGCGCTGGGTGGCGGCAGCGCCATTGACTCGGCCAAGGCCCTGATTTGTCATACGCCCAGTGGCAAGTTTGAAGACCTGCTGGCGGTGCTGAAGCAGGGCGGCTCGCTGCCGTCTGCGGGCCACAAGGCGCTGATCGCTATTCCCACAACAGCAGGCACGGGCAGCGAAGTGACGCCTTGGGCCACGATCTGGGATCAGTCCGGGGGACAGAAATATTCTCTGCACCAGCCATGCACCTGGCCCGAGGCAGCCGTCATCGATGCAGAACTGATGACCAGCCTGCCCGCTGGCGCCACGCTGGCTTCGGGGCTGGATGCTTTATCGCACGCGCTGGAGTCGATCTGGAACGTCAACCGCAACCCCGTTTCCATGTCGCTGGCCGTGCAATCCGCCCGCCGCACCATGGCTGCGCTGCCTGCCTTGATGAAAAACCTGGGCAGCCTGGCGCTGCGCGCCGATATGGCCGAAGCCGCATTGCTGGCCGGGCTGGCGTTTTCCAACACCAAGACAGCGCTGGCACATTCGCTGTCCTACGACATCACGTTGCAGCATGGTGTGCCGCATGGCCTGGCCTGCTCATTCAGCCTTCCGCTGGTGCTGGAGATGGCGCTGGGTGCTGACCCCGTGGCCGATGCCGCCTTGCTGTCCATCTTTGATGCAAGCACCCCATCGGTGGCGATTGAACGCCTGCGCGCTTTCCTGCAAGGGCTGGGTGTTGCCACCGATCCTGCGCACTACGGCGTAGCGCCGGATGACTGGCAGGCCATGGTTCACAAGGCCGCCAGTGGCCCGCGCGGGCGCAATTTCATTCGCGCGCTTTAACGATACATAACTCTTTTCTGCGATGTCTCCCTTCTGTCTGCTGCCATTGATTGCACAAAGCCTGGGTGAGGCCTCGCACTCTCCTGTCCATAGCAACCTGCCATCCACTCATGAACTCCAACGTCAACACCGAAATGCAAGCCCTGTCCACAGCATCCAGCGCCGCTGGGCGCGAAAAATCCGCAGACTTGTCTCCGCTGCAAGCCGTCATCTTTGACTGGGCCGGTACGCTGGTGGACTTTGGTTCGCTGGCGCCCACGCAGATCTTTGTCGAGGCCTTTGCCACCTTCGGCATCCACATCACGCTGGCCCAGGCACGCGGCCCCATGGGCTTGTCCAAGTGGGATCACATTCGCCAGCTGCTGCAGGATGAAAGCATTGCCGCCCAGTGGCTGGAAAAGTTTGGCCGTGCGCCTGCTAATGAAGATGTGGACGCGATTTATGCCCGCTTCATGCCCATGCAGATTGCCAAGGTGGGTGAGTTTTCCGCCCCTATCGAAGGTGCTGTGCAGACCCTGCAGTGGCTGCGCGCCAATGGTTTGAAGGTGGGCTCCTGCTCGGGCTACCCCCGTGAAGTGCTGAATCAGTTGCTGCCGCAGGCTGAAGCGGCAGGCGTTAAGCCTGACTATGTGGTGGCGGGTGACGAACTGGAAGCCGGTGGCCGCCCTGGCCCCTTCATGGCACTGGCCAATGTGCTGGCGCTGGGCATTGGCGATGTGCGCGCCTGTGTGAAGGTGGATGACACCGTGCCCGGCATTGAAGAAGGCTTGAATGCAGGCATGTGGACCGTGGGCCTGAGCCTGTCGGGCAACGAAGTAGGTTACAGCGTGCAAGAGTTTGCCAAGGCCGATGCAGCAGACGTTGAGGCCCGTGTGGAGGTGGCTGAAGCCAAGCTGAAAAAAGCCGGTGCCCACTATGTGGTGCGCAGCGTGGCGGATCTGCCTGAGGTGCTGCAGGCTATTGCGGCGGATATGCGCGCCGGGCGCAAGCCAGCTTGATGCTGGCAGGTTGACGCACTTGCAGCGTCAACTGCGGTGATTGCACAGGGGCTACCACGGGTAGCCCTTTTTCATGGATGTCAGAAGAACGCAGGAATCAGGTGCGGATAGTTCTGCACCACGTCGTTGCCCAGAATAAA
The DNA here is from genome assembly GCF_019186805.1 of Comamonas fluminis. NCBI lineage: Bacteria > Pseudomonadati > Pseudomonadota > Betaproteobacteria > Burkholderiales > Comamonadaceae > Comamonas > Comamonas fluminis. The sequence continues at coordinate 3,357,001 of NZ_CP066783.1, read as the reverse complement.
GCTCACGGTGCTGGCCGTGGCGCCCATGATGCCGCCGAGGAACAGCGAGCTGGAGTGAAAGCCTGCGCCAGCCTTGAAACCCAGAATTGCAGCAAAAGCCAGTCCGATCATGATGCATCCCCTTGCGTTACAGCGCTGCGTGTGTCGCATCGCGTTTGTCTTGATGCCATCATGCTTTTTATTGCTATTGATAAATATAAGTCGATAGATTTAACAAATGAAGTCTGATAGGAAATACCTTGTAGGAGGTAACCATTTATAGGTATCTGCAATGATTCATGGAACGCGACCTGGAGCAGGGCTTGGAGAGTTGACAGGAATAGGGGTAAAGCCTCGCTAGGATGGGATGGTGTTGATCGTCCATCTGCTGCAATGACTGCTGAACACCATTCACCCGAAGAGCCGCTGGGCTTGGAATCCCTTTGTGCTCTGGCTGTGAAACTACAGCATGGAACCGCGAGTACCTCTCATCCACCCCAGCAGGTGATGGATGTGGTGCTGGCGGCTTTTGTGGCCAGAAACCTTATAAACGGCGGCTTTGCCCAGTTGTTTTTCAATGCAGGCGGGGAATATCTGGCCGAAATGGCGCAGATGTTTCAAAACTTCAATGCAAGCAACACCTTGCGTTTTTATGAGCAGGCTGTGCGCATCTGCCTGGCAGATAAAAAGGCCTACCAAGACTTTCTTGCGGGTGACTTTGTCAGTGCCAGCCCGTTCAAGAATGCGTTGCATGAGGTGTCTCTGGGCTACTTTGCCACCGCTACTCATTTTGAAGATGAGGCCCAGCCTCTGCTGGGCCAGGCTTGCACGGTGGCAGCGCGCTGGTTGCAGGGGCAAGGTGGCGCCTCAAGTTGACTGAGGGTGAGGGGCAGTTTTCGTCCGCACGTTCTTAAAATCAGATTCCCCTAGCCAAGAGTGAATACATGCCTGTAACCATTGACGATGTTGCCAAGGCCGCCGGAGTCCATGCCGCCACTGTTTCGCGTGCTTTGCGCGGCGTAGCGGGCAAGGTGTCTGCAGCCAAGCGGGCCGAGATTGAAGCCGTGGCGCGCAGTCTGGGGTATCAGCCCAATATCGTTGCGGCCTCTTTGCGCACCAAGCGCAGCAATATGGCTGCCATCATCGTGCCCGATCTGGCCAACCCTTTGTTTGCGCCCATCGTCAAGGGGCTGGAGCAGGAGCTGCGCAAGCACGACATGCTGGCGCTAATCACCCAGCCGCCGGAGGGCAAGGAGGCGCGGGCCCGTCTGGTGCAGGAGCTGGCCATGCGCCAGGTCAGCGGGCTGCTGATTCTGGCCGCTGAGAGCGGTGACGCCATGCTGGAAGAAGCCGTGCAGCAGAAGATTCCGACGGTGCTAGTCAACCGAGGCTTGGGCGAGCGGCGCTTTTCCAGTGTGGTCAATGATGACCAGGAGAGCACCCATCTGGCCATCGCCCATCTGCGGGCGCTGGGCCATGAGCGGATTGCGCATGTGGCAGGCCCTGCCTCGTCATCCACAGGCGCGGCGCGCAAGAAGGCGTTTCTTGAATTGATGCAGAGTGAGCCGCCCATGGTGGTGGATGCTCAGGCCTTTACGCGAGAAGAAGGCGTCAAGGCGGCGCGGCAGCTGTTTGAAGGCTGGAATTTGCATGACCGACCATTCACCGCCATCTTTGCCAGCAACGATCTGCTGGCGCTGGGGGTGATGGATGTGGCACGGGAGCTGGGCATTGCCATTCCTGCCGATGTGTCTCTGGTGGGGCACAACGACATGCCGTTTGTGGACATTGTTCAGCCGCCGCTGACTACCATCCATATTCCGGTGGCCGAAATGGGGCGTCAGGCTGCGCAGGTGCTGATGGAAAATATCAACGGTGATGGTCAGGCCACGACAACGCGCATTCTCACGCCCTCGCTGGTGGTACGTGCTTCGACGGCCACGCGCCGCTAAAAGCAAAAAAGCGCTCCGGTACAGAGCGCTTTCTGAGCCGCAGAACGGCGTTCAGTTCTGCGTGATTTTGGCTTGCTGAATCAGCTTGGTGGCGACGGCAGATTCGGCTTTTACAAAACCCTCGAACTGCGCAGGCTCCACATGGGGCGCGTTGGCACCCAGAGCCGTAAAGCGCGCCTTGACGGCATCAGAGCGCAGGGCAGTGGCCGTGGCCTTGCTGATCTGCTCAGCCAATGCGGGCGGCAGCTTGGCAGGGGCAAACAGCCCGATCCAGAAGTCATAGGATGAGTTGGGAAAGCCCGCTTCCACTGTTGTCGGCACATCGGGCAGTGCCGTGGCGCGCTGGGGCGAGCCAACGGCCAGGGCCTGCAGCTTGTGATCCTTGATCATGGGGATGGCGCTGGTGATGGGGGCAAAGAACCAGTTGACCTGACCGGAGATCACATCCGTGATCGCCTCGGGGGTGCCGCGGTAGGGCACATGCACGGCATCAATCTGGGATGCAATTCTGAACTTCTCGGCGTTCATGTGTGTGGCGCTGCCATTGCCTGCAGAGGCGTAGAGCAGCTTGCCAGGCTCGGCCTTGGCTTTGCTAACCAGCGCGGCCAGATCCTTGTAGTTGGCTTTGGGCGAAACCACCAGCACATTGGGCACGGAGGCCAGCATGGCCAGAGGCTTGAAATCCTTGATCGGGTCGTAACGCAGACCGGGGTAGAGCGCGGCATTGGCCACATGACCGGCAGAATGAACCAGCAGCGTATAGCCATCAGCAGGTGAGCTGGCCACTTGCGCTGCCCCCAGCGTGCCCCCGGCACCGGGCTTGTTTTCCACGATGACGGGCTGGTTGCCCAGTTCCTTGCGCAAGCCTTCGCCTACGGCGCGGGCAATGATGTCGGTAGCAGACCCGGCGGTGAACGGCACGATGATGCGCACCGGTTTGTTGGGGTAGGGGTCCTGTGCCAGTGCGCTGGTCAGGGGGGCGCTGCCCAGCAGCAGGGCGGCGCAGATCGTGGTGATGCGGTTGCGGTTCATGGACTTGTCTCCTGTGGGGGTGTTGAGGTCCTCTGTGGCATCACCAGCAGCAGGCGCGCTGCGGTGGTGCCGGGATTGAACAACTGACGTGCTTCTCCGGGGGCGATGCGGCAACTGTCCAGCGGGTGCAGATGCGTTTCCTGACGGTGACCGTCAGCAACCGCAGTGACTTGCACCACGCCTTCCAGGCAGATGTAGAACTTTTCAAGGTCTGAGCCAGCCAGCGTGGTGCCGCCGCCAGGCTCCAGCAGGGAACAGCCAATCCAGACGCTGCCGGAAGGCCCTGCCTCCATGCCCTGCAGTCGTTGCATGGCCATCTGCATATGGCCAGGTGCTTCATAGGCGGGAGCCTCGGTAATGGGAACGACATGCATGGCGTGCTCCTGGGGGGTAATCAGGGGGCCAGAACCACGCGGTCCATGGAGCCGCTGAGCACTTTGCGGTAAGCGTCGGCGGCGCCGCTGAGCGGAATCAGCGAAGACTCGTCCACCTCAAAAGCCTTGAGCGAGCCATCGTCAAACCCCGGCAGCAACTGGTTGAGCACCTGGGCGCATTGGGTAACGGAGAGCTTGAGACTGTCCACGCCCAGCATCTGCAGATTGCGGCGATAGAAAGCCAGAATGTCGAAGGAGACATTGCGCTCGATGGTCGAGATAAGGATCTGCGTGCCGCCGATGGCCAGGGTGGCCAGCGCAGTCTCAAAGTAAGGCGATCCCACGGTGTTGTAGGCGATATCGGCACCGCGCCCACCGGTTGCATCCAGCAGCTTTTGCACCAGATCGGGGTCCTGGGCGTCAAACGCGGTCACGGCGGACGATGCATGGCCACGGTACTGGCTGGAGCCGCGCTCCACGCCAATGACCTGGGCACCCGCGCGAGTGGCCAGTTGCACTGCGGCCTGGCCCACTTTGCCATTGGAGCCAAAGACGATCAGTGTCTGCCCCTCACCTTTCAGACCAGCACGGCGCAGGCCTTCATTGGCGGTGATAAAGGGCACGCCCACAGTGGCAGCGGCTGCCACAGAAACACTTTTGGGTTTGCGGCTCAGAGCACTGACAGGTAGCACCAGATAGCGGGCGTGGGTACCGTCGCGTGTCACGCCCAGGTCGCCACCCGTGCCCCAGACATCCTGGCCTACCCAGTCCTCAGGCCCTGCAATCACGCGGCCCGCAAAGTCGCGGCCGGGGGTACGTGGCCACACGGCCTGGGGCATGGAGCCCAGTGCAGCTTTCACATCGCTGGGGTTGACGGCAGCGGCATAAATTTCAATGACCGCTTCCGTGGCGGTGGCAGCAGGCTGGGTCTGATTGACGATGGCGGGGGCGATGTCGGCGGCGGTGGCGGCCTTGGCGCTCAGGCGCAGAGATTGGGCAACAGTCATGGTGGGCTTTCGTTGAGGAGGATGGATAGGGGAGAGAGATGAAAATCAGGCCTTCTGGTTGCTGGCGCGCAGACCCCAGCGCTGGCGAGCCTGGGCACTGGTGGCCAGCGTGCCGCCCAGGTCCTGCACAATGCGGCGGGCCTTGGTCACCAGCTCTGCATTGCTTCTGGCCAGCTGGCCACGGTCCAGATAAATCGTGTCTTCCAGACCGATGCGCACATTGCCGCCCAGCAGATAGGCCTGGGCCACCGCTTGAAACGCATGGCGGCCCACGGCAAAGGCTGTCCACTCGGCTTTGTGCGGAATCAGCGACAGCGCCATCTGCATGGCCTGGGTGTTAAAGGGCAGCGAGTAGCGCACGCCCATCACAAAGCTGTAGATGCCCGGGCCTTGCAGGTACTCGTCGGCAATCAGCTGCTGGGCCAGCACCAGGTCACCGGTGTCAAAGCATTCCAGCTCGGGCACTACGCCTGCCTCGCGAATCACCTTCGCCATGCGGCGCACATTGGCGGGGGTGTTCATCACCACCTGCTCGCCAGAGTTCATGGTGTTCAGGTCCAGCGAGCAGATATCGGGGCGCAGCGCGGCAATGTGATCGACACGGGCTTCGGGCGGCAGCAGCGATGTGCCTGCGGCAAACACCTTGGGGTCATCGGCGCTGGGTACATAGCGCCCGCCGGGGCCGGTGGTCAGGTTGATGATGAGTTCCGGGCGTTCCTTGCGCAGTGTTTCCACCACCTGGGCATAGAGGTCCACATCCATGGAGGGCTTGCCGGTTTTGGGGTCGCGCACATGGATGTGCACGGCGGCAGCTCCGGCGTCATGGGCTTCGATGCAGGCGATGGAGATCTGCTCGGGGGTGACGGGCAGATAGGCCGTTTGCTCGGGCGTAGTGAGGTTGCCGGTGACGGCACAGGTCAGGATGGTGGGCTGGCTCATGGTGAATCTCCTGGGCAAAGTCAGAGGTGGCGGCCACCGTCGGCCACAAAAATGCTGCCGGTGGCATAGCGCAGACTGGTGCAGCAGGCGGCGATGGCGGCCGCCACGTCGTCGGCCGTGCCCACGCGCTGCAGCGGAATGGTTGCGCCGACCTTGGTGTTGAAGCTGGCATCGCGACCAGAGACAAAGCCGCTGTCCACCACGCCGGGGGAGACGGCCAGCACGCGCACCTTGGGGGCCAGCGTCTTGGCCAGTCCTTTGGTCAGTGCGTCAATGCCTGCCTTGGATGAGGCATAAGCCAGATTGCTGCCCAGCCCCGTGCTGCCCGCGATGGAAGAAATATTGACGATCAAGCCATCGCCCCTGGCGGCCAGCTGCGGTGCAAAGGCTCGAATGGCTGCAAACGTGCCGCGCCAGTTGCTGGCGAACATTTCGTCGATCAGCGCGTCGGTCAGGCCTTCCAGGTCGCTGGCTGGAACGGGCTGGGTGTGGCCTGCGCAGTTGATGAGAATCTGCGCGCCGCCAAACGCCTGCTGCACTTGCTGGGCAGCGGCACTCAGTTCATGGCTGTGGGTGACCGAGGCAGACACTGCGCCGTGGCCCGTGCCGGGCAGAGACTGCAGCAGCGCTGCAGATTTTTCCGGGCCGCCGCGATGCAGCAGCACGATGCGTGCGCCCAGATGTGCCAGACGCATGGCGGCTGCGCCAGCGATGGCCCCGGTGCCGCCGGTGATGACGACCGTCTGGCCGTCCAGACGATCGAGAGGAGAGAAAGTGTGGCTCATGGCGTGCTCCTGCGGCGGCTTAGGGAATGGGGCACTTGGGCACACGGGTCTCGCCCGGCTCCATGCGCAGCTTCACATCCAGCTTGAAACCGCTTGCGCCATCAGACTCAAACTGGCGCAGCAGCGAGCCCACGGCACCGAACACCACGTCATCCTGGGCATGGGGGTCATCCACATCAAAGAACTGCGTGGCCAGCACCTTGTGGCCGGGGGCCACCACCAGAAAGTGCAGATGGGCGGGGCGCATGGTGTGGCGGTTCTGGGCGGCCAGCAGCTCGCCACAGGGGCCGTCCACTGGAACCGGGTAGCCTGCGGGGCGCACGCTTTCGAACGAGAAGCTCCCGTTCTCATCGGTCACAAAGCGACCACGCAGATTCATGCGGGGCTGGGACTCGTCCTGGTTTTCATACAGCCCTTTGGGCGATGCCTGCCAGGTTTCCACGCGGGCACCGGCTAGTGGCGTGCCATCCAGCGACAACACTTGCCCGGTGACCGTCAGGCGCGGGCCGGGTGTGTCGTCAGTGGAAATGCGCTCGCCGTTTTTGCGCTCTGGCTGGTTGGCACGCCAGAACGGGCCGATCAGTGCAGGCTCGGTGCCGCCAGCTTCCAGCGCGTGGCGGGCGTCGTTGAGCTGAACCAGCGTGGCCAGCCCCAGGATGTCGGCCAGCAAGATGCCTTCATGCTTTTTGGGGCCGCTGGCTTGGCCGATGGCGACCAGAAAGTCCAAGCCCACTTCCAGCTCGGCGGGGGCAAGGTCGGCCTCCAGTGCAAACGCATGCAGGTGGCGGATGCCGATCTCCAGAATTTCCTTCAGTCGCGGATTGCCGGTGTTGGCGTTGGACTTCAGCACTGCGGCCAGCAGCGCCTCAGGGCTGGTAGAGGGGAAAACATGCTCACACATCGCGGTCTCCTTGCTGATTTGTGCCGATGAATAAATTGATTAAGGCAAACGATTGCCTTCAATTTATGCCAAAGAAACAGCTTTGAAAAGATGATGAACTCACTGATTTGAATCAATGTGTGTGCTTTCCTTATAAATTTAGGGAAAACGATTGCCCTTATGGGGAAGAAAGCCGTGTGTGAGCAACAAGGTTTGCTGCGAGGCAGGCACGGATGCCTCAATGCTCTTTTTGAAGAGTGTTTGAAAGCGCAAACCGATGAACAGCCGGTGCACTGAGGGCTTCTGCACATGGCTGGATAGAAAAAAGGAAACCGCCTTTCGGCGGTTTCCTCTTGGTGTTTGTGGAATGTGGGCGGCGCGTCAGAACTGGTGACGCATGCCTACGCCCATGCTGCGGAAGTTGCCGTTGATGCCAGCTTGCCAGAGGCTGGAAAAGCTTTGCGTGACGGGTACGTCATCCTGATGGCCGTAGAAGGCATAGACCTTGGTGCGGCGGCTCAGGTTGTAGTGGTAGGCCAGCAGCCACTGGTTCATGCTGGACTTTTCACGCATTGATCCAGGCTGGCTCGGGTTCAGACTTTCTGAAGAAAAAGAGAAATTTTTGCGGCCGATGCTGGCGTGGAATTCGGAGGCACCCAGGACATACTTACCGGCGATACGCAGCGTGTTGCTGTGGGCGTGGGACTGTTCCAGCCCGGGCCAGAGATCACGTCTTTCACTGCGCTGGTAGTAGGCACCCAGCGCCCAGGTGCCGGTGTCATAGCTGGCGCGCAGCGAATAGTCCTTGTCCTTGAGCTTGTCGCCGTGCACATCACCTTTGAGTGTGCTCTGTGCATAGCCAAAGCCTGCACCCCAGGGGCCACGTTCGTAGCGCACACCCAGGTCAACGCCATCACGGTATTGAATATCGTCATACCAGACGGCTTTTTCGCCAAAGCGGTATTGCAGCTCAGCGCTCAGGCCCGCCAGGCTGGGGGTGCGATAGGCCAGCACATTGGAGTGTGAGTTGGCGTTGCTGAAGCTGTCTGCGGTGGAGCCCACATTGTCGTTATGCCAGCTGATGGCTTGCGCCGTGGCTTCGTACGATGCGTGCTTGAACGTGCCCATGCGCACCATGCCCCAGTTGCCGGCCAGATTGACTTCGCTGCGGCGTTTGAAGTTGAACGTATCGTCCTCGCCCCATGTGTTGGAGCCGCTACCGCTATCGGCGTTGATGCTGGACTCCAGCACAAAGCCTGCCTTCAGACCTCCACCCAGGTCTTCCTGTGCTCGCAGGCCGATGAACGAGCCATTGCTGGCCATGCCGGTGGTTTTGGCGCCGCCGTACTTTTGCTGTTCGACAGATACATCAATGCGGCCATACAGCGAGACGCTGCTTTGCGCCAGGGCCGCGCTGGTGCTGCCCAGGGCCAGCAATGCCAGCAGGGCGTAAGAGTTGGATTTCATGGATTCCCTCAGTCACTAAGATGGGTTGCGCTCAATGGGCGCATTTATCCTCGGGGCCCAGTACGTTTCTGGAGCCACGGGGGAATCTTAGAAATCAGCGCAGGCTTTGGGAATCACTGAAATTGGTTATTTTGCAGAACTGGTCTGCAATTGCTGCGCGTGGTGGCGCAGGTGGTCGTCGATAAAAGTCTGAATGAAGTAGTAGCCGTGGTCATAGCCCGCCTGGCGGCGTAGCGTCAGCGGCTGGCCCACCTTGGCACAGGCAGCTTCAAAGGCTTCGGGCAGCAACTGCTTTTCGATCAGGAACTTGTCGGCCAGACCCTGGTCGATGAGGATGCCGGCAGGGTAGGGTGCGGCAGACAGCTGGCCCATCAGCTCGCTGGCGTCATGCTTGGCCCATTCGGTCTTGTCCTCGCCCAGATAGCCGCTGAAAGCCTTGTGGCCCCAGGGGCAGTTGACGGGGTTGGCAATCGGGGCAAAAGCCGAAACCGACTTGAACACGCCGGGGTGGCGCAGCGCCAGCGTCAGCGCGCCGTGGCCGCCCATGCTGTGGCCGAAGATGCCCAGACGATCCATGTCCACCGGCAGCTTGGCTGCAATCAGCGGCAGCAAGTCGTTGAAGATGTAGCTCTCCATGCGCCAGTGCAGCGCCCAGGGCTTGGTGGTGGCGTCCAGGTAAAAACCTGCGCCCACGCCAAAGTCCCAGCTGTCCGACTCACCGGCCAGACCCGCACCGCGTGGGCTGGTGTCCGGGCAGATCAATGCGACGTTGAGTTCGGAGGCCAGACGCTGGGCACCGGCCTTGGTCATGAAGGTCTCTTCGGTGCAGGTCAGGCCCGCCAGATACAGCAGGGCGGGCACCTTCTCGCCCATCACCGCCTTGGGTGGCAGGTAGACCGAGAACTTCATGGCCAGGCCAATCTCGGTGCTATGGTGTTCGTAATAGCGCTGAGCGCCGCCAAAGCAGGCGTGGGCGTTTTTTAGTTCCATGATGGTTGCTCCTAAAAAAGAAGCTGCAAGTCATTGAAAATCGTTGACTTGCAGCTGTTTTATATTCAAAAAACCAATTGCCGTTCGTGCGAGCGGCTCCGAAATTGAAAGCCTAGGGCGCAATCTTCAAAACTGGCATGCTCGATCAACGAGACACCGAGGAAGGGCCGTCCCGCACCGAAGGTGTCGTCCCCCTTCCGCGAAGCGAGAAAGGGGGAAGGCGCAGAGCGCCTCAGGGGGTTACGAAGCGTCAGCGTAGTTCACAACACTACGGATCGACTTGCCTTCGTGCATCAGATCAAAGGCTTCGTTGATCTTGGCCAGGCTCATGGTGTGGGTGACGAAGGGTTCCAGCTGAATCTTGCCAGCCATGGCGTCTTCCACCATGCCGGGCAGCTGGCTGCGGCCCTTGACGCCGCCGAAGGCCGTGCCCATCCACTTGCGGCCGGTCACCAGCTGGAAGGGGCGGGTGGAGATTTCCTGGCCGCTGCCTGCCACGCCGATGATGACTGACTGGCCCCAGCCGCGGTGGGCGCATTCCAGCGCGGCGCGCATCACGTTGGTGTTGCCGATGCACTCAAAGCTGTGGTCCACGCCCCAGCCGGTCATCTCGACGATGACTTGCTGGATAGGCTTGTCAAAGTCCTTGGGGTTCACGCAATCAGTGGCGCCAAAAGTCTTGGCCAGTGCGAATTTTTCGGGGTTGGTGTCGATGGCGATGATGCGGCCAGCTTTGGCCATCTGCGCGCCTTGCACCACGGCCAGACCGATACCGCCCAGACCGAACACAGCAACCGTGTCACCTTCTTGCACCTTGGCGGTGTTCCACACGGCGCCCAGGCCGGTGGTCACGCCGCAGCCCAGCAGGCAAACCTGCTCGGGGTTGGCGTCGGGGTTGACCTTGGCCAGCGATACGGCGGCTACCACGGTGTACTCGCTAAACGTGGAGCAGCCCATGTAGTGATAGATAGGCTCGCCGTTGTAGCTGAAGCGCGTCGTGCCATCAGGCATCACGCCCTTGCCCTGTGTGGCGCGCACGGCTGTGCAGAGGTTGGTCTTGCCGCTCTTGCAGAACAGGCACTCGCCGCATTCAGCGGTGTACAGCGGAATCACATGGTCGCCGGGCTTGACGCTGGTCACGCCTTCGCCCACTTCCACCACAATGCCAGCGCCTTCGTGGCCCAGCACGGCGGGGAAGATGCCTTCGGGGTCATCACCGCTCAGGGTGAAGGCGTCGGTGTGGCACACGCCGGTGTGGGTGATCTTGACCAGCACTTCGCCAGCCTTGGGGGGAGCCACGTCGATTTCGACGATTTGCAGGGGTTCTCCGGCTTTGAAGGCTACGGCGGCGCGTGATTTCATGATGGTCTTTCTATGGAAGGCGGGAAAGCGAGGCCCTGAACAGCCTCGCTTTGCGAAAGCCCGACTTTAGAGCATGTGGCCCGGCCCTCGAATGGTGATGGCCGCAGGGGCGGGTCAGTTGGCCGCAGATCAAGGTGCGAGGCTGGGTTTCAGTCTTCCTTGTTAGGCAGCAGCGGCCCCCAGACCTGGGCCTGTGCCTCGGGTGGGCCTTTCTCGGTATAAGCGGGCTTGACCTCGATGGGGCCGTGATTGTTGCACTCCACCACCGCCCACTGGCTGGGCTTGAAGCGGGCATCCGGGCCATCTGGTTCGGGCTTGCCAAATTCAGCCTGGATGTCGTATTCGATCAGCGGCACGTTGAACCGCGCCAGCTGGCCTTTTTTGCAGTCTAGGTATGGCTGGGATGGGTCACGTACCCAGGCGCCATAGTCGCCATTCACATTTCTGTCGAAATGAAACACCGGGCTGATGCGCTGGTCGCGGTCCAGTTCCAGTTCATCCCCTTCCATCGCGCTGGCCCACACGCCCGCAACCTGCACGGGATGGGCAAAGCGCACTGCATCCAGTCGGTTCATGCGCAGCGGGCGCTGGGGCTCGCCATTGTCAAAAGCGTTGTAGCTGTTGATCAGGCTGCCCTTGGGGATCAGCAACTCGCCATATTGAAAATCCTGCGGCAGCACAAACTGCTCGCGGCTTTGGCGGTAGTGGGTCTGCAGTGTGAATTTGCGGTCGAACTCATAGGTCTTGTACAGCAAAAACAAGCCCCAGATGCCACCGGCCGCCACCAGCAGCGCCACCGTGATGGTGCTGGCGCGCCAAAAGCGTTGGCGTTGCGCTTTGGGCAGATGGTGATTGCTGGACCGCCAAATCGCGCCATAGGTCAGCAGGCCCAGGCCCAGCAACAGGGCCAGAAATGGAGACAGCAGCAGCACAAGCTGGGGCCAGGAAAATAGCGGGCCAGGAATCATGAATCTTTACTCGCGTTGCAGAACGGGATTCCCCAACTGTAGCGATGGTTGCATGGCTGCCTGCGTCAGCGAATGGCCGGGCCTGCGTATAGTTGCTGCAGTTTGCTGCAGCTCATTCAATAAAAATGCTCTGTAGCGCAATATCTATCTGCGTTTCTAGCTCTTATTTTTGATATGGAACATCGCCACGCTGGCGCCCATCGCGTTGATCTGGTTGTTTACCCCGGCTTTAAAGCGCTGGAGGCCATTGGCCCCATGTCGGTGTTCGACTATGCCAATGTGCATCTGCGCCAGAAGGGCCTGCCCGATGGCTATGCCGTGCGCGTGGTGGCAGCAAAGGCCGGGCTGGTGCAGTCAGACACGCTGATGGGCCTGCAGGCCACGCACACGCTGGCGCAGGTCGAGGCTGATGGCACGGGCTGCACTGTGCTGCTGGTGGGTTCACGCCATATCGAGCAGGTGCTGGCCGCCTCGGGTGAACTGGTGGACTGGGTGGCCCGCGTGGCCCCGCAGGTGGGCCGCATGATTGCGCTGTGCAGCGGCAGCTTTTTTCTGGCCGCCGCAGGCGTGCTCAACGACCGGCGTGCGGCCACGCACTGGAGCGTGGCGGGCCTGCTGGCGCAGCGCTTTCCGCGCATTGCCGTGGATGCCGATGCCATCTATGTGCGCGACGGCAGTTACTGGACTTCAGCCGGAGTGACTGCGGGCATTGATCTGGCACTGGCCGTGGTGGAGCAGGACTTTGGCCACGCGCTGGCGCTGGAGGTGGCGCGGGATCTGGTCATGTACCTCAAGCGCCCCGGTGGCCAATCGCAGTTCAGCGTCTCGCTGGCGGCGCAGGCCACACAGCACGATGGAGTGCAGGCCGCGCAGCAATGGGTGCTGGAGCATCTGGATCAGCCCATGCCGCTGGCGCTGCTGGCCAGCAAAGCAGCGATGAGCGAACGCAACTTCCGCCGCGTGTTTCTGCAGGAGACGGGCTGCAGCCCCAGCACCTTTGTAGAGAGCGCAAGGCTTGAACGTGCCAAGCAACTGCTGGAGAACCTGGGCAATCTGCCCCTGAAAACCGTGGCGGCCAAGGTGGGGCTGGGGTCAGAGCAGGCGCTGCGCCACCTGTTTGTGCGCCGCATGGGCATTACGCCGGTGGTGTACCGGGAGCGCTTTGGGGATTGAAACCGGGCTGTGCGGCGACTGAGCCGGCATGCCTGAAACCGGCCATTGAGTACCTGCTTACTCTTTGTGCACGCAATGTGCAAGAAAGATTCAGCAGCCTTTGCGACACAGTTGGCTAATCTTTTGGTAACCCAGTTACATGCACTTGCAAAACTATAATTTCGCCCACTCCAAGGTGGGCACGGCAACTGCATAACAGGTGGCCTGCCACAGATCGGTAAGAGTCGCTCACACATCCCCTGATACGTCGTTGCGCTGCCCAGTCGTACTTTTGTACGGACTGCCGCTGCGCGCTTCGCGTCAAACACAAACCCTGGGTTTGCGGGGTGTGAAAGCAGCTCTAAACGGGCGCTGCGAACCAGCGCCACATTTTGTTCAGGCCACATCTGCTGTGCACTGGCAACCAATCAGCGAATCCAAATCATGAGCAGTATTGCTATTTCATCCATTCTGGTGGTCCTCAGCATTGTGGCCATCATCTTCCTAACGTCCAAGGTGAAGTTCAGCGTCTTCGGATCGCTGTTTGCCGTCTCTCTGGCGCTGGCGCTGGGCTCTGGCATGCCGCTGGGCAAGGTGATTGATACCCTGAAGAGCAGCTTTGGCAACACGCTGGGCGGCATCTCCTTCATCATCATCTTTGGCGCCGCGATTGCCGTGTGCATGCAAAAAAGTGGTGGTGCACTGAGCATTGCCAGCCATATCCTGAAGCTGGCCGGAAAGGGTAATGCCAAGGCTGCCATGGCCTGGACGGGTTTCATTCCCGGCCTGACGATCTTCTGCGACACCGGCTACATCATCTTGAGCGGCATTGCGCGCAGCGTCAGCGCCAGCTCCAAGACCTCGATGCCGCTGATTGCCGCCATCATGGGCTCCTCGCTGTTTGTGGTGCACTGCCTGGTGCCTACCCACCCCGGCTCGCTGGCTGCCGCCACCACGCTGAATGCCAATCTGGGCATGCTGGTGCTGGCCTCCATCGTGTTTGCCATTCCCGGCCTGCTGGCTTCCTACTACTGGGCTGGCCTGATGAACAAGGGCCAGAACTACGCCCCGGCCGAAGCCGAAGAAGGTGCCGATGAACTGTCGCAGCGCGATCTGCCCAAGTTCAGCCATGCGCTGCTGCCCGTGGTGCTGCCCCTGGTGCTGATTTCGATCTCCACGCTGCTGACCACGCTGGGCATGAAGGAAGGCGTGGCCGTGGTGTTCCACTTCCTGGGCAACCCCGTGATGGCGCTGCTGGTGGGCATGCTGTGCGGCATCTGGCTGCTGATGAAGCATGGCGGCCAAAAGGGTGACTTCACCAATGTGCTGGAAGAGGCCATCGTCAAGGCTGGCCCCATCCTGATCATCACCGCTGCGGGCGGCATGTTCGGCGCCATCATCAAGGAAACCGGCGTGGGCAACGCGCTGGGCCAGGTGCTGGGCGGCGCTTCCGTGGGCCTGCTGGTGCCCTTCATCATTGCGGCGCTGCTCAAGACTGCGCAAGGCTCTTCCACCGTGGCAGCGCTCACCAGCGCCGCCATCATTGCGCCCAGCATGGCCACGTTTGGTCTGGATTCGGAAATGGGCCGCATGTTCGCCGTGCTGGCCATTGGCGCCGGTTCGATGATTGCATCGCACGCCAACGACTCCTACTTCTGGGTGGTCACCAAGTTCTCCAACATCGAGATGCAGCAATCGCTGCGCGTATTCTCCTCGTCCACCGTGGTGATGGGCCTGGTGACCTTTGCCTGCATCTGGGCCGCCAGCGCCTTCATGCTGTAAACCACTCTTTGCCCCGCGTGCAGCCTGCATGAGGGGCATGGCCTGCGGCTTCGAGCCTGACTTCCTCTGCGTACTGCGGATGGCAAGCGCTCGAAGCCGCAGCCGTTTGCGAAAGCCGAATCCATGAAAATCGTCATTGCCCCCGACTCATACAAGGAAAGCCTGTCCGCTCTGGAAGTGGCCACGCAGATCGAGCTGGGCTTCAAAGAAATCTTTCCCAGCGCTCAATACATCAAGGTGCCCATGGCCGACGGCGGCGAGGGCACGGTGCAGGCCATGGTCGAAGCCACGCAGGGCCGCCGTATCGAGGTGCAAGTGACTGCCCCGCTGGGCGAGCGCATTACCGGCTTTTACGGCCTGACGGGCAACGGCCAGACTGCCATGATCGAAATGGCCGCCGCCAGCGGTCTGGCGCTGGTGCCGCCAGCGCAGCGCAATCCGAATGTCACCACCAGCTATGGCACGGGCGAGCTGATCGTGGCGGCGCTGGATGCCGGTGCGCGTCACCTGATTCTGGGCATTGGCGGCAGTGCCACCAATGACGGCGGTGCAGGCATGTTGCAGGCACTGGGTGTAAAACTGCTCGATGCTGCAGGCCATGAACTGGCCCGTGGCGGTGCGCCGCTGGCGCAACTGGCGCGTATTGATGCCTCGGGCATCGACGCCCGTCTGGCCCTGTGCCAGATCGAAGTGGCCTGCGATGTGGACAACCCGCTGACCGGCCCGCGTGGTGCCTCAGCCATCTTCGGCCCCCAGAAGGGCGCAACGCCCGAGATGGTGCAGTCGCTGGATGCGGGCCTCAAGCACTTTGCCCAGATCATTTTGCGTGACCTAGGTGTGGATGTGGACGCCGTCGCTGGTGCAGGGGCTGCAGGCGGCATGGGCGCGGCCATGATGGCTTTCTTGAAGGGGCAACTGCGCCCCGGCTGCGAGATCATCGCCAAGGCTGTGGGGCTGGATGCAGCCGTGCAAGGCGCTGATCTGGTCGTCACCGGCGAGGGCCGCATTGACCACCAGACCATCTTTGGCAAGACGCCGTTTGGTGTGGCCACCGTGGCCAAGCGCCACGGCGTGCCGGTCATCGGTATTGCAGGCGGTTTGGGCACCAACGCCCATGTGGTGCACGACCATGGTATTGACGCCATCTTCAGCGTGCTCAGCAGCATCTGCACGCTGGACGATGCACTGGCCGATGCCGAGCACAATGTGCGCAGTGCCGCACGCAATATGGCTGCGGTGCTGGCCATAGGGCAGCGCATGGGCTGATGCCGCTTGCCCGCCAACGCCATGAAAAAACCCCGGTCCGCAATGGCCGGGGGTTTTTCATGGGGCTCAGAACATCGGGCTTAGAACATCGGGCTTTTGAAAAAGTCCAGCGCAGCCTTGGCTGCCGCAAAGTTTTGCGCGATCTGGGCTTGCTGCTGGGCAGACAGTTCAGGCTCTGCTTGGATGGGTTTTTCAGCCGAAGCCTTTGATTTGTGCGCGTTTGCATCTATTAAATCAGAAGCGGGTGCGAGTTTGGGCGCGGGGCTGGCGGCCAGCAACTGCGTCAAATCCAGGGCGGGGTTGAGCTGCCACAGGCAGGACACATAAGTTGCCATGGACACCGCTGCATCGCCACGCTCAATGCGCGCCATGGTGGGTTGAGAAATGCCCAGTCGCGTGGCCCACTGGGCCTGTGTTTCGCCCCGGTTTTTGCGCAGTTCAACAATGCGCTGTGCCAGCTGCTCGATCTGCAAAAGAATGGCGGGCGGAAACTCTGCGGGACTGGTGTTCTGACGAGGCATGGCGCAATGGTAGGGCGGTTTGGAGGCCGAAAACCGCAAAGCAGCTGCAAATCATCCTGCAGACCGGGCTGTGGCGCTGGCAGGCGCTTACGGCATGAGCAACGAGGGCCAGCTGCGGGCCGTCACGCCCGACAGGGGCAGTGTGAAGAAGAGGTCATCGTCGGAGTCCATAGTCATGGGCTCCTGCCAGTGGTTGCTCTTCAGGGTCATCATTGCCTGAACAAAGCGCTGCACCACAGCAGCCTCGGTCAGCGTGGGGCTGACTTGCTGCTGCAACCGCAGAGCGATTTTCTCTGGCAGCCCCGCAGCGCGCAGTTCATCAATCTGCTGCAGCGCGGCGAAGTCGAGCTGCTGCAGGGCTTTGACAAAGGCTGCTGGCGTGATGGAGCGAGGTGTGCGGCGATGTACAGAGAAGCGAACATCGGCAGCGGAAAATTCCTCGCTCAGGCGCAAAAAGGAGGGAATCTCCAAGTCTGAGCTTGCCATTAGCGGTGTATTGGATTGTTTGCGGTGAGTGCGCCAGACGCTGGGAACACTGGGTGAGCTGTCTAGCGGTGCTGACAGCAGCGTGCCCGCCCCGCCCCAGCCTGCGGCCAGCATATGGGGCACTTGCACCAGGTCGGGCAGATCAACAGGTTTGTCCTGCTCGGCGCGTTCGTGCACCAGCACAAAGTGGGTCTGATCGGTAATCAGCTGATAGCGCAGCGCCAGCTTTTCCAGCTGTTCTTCGCTCAGCGGGCGCTGGTATGTGGCCATGGATGCCAAGTCCGGCTGCAGCTTGATCAGCGCTTGGGTAGCCATGCGCGCCAGGCTGTTGTCGTTATCAACGACGGTTTGCGGCAGGCAATGCGCCAGCAGCAAAGGCTCGGTGGCTCCATCCACGTGGCCCGTCAGCTGCAGCGGCTGCTGGCTGGGCCAGGCGCCTTCTATGCGCAGATAGACCTGCAAATGCTCGTCGGCAAAAGCATGGCGGGGCAGTGGCAGTGTGGACAGCAGCTTCACATCCGCCGGAAGCTCCAGGTGCAGCTGCGTCAGCACAGGGCTGCGCAGGCGGTGGAACATGCGCAGTATGGCGGGCTGGGCATCTTCGTCCGGGGCCACAAATTCACAGCTGCCGCCGGTGGCAAGCGCCAGGCGCCGCAGATGCTGCTCTGCAGGGCTGGCACCAATGCCCACGATAAAAATACGCTGCGCTTTGTGGCGGGCGGTTTGAATCAGTGCGTCAATGGCAAATACCTCGCCGTCCGTAATCAGCAGCAGATCGCGTTGCTGCGGGCCCGGCAGCCCTAGGGTGCTGAGCAAGGCCGATTCCATCTCCGTGCCGCCCATATCGGCTTGCAGCTGCCGCGCCCAGCTCAGCGCGTGTTCGCGCTGGGTGCTGTCCATGTTGACCATGCGTGCATGGCAGTGCTGATGCGTGCTGCCAAACTTGCTGAGACTGAACTGGTCTTCTGGCCCGAGCTGCCCCAGCATCTGCAGTAAGGCATTGCGGGCGCTGTGAATGCTGTCGCCATTCATGGAGCCGCTGCAGTCCAGCAAAAACTGCACCTGCACGGCGCGAGGCGTCAGCTCTTGCTGGGCAAGTGTGGTGTTCAGGCAGGCCATCACCACAGATTCTTCTCGCTCAGTGAGGTCGATTGCCGCACTGGCCATGCTGGTCGAGGGCAAGGCATCAAGCTGAATCACCAGATCGCGGTCCAGGTATTGCGCCTCGGTCAGCCGCAGCACACAGCCATCGCTTTTCAGCTGGGTGCTGGTGCGGTGGCTGGGGCAGCTGATAAGCGCCTGGGCCAGTTCGCCTTCGATATGGATTTCTGCCGAGAACGGATATTGCACCTGCGAATCCGTCTGTGGTGCCAGATGCGGCTCAAAGCCCCCGTCACGCACCGCATCGCCATAGCGCGGCGCCATGGTGGTGGGCAGCATGCAGCGCAGACTGCCTTGCGCGGGCAGCAGAACCTGGCTGTAGTGAAGATGGATTTCACATTCCTCACCCGCCAGCAGATTGCCCAGCTCCATGCCCAGAGAACCATCGGGGTTCACCGAAATCAGCACGCTGCTATTGCCTTCTTCCAGAGCCACTTCGTACCGGTCACGCGCCTTGGCTTTGGGCAGAACTTCTCCATGCAGTGTCTGTCCGTTCAACTGCACCGAAACGGCCAGCAACACTGCGCCCCAGGGAAGAGGGCAGCTGTAGCTGATTTCGACATTGCGGCGCCCCGGGTTGCGAAAGCGCTGGTGCAGATGCATGTCCAGCAAATTGCCATGCAGGCGTGCCAGTGCGTGCATGCCCATAAAGTGCAGCGGCTGGTTTCCACGGGTGCGACATTCGGCGAAGGCTTGGGGAAGTGGCATGGGGGTGTTCCTTGAGGTGGCTATCGGTGGGTGCAGCGTTCAGGCTTTGCGTTGTGTGATGCGGGCGTGCAGCTCTGCAATGCCCAGGCTCAGCTGCCTGAGTTCATCGGGGCTGAGGGCTGCGCTGCTGGGGTCAATCACCAGCTCCAGACCGGTGGCAATGTGCATATGGGTTTTGACCAGGACAGAGCCGGGCTGCGGTCCGCGCAGCGGCTGCTCGGGTGCCGTTTGCTGGGCCAGCAGTTCTCGGATGCGGTCGAGCGACAGCCCGCTGGCACTCCACTTCTTGATGCTGGCAAGCTGGCTCAGGTGCGCATCGCCATAGCGTGCGGCGCGGGTTTCACCTTCCGGTCTGTCCAGCAGGCCGATCTGCACGTAATAGCGCACCGTGCGTATGGGCAGATCGACTTGGGTGCACAGCTCTTGCAGTGTGAAGGAGGACATTGCGACAGTAATTAATACACTAATGATGTATTTATAAATGTCTCAATGAAAAAATGCAAAGGAAATATGGATAGGCGCGTGGCTGGTGCGGGCACTGCAACGCAGCCCTGAAACGCAAAACGCCCTGAGAGATCTCAGGGCGTTGAAGGCAGATGGGGTCAGTCTTGCTGAGGCGGCATCAGCTGGGCAGCCGGTACAGCGTGCCATTGAACTCCACTTCGGCCGACTGGTGCAGCACATCCAGCTGGCTCAGAATCAGCTCGCGCACAGGGGCCGTCACAGCGCTCAGCCCCAGTGTGCGGGCCACGGCGCCGGGCAGCTCCTCGCGCTGGCCGCCCAGGCTTGACTGCAGCGTCTGCTTGATGGCCTGGCGAATCTCTGCGGGCGGCAGGCAATCCGGGCGGCGCAGATTGGCCGAACTGACGGCTGAGCGATCCCGCACGCGCACGGCGCGGCCGGGCAGGTCCAGAAAGTCGGCTTCTGCGGTAATGGCGCCATCGGCCAGCAGCGACTGGCGGGCAGCATCCAGCGCCTCGCGCACGCGGCTGCCTGCGCGTTGCAGGCCCCACAGGGTGCGCATGCGCGTGGTCAGCTCGTCGGCGTGAATCGGGCCTTCCTGCTCCACCACCTGCAGCACCAGTTGCGCCAGTCGTGAGGTAGGCAGGCTGTGCAGTTCCTGCGCGGGCACTTCAAAGCGCGCCTCGGTATAGATGGACGCATGGGCGGCTTCGTTGGCTGGCTGCTGGCGGCTGGCCGGGTCTTGCGCAGGATCTGCGCGTTCTATGACTTCGATAGCGGCTGGCGCTGCAGGAACCTGGGCTTGCGGCAGATTGGACTCAATGTTTTGCCGGGCGCGCTGCACGGCAGCCAGCACTTTTTCGGTCTCTGCTCGTGGCTGGCGAAACCAGTCGCAGCCCCAGATGCGGTGCAACTGCCAGCCATGGCTTTCCAGCACCGACTGGCGCAGGCGATCGCGGTCGCGGGCAGATCGTGTGTGGTGATAGCTGGCTCCATCGCATTCGATGCCCAGCAGATAGCGGCCCGGCTGTTCGGGGTCCACCACGGCCAAATCGATGAAGAAACCGGCAATGCCGATTTGCGTCTCAACCTTCAGGCCCAGCTCCGTGAGCTTCTCGGTCAGCGCTTGGTATACATCTTCTTCCAGCGGAGACTCCAGATCGCGCCCGCTGATGCCCGCCACGGCCAGATTGCCGGTGGCCGCGTAGTTGAGGAAGACCTTGAGCGCAGCCACGCCCTTGCCCTTGCCGCGTTCCAGATCAATATCGTCTGCCGTGATGGACGAGAACACCTCGCAGCGCTGCTTGGCACGCGAGATCAGCACGTTCAGGCGGCGCTCGCCACCATCGGCGCTGACGGGGCCAAAGCGCATGGGCAGATAGCCCTGGGCATTGCGCGCATAGGCCACCGAGATAAAGATCACATCGCGCTCGTCGCCCTGCACGTTTTCCAGGTTCTTGATGAAGAAGGGTTCGTTGGCGTGGGCAACAAAGAAAGACTCGGCCTCGGGCTGCTGGCGGCGCAGCAGTTCCAGCTCATCCTGAATGGCGACTTTTTGCTGCAGCGAAAACGCGGCCACGCCAAGACTGAGCTGCGGCGTTTGCAGTGCGTGGGCCATGATGGCGTTGGCAATGGTCTGGGCTTCCAGGCGGTTGATGCGCGTGCCGCCGCTGTCAAAGCGGCCCTCGGGCAGATGGTGAAAGCGCAGACCCATGCCCGCGCGGGCCGTGTAGGGGCTGGGCACGATGAACAGGCTGCTGCTGTAGAACTGCTGGTTGGACACCGCAATCAGCGACTGGTGGCGGCTGCGGTAATGCCAGCGCAGCATGAGCTGGGGCATGCCCTTGGCCAGGCACAGGCTCAGAATGCTTTCCACATCGGCAGCGCCGGCGATCAGTTGATCTTCGTCCTCGTCGTCATACTCATCCTGTTCGCTGGTCATGCGCGAGAAAAAGCGCGTAGGCGGCAACTGGCGGTCATCACCCACCACCACCAGCTGCTTGCAGCGGGCGATGGCGCCCAGCGCATCCACCGGTTCGATCTGGCTGGCCTCATCAATCACCAGCAGGTCGAACTCGACAGCGCCGGGCTCCAGAAACTGCGCCACCGAAAGCGGGCTCATCATGAACACGGGCTTGATGGCCTGCACAGCCTCGCCCGCCAGCTTGAACAGCTTGCGCAGCGGCATATGGCCGCGTTTGCGGGCAATCTCGCCATTGAGCACGCCAAGCGGCCCAATGCCAGACGCCGTGCGCGGTACCTGCTCATAATGCGATAGCGCAGACTGGGCGCGGGCCAGCTCAATGCGCTCAATATCCAGCGCGCGAAACTGGCGCACCTTCTGGCTGTGCTGGTCGCCGTTGAAACCCACCAGCTCAGGGTGGGTTTGCGTGGCCTGGCGCAGCAGGGCTTCGTAATAGGCGCGCTCAAAACTGGCGGGCAGATCGTTCAGCGCAATGGCGTCCCGCTCCAGCTGCTGCACCAAAGGGCCGAGCCCAGAGGCCCGGGCCTGCTCGCGCGTGGCGTGGTATTGCGTCCAGTCCAGCAGGGCGGCGGGCTGGGCCATCCACTGGGCAAGGCGCTCGGCAAAGACTTCAAAAGAGATAGCGGCTAGCGCAGTCTCACCAAAGGCCTCCTCAGTGCTGAACTGGTAATTGGCAAGCACGGCTTGCGCAGCCTGCTCAAATTTCTGCAGCGATTCTTGGGCTTTGGCGGCCAGTTCTGCACAGTGCGCAGGCGATGGCAGCTGGGCATAGAGCTGGCGAAAGGCCTCGCTGCGGCCCTTGCCGTCAGGCCCGGCCATCCAGCCCAGCACGGCTTGCAGCTGGCTCCAGTCGCTTTGCTCGCCCTGCCACAGCTGGCCAAAGGCGGCCAGTCCGTCGGCGTTTTGCTGGGTCAGCGTCTGGCGCAGGCTCTGGGCCTGCATCAGCGCATCCAGCCACTGAATACGCTCCCCCTTGGTTTTGGGCAGCGCTTCCTTGAGGTGGGCCTTGGCGCTGGCAATGGCCTGGCGGTAGCTGCCGTTGAAGATGCGAAACAGCGAATCGCCATGCGCGGCAATGCTTTGGCGGGCGCTGTTCCAGTCCTGCGCCCAGGCCGATTCGGCAAAGCGGCTGCGCAGGCCTTGCGCCTGCTGGTTGAACTGATAGCCGGTGTCCACCAGCTTTTGCAGCTGGCTCAGACCATGGTTCCAGATCACGCTGACGACGGATTGGCGATCCACCGAGGGAGCCAGTGCCAGTTGCCGCGCCAGTGCAATCTGCGCTTGCAGACTTTGACTGTTTTTCGCCGCAGGCCCATTCAGTGACTGCGCAAGCCGCTGCGAATCTTGTAGCGCTTGCTGCAGCAAACTCTGCAGGGCAGGCAGTTGCTGGGCAAAGCGTTCGGCATCCAGCTTGAGCAGGGCAGGGTGGCACACGCCGCGCCACGGGTGCTGGGCCACTGGCGTGACTTTGGTGGCGGCCTGGCGCAGCGCCTGCACGGTTTGCTGGCGGGTGTGAAAGTCGGTGGGCGACCATTCCTGGCCGCCTTGCAGCAGATCGGGCAGATGGGCAATCTGTACCGCATCAAGCTGGGCCAGATGGCCCAGCACCTGGTACGGCGTCAGCCCGCAGGGCGTCAGCGGCGCATGCATGGTGTCGCTGTGTGCGTTGAGCTGCTGCTGCACGCTGCTCAGCTCGTTGATGATCTGGTCGCGGTGCTCCACACGGGGCTTGCCCAGGTCGCGTGTGGCCTTGAGCTCTTCGAGCACCTTACGTTTGTTGGTGTGGTGGCTGTGCAGCTCCAGACAGGCGGGGCCCAGGCCCACGGCTTTGAGGCGGCGGTTCACCACCTCCAGCGCCGCCATTTTTTCGGAGATGAACAGCACCTTTTTGCCATCGGCAATGGCGGCGGCAATGACGTTGGTGATGGTTTGCGACTTGCCAGTACCCGGAGGGCCTTGAATGACCAGGTTTTCGCCACGGCGCACGGCTTCGATGGCAAGAGACTGCGAGCTGTCCGCATCCACCACATGCCGCTGGCTGACCACGGGTATCAGGGCATCGACATCGGCATCTTCGGGAAAGATTTCGTCGCGGGCTTCAAAGCCGTCCTGCAGCGCGGCAGCTATCAGCGCCTGCTGGTCCAGCCGCTTTTCTGCAGGCCAGGTGCTGGCGTCCAGATCACGGTACATCAGGAATTTGGCAAAGCTGAAAAAGCCCAGCGTCATGGCATCGGGCAGCACTTGCCAGCCCGGCTGGGCGGCGGCCATGGTGGCGACCTCGGCCAGATAGGCGGCGGGGTCAAAGTCGTCTCCGGCCTTGAACTCGGGCAGTTCCAGCCCGAAGTCGGCCTTGAGCTTGGCGGCCAGCGAGAGGTTTTCGGCCGCATCTTCCTGCAGCCAGGACAGGGTGAAGCGCTCGGCAGCGCTTTTGCGCTCCAGCGCCACGGGCAGCAAAATCAGTGGCGCAAAGCGCGGCTTGTCGGGGGCATTGCGGTCAAACCACTGCAAATGGCCCAGCGCCAGAAACAGAATGTTGACGCCTTGCTCTTCCACAAAAGTGCGGGCGTCGGAATACATGTCCAGCAGGCGGCGCTGCAGTTTTTCGCTGGTCAGGCGCGTCTGCAGTTTCAGGTCGCGGTGGCGCTGCGCCACGCCACGTTCATCACGCGGCTCATCTTCTGCATCGGGCTGGGGCAGGGCGGGGGCTTGCGCTTCGGTGTTGACCGGCTCGGCTTCATCGACCTTGCTGGGCACAAAGCTCATGGCCTTGCTTTCAGCGACCAGCAGGCGATAGACCTCGGGCGTCAGTTCATCGGCAAAGTGCAGCAGCTTGGCCGTGGCGGCCTGCGGCAGGCTCAGCAGCCGGTTGCGCGTGGACAGGTCCAGCAGGCTCTGGCGGCTTTTTTCCAGCTGGCGGGCGATGGGCGTTGAAGCGGCGGGAGAAGACGTTGGCGCAGCTGCTTCAAGGCCGTCGTTGGCTGCGCTTGGATTCTCGTTGGCGGACATGGATTTCCCAGATCAATCAGTTGGTGCTGACTGTACTGGGAAATACCGCTTGCCATCAGTTCTGGCCGGGTTTGGCAGGTAACAAGCCTGCTGCGCGCAGCTTGTCTTTTTTGCTGGGACGGCGGCCCTTGATGCCGCCGTTTCCGTCCTGGGCAACGGGCGGTGGTGGCACTTCTTCGGTGGGCTCGAACCCTGCAATTTGCTCTTGCGCGATGTCTAGCTGGTTGCGCTTGCAGATCAAATTCCAGTGCGCAGTCTCTGCAGGTGTTACAAAAGTGATAGCTGCACCCGTATGTCCAGCGCGGCCTGTGCGGCCAATTCTATGAATATAGTCGGCAGGCGAGCGGGGCAGGTCGTAGTTGACCACGGTGGGCAGCTGCGCAATGTCGATGCCGCGTGCGGCCAGGTCAGTGGTGATGAGCAGCTGCCAGCGCTTGGCTTTGAACTGATCGAGCACATCTTTGCGCGCGCCCTGGCTCATGTCGCCATGGAAGGTGGTGGCATAGATGCCTGCCTTGTACAGCTTGTCGGCCAGCATTTCGGCGGTGTGGCGCTTGGCCACAAAGACCAGGGCGCGTTCCCATTCGGGCTGGCCTTCACCGTTTTTGACCAACTGTCGCAGCAGCTGGGTGCGGCGTGTGCTGTCCACACCAATGGCACGCTGGCTGATGTTTTCGGGGCTGGCCGAGTGTTCGGATGCCGCATCTGCATCGACTTGCACACGCACGGGGTCTTGCAGCAACTGGCTGGCCAGTGCTTCCACGTTCTGCGGGAAGGTGGCAGAGAACAGCAGGGTCTGGCGCTTGGCGGGCAGCAGGGCCAGCACGCGGTTGAGTTCCTCGGCAAAGCCCTGGTCCAGCAGGCGGTCGGCTTCATCCAGCACCAGATGCTGCACATGGCCCAGTCGCACGGCGTTGTTGTCCACCAGGTCCAGCAGGCGGCCGGGCGTAGCCACCAGAAAGTCTGCGCTGCCGCGCAGCTGCATCATCTGCGGGTTGATGGAGACACCGCCGTACACGACGCGGCTGCGGGGCTGGTCGTGCAGCTTGCGGGTGAGGTCGCTCAGGCTTTCATGCACTTGCTGGGCCAGCTCGCGTGTGGGCACCAGAATCAAGGTGGAAAGAGGGCGCACAAAACCGGTGTGGCTGCGCTTTTGTGCCATCCATTGCTGCAGCAGCGGCATGAGATAAGCCATGGTCTTGCCCGAGCCCGTGGGGGCGCAGGCCCAGAGATCACGCCCGGCCAGTGCGGCGGGAATGGACTGGGACTGGATGGGCGTGGCGTCGTGCAGGCCCAGGTCCAGGGCAGCATTCAAAAGCTCGGCGCGCAGGCCTAGGGGGGCAAAAGACATAGAAATCAACGTGGGCTCAAAAGCGGTGCAGGAGGCGCATTGTGCGGGAATTGCCGCTTCGCAGCATATTGCAGGGACAAGCGCTGCCGCAGGCTACATTCGTGGCATAACGATCAAGGAGTACCAATCATGGCCCAGGCCACGCATCAAGCCATTGTTATCGAGCAATATGGCGCCCCCGATGTTATGCAGATTGCCACTGTCCCATCGCAGCCGCTGGCAGCCGGGCAGGTGCGCGTGCAGCACACGCGCATTGGTGTGAACTTTCACGATATCTATGTGCGCTCGGGCCTGTATAAGACGCTGGCGCTGCCGGGCACACCGGGAATCGAAGCGGTGGGCGTGGTGGCCGAAGTGGGCGAGGGCGTGAGCCGTTTCAAGCAGGGTGACCGGGTTTGCTATGTCTCGGCAGCCTATGGCATTTATGCGGCAGAGCGCGTGATTGTCGCGGACGAGCTGATAGCCGTGCCTGATGATTTGAGTGATGCGCTGGTCGCGTCCAGCCTGCTGCGCGGGCTGACGGCCGATGTGCTGCTGCACCGCGTGGCGCAGGTGGGCCAGGGTTCGCGCATTCTGGTGCAGGCTGCGGGCGGCGGCATGGGCCAGATTCTGAGCCAGTGGGCCACGCAGCTGGGCGCGATGGTGATTGGCACCGCGGGCAGCGATGCCACGGCGAATAAGGCCGATCAATGTGGCTGTGTGGAGGTGATTCGCTACCGCGGCGAGGGCAAGCAGGATGTGGCCGCGCGCGTGATGGAGATCACCCACGGCGAGGGCGTGGATGTAGCTTATGACGGTGTGGGCAAGGACAGCTTTGATGGTTCGCTGGCCAGCCTCACGTTTGGCGGCCAGTTGGTGATGTACGGCCAGTCTTCTGGGCCTGTCGCACCGCTGG
Organism: Comamonas fluminis; assembly: GCF_019186805.1. Taxonomy (NCBI): domain Bacteria; kingdom Pseudomonadati; phylum Pseudomonadota; class Betaproteobacteria; order Burkholderiales; family Comamonadaceae; genus Comamonas; species Comamonas fluminis. The sequence continues at coordinate 3,330,492 of NZ_CP066783.1, read as the reverse complement.
AGATTCCGCGCCTGGCTGCACGCTCGAACAGCGTGAGCCGACCCATGGTGTTTCATTTCGTGAAGAAAGCCAAGGAGCGCGATGCCATGGCCGCCCGAGTATTTGAAGCGCTGCGCAAAAAACATTTCCGCATGGCCGAGCCGCAGGAGTTTGCGCTGGCCGATGCAGCGGGTGCTCACCGCCAACTGGAGGCACAGGGCGCAGTACAGCCGATTTTGCTGGTGCCTTGAGATAGACGATCGGCTATCAAGATAGGAGCTGATGGCGCTTTATGTGTATTGGTTATTTGATGAAACAATGCTGAAACTGAATATCAACAAGCGCCAGTAGCTTCTGTTTTGAGAGTGGTTTTTAAAGAGCCAAGACAAAGAAAAAGCCCGCAGACTTTGCAATCTGCGGGCTTTTTGCCTTCATCAGACCCGGCAAGCCGGGCCTGAGAGCAGCCATTAACGCTGAGCGATAGGCTTGACGTCGCGGGCAGCGGCGCCGGTGTACAGCTGGCGAGGACGGCCAATCTTGTACTCGGGGTCAGCCATTTGTTCGTTGAGCTGAGCGATCCAGCCCACGGTGCGGGCCAGAGCGAAGATGCCGGTGAACAGCTTGAGGGGGATGCCGATAGCGCGCTGAACGATGCCGGAGTAGAAGTCCCCGTTGGGGTACAGCTTGCGGGAAACGAAGTAGTCGTCTTCCAGAGCAATCTTCTCCAGCTTCTTGGCCAGTGCGAACAGGGGATCGTTTTCCAGACCCAGTTCGGACAGGATTTCGTTGCAGGTTTCCTGCATCAGCTTGGCGCGGGGGTCGTAGTTCTTGTACACGCGGTGGCCAAAGCCCATCAGCTTCACGCCGCTGGTCTTGTCCTTGACTTGTTCCATGAACTCGCCAACCTTCTCGATGCCGCCGTTAGCCTGGATGTTTTCCAGCATGTTCAGGCAAGCTTCGTTGGCGCCGCCGTGGGCAGGGCCCCACAGGCAGGCCACGCCAGCGGAGATCGCGGCGAAGGGGTTGGTGCCGGACGAACCGCACAGGCGCACGGTGGACGTCGAAGCGTTTTGCTCGTGGTCTGCGTGCAGGATGAAGATGCGGTCCAGAGCGCGCTCAACCACGGGGTTGACCTTGTACTCTTCGCAAGGGTTGCCGAACATCATGCGCATGAAGTTGCCTGCATACGACAGATCGTTCTTGGGGTACATGTAGGGCTGGCCCACACCGTACTTGTATGCCATGGCAACCAGCGTAGGCATCTTGGCGATCAGACGGATCGCGGCGATGTTGCGGTGCTCAGGGTTGGTGATGTCGGTGCTGTCGTGATAAAAGGCAGACATGCCGCCCACCAGACCAGTCAGCACAGCCATGGGGTGTGCATCACGGCGGAAGCCACGCAGGAAGAACTGCATCTGCTCGTTCACCATGGTGTGCTGGGTCACGGTGTTTTCGAACTCAGCCTTCTGGGCTTCGTTAGGCAGCTCTCCGTACAGCAGCAGGTAGCAGGTTTCCAGGAAGTTGCAGTTCTTGGCCAGTTGTTCGATGGGGTAGCCGCGGTACAGCAGCTCGCCCTTGTCGCCATCGATATAGGTGATGGCGGATTGGCAGGCAGCAGTAGAGAGGAAGCCCGGGTCATAGGTGAAACTGCCGGATTGACCGTACAGCTTGCGGATGTCGATCACATCGGGGCCAATGGTGCCCTGATAAACCGGCAATTCGACGCTAGGTGCGCCATTGCTGAAAGACAGCGTTGCTTTGTTGTCAGCGAGTTTCATTTCCAAACTTCCTTCTCTAGTTTGCCTAGCCTACTGGGCAGTGCCGCCAGGTTGGCGCTTGCGCACCATCTCCAGCACTTCCCTGACTTCTTGGGTATCGAGTTGTCCTTCGGGATCCTTGCGACGCAAGAAAAGATCCATCAGGTCGTTGTCTGCCAGATCCATCAAGGCAGACATGCCAGCCGCGTGTCTCCGCGTGAGCTGGCTTCCGTAGGTGGCGAAGAACTGCTCGATGAACAGATCGTTTTCAACCAGGCCACGGCGGCAGCGCCACCGCAGCAGGTCGCGCTCACGTTCTTCAAGCAGGGTATTCGTCATCAGCATCAGACGGTTCTACGAACCATCAATTCCTTGATCTTGCCAATGGCTGCAGTGGGGTTCAGGTGCTTGGGGCACACGTCCACGCAGTTCATGATGGTGTGGCAACGGAAGAGGCGGTACGGATCTTCCAGGTTATCAAGGCGTTCGCCCGTAGCGGTGTCGCGGCTGTCCGCGATGAAGCGGTAAGCCTGCAGCAGACCGGCCGGGCCCACGAACTTGTCGGGGTTCCACCAGAACGATGGGCAGCTGGTCGAGCAGCTGGCGCACAGAATGCACTCGTACAGGCCGTTGAGCTCTTCGCGCTCTTCGGGAGACTGCAGGCGCTCCTTGCTGGGCGATGCGTACACATCGCTTTGCAGGTAAGGCTTGATCGAGTGGTACTGCTTGAAGAACTGGGTCATGTCCACGATCAGGTCGCGGATCACGGGCAGACCGGGCAGGGGCTTGAGAACGATGTCGCCCTTGAGGGTGTTCATGTTCGTCAGGCAGGCCAGGCCGTTCTTGCCGTTGATGTTCATGGCGTCAGAGCCGCACACGCCTTCGCGGCAGGAGCGACGGAAGGCGATGGAGGGGTCCATGGCCTTGAGCTTGACCAGTGCATCCAGCAGCATGCGTTCGTGGCCGTCCAGCTCTACTTGCACGGTTTGCATGTAGGGCTTGGTGTCCACATCGGGATCGTAGCGGTAGATTTTGAATGTGCGCTTCATTTTGATCTTTTCTCGTGGGCTGCTGGATTAGAACGTACGAACCTTGGGAGGAACGCTGGCAACGGTCAGGGGCTTGAGGTTCACAGGCTTGTAAGACAGGCTGTTGGTGGCGCTGTCCCACAGGGTGTGCTTGAGCCATTCCTTGTCGTTGCGGCCCAGCGGGAATTCGGCGTGGTCGGCAGGGTGCTCGTAGTCGTACACGGTGTGTGCGCCACGGCATTCCTTACGGGCTGCAGCCGAGGTCATGGTGGCCTGTGCCACTTCGATCAGGTTGTCCACTTCCAGGGCTTCCATACGTGCGGTGTTCCACACCATGGACTTGTCCTTCAGGGTCACGGAGCCGACCTTGTCGCGGATAGCGTTGATCTTGGTCACGCCTTCGTCCATGGACTTTTGCGTACGGAACACGCCAGCGTGCGTTTGCATGCTTTGACGGATTTCGCCAGCGACGTCCTGGGCGTAAGTGCCTTCCTTGGAGTCTTGCAGCTGGTTGAGGCGGGCCAGAGTACGGTCAGCGCCGTCAGCAGGCACTTCGTGGTGAGCGCCGAAGCCGTTGACGAATTCGACGATGTGCTTGCCAGCAGACTTGCCGAAGACCAGCAGGTCCAGCAGCGAGTTGGTGCCCAGGCGGTTGGCGCCGTGCACGGACACGCAGGAGCATTCGCCCACAGCGTACAGACCGTTGACGACCTGGTTGGATTCGCCGTTCCAGGTGACAACCTGGCCGTTGATGTTGGTGGGGATACCGCCCATCTGGTAGTGGATGGTAGGAACCACGGGGATGGGTTCCTTGGTGATGTCCACGTTGGCGAAGTTGTGACCGATTTCTTCCACGGAAGGCAGACGCTTGCGGATGGTTTCGGCACCCAGGTGGTCCAGCTTCATCAGGATGTAGTCCTTGTTGGGACCGCAGCCGCGACCTTCCTTGATTTCCTGGTCCATGGAGCGGGACACGAAGTCGCGCGGAGCCAAGTCCTTCAGCGTAGGAGCGTAACGCTCCATGAAGCGCTCGCCTTCGCTATTCAAAAGGATAGCGCCTTCACCACGGCAGCCTTCGGTCAGCAGCACGCCAGCACCGGCCACGCCAGTGGGGTGGAACTGCCAGAATTCCATGTCCTGCAGAGGAATGCCAGCGCGCGCTGCCATGCCCAGGCCGTCGCCGGTGTTGATGAAGGCGTTGGTGGAAGCCTGGAAGATACGGCCAGCACCGCCGGTAGCCAGCAGCACAGCCTTGGCGTGCAGCTCGTACAGGTCGCCGGTTTCCAGCTCGATCGCGGTCACGCCCACCACATCACCCTGGGTGTTGCGGATCAGGTCCAGAGCCATCCATTCCACGAAGAAGTTGGTCTTGGACTTGACGTTTTGCTGGTACAGCGTGTGCAGCATGGCGTGGCCGGTACGGTCAGCGGCAGCGCAGGCGCGTTGCACAGGCTTTTCACCGTAGTTGGCAGTGTGGCCACCGAAGGGACGCTGGTAGATGGTGCCGTCGGCATTGCGGTCGAAAGGCATGCCGAAGTGTTCGAGTTCGATCACGACGTTCGGTGCTTCACGGCACATGAACTCGATGGCGTCCTGGTCGCCCAGCCAGTCAGAGCCCTTGATAGTGTCGTAGAAGTGGTAGTGCCAGTTGTCGTCCGACATATTGCCCAGCGAAGCGGACACGCCACCTTGGGCAGCCACAGTGTGCGAACGTGTGGGGAAAACCTTGGACAGGGACGCGACCGACAGACCGGCACGCGACAGTTCCAGCGCAGCGCGCAGGCCGGAGCCGCCGGCACCGACGATGACGACGTCAAACTTGCGCTTGGTGATATTTGCTTTGGTGTAGCTCATTCTTAACCTTCAATCGTGGAGACTGTGTCTCGATCAGAGACGCCACAGAACCTGGATGCCCCAGCCGATGCAACCGACCAGCCAGACAATGGTGATGACTTGCAGGGTGAGACGCAGGCCCACGGGCTTGACGTAGTCCATCCAGATGTCACGCACGCCGATCCAGGCATGCCAGCCCAGAGCCACGAACAGGGCCAGGGTCAGAAATTTCATCCATTGGGGGGCAAAGATGCCAGCCCACATTTCGTAGCCCACAGGGCCACCCATCAAAAAGCGCACCAGCAGAACAACGGTGAACAGAGCCATCAGGACGGCTGTGGAGCGTTGAGCCAGAAAGTCGCGAGTGCCATAGTGCGCGCCGACGACGGTGCGCTTGGAGCCGTAATTCACGGACATGGTTTTTCCTTATCGTGAGGTGTTATTGATGGCTGCTGATCAGAACAGGCCGAACAGCTTGGCACCCAGCACCACGGTCAGTGCAACGCTGATGACCAGCACGGTCACAGCAGTGGACTTGCCGGTCTGCTTGTTCACGGCGTGATGGTTCACGTCCATGATCAGGTGGCGGACGCCAGCGCAGAAGTGGTGCAGATAAGCCCAGATCAGAGCCAGGCACACGAGCTTGGCAAACCAGCCAAATTGGCCTGCGAATACCGCGGTAAAGGACTCAAACGAAATTTCCGACGACACCGACTTGTCGAACATCCAGATGATGAACGGCAGCAGGAGCGCCATCAGCAGGCCGCTGACGCGGTGCAGGATGGACACAATGCCTGCCAGGGGCAGGCGATAGGTCGGAAGATCCGAAAAGAAGTTGATATTGCGGAACTCTGGCCGCTGTTTGGCTTTTTGCTCTGTCATGGCAGGGTACTTTCGTGGATGTAACTGCGTTGTAATCGCTAGTGCGAAGCGACACAAAATTCTATTGCAATGCAGCAGAATCCGTTAGCCGAATTTGCATAGCGTTGATTGGGCATTGGCGCAATCAACGCTTTTCCGGAGGGATTCAGTTCAAATCATTGCGGTAATGATGGGTGTCGGTCCGGTACAGACCGCGTCGTAACTCCATGGGAACATCGTTGTATGTGTAGGCCGTGCGCTCAACACTGAGCAGGGGTGTGGTGCTGGGAATGCTCAGCAACTGTGCCTGTTCAGTGTCGGGAAGCACGGCGCGAATTTTTTCGTCGGCACGCACCATGCGCACGCCATAGTCCAGCTCGAACATGGCGTAGGTGGGGCCCTGGTAGTTGGACATCTGCTCTGCAGTCAGGCCCTTGAAGGCGTGACCGGGCAGCCAGATGTCTTCCAAAATAGTCGGGATTGCTGCAAAAGACAGGGTGCGGCGCACATGCATGACGGCGTCGCCCGTGCGCAGCGCCAGTGCGCGGGCCACTTCGGCGGGCGCACGCAGGCGGCGGCACTCCAGAATATGGCGCTCTGCGCGACCTTCGCGCTGCAGGTCACCGGCATCAGGGTGCAGTTTCAAAAAACGGTACTGGACTTGCTGCGCGGCGTGAGTGGCTACAAACGTGCCTTTGCCCTGGCGGCGCATGACCAGATTTTCGGCGGCCAGCTCATCGATGGCCTTGCGAACTGTGCCCTGGCTGACCTTGAAGCGGCCAGCCAGTTCCATTTCACTGGGAATCAGCTCTCCAGGGCGCCATTCCCCAGCTTCCAGACTTTGCAGGATAAGGCCTTTGATCTGTTGGTACAGAGGGCTGAAGGCGGGGGTGGATACGCCAGTACCGCCAGCAGAAGTGGCGTTGGTGTCTGGGGCTGTGTTGTGAAGGGTCGGCATAGTTGTATTTGAGAGATTCGCCTCCGCGATGCAATGCGCAAAACAGGCTGCTTTGATGAGCTCGGCCTAGTGTGGATCATATCTTATATAAGACATAAGACAAATTGACCGGGCTTTGATTTCAGCAGTACACTTGCAGCCATGTTTGAGGAGCTTGGGTAACTGGTGATTACGCTGGTGCAACCTGGCGCCCATGACATCCAACTTTTTTCCAATATTGGAGTTTCACCATGAGCAAGAAGCCCGTCCGTGTCGCCGTTACCGGCGCAGCTGGCCAAATCGGTTACGCCCTGTTGTTCCGCATCGCCTCTGGCGAAATGCTGGGTAAAGATCAACCCGTTATTCTGCAACTGCTGGAAATCCCCGACGAAAAGGCTCAAAACGCTCTGAAGGGCGTGATCATGGAGCTGGAAGACTGCGCCTTCCCTCTGCTGGCTGGCATCGAAGCCCACGCCGACCCCATGACCGCCTTCAAGGACACCGACTACGCTCTGCTGGTTGGCGCCCGTCCTCGCGGCCCAGGCATGGAACGTGCTGACCTGCTGGCTGCCAACGCCCAGATTTTCACCGCTCAGGGCAAGGCTCTGAACGCTGTGGCTTCGCGCAATGTCAAGGTTCTGGTGGTGGGTAACCCTGCCAACACCAACGCTTACATCGCCATGAAGTCGGCTCCTGATCTGCCCGCCAAGAACTTCACCGCCATGCTGCGCCTGGACCACAACCGCGCTGCTTCCCAGCTGGCTGCCAAGGCCAACTTCGCCGTGGGCGACATCAAGCACCTGACCGTGTGGGGCAACCACTCGCCTACCATGTACGCTGACTACCGTTTCGCTACGGTGGACGGCAAGTCGGTCAAGGAAATGATCAACGACCAAGTGTGGAACAAGGACGTGTTCCTGCCCACCGTGGGCAAGCGCGGCGCTGCCATCATCGCTGCCCGTGGTCTGTCCTCGGCTGCTTCGGCTGCCAACGCTGCCATCGACCACATGCGCGACTGGGCCCTGGGCTCCAACGGCGAATGGGTCACCATGGGCGTGCCTTCCAACGGCGAATACGGCATTCCTGCTGGCATCGTGTTTGGCTTCCCTGTCACCACAGCTAACGGCGAATACAAGATCGTCGAAGGTCTGGAAATCGACGCTTTCTCGCAAGAATGCATCGACAAGACCCTGGCTGAGCTGCAAGGCGAGCAAGACGGCGTCAAGCACCTGCTGTAAGTAGCGCCTATGCAAGACTGGAACCCCGCGCTGTATCTGCGCTTTGCCAATGAGCGCACGCGCCCGGCCGCAGAGTTGCTGGCGCGGGTGCCAGCCTTGCAACCGGCCCGAAGCCTCCACATCGTGGATCTGGGCTGCGGGCCGGGCAACTCCACCGAACTGCTGGTGGAGCGTTTCCCGGATGCCGATGTACTCGGCATAGATAACTCCGAAGCCATGCTGGAGACTGCACGCAAGCAGCTGCCACAGGCCAGGTTCGAGGCCGCTGACATTGCCTCCTGGGCACCTGCTGAAGGTGAACCAGCGCCTGATTTGATTTATGCCAATGCCTCCATCCAGTGGGTGGGCGAGCATGAGGCCCTGATTCCACGTCTGCTTTCGCTGCTGGCGCCCGGTGGCGTGCTGGCGATTCAGATGCCTGACAACCGTCAGGAAGCAACGCACCGAAACATGCGCGAAGTCGCGCGTCTGCCTGAGTTCGCTCCGTACATTGGCGATGCAGACAAGGTGCGCACTGAAATCCTCTCGATAGGCGCCTATTACGATTTATTGGCGGCGCCCGAGCGCAGCGCAGCCAGCGTGGATGTGTGGCACACCGTCTACCAGCATCCCATGGATTCAGCGGCTGCGATTGTGCAGTGGCTGCGCGGCACGGGCCTCAAACCCTTTGTCGAAGGCCTGCCTGCTGAACTGCAGGCCGACTATCTGAGCCAATACCAGAGCCGCATTGATGCGGCTTACCCCGAGCGGGCAGACGGTAAACGTCTGCTGGCTTTTCCTCGACTTTTCTTGGTGGCGCAGCGCAAGTCATGACGACTCAATTGGTTCATCCCGCTACGGTTTTGCTGGACGCGCAAGGCGGTGCCCTGCGTCTGCCTGTATGCGATCACTACAGCGGCGTGGAAGTGCGCATGCGCAAAAGCCTGCAACTGCAGGCTGAGATGATGGCCGAGTTCGGCACCTGCGTGTTTGACGTCACCCTCGACTGCGAAGATGGCGCCCCCGTGGGTCGTGAAGCCGAGCACGCCCGCCTGGTGGTGGAGCTGGCCAATGCCGCTGCGCCCGGCGCCCGTGTCGCGGCCCGCGTGCATGCGGTGGACCATGCCCACTTTCAGGCCGATATGGACATCATCGCTGGCGGCGCTGCCGACAAGCTTTGCCACATCATGATTCCCAAGGTGGAGTCGGTGGACGATGTCATCTTTGCCGAAAAAGCCCTGCAGCGCGCTACAGACAAGCGCGTGCCGCTACATGTTTTGATTGAATCGCCTGCGGCTGTGCAGCAGGCTTTCTCCATTGCAGCGCACCCCGCAGTGCAAAGCATCTCGTTTGGGCTGATGGACTTTGTGTCTGCCCACGGCGGCGCCATTCCCGCATCGGCCATGACAGCGCAAGGCCAGTTCGAGCACCCTCTGGTTGTGCGTGCCAAGCTGGAGATCGCTGCGGCCTGCCATGCCCACGGCAAAGTGCCATCGCACTGCGTGGTGACAGAATTCAAGAATCCTCAGGCTTTGGAGGCTTGCGCGCAAAAAGCTGCGCGTGAACTGGGCTACACACGCATGTGGAGCATCCATCCTGACCAGATTCGCCCCATCCTGCGTGCATTTGCGCCCGCAGAAGACGAAGTTAAGCAGGCGGCACAAATTCTTACCGCTGCAGCGGTGCAGAATTGGGCCCCCATCAGTTTTGATGGTGTACTACACGATCGTGCCAGCTACCGCTATTTTTGGCAGTTGCTTGAGCGCGCTCACCAGACGGGGCAGGCCTTGCCGGTTGACGTTCAACCCTGGTTTGCCCCGGATTCAACCCATTGAACTCATAACAAGTCTGCAGGAGCCATTCCTATGAAGACCCTTATCGCTACTTTGATGCTTGCAGCCCCGCTGCTGGTCGTTGGTCAATCCGCTGTGGCTGAAACCGCCACCAAGGCCAAAGCCACTGCCGCCAAGAAGGCGGCCGCCAAGCCTGCTGCCAAAAAGGCCACTACCAAGAAGGGTGCCAAGGCCGCTGCTGCGGCAACTGCCGGTGCGGGCGCCGCTGCTGTGGCCGCCGGTCCTGCTTCCAATCAGCTGAGCCCTGAAGATCTGGCCGTTTCCGAACGCGTGTTCAAGGGCCGTATCCCTTGCGAGCTGGGCGCTTACGTGAATGTGACCCCTGACTCGGCCAACCCCGGCTACTTCATCGTGGACGGCCGTGGCTTCAAGTACCACATGTCGCCCGTCAAGACTTCCACCGGCACCGTCCGTCTGGAAGACAAGGCCGCCGGCGCGGTCTGGCTGCAGATTGCCAACAAGTCGATGCTGATGAACCAGAAGGCGGGTCAACGTCTGGCGGATGAGTGCATGGCCCCTGAACAACAGCAAGTGGCTGAAGCCATTCGCAAGAACCCACCTCCTAGCCTGCTGGGTAACAACTGATCCAGCAAGGCTGAGGGATGCTGCTGCCTCGCACTCGGCAGCATCCCTGTAATTCGCGCCTGAACGCGCAGCCTTTTTTAAAAAACCATTGGAGAGAACCCATGTTGAAAGCCTACCGTGACCATGTGGCAGAACGCGCCGCACTGGGCATCCCCCCGCTGCCTCTGGATGCCAAGCAAGTCGCAGAGCTGATCGAGCTGATCAAGAACCCGCCCGCTGGCGAAGACGCGTTTCTGCTGGATCTGCTGACCCACCGCGTGCCGCCCGGAGTGGACGATGCCGCCAAGGTCAAGGCTTCCTTCCTGGCTGCTGTCGCTCACGGCGACCTGAGCGTGGGCCTCATCTCCAAAGCCAAGGCTACCGAGCTGCTGGGCACCATGGTGGGCGGCTATAACGTCCACCCCCTGATCGAGCTGCTGGACGACGCTGAGGTCGCAGGCGTGGCCGCTGACGCGCTGAAGAAGACATTGCTGATGTTCGACTTCTTCAACGACGTGGCAGACAAGGCCAAGGCTGGCAACGCCAAGGCCAAGGAAGTGATGCAAAGCTGGGCCGATGCCGAGTGGTTCACTTCGCGTCCCAAGGTCGAAGAAAAGATCACCGTCACCGTCTTCAAGGTGCCCGGCGAAACCAACACCGACGACCTGTCGCCCGCTCCTGACGCCTGGAGCCGTCCCGACATCCCTCTGCACTACCTGGCCATGCTCAAGAACACGCGTCCTGACGCGGCGTTCAAGCCCGAAGAAGACGGCAAGCGCGGCCCCATGCAGTTCATCGACGACCTGAAGAAAAAGGGCAACCTCGTGGCCTACGTGGGCGACGTGGTGGGTACCGGTTCTTCGCGCAAGTCCGCGACCAACTCCATCATCTGGGCGACCGGCATGGACATCCCCTTTGTGCCTAACAAGCGCTTTGGTGGTGTGACGCTGGGCGGCAAGATCGCTCCCATCTTCTTCAACACCCAAGAAGACTCCGGCGCGCTGCCCATCGAAGTGGACGTGACCAAGCTGGAAATGGGCGACGTGATCGACGTCTACCCCTACGCTGGCAAGATCGAAAAGAACGGCGCCAAGATCGCTGACTTCCAGCTGAAGTCCGACGTGCTGCTGGACGAAGTGCAAGCCGGTGGCCGTATCAACCTGATCATCGGCCGCTCGCTGACTGCCAAGGCCCGCGAAGCCCTGGGTCTGCCCGCATCCAATGAATTCCGTCTGCCCCAGGCTCCTGCTGCTTCCAACGCAGGCTTCACGCTGGCCCAGAAGATGGTCGGCCGTGCGGTTGGCCTGCCTGAAGGCCAGGGCGTGCGCCCCGGTACTTACTGCGAGCCCCGCATGACCACCGTGGGTTCGCAAGACACCACCGGCCCCATGACCCGTGATGAGCTGAAGGACCTGGCTTGCCTGGGCTTCTCCGCCGACATGGTGATGCAGTCCTTCTGCCACACAGCCGCTTACCCCAAGCCTGTGGACGTGAAGACCCACCGCGAACTACCCAACTTCATCAGCAACCGCGGCGGCGTGGCCCTGCGTCCTGGTGACGGCGTGATCCACAGCTGGCTCAACCGCCTGCTGCTGCCCGATACCGTCGGTACCGGTGGCGACTCGCACACCCGTTTCCCTATCGGCATCTCCTTCCCCGCAGGCTCCGGTCTGGTGGCCTTCGGTGCTGCCACTGGCGTGATGCCTCTGGACATGCCCGAATCCATCCTGGTGCGCTTCAAGGGCGAAATGCAGCCCGGCGTGACCCTGCGCGATCTGGTGCACGCCATTCCGCTGTACGCCATCAAGCAAGGTCTGCTGACCGTGGCCAAGGCCGGCAAGATCAACGAATTCTCGGGTCGTATCCTGGAAATCGAAGGCCTGCCCAACCTGAAGGTCGAGCAAGCGTTTGAGCTGTCTGACGCCTCCGCCGAGCGTTCTGCCGCTGGTTGCACGATCAAGCTGAACCCCGAGCCGGTCAAGGAATACCTGACCTCGAACATCGTTCTGATGAAGAACATGATCGCCGACGGTTACGCTGACGCCAAGACGCTGCAGCGCCGTATCGAGAAGGTCGAAGCCTGGCTGGCCAAGCCCGATCTGCTGGAAGCCGACAAGAACGCCGAATACGCCCATGTCATCGAAATCGACATGAGCGAAATCGTCGAGCCTATCGTCTGCTGCCCCAACGACCCCGATGACGCCAAGACGCTGTCGGACGTGGCTGGCGCCAAGATTGATGAAGCCTTTATCGGCTCGTGCATGACCAACATCGGTCACTTCCGCGCCGCAGCCAAGCTGCTGGGCGGCAAGCGCGACATCCCCGTCAAGCTGTGGGTGGCTCCTCCCACCAAGATGGACCAGGACGAGCTGATCAAGGAAGGCCACTACGCTGCATTCGGCACTGCCGGTGCGCGTACCGAAATGCCCGGCTGCTCGCTGTGCATGGGCAACCAGGCGCAGGTGCGTGAAGGTGCGACCGTGATCTCCACGTCCACCCGTAACTTCCCCAACCGACTGGGCAAGAACACCAATGTGTATCTGGGCTCGGCCGAGCTGGCAGCCATCGCTTCGCGTCTGGGCTACCTGCCTTCCAAGGAAGAGTACCTGAAGGAAATGGGCGTGATCGATGCCGACAAGGCTTCCGTCTACCGCTACATGAACTTCAACGAAATCGCCGAATACGCGGAAGTCGCCGCCAAGGTGTAATGCCGCTCAGCAGGCCCGGTTGCAAAACCTGGTCCTGCCTGTGAAATGAAAAGCCCGTGCAGATATTGCACGGGCTTTTTTATTGGATGATTTTGATAGCTGCCAGCGCTTACCAGACAATGGGTTCAGGCATGTAAATTCTCTGAACCGGCCTGTCAGCGTAGGGGGCGTGCTATCAACTCTTCAAGCAGCTGCGTATATTGGGCAGTCACCGCCGGTGTTTCGGGCAAATAGCGACGAATCAGCTCGCGTTGCCGGTGGCGGTATGCATCGGCATTGGCGTCATGCTCGCGTATCGCCCGGCCCAGTTGCGCCGCCCCCTCGCTGACATCGTTATCGCGGTAGTAATAGCCCAGATCCGGGCACAGATGTGCGTTGTGCACCAGCGCATAGCCTTGCCAGCAAACCTCCAGATACAGATAGTTCAGCGGGTTCTCCCACTGGTGTGAAACCACGATATCTGTCTTCTCGGCCAGAAACTGCGGCGTGTCAAAGCGCCCCAGAAACACCGCCTTGTGCGCTTGCACAATATCAAGCTGGTTCATCAGCGCAATGAAATCCATATTCTTCTGCGCCATCTCCAGCGCATTGGTCACCTGCAGCAAAGCAATGGATTCTGGGTCGTTGCGATAGGCCTGCTCGGCAATCAGTGCTGGGTACAGGCAGAACTTCACCACATTGATATTGGGCTCCAGCACACTCAGTCGTCTGGCCTGCCCGGGGCGCGGCTGGTAAATGCCACCTGCAGGCAGCGCCGCGCTGCGCTGCTCGATAAAAACCGGGCTCCAGACAAACGGCACCGGCTTGGCGCTCTGGCGGCGCAGCACCTCGAAATACGAGCGGCTGATATGGTCCACCTGCGGCACCATCCAGATATCGTCATAGCGCTGATTGATAAACAGGTTTGCGCCCGCTCCGGGCCGGCCGAACATGATGCTTTCCATCATGTGCACATACTCAAACCCGCAGCAATACGAAACCAGTCTGGCACCACGCTGCTTCAGATAGCTTGTCTGCTCTGCGCTAATCTGGCCCCCCAGTTCAATCAGCACATCAAGCTGGTCCTTGGCCTGCTCGAAACTGCGGGTGGGCCAGCGCTTCAAATCCCAGGGCAGGGCGGCACTGACTTCTACCGCCGTAGTGTTCACCAGCGTTACCGAGGCAACATTCGGGCAATGCCGCAAGGCCTCGGCCAGAAACACTGCGTTTTGCTTGATGCCGTTGTTCCACAGCGTCTCGTTGGCGCTGTGCAGACCAATGGTGATGCCAATGCGTAAAAGTTCTTTGTTAGCCATGGCTTGAATGTAGACGCGGTGCGCCGCTTTGGTTCACTGGTTTTCGCGCGGAACGTAGCCAATCATCTGCCAACCATTCGGCTCAAACCGGAAAGTCACTTTTTCAAAGATCACGCTGCCGCTGGGCAGGCGTGTCGAAAAGTCGGCATTGGCATACAGGCCCTCAGGCAGATCACTGTTGGCGCCATGGCGAATGCGAATCACACCCGCCCAGGTGCGCAGGCTGATGGCGCCATACCGCGCACGTGCCTGTCGAATGCCTGAGATGAATTCGTCTTTCGACATCTTGGTCTTGACGAAGGCGGAGGTGCCCGTCCACAGCGATTCCATCTGGCTGGGGTCGCTTTGCGCACGGTCAATCGTCTGCAGCGCGCTGAAGCCGGCCGCAATGATCTCGTCAGCAGAGTCCTGACTCTGCGCCAGAACCAGCTGGGGCAAGCCCGCCACCAGTGCGCTGCACAGCATTAAAGGGAATCGTTGAAACATATTTACTCCTTGGAAGATTTTGAAAATGTAAATGAATTTGTAACTGTCATCAATAAGAAGAAGTTGTTTAACAATTTTGAATTTTATTGATACATATTTTAATAATATTTTTCATAAAACTCATTCTCATGGTAATTTTTTCGAGTAGTGATTTTTGATGGGTGTATTTCTTCTTTAGGTGGCGTGTTTTTGTAAGTCATTGATTTAATTGAAATTTATTTGATTTCATTCAATTTCGTATTTTGTAGGATAAATTCCTTTCCGGATAAAAGTTTGCTCCTACATTAGTTATCTAGTGAAGGCGTACCTTTACGTCTGATTTTGTCCTACAAGGGAATGTAACGTAAAAATATGTATCGATATATAAACGAGGCCAAATACCGAGAAGCTTTTTGTACCCAGCGTTGGGATTACAAAAAGTAAATATTTAAGTGAGTCTTGGGCACAAAAAAAGGCCCTGGCGTAAGCCAAAGGAATGGATATGAATCGCTCTTACCGCACGATCTGGAACGAAGCCCTGGGTGCATGGGTTGCTGTGTCCGAGATTCAATCGGCGCATGGTAAGCCTTCGCGATCAAGTGTGACGGCGGGGCGGAGTAGTGCGGGCTCGATGGTTGCTGGCAGTTCGTTCTCCGTTTTGGCGGTTGCCGCACAGATCGCGCTGGGGGCGCTGGTGTTGGCGGCGCCTGGGGGGGATGCACAGGCGCAATATGCCGCGGGTGGAAGCACCACGGGTGGGATGGGGACTGGCTCAATAGCGATCGGTGGTGGTTCTGCGGGAACTGCCGCCACCACAGGAGGTACGGCAAATTCAATCGCCATTGGCACAGGCGCTACTGTGTCCACGTCTACCGTTATGGGCGGGGGTATCGCAATAGGCAAGGATGCCCGGGTCACTAGCTCTACTAATAATGGCACCGGTATTGCGATTGGAGTCAGCTCCAGAAGCAGTGCCGATAGCGCTATTGCACTGGGGCAAGGTGCGACTGCCACTGGCAATTATTCAATGTCGGTGGGTAATAACTCTGCATCTGCGGGCTTGGTGGCAACTGCGATTAGTGATAACTCCAGAGCATATGGTGACTATACGGTTGCAATTGGTTACAAAGCTAATGCAGGTCAATCTGGAAACACCGCAGTGACTAATGCAACGGCAATTGGCTCCTACACCAATGCGCTGCAGGATGGTGCGACAGCCATGGGTGCGGGCGCCTATGCTGCATCAACGAACGCTCTGGCTTTAGGGCGCTCAGCAGCGGTGGGGGCGAACTCTGTGGGCGCCTCGGCTATCGGGGCTGGGGCGACCGTGGCGGCCAACGCCACTGGTGCTACGGCGATTGGTGTAGGTGCATCTGTCGCGGATGGTGCATCAGGTGCAATGGTGTTAGGTGCTGGTTCGGTTGCTTCAGCTGTTCAAAGCTTGGCCATTTCTGGCGGGAACTCGTCTGGTGCTAATGCCATTTCAGTGGGCGTTGGATCAAAAGCTCAGCAAGCAAATGCCATTGCTTTTGGTGCAGGTTCAATGGCTGCCGGTACTGATAGTTTGGCAATCGGTGCAGCAAACGCTTCCGGCGCTAATGCCATTGCAGTCGGACGTTTGGCTAATGCTGCGTCTGGTAGTACCGCGATTGGTCAAAATTCGAATGCGCAAGGCGCTTCTAGTACTGCAATTGGTGGGGCAAGTACTGGATCTTCGGCTTCCAACGCCATTGCACTCGGAAGTCAAGGCCTGGCCTCAGGTATTAATTCCATGGCATTTGGCGTAAGCAGCACTGCGAGTAATGCAAATGCTTTTGCCATCGGCGCAAACGCTGTCGCTGGTGGTCTCTCTTCAGTTGCAATGGGGCAAGGCGCCAAAGCCAACTCCTCATATGCGACGGCTATAGGTGCAGGAAGCCAGGCAGGTGGGGCATCTGCAATAGCATTGGGTACCAATGCATATACCAATGACCTGGGAACCGGGGCAAGCACTATTGCAATTGGTAAAGGTGCGCAGGCAACCATGCTGGGTGGATCTTCTGGTGTTACTGCTATTGCTATTGGTGAAAATGCAAATGCGGTTCATGCAGGTATTGCCATTGGATACAGTGCATTGGCACCGCAAAACGGAGCGGTTGCGATTGGCTGGAGTGCAAATACCTCTGGGTCTCAATCGGCAGTCGCAATTGGTGATCGCGCACAGGCGACAGGCAATAACGCCGTGGCGATTGGTGGCAATGCCGGTAATACCGGAACCATTTCTAATGGCGCAGGAGCTGTTGCACTGGGGGCTGGAGCCAATGCCAGTGGTAATGGTGCTATGGCTCTGGGGGGCTTTGGTGGCGCTGGGGCGGGTTCCAAGGCAAACGGTGTTGCGGCAGTTGCCATTGGTGCTGCGGCGATAGCCAATGCGGCTGGTGCGGTGGCCATTGGTGGTGATTCTGGTTTAACCGCCATTGCCAATGGCGCAAATGCTGTCGCTATCGGTACCTCATCCAATGCCTCCGCAGCATCTTCTTTTGCGCTTGGTGTAAAGGCTCAGACTAAGTCTACTGGCGATGTATCCATCGGTTTGGGCGCAGGGACTGGTGCGAACTCGTCAGGATCGAGTGTTTTCATCGGTACGAGTGCAGGGGATAGCTCTGGAGCTGCCCTTAGCAGTGCCAGTGTCGTTGCTATTGGCACCAATTCGGGTAAGCAAACTTCTGGCGACAACAATACAGCATTGGGCATAAATTCTGGTCAATACATTACAGGCAGGAACAATACGTCGATTGGCTTTGCTTCTGCCACCAATGTTCTGGGGGATAACAATGCGGCGTTGGGAACTGGGGCGGGTTCCCGCATAACCGGTTTCGATAACTTGAGTGGTGGCTCTTATAGCGGTTACGGTCTTGTTGGCAGCGGCAACGTTGCAATGGGGCGTGGCGCCGCGACTGGAGTTACCAGCAACAACGATGGCGCCACATTTGTGAAAGGTGGTGTTCCCTATGCGGTAGGATCAGTCCCTACCACTACGGCTAACAACGTTGTTGCGCTGGGTAATTTGGCGCTGACTGGTGGAGACAATGCCACTGCTGTCGGTGCATATAGCAATGCATCATCTGGAAATTCGGTTGCCCTGGGTACAGCTGCGAACGTTGTCAGTGCTGCGACTTCGGGAATTGCGGTGGGGCAAGCAACCGTGCTTGGAGCCAATGGCATTGCACAAGGCACAGGTGCCCTCAGCGGGTCGGTAGGTCAGAACGTTGCCATTGGCACTGGGGCCAAGGCGAATTCGACCACGGCAGCTGGCGGTGCAGTGGCGATTGGTCGCTCTCAGACAGCGATCGGTAATGGCGCTGTAGCTATCGGTGACCCGAATACCGCGAATGGCGATGGCGCCGTTGCGATGGGTAACAACGTCATCGCAGCGGGCGATACTGCTGGTTCTACAGCGGCTCAAGGCGCGGTGGCCATTGGTTATGGAAACAATGCCATTGGGAAAGGCTCTGTTGCGCTTGGCAATAATTCCACAGCCGCAGCAGCTGGCGCAGTGGCGATGGGTGATACAGCAAAAGCCAACTACGCCAACTCCGTCGCTATCGGCTCGGGGAGTGCGACAGGTGCAGCTGCACCAACAGGCGCAGGCTACATCACTGGCACGGCTGCACCAACATCTGAAGTCTCAATTGGCAGTGCAGGCGCGGAGCGCCGTCTGACCAATGTGGCCGATGGCTCAGCTCTTTCTGATGCAGTAACTGTTCGCCAGCTAAGCACCAGCAATAGCAGCTTGTCCACCGGTCTGAGCACGACGAATAGCAACCTGAGCAGCCTGTCGACTTCCACCTCGACCGGCCTGAGCAGCTTGTCCACGGGTGTCAGCAGCCTGAGCACGGGCCTGAGCACTACGAACAGCAACCTGAGCAGCCTGTCGACATCGACTTCGACGGGCCTGAGCAGCTTGTCCACGGGCGTCAGCAGTCTGAGCACGGGCCTGAGCACGACCAATAGCAACCTGAGCAGCTTGTCGACTTCCACCTCGACCGGTTTGAGCAGCTTATCCACGGGTGTCAGCAGCCTGAGCACCGGCCTGAGCACGACCAACAGCAACCTGAGCAGCCTGTCGACATCGACTTCTACAGGTTTGAGCAGCTTGTCCACCGGTGTTAGCAGCCTGAGCACGGGCCTGAGCACGACGAACAGCAACCTGAGCAGCCTGTCGACTTCCACCTCGACCGGCCTGAGCAGCTTGTCCACGGGTGTCAGCAGCCTGAGCACGGGTCTGAGCACGACCAATAGCAACCTGAGCAGCCTGTCGACATCGACTTCGACCGGCCTGAGCAGCTTGTCCACGGGTGTCAGCAGCCTGAGCACCGGCCTGAGCACGACCAACAGCAACCTGAGCAGCCTGTCGACCTCCACCTCGACCGGCCTGAGCAGCTTGTCCACGGGCGTCAGCAGCCTGAGCACCGGCCTGAGCACGACCAATAGCAACCTGAGCAGCCTGTCGACCTCGACTTCGACCGGTTTGAGCAGCTTGTCCACCGGCGTCAGCAGCCTGAGCACGGGTCTGAGCACGACCAATAGCAACTTGAGCAGCCTGTCGACATCGACTTCGACCGGCCTGAGCAGCTTGTCCACGGGTGTCAGCAGCCTGAGCACGGGCCTGAGCACGACCAATAGCAACCTGAGCAGCCTGTCGACATCGACTTCTACAGGTTTGAGCAGCTTGTCCACCGGTGTTAGCAGCCTGAGCACGGGCCTGAGCACGACGAACAGCAACCTGAGCAGCCTGTCGACATCGACTTCTACAGGTTTGAGCAGCTTGTCCACCGGTGTTAGCAGCCTGAGCACGGGCCTGAGCACGACGAACAGCAACCTGAGCAGCCTGTCGACATCGACTTCGACCGGCCTGAGCAGCTTGTCCACGGGTGTCAGCAGCCTGAGCACGGGTCTGAGCACGACCAATAGCAACCTGAGCAGCCTGTCGACATCGACTTCGACCGGCCTGAGCAGCTTGTCCACCGGTGTCAGCAGCCTGAGCACGGGCCTGAGCACGACCAATAGCAACCTGAGCAGCTTGTCGACTTCCACCTCGACGGGTTTGAGCAGCTTGTCCACGGGTGTCAGCAGCCTGAGCACGGGCCTGAGCACGACGAACAGCAATCTGAGCAGCCTGTCGACCTCGACTTCTACAGGCCTGAGCAGCTTGTCCACGGGTGTCAGCAGCCTGAGCACCGGCCTGAGCACGACCAATAGCAACCTGAGCAGCCTGTCGACCTCCACCTCGACCGGCCTGAGCAGCTTGTCCACCGGCGTCAGCAGCCTGAGCACCGGCTTGAGCACGACCAATAGCAACCTGAGCAGCTTGTCGACTTCCACCTCGACGGGTTTGAGCAGCTTATCCACGGGTGTCAGCAGCCTGAGCACCGGCCTGAGCACGACCAACAGCAACCTGAGCAGCCTGTCGACATCGACTTCTACAGGTTTGAGCAGCTTGTCCACCGGTGTTAGCAGCCTGAGCACGGGCCTGAGCACGACGAACAGCAACCTGAGCAGCCTGTCGACTTCCACCTCGACCGGCCTGAGCAGCTTATCCACGGGTGTCAGCAGCCTGAGCACGGGTCTGAGCACGACCAATAGCAACCTGAGCAGCCTGTCGACATCGACTTCGACCGGCCTGAGCAGCTTGTCCACCGGTGTCAGCAGCCTGAGCACGGGCCTGAGCACGACCAATAGCAACCTGAGCAGCTTGTCGACGTCCACCTCGACGGGTTTGAGCAGCTTGTCCACGGGTGTCAGCAGCCTGAGCACCGGCCTGAGCACGACCAATAGCAACCTGAGCAGCCTGTCGACGTCCACCTCGACGGGTCTGAGCAGCTTGTCCACGGGTGTCAGCAGCCTGAGCACCGGCCTGAGCACGACCAATAGCAACCTGAGCAGCCTGTCGACCTCCACCTCGACCGGCCTGAGCAGCTTGTCCACCGGCGTCAGCAGCCTGAGCACCGGCTTGAGCACGACCAATAGCAACCTGAGCAGCTTGTCGACTTCCACCTCGACGGGTTTGAGCAGCTTATCCACGGGTGTCAGCAGCCTGAGCACCGGCCTGAGCACGACCAACAGCAACCTGAGCAGCCTGTCGACCTCGACTTCGACCGGCCTGAGCAGCTTGTCCACGGGCGTCAGCAGCCTGAGCACCGGCCTGAGCACCACGAACAGTAATCTGTCGAGCCTGAGCTCCACTGTTTCCAATATCTATGACAAGGGCACGAAGTACTTCCATGCAAACAGCACAGGGGCTGACAGCCAGGCGATAGGCGCTGATAGCGTCGCAATTGGGCCGAATGCTGTTTCGGTTGGGGCAAACAGTATTGCGATGGGCAATGGGGCTAATGCCAGTGCCGCGAACAGTATCGCTTTGGGCGCAGGCTCTAGTGCCGCAACCGGAGCGCAGACGGGATATGCGGCATACGGCGTTGGGCCTTCTTCTTCAGCTGGCGAAGTGAATGTGGGCAATCGCACTGTGACAGGTGTGGCGCCTGGTATGAATCCTGAAGATGCAGTCAATGTGTCGCAGCTTTCGACGACTGCGTCCAGCCTGAGTACCGGCCTGAGCACGACCAATAGCAACCTGAGCAGCCTGTCGACCTCGACTTCGACGGGCCTGAGCAGCTTGTCCACGGGGGTCAGCAGCCTGAGCACGGGCCTGAGCACGACCAATAGCAACCTGAGCAGCCTGTCGACTTCCACCTCGACCGGCCTGAGCAGCTTGTCCACGGGCGTCAGCAGCCTGAGCACCGGCCTGAGCACGACGAACAGCAACCTGGACAGCCTGTCGACCTCGACTTCGACGGGCCTGAGCAGCTTGTCCACCGGTGTCAGCAGCCTGAGTACCGGCCTGAGCACGACCAACAGCAACCTGGACAGCCTGTCGACCTCGACTTCGACGGGTCTGAGCAGCTTGTCCACGGGTGTCAGCAGCCTGAGCACGGGCCTGAGCACGACCAATAGCAACCTGAGCAGCCTGTCGACTTCCACATCGACCGGCCTGAGCAGCTTGTCCACCGGCGTCAGCAGCCTGAGCACCGGCCTGAGCACGACCAACAGCAACCTGAGCAGCCTGTCGACCTCGACTTCGACCGGTCTGAGCAGCTTGTCCACGGGGGTCAGCAGCCTGAGCACAGGGCTGAGCACGACCAATAGCAACCTGAGCAGCCTGTCGACTTCCACTTCGACCGGCCTGAGCAGCTTGTCCACCGGTGTCAGCAGCCTGAGCACGGGCCTGAGCACGACCAATAGCAACCTGAGCAGCCTGTCGACTTCCACCTCGACCGGTCTGAGCAGCTTGTCCACGGGCGTCAGCAGTCTGAGCACGGGCCTGAGCACCACGAACAGCAACCTGGACAGCTTGTCGACCTCCACATCGACCGGTCTGAGCAGCTTGTCCACGGGGGTCAGCAGCCTGAGCACAGGGCTGAGCACGACCAATAGCAACCTGAGCAGCCTGTCGACTTCCACCTCGACCGGTCTGAGCAGCTTGTCCACGGGCGTCAGCAGTCTGAGCACGGGCCTGAGCACGACGAACAGCAACCTGGACAGCCTGTCGACTTCGACTTCTACAGGTCTGAGCAGCTTGTCTACGGGTGTCAGCAGCCTGAGCACGGGCCTGAGCACGACCAACAGCAATCTGAGTAGCCTGTCGACCTCCACCTCGACGGGCCTGAGCAGCTTGTCCACCGGCGTCAGCAGCCTGAGCACGGGCCTGAGCACGACCAATAGCAACCTGGACAGCCTGTCGACCTCCACATCGACGGGCCTGAGCAGCTTGTCCACGGGCGTCAGCAGCCTGAGCACCGGCCTGAGCACGACCAATAGCAACCTGGACAGCCTGTCGACCTCCACATCGACGGGCCTGAGCAGCTTGTCCACGGGCGTCAGCAGCCTGAGCACCGGCCTGAGCACGACCAATAGCAACCTGAGCAGCCTGTCGACCTCCACCTCGACCGGCCTGAGCAGCTTGTCTACGGGTGTCAGCAGCCTGAGCACGGGCCTGAGCACGACCAACAGCAACCTGAGCAGCCTGTCGACTTCCACCTCGACCGGTTTGAGCAGCTTGTCCACGGGCGTCAGCAGCCTGAGCACCGGCCTGAGCACGACGAACAGCAACCTGGACAGCCTGTCGACCTCGACTTCGACGGGCCTGAGCAGCTTGTCCACCGGTGTCAGCAGCCTGAGTACCGGCCTGAGCACGACCAACAGCAACCTGGACAGCCTGTCGACCTCGACTTCGACGGGCCTGAGCAGCTTGTCCACGGGTGTCAGCAGCCTGAGCACGGGCCTGAGCACGACCAATAGCAACCTGAGCAGCCTGTCGACTTCCACATCGACCGGCCTGAGCAGCTTGTCCACCGGCGTCAGCAGCCTGAGCACCGGCCTGAGCACGACCAACAGCAACCTGAGCAGCCTGTCGACCTCGACTTCGACCGGTCTGAGCAGCTTGTCCACGGGGGTCAGCAGCCTGAGCACAGGGCTGAGCACGACCAATAGCAACCTGAGCAGCCTGTCGACTTCCACTTCGACCGGCCTGAGCAGCTTGTCCACCGGTGTCAGCAGCCTGAGCACGGGCCTGAGCACGACCAATAGCAACCTGAGCAGCCTGTCGACTTCCACCTCGACCGGTCTGAGCAGCTTGTCCACGGGCGTCAGCAGTCTGAGCACGGGCCTGAGCACCACGAACAGCAACCTGGACAGCTTGTCGACCTCCACATCGACCGGTCTGAGCAGCTTGTCCACGGGGGTCAGCAGCCTGAGCACAGGGCTGAGCACGACCAATAGCAACCTGAGCAGCCTGTCGACTTCCACCTCGACCGGTCTGAGCAGCTTGTCCACGGGCGTCAGCAGTCTGAGCACGGGCCTGAGCACGACGAACAGCAACCTGGACAGCCTGTCGACTTCGACTTCTACAGGTCTGAGCAGCTTGTCTACGGGTGTCAGCAGCCTGAGCACGGGCCTGAGCACGACCAACAGCAATCTGAGTAGCCTGTCGACCTCCACCTCGACGGGCCTGAGCAGCTTGTCCACCGGCGTCAGCAGCCTGAGCACGGGCCTGAGCACGACCAATAGCAACCTGGACAGCCTGTCGACCTCCACATCGACGGGCCTGAGCAGCTTGTCCACGGGCGTCAGCAGCCTGAGCACCGGCCTGAGCACGACCAATAGCAACCTGGACAGCCTGTCGACCTCCACATCGACGGGCCTGAGCAGCTTGTCCACGGGCGTCAGCAGCCTGAGCACCGGCCTGAGCACGACCAATAGCAACCTGAGCAGCCTGTCGACCTCCACCTCGACCGGCCTGAGCAGCTTGTCTACGGGTGTCAGCAGCCTGAGCACGGGCCTGAGCACGACCAACAGCAACCTGAGCAGCCTGTCGACTTCCACCTCGACCGGTTTGAGCAGCTTGTCCACGGGCGTCAGCAGCCTGAGCACCGGCCTGAGCACGACGAACAGCAACCTGGACAGCCTGTCGACCTCCACCTCGACCGGCCTGAGCAGCTTGTCCACGGGTGTCAGCAGCCTGAGCACGGGCCTGAGCACGACCAACAGCAATCTGAGTAGCCTGTCGACCTCCACCTCGACGGGCCTGAGCAGCTTGTCCACCGGCGTCAGCAGCCTGAGCACGGGCCTGAGCACGACCAATAGCAACCTGGACAGCCTGTCGACCTCCACATCGACGGGCCTGAGCAGCTTGTCCACGGGCGTCAGCAGCCTGAGCACCGGCCTGAGCACGACGAACAGCAACCTGGACAGCCTGTCGACTTCGACTTCTACAGGTCTGAGCAGCTTGTCTACGGGTGTCAGCAGCCTGAGCACCGGCCTGAGCACGACCAATAGCAACCTGGGTAGCCTGTCGACCTCCACCTCGACGGGCCTGAGCAGCTTGTCTACGGGTCTGAGCACGACCAATAGCAACCTGGGCAGCCTGTCGACCTCGACTTCGACCGGTTTGAGCAGCTTGTCTACGGGCTTGAGCACGACCAATAGCAACCTGGGCAGCCTGTCGACCTCGACTTCGACCGGTCTGAGCAGCTTGTCTACGGGTCTGAGCACGACGAACAGCAACCTGGACAGCCTGTCGACCTCCACATCGACGGGCCTGAGCAGCTTGTCCACGGGCGTCAGCAGCCTGAGCACCGGCCTGAGCACGACCAATAGCAACCTGGGTAGCCTGTCGACCTCCACCTCGACGGGCCTGAGCAGCTTGTCTACGGGTCTGAGCACGACCAATAGCAACCTGGGTAGCCTGTCGACCTCCACCTCGACGGGCCTGAGCAGCTTGTCTACGGGTCTGAGCACGACCAATAGCAACCTGGGCAGCCTGTCGACCTCGACTTCGACCGGTTTGAGCAGCTTGTCTACGGGTCTGAGCACGACGAACAGCAACCTGGACAGCCTGTCGACCTCCACATCGACGGGCCTGAGCAGCTTGTCCACGGGCGTCAGCAGCCTGAGCACCGGCCTGAGCACGACCAATAGCAACCTGGGTAGCCTGTCGACCTCCACCTCGACGGGCCTGAGCAGCTTGTCTACGGGTCTGAGCACGACCAATAGCAACCTGGGCAGCCTGTCGACCTCGACTTCGACCGGTTTGAGCAGCTTGTCTACGGGCTTGAGCACGACCAATAGCAACCTGGGCAGCCTGTCGACCTCGACTTCGACCGGTCTGAGCAGCTTGTCTACGGGCTTGAGCACGACCAATAGCAACCTGGGCAGCCTGTCGACATCGACTTCGACGGGCCTCAGCAGCTTGTCTACGGGCCTGAGCACGACGAATAGCAACCTGGACAGCTTGTCGACTTCGACTTCTACTGGTCTGAGCAGCTTGTCAACCGGCCTGAGCACGACCAATAGCAACCTGGACAGCCTGTCGACGTCGACTTCGACCGGCCTGAGCAGCTTGTCTACAGGCCTGAGCACGACCAATAGCAACCTGGACAGCTTGTCGACTTCCACATCGACAGGGCTGGGTAGCTTGTCTACGGGGCTGAGCACAACGAACAGCAACCTGAGCAGCCTGTCGACAAGTCTTAGCTCTGCTGGTGCGGCAATTGGCAGTTTGTCTACGTCAATCAGTACGGTGAATGGCAAGGTCGACCGATCTGGTGACGGCACTGCAGCTGCGCTGGGTGGCGGTTCTACATACAACCCTGTTACCGGCGAAATTTCTGCGCCAACCTATACGACGCAAAAGGCGGATGGATCCACTGTCAGTGCCAATAACGTGGGCGATGCACTGAGCAATTTGTACGCCAATGGCACCAAGTACTTCAAGACGAATTCGTCTGCGCCGGATGCTCGTGCAACGGGGACGGATGCCATTGCTGTAGGCCCTTCTGCTCTGGCAAGCGGAGAGTCTTCGGTAGCGATGGGATCTGGGGCACAAGCGACTGGAACCAATGCGATTGCGATTGGTACCGGGGCATTGGCAACGGGCTCACAAGCCATTGGTGCCGGTGCGAAGGCTGGTGGCGGCGGTGTTGCAGTAGGCGATGGGGCAGACGCCGGTGGAACGCCAGTAAGCGCTAGTAGCAATATTTCCAAGGGCACGGCCATTGGCTTTGGCGCAGTGGTGCAGCAGTCCTCTGGCGTTGCGGTTGGTGCTGGATCGGTGGCCAGTACAGCTGCGGGTGTTGCGGGTTATGTGGCTGCTGGGGCCAGCCAGCAGCAGGCGGCAGCGGTGAATGCGACGACCAGCACACAGGCAGCAGTCTCGGTGGGCGATGCCTCCAGCGGCCAGTACCGTCAGATTACGGGTGTGGCAGCGGGTACAGCCAATAGCGATGCTGTGAACGTGAGCCAGCTCAAGGCCATGGAAGGCCAGCAGGCAATGCAGATGGGGGCTTTGCAGAGCCAGATTGGTGACGTGGCTCGCATTGCCTACTCTGGTGTTGCGATGGCGTTTGCCATGTCGGGCACTTATATGCCAACGCTCTACCCCGGTGAGAAGGCTCTGGGCGTTGGTGTGGGCGGCTACCGCGGCTATGGCGCGGTGGGCGTGAACTTCAAGGCACTGTCCAGGGAAGGTAATATGTCTTGGGGAGCAGGTATTTCCACAACAGGCCGCGAATGGGGCATCAACGCTGGTGTAGGCTGGAAGTGGAAGTGATAGGTTCAAGTCAGGAGTGACTGGCTAGTTGCCAGCAAGGCCCTCAGCGTGTTGAGGGCCTTGTTTTTTTACTATCAGGCAATTTATGCGAATTGGTATATCTGTCATCACGCATGCCAACCAGAACATCTGGGAAAACGGCATGGGGCAAAACGTGTTTTTTTTGGCTAAGGCGCTCAAGGCGGTCCCATTTGTGCGGTCCGTCGTTTTAATCAACGTTGGCGATCAAAGCTGTATGGCTGACCAGGTTGATCTGGGGCGTGAAAACTTGACCTTGCTTAATCAGGAGCAGGCGAGTGATCAAGTAGATGTCATTATTGAGCTGGCCGGTGCTCTACACCATCAATGGCTGGCTTTGCAGCGTGCCCGTGGCAAGAAAGTCGTCTATTACTGTGTGGGACAACCCCATGCAGGATTGATTGAAGGCACTATCTTTGGGCGTCGGGGTTTTTTCCCGGCTGCTGGGCGCTGCGATGAGATCTGGCTGCTTCCGGAATACATACAGCATGCATCGATGATGCGTGTGCTCAATCGCTGTCCTGTCAGGCAAACCCCATATCTCTGGAGTTCTTCATTTCTGGAAAAGCGCGTCCAGGAAGTCACAGAGAAAGGCTATCGCTATGGCTGGGACTCCACGCAAAAGGGCCCTCGTGCGCTGCGGGCCGCCATTTTTGAGCCTAATGTCTCGGTGGTGAAAACCTCAAGCATTTCCATGCTGGTGTGTGATGAGGCTTACCGTGCAGATCGTGAAGCCCTGCAAATGATGCATGTGCTCAATACTTTGCACATGAAAGATCACCCGACCATGCTGCATTTTGCAAACTCGCTGGATCTGGTCAAAGACCATAAAGCCTGCTTTCATGGACGGCATGACGTTGTAGGTTTTATGGCGCAGCACGCTGATGCCGTTGTCTCCCACCAGTGGGACAACGAGCAAAACTACAGCTATATGGATGCGCTGTATGGCGACTATCCGCTGGTCCATAACTCCGCTTGGCTCCATAGTTTCGGCGCGGGCTATTTCTACCCAGGGTTTGAGGCCGCGGAGGGTGGAAAAAAGCTGCAGTGGGCCAGTGCGCATCATGACGAGTGCCTGCCTGACCAACGAGCGGCCACGCAAAAGTTGTTTGCGGCCCTGGATCCGGTCTGTGAGACTAATGTTCGCACCCATATTCAGATGCTTAAGGATTTGTGCAGTGATGCACCTCATTTGATGGAGGCTGCATGATGCGCTCCGACCAAAAGCTCAAAGTCGGCATCTCGCTGTTTGTCCGAAAAGGGAATCAGTCGCTTTGGGAAAACGGCATCTTCCAGAACTGCCTTTTTTTGGCCCAGTTGCTGCAGCGCTCACCCAGAGTCTCTGAAGTGTTTCTGGTGGCCGGCGGTGGCGGCGGTGATGAGACCGATGCCATGGCTTTCCTCAAGGAATCTCCGGTTCCTGTGATCAACATGGATGCGGCGATGCACCAGCTTGATCTGATGATCGAGATGAGTGCGCAGTTGAGCAAAGACTGGATGATTGCGTTTCGCGAGACCGGGCGCAAAGTGGTCTCCATGAGGGTGGGAAACGACTACGTCATCGACATTGAACGCATGGTGTTCAATAAGCCCAACGGCTTGCTGATTACAGGTGCTCCCTACGATGAGGTCTGGACCTTGCCGGAATACATCAATACCTGTGTGCCGTACTTTGCCAGTACTTTCAGGGCACCGGTACGCGTGGTTCCGCATTTATGGAGCCCTGAGCTGCTGGAGCGGGCCATGCAGGAAGCTGGCAGCGTGGGCCAGTTTGGCTACCAGCCTGGCCGAAAGCGCTGGCGCATGGGTATGTTCGAGCCCAATGTCTGCATGGTCAAGACCAGTCATATTCCCATGCTTGTATGCGAGGTGGCGCACCGCACCCAGCCCGATATTACCGAGAGGGTTCAGGTCTATAACACCGTGCATCTGAAGGAAGACCCCGTCTTCAACGGATTCGCTCACAGCCTGGACATTGTTCGTCACGGCATTGCCACATTTGAAGGGCGGTTTCCCATCTGGCAGTTGCTCTCCAAGCAATGCGATGCCGTGATCAGCCATCAGTGGGAAAACGCGCAGAACTATGTCTATTACGAAGCTTTGTACGGCGCTTACCCATTGATTCATAACTCTCACCTGATTGGTGACTGCGGCTATCGCTATCACGGCTTTGATTGCGAGGAAGGGGGGCACGCTCTTTGCGAAGCATTTGCTTCGCATGACCGCAATCTTGCAAGCTATCGCTCACAGGCCAGCGATTTTCTGGCAACGCTGCATCCCTTGGCTGCGGCGAATATCCTGGCTTATACGCAAGCCATTGAACAGCTTTATCAGAAGTGATTTTTCATGGCTAAGCGCAGCAAGAGTTGGATTCAAAATGGCGCGCAGGTCTGGGTCTGTTGCATTGCACTGGTCGCCGGTGTGGCTGGCATGCAGATCGCGCAGGCCCAGGTTCAGCCTGCACCCACTGCACCTGTCGCACCAGGTGCAGCGCCGCAGGACAAGCTGGCTCAGGCAGCCGCCAGCGTGGGTGTGCAGAAATGCCTGCCCGCAATTCGGCGCTTGAGTGCGCTGACAGTGCAGGGCAGTCGCAGTCATGACGTTTTGCTGGACTGGGAT
This sequence comes from Comamonas fluminis, assembly GCF_019186805.1. Classification (NCBI taxonomy): domain Bacteria; kingdom Pseudomonadati; phylum Pseudomonadota; class Betaproteobacteria; order Burkholderiales; family Comamonadaceae; genus Comamonas; species Comamonas fluminis. The sequence goes on along the minus strand of NZ_CP066783.1, from coordinate 3,301,213 downwards.
CGCAAGCAGCCTGATGCCGGGCCGTTTTTCTCGCTGGTGGGCATGGAGTTTCCCAATGCAGGGGTAGCAGCGTCGGTGACGGCGGTGCCGGACGCCAGTTCAAACACCTGCACGATAGCTGCGGAGCGCATCTCCGTGGCTCCATTCACCTGTGCCAGCATTGCGCAGTCCGAGTTGCCGGGCTACCAGATGTTCAGGTTGCTGCCCACCTATGCGGTCTACACCGACCCCAAAGAGCCTACATCGTCGGTATCGCTGATTGATTCGCCGCCGGGCTGTCTGGTGATTCGCCGCTTTGTGGAATACCACTGGCAGGACCCCGCTGCTGCGAGCAAGCCAGCGCCCAAACCACCCGCCAAGCGCTGACCGGTGAGCGATCGCATCGTTTTTGCCTGAGTTGAGACTGTGTGAGGTCAACTGCCTGACTCATCCCACACCACTTTTCATATGAACTGTGCACAATGGAAAGCACCAGAGTTTTCCCCGTGTTTTTTCGATGGAGAGTCTCACGATGAGTCATGCTTTCGCTAATACCCTGAAGTCTTTTGAAACGGATGGCGGTAAAAAAGGCAAGTTCTACTCCTTGCCTGCGCTGGCCAAGCAGTTCCCGGAAATCAAGCGCTTGCCCGTTTCCATACGCATCGTGCTGGAGTCGGTGCTGCGCAACTGCGACGGTAAAAAAATCACCGAGGAGCATGTCGCGCAACTGGCGCGATGGAAGCCCAAGGCCGAGCGCACGGATGAAATTCCGTTTGTCGTCTCTCGTGTGGTGCTGCAGGACTTCACCGGCGTGCCTTTGCTAGCCGACCTGGCGGCCATGCGCTCCACCGCTGCCAAGCTGGGCAAGAAGCCCAAGGCCATCGAGCCGCTGGTGCCCGTGGATCTGGTGGTGGATCACTCCATCATGGTCGATTACTTCGGCAGCAAAAAGGCGCTGGACCTGAATATGAAGCTGGAGTTCCAGCGCAATCAAGAACGCTACCAGTTCATGAAGTGGGGTATGCAGGCCTTTGATACGTTTGGCGTCGTGCCACCGGGTTTTGGCATTGTTCATCAGGTCAATCTGGAATACTTGGCCCGCGGGGTACACAAGGCCAAGGGCGATGTGTACTACCCCGACACCCTGGTAGGCACAGACAGCCACACCACCATGATCAATGGCATTGGTGTGGTGGCCTGGGGGGTGGGCGGTATTGAGGCCGAAGCCGCCATGCTGGGGCAGCCGGTGTACTTCCTGACGCCTGATGTTGTCGGCTTTGAATTGACGGGGCAGTTACGTGAAGGCGTTACCGCCACAGACCTGGTGTTGACCGTCACTGAAATCCTGCGCAAGGAAAAAGTGGTTGGAAAGTTCGTCGAGTTCTTTGGCGAAGGTACAGCCAGCCTGGCGCTGCCCGACCGCGCCACCATTGGCAATATGGCGCCTGAATATGGCGCCACCATGGGCTTCTTCCCCGTGGATGAAAAGACGATCGAATACTTTAAGGGCACAGGGCGCACCAAGAGCGAGATTCATGCTTTTGAAGCCTATTTCAAGGCGCAGAAGCTGTTTGGCATTCCGCAGGCGGGCGATATTGACTACTCCCATGTGGTCAAGCTGGATCTGGGCTCGGTGGCCCCGAGCCTGGCAGGCCCCAAGCGTCCTCAGGACCGTATCGAAATCGGTCATGTGGCGGGCAAGTTCAGCGAGCTGTTCAGCGCCGCTGTTGCCGATAACGGTTTCAATCAGCCAGCGGCCAAACTGGCCAAACGCCATGTGGTGCATGAGCATGGCCCTGAAGCTGCTGCACCTGCAGCCAAGTCCCTGCCATCCGGCGCGCCGCAAAACGTGGCGGAAATGGAGGGCAACAAGCCCAAGGTAAAGGATGCGCAAGCGGCCACGGATGCGGCAGAAACCCGTATCAAGGTGGGCGAGGGCAAGAGCTTTGAGATTGGCAATGGTGATGTGCTGATTGCCGCCATTACCAGTTGCACCAACACGTCCAACCCCAGCGTGATGCTGGCGGCTGGCCTGCTGGCCAAGAAGGCGGTAGAGGCAGGCCTCAAGGTCAAGCCGCATATCAAGACCTCGCTGGCGCCAGGCTCCCGCCTGGTTACCCGTTACCTGACGGAAGCCGGCTTGCTTCCCTATCTGGAAAAACTGGGCTTTGCCGTTGCAGGCTACGGCTGCACCACCTGCATTGGCAATGCGGGCGACCTGACGCCGGAGATCAATGCTTCCATCACCCAGAATGATCTGGTCTGCGCGGCAGTGCTCTCGGGCAACCGCAACTTCGAGGCGCGCATTCACCCGAACATCAAGGCCAACTTCCTGGCCAGCCCACCGTTGGTGGTGGCCTATGCGATTGCCGGAACCGTCCTCAAGGACTTGATGACCGAGCCGGTGGGGCAGGGCAAGGGCGGCAAGGACGTCTATCTGGGTGACATCTGGCCCAGCAGCGAAGAGGTGCATGCGCTGCTCAAGCACGCGATGAACGGCAAAGCCTTCCGCAGCAACTACGAGCAGGTAGCCAGCGAGCCAGGCAAGCTCTGGGAAAAAATCCACGGCGTGACAGGCTCTACCTACACATGGCCTGAAAGCACCTATATCGCTCAGCCTCCATTCTTTGCGGATTTTGCTCTCGAATTGAAAGCGCCATCCGCAGATACACAAAGCGCTAAAGGCCAAAAAGACTCCAACGCTTATTCTGTGCACGGTGCGCGGGTCATGGCACTGTTTGGCGACTCCATCACCACGGACCATATCTCGCCCGCAGGCTCTATCAAGGAAAGCTCGCCCGCAGGTAAATGGCTGCTGGAGCATGGCGTGCAAAAGGCCGACTTCAACAGCTACGGCTCACGCCGTGGTAACCACGAAGTGATGATGCGCGGCACTTTTGCCAATGTGCGTATCAAGAATCTGATGATTCCGGCGGGCGCAGATGGCTCACGCGAAGAGGGCGGCGTCACGCTCTATCGCGATGACGAAGGCAAGACCGAAAAAATGGCCATCTATGACGCGGCCATGAAGTACCAGTCCGCTGGTCGCGCCACTGTAGTGCTGGCGGGTGAAGAATACGGCACAGGCTCCAGCCGCGACTGGGCGGCCAAGGGTACGCAACTACTGGGCATCAAGGCCGTGGTAGCGCGCAGCTTTGAGCGCATTCACCGCTCTAACCTGGTAGGCATGGGCGTGCTGCCGCTGCAGTTCAAGGGCAATGACAGCTGGCAAAGCCTGGGCCTGACGGGTGAGGAATTCATTGACGTGATTCCTGCCGCCGATCTGGCACCACAAAGCGATGCGCAACTGGTCATCACCAAGCCTGATGGAAGCAAGAAGACCGTCACCGTCAAGCTGCGTATCGATACGCCGATTGAGGTGGATTACTACCGCCATGGCGGCATCTTGCCCTATGTGCTGAGGCAGCTGCTGAGCTGATTCACTTCAGCTAAACAAAAAGCCGTGCTCTTTAGGCACGGTTTTTTGATGGGCAGCAGCTTTCTTAGTTTTGAATAATCAAATTCACACCAGCGCTGGTGCTGTCATGGCCAACGGCAAAAATTTTGTTGGCGATTTTGTAGGCTTTGTAGTAGTAGGTGTCTTTGCCATCATTGAAGCCCGATGGGCCGAACAGCTGAGCCACTGAGATGCCATCGAACTTGCCGTTGGCGATGGTGACAGGGTCGTAGCCATTCACTTCACCGGGGTCGCAAGAGTACTGCTTGAACGACTTCCCATCCAGCTCTGACAAATTGGTGATTTCGACTGCGTTCAGGCTGACCGCAAAGGTGGACTGCCAGTTGGCAGCTTCGCAGCCCATGATCAACTGGTTGTCGAAGAACGAATAGGCATTGAGTGCCTTGCCGCTAGCTGGATTTTCAAATTTTTTCATGTTGCTGACATAGACATACTGGCCCACATCGTAGGCAAAGTTGACTCCTGCAGCATCCTTGTATTTCCAGCCTTCCACGGACTCGGTTGCGCGGTTGGTCTTGAAATACAGGAAGTTTCGTGGCTCAGAGTAGAGCTTAGCTCCATCCGGATCGATGGTTGCAGAGCGATCTGCTTGTTTAACAGTTGTTGCGGTGAAGTCGCCTGCGGTGTGCAGACTGCCGCCGTCAGTACCGTCAGTACCGTCAGTACCGCCAGTACCGCCAGTACCGCCAGTACCGCCAGTACCGCCAGTACCGCCAGTACCGCCAGTACCGCCAGTACCGCCAGTGCCGCCGCCAGGCTGTTCCGTGGTCGAGTTGTTGCCGTTATCGCCATCGCCATTGCCACCGCCTCCACACGCCGCCAGCATGGCTGCGCAAGCTGCGGTAATCGCGATCTGGGTCAGTTTGGCGGAAAGAATCTGCTGCATTTCGGCTCCTGTGGGTTTTCAAACACCGCGATTGCATGGGCCCATCCCAGCGCTGATCGAATCGGTTCAACTCTTATTCGATGGAGGAGCGATTTGGGTTCAAAAATTTTTTCGGCACTGATGCTGCAAAATGCAGTCAGCAAACAGGGCTCTCAAGGTTCACCGCTATGATGAGAGTCTGTTTTTTCTTGTGACTCGCGTACTCGGTCAGGTAATGGAGCCATCTCGTTCAGTGCAGGATTTATTGCAGGCCATGGCCGCTGGGGATCAGCAGGCTCTGCGCGTGCTGTGGCAGCAATGGGCGGCAAAGGTGCAGATGTTCGTGCGCATGCAACTCGCTCCTTGCGGAGAGGAAGCGAACAGTCTCGCGCAGGAAGTCACAGCTGATGTCTTTCACGAGATCTGGCTTGCCCCTTTGCGCTATGACGGTCGGGTGGCCTTTAACACTTGGTTGTACGCGGTTGCACGCAATAAGGCGGTGGACTGTGCGCGCAAGCGTAATCGCCGTTTGAAGATAGAGCAGCAGGGCGACGACGAAGATCTGCACGCAGTGCCCGATCAGGCGCCTGGACCTGAGGCTCAGCTCAATACAGCGCAGGATAAAAAAGCCGTGCTTTACTGCCTCAAGCGGCTGCGCAATCCGCTGCAGCGCGAGGCCTTGCTGTTATGGGCGGTGGAGGATATGCATGTGGCCGATATTGCGCAGACACAGCAATGCCCCGAAAACACCGTCAAGACGCGGCTGTTTCATGGGCGCAAGAATTTGAGAGTCTGCCTGCAGCAATGGCTGGGTCTGGAGCTGGTCTGAAATGAGTGAGAAGCCATCCGAAGCACAGCAGCCGCCTCTGAGTGAGGCCGATCAACTGCGCTTTGAGCAGGATTTGCCGCAGTGGCTGGCTGGCCATCTATTGCCCGAGCAGGCGCAGTGGATGCAGCAGATGCAAGAGCGCTATCCCAGTCTGGCAGAGCAGATGGAATGGCTGATCGATACGCGCACCGTGCTGCGTGATGAAGCGGCAACGGAAGACACGCAGGAGGCCTGGGCATTGCTGGCGCACAAGCTCAAGCCAGCACCGGCTTTGGCTCCGACCAATGGCTCTGCGCGCAAGCCTGCCGATCGCAGTGGGGCCCCTCGTTGGCTGAAATGGTTGCAGATTCATCCGGGTTGGGCCAATGCGGCGGCAGCGGTTGCCGTGGTGCTGATCGTGGGGCAGGCGGGCTGGATTGTGACGCGGCCTGATACGCAGACAACTACGGCAGACTGGCGCACGCTGGAGATTGACGATTTGCAGCCTGCATCTTCCTCCGTGACCCGCATACAGTTGCAGCTGAGGTCTGATGCATCCAGCGCGGACATGGCTGCAGCCCAGAAGGTTATTGCGGATATTGCTATGAATTCCGATGTCTCATGGCAGGTGCAGCCCCAGGGCACGTGGGTGCTGCGGGTATCTCCTGGCGTCAAAGATGAGCCTGCTTTGCTGGCTCGTCTGAGTGCTCTGCCTTTTGTGGTGCGGGCAGAAGCACAGTCACCGCAGCTGCAGCCCTGATGCCCGGATTGCGACGACGCACCTGCTTGCAGACGGGCGCTGCATTCCTGGCCCTGAATGCATTCATGGCGGAGGCTGCCAGCGCCCCTCGTCGCCATGCATTGCTGGTGGGTGTCAGTGCATTGAAGTACCAGCCGCGCGCCTTGTGGCTCAAAGGGCCTTTGCATGATGTCGCGCATATGCAGCGTGCACTTTCCTCGCACGGATTTGCCTCGGCGGATATGGCGGTGCTGGCCGATGATGGCCAGGGAATGCCGCTGGCAGGGGCCATGAGGCCAGACAGAGCAGGCTTGCTTGCTGCATTGAAGGTGTTGACTGCCAAGGTGCGTGCAGGAGACTGCGTGGTGATCTACTGGTCTGGCCATGCCGTGCGGGCTGCCGGCCCGCGCAAGCCTGTGGCAGAGCCCGATGGGAAAAGTACTTTCTTGCTGGCACAGGATGCACAGCGATTGCCTGCAAGCGCTGCACAAGTCTGGCCGCTGCAGGGCGCGGTGGCCGATGCAGAGCTGGGCGCTGCAATTGATGATTGCCTGGCCGTCGGTGCACATGTGCTGGCCGTGATGGATGTCTGTCATGCGGCCTCTGCCACGCGTTCCGTTGAAGAAGGCGTGCTCTGGCGGGGCTTGCGTGTGTCAGAGCTGGATGAGCTGAAGTCGGATGCGAAATCGCCGCTGGCAGGCGGCTTGCCTGCAGTGCTGCCTGCAGCCAGGCCTCGCAACAAGGGTTATGTGGGGCTGTATGCCTGTGAAGACATGCAGCGAACTCCCGAGTGGTCGCTGCAAGGGCATCAGCAGGGGGCGTTCACATATGCCGTTGCGCAGGCTTTGTTGAGCGGAGCCCCGGGGCCGCGCTATGCGGATCTGGCACGTAAAGCTCTGGATATTCATATCGGGCTGGCGCAGCATGCTCCGGTGGCCCGATCGCTGTGGCCTGCGCCAGTGTTTGAGGGAAGCCTGCAGGCGCCGCTGTGGACTGCGGAGAGTTTGCGATCCTGGGCCGCGGTGCGGCGTGTGTCTCAGGCGCTGGCCTCCATGCCTGAAGGAGTCAGCCTGCAGCTGTACCTGCGTTTGCCCGATGGTGCACGCAGGCAGGTGCCTCTGGCGGGCGGTGGCATGGGATTGGGGCGACTGCCTGTGGGAACCCAGTTCGAGTTTCAGGCGCTCAACGAAGCTCCGAACTCTTTGTATTTACGCATTTTCCATATTGGTGCGGATGGAAGATGGCAGGCCATTTATCCGGAAAGAGCGGGAGATGCCGCCTTGCTGCCAGCCGCATCGCGCAGCGCCCCCTCGCGCTGGCAGAAGACACTGGTTGTGGATCGTGCTGAGGCACAGCCTGAGGCGCTGCTGTGGGTGCTGGCGCGGGCAGATGCGCAGACCTTGATCGACGATGCACAGGCGGTGGCCTTGCCTACGCAAACCTGGCAGATGCAGCTGGGCTGGCAGGCTGTTGCGAGACCTTAGGCCTGGGGCAAGTGCTGCTTATTGCGCTGCAGTCAGCAGCACAAACGCACTCCAGTAATAAGGGTGAGCAAGGCCAGAGGATGCACTGCCGGAAGTCTGTGCAGAGCGCTGGTCGCTCAAGCCACGCAATTGGGCATGGGGCTGCACAGCAGAGGCGTTTTTGAGCATGGCCAGTTGTGCAGCACGTACGGCCTGGGCGTGGTCCATGGGGCTGGAGAGCGCGGTATAGAAGGCAGTCATGAATTGCTGTGTGCCTTCATCGGCCACGGCCCACAGGCTGGCCAGCACATGGCGGGCGCCACGTGCCTGTGCCAGCCAGGCCAGGCTATCAATTGGCAGGCCTTGTTCTGCGGGGCCAGACGGAACCGCTGTTTCACAGGCAGAAAGCGTCAGCAGGTCCAGTCCATCAAAGCGGAAGCTGGGGCCGTTCAGCTCACCCAAGGTCAGCAACTGGCCATTACCCAGATAGAGACCCGAGGCTTGCCCGTTGCCAGGCATCAGGCGAAAGTGGCTGGCCAGATGCACGACCTTGCGTGTTAGCAAGGCATGGCGCAGGCTATCAGCGGTGAAAGCGTCGTCTTGCTGTGTGTCGTGCCCAATACCTTGCGTATTGGGCAGCTGGGCCAGACCTTCAATTTCTTCCTTGACCTTCGGAAGTGCAGGCAGATCGGCGGTTGCGCGGCTGCTGCCCTGCAGGCTCCAGCCCTCGCGTTCGGGGGCAACTTGCGCATTGTTTTCCGCCTGAACGCCAGTGTCCTGCGGCAAGGCATAGGACTCGCCCAGCCAGTGCTGGCCGTCATGCAAGGCGGCCATAGGCAGGTAGCGCAGGGCGCCTTCCAGATGCACACGCACTTCGGGTGCCTGACCAACGGCAGACTCTGGCGCGGGAGCTGGCAGCCATTGCGCCAGTGGCAGCCATAGCTGCTGGTAAAGCTTGTGAGCCTGAAGCTGCGGATTGCTGCCGCGCTGCTGCAGTTCGCGGCGCAATTGCGCAATGTCCTGTGTCAGCTGCTTTTGCGCAATGGGCAGGCGCACGCGCTGCTCGGGTTGCTGCCCTTGGCGTACGACCACATAGACATGGTCAGGGGCTGGCAGGTAGCGTACTTCTGTCTGATGAGGAGCCAGTGGCTTGAGCTTGACGCCCGTATCCGTGGGCGCCTGCGATTGCGCCATGGGAGTGTCTAAAGACTGCGGCGCTTGCGCCAGAGCCTGCTGCAAGGCATTGGCGTTGTTCTCTCGGTTCTGCCAGGAATGGCGCAGGGCGGATTGAAGCGACTGCGTGGCTGCATCGCGCTGCTGCTCCGCGGGGGTGAGTTCCAGTGCGCGCTGTGGAGGTTGATAGCTGCGCACCAACTGGTGATAGCTTTGCTCGCGGGCCAGGGTCAGTGTCTGCTCCGCTTCGCTGAAGCGCTGGCCTTCCAGCAGCCATTCGGCCAGCTCTTCATAGAGCTCACGGCCACGCTGCATCACGGCTTCACGTTGCGAAGATGTCAGCTCTTTGTCGCTCAGCATGCGCTGCTGCACATTGACAGCCTGCTTGGCGTGATAGATGGCCTCGGACACTTGCTCCATATCTATCAAGGACTGGGCCATGGTGCGGTGGGCCTGCCATTGCCAGTAGTTCACATCCTTGGCAACGCCGATGGCCCAGACCTGCGCGGCGGCCTGCGCAGCTTCCAGGGGGTGATTTTTTTGGCTCAGCAGTTCGGCTTTCTGCAGCAGCAGATAGGCGCTGCCATCTGCGCCTGCGCCGCGTGTCTTACGCTCTTGCTCCAGCAGCGCATCCAGCTGTTGCTCACCAGTGTTGTCGCTTCGCAGGCATCTGGCGCTGGCGCGGTTGATGCCCTCCAGGTTGGCAAAGCGCGGCTGGGCGGCCATGGCTCGTACTTGCTGGCACCAGTACTGCAGTTCCTTGCTCTTATTCAGACCGATACTCAGGTTGACCAATTGATAGATGTTCCAGCTGGCGTGCTGGGCATCGACATCAAGGTGAGGCATCAGTTCTTTGGCAATTTGCAAAGCCTGGGTCTGCTGGCCCATGGAACCTGCCAGGCTGGCCATTTGAAAGCGCAGAGCCAGGCAGATGCTCTGGCGGCACTGGTTCAGGGGCTTGGGCAGAGATTGCTGCAGCTCTTTGGCTAGCCGCTGCGCCAGCGGGTAGCGTGAGCCAGCAATGGCTTTGTACATGCGCTTGTACAACAGCCATTGCGTCTGCTGGTCTTTGGGGCCCAGCATTTTCAGCGCCACCTCGTGGCCCTGGTCAAGGCTGGCTCCAGCTTCGGCACTTCGGGCCTGAAGGTCCAGCAGCGTTGCCTGCCCATCCAAAGCAAACGCATAGCTGGCGGCAGTACGTGCATTGGGAGATTGCTCCCATTCTTGCTTCACTAAAGATAGCGACTTGCGCAGCTCTACCAAGCCTTGCAGGCTTTTATCGTCGGCAGAAAGCAAGATGGCGCGGTACACACCAAAGATGGGCAAAGCGTCGGTGTCGTAACCATTTTCCAGGGTCTGAACCAGTGCTCTGAGACCGGCGGTATCACCTGTCGCCGCCAGTTTCTGCAGCTGTTGCTGCTGCTTCAGACTGATGGGGCGCAGGGTTGCTTGTGCCGTGCATGCGAATGAGAGCCCTGCAGACAGCAAGACCCCGCTCAGCACCCGCGCAACCAGACTGCGGCGCAGGCGAGAGAGGGTGCGTGCTGTCTGCTGCATGGTTTAGAAGTCCTTTTCCAGCATCAGGCCTGCCATCCAGAAGCGCTTGGTGCGCAGGCTGACCTCACTCGTGCCGCCTGAGGGGGCGGCAGGCGTCACTGCGGTTGAATGCCAGTTATTGCCAAACTGGCCCAAAGTGCCCCTGAGGCGCGTGGAGGGGTTGAGCTTCCACATGGCGCGCATGCTCAGGCTGCGCAGTGGGCGAACCTGGCTGATGGTGGTGGGGTTCATTCGGGCTTTGTAGCCAGACTCCAGGCGTACGCTCATGCCCCAGACATCAGGCAGACCACCACCTTGCGTGCGGGCGTCAAAGCCCAGATCCAGCACGGCGGGGGATTGTCCGAACAGTCGTGCGGGAGATTCGCGGTCCGCCACTTTGGTCTCCGTCAAAGTCAGGTTGGCATTGAGGTTGACTGGCAGTTGCAAGGCGGTGTGCTTGAGGTCGTATTGCGCACCCAATTCCAGACCCAGCATACGCGTGCGTGGTCCGTTAATGGAGTGCAGAATCCACAAGACAGGCTGGTTTTGATTGGGTTTTGGGTTTGGTATCGAGTACAGCTCGGTAATCAGTGCATTGGAGATAGAGCGGGCGAACACATTGGCGCTGAGCTTGCCGACCTGTTTGCCCTCATCGCGCAGAGCCTGGGTGAAGCCCAGCTCCAGACCGGTAGAGGTTTCGTGCCTCAGGTCAGGATTACCTTGCAGAAGCGGATTTTGATACCAGCCACCCCAGTCGCGATAAAAGCCCGGGATCATTTCCTTGAACTTGGGATTGCGATAGGTGCGTGCCAGACCCAGGTGGGCACGCTGGTCTGCATTGGGTGTCCAGGCAATATTGAGAGAGGGCAGCCATAGATTGTTTTTGCGGGATGCGTGATCCGAGTCGGGTGGCATCACGTTTTTGATTTCTTCACGGCGCAAGCCAGTTTCCACACTCCACTGACTGCTGGGGCGCCAGTTCCATTGCACAAAAGTGGCATTGGTGTGGCGCTTCATGGTGTCGCTGAAGCTCTCACCATCTTCGATTTCGGTGAAGATGAACTTGTCGCGCTCGATACGGCCACCCAGCGTCAGCACGGATGTTGCGCTCAGCGGCAGATCAAAGCGCAGCGCTGAATGCCATTTGCGCTCGCGGCTGCGGTAGTGTGAGCTGTACTCGCCGCTGTAGTCAGGGGCGTTGTTGAAGTAGTTCTCGCGCTCGGTGGCGCCATATTGATGGGTGCCGATTTCCGCTTGGAATTTGCCGCCGTTGCTGAGCTGGCGATTCCATTTCAGCGTGGGAGCGATGTCCCATTGTGGCGAGATGCGGTTGTACCAGCCTGCTTGCTCGGTGTTGTGATCCACATAGCCGGGCGCGTCGTAGCGATAGTCGACATTGCTGCGTGCGCGCTCAGACTCGGGCGTCACATTGGCCATCCAGCTCAGGCCGATGCGATTGTTGGCATCGGGCCGCACAGCGACCTCGCCAGTGAGCATGAGCTGGCTTTTTCGAATTTGTTTGACACCCTTGTCATCGCGTACTTCAGACACATAGCCCAGGCCATAGTCATTGCTCGTCACGGTTGACGTGATGACCTTGTACTCACGCTGGCGCAGCGTGGTGTTGGTCTGCCACTCCAGCATGTCGCGCTTGCCACCAAGCGACAGAGAGACCGAGTGATCAAACTGACCTTGAGGTGAAAAGCCGGCACGCACGCTGACCGTGTTCTCGGGCTTATCCGTGGCCTGGCGGGTGAAGATGCGAATCGTGCCAGCGACGGCGGTGCCACTTTCGCTGGCAGAAGATCCGCGCTCAATCTCCACGCGCTCAATCATGCCCATGGGAATATCGCCAATCGATGCGTCGCCATTGTCGGAGTTGGCTTTGCGGCCATTGACCATCACTTGCGTATATCCCTCACCCATACCGCGCAGCGAGATATAGCCATTGGCATCGACGCTCACGCCGGGCTGGCGGCTCAGGTATTCCTGCAGTGTGCCATCGCCTTCGGATGTCAGGGCTTCACGGTCGTAAACGGTGGTCTGGGAGTCCATGACCGAGTCTTGCAGCCCTACGACTTTGACTTCGGGAAGTTCTGCACTATGGACAGTCAGGGGAAGCAGGGTGGCCAGAGCTGCACCGAGGTGCAGGGCCAGACGATGGCGAGGGAAAGCGGGAATGGAAGGCACGGTAAACAGAGAGGGCAGGAAACATAAAAAAGTGCATCGCAAAGCGGCAGGCCTTGTGATGCACCTTGGCGTTGTTGCACAAATGCCGGTCGCAGCTGAGGTAGGCTCGGGAGATGAGAGAGACGAGCTGGAAGTACCGCACAACGAACTGGAAGGCTTACAACGCAGCGTTGAAGGCGCGAGGTGAGCTGACCATTTGGCTCGATAGGGATATGCAGTGGCTAGCTCGGCCCACGGGCAAGCGTGGTCGTTGCCAGAAGTTCTCAGATGCGGCCATCCAGTTTTGCCTGACCATCAAGTGCTTGTTTGGCCAGCCCTTGCGCCAGACACTGGGCCTGGTTGAGTCGCTATTGGGTATGGCAGGCCTGCATTGGCCAGTGCCCGACTACAGCACGGTGTGTCGCAGGCAAAAGAGCTTGGATGTGCAGGTGCGCTACCGTGCAAGTGACAAAGGCTTGCACATGCTGGCCGACTCCACGGGCATCAAGTTCTTGGGCGAAGGTGAGTGGAAAACCAAAAAGCACGGTGCCGAGAGCCGCCGCCAGTGGCGCAAGGTGCATCTGGGTATTGATGCCCAGACACTGCAGATTCGGGCCATCGCAGTAACAACCAATGAAGTGGGCGACTCGCCCATGGCAGCAGACCTGCTAGGTCAAATTCCAAGCAATGAAGAGATAGCTAGCTTTACCGGTGATGGGGCGTACGACACGCAGGATGTACATAAGGCGTGCTACCTGCGGGGAGCCATTCCAATCATCCCGCCGCGCAAAGGAGCGAAGCTGCGCAAAGGGCTGGCATTTGCTCACCGCAATGAAGCGGTCAAGGCGTGTAGGCAGTTGGGGCGGGCTATCTGGAAACGCTGGAGCGGCTACCACCGAAGGTCACTGGTGGAGACCAAGATGAATTGCTTCAAGCGACTCGGCGAGAAGGTCATGGCCAGGACGTTTGAGCGCCAGGTGACCGAGCTGCACATCCGAGCTTCAATCCTCAATCAATTTACCGCTCTGGGCACGCCCCAGACAGTCGCTGCTGCGTAAATCTATTTGGGATTGGGGATGCCTTGGCCTATGGCCGATTTATGCAACAAAGCCATGCACCTTGGGTGCCGTTTCCCGTATCTGACGAATGCCGGTGTTTGGACTCTCAGGCCACCATCGAAATACGTGGAAATGGCTAGCTGCCAGTAACAGCTAGTAAGTGATGAATTTTATGAAGGTCCGTCAGAGTTTTTATTATTTAAATGGAACTTCTGGAAAAGTCTTAAAAGACTTTTCGCAAAAAAGGAGCAAAAAGGAAATGTATATATCAATCCAATGGATTGAGCGGCCTTTATGTGAGTACACACCTGTTTTCTATTGACGGAAGTCAAAAGGCCTTTTTGAGAACTTGCGATTATTCCTTTGGGTTCGATATTTTTCTTTTTGAATGCGTCCTCAATGAGTATTCGGAAGTGGAAAAATATTTTTCTCAGTGCAAAGTTTCCTGAATACAACATCGGGGAAAAATTCTCGGGAATTTTTGAACCGAAACAAGTCGCTGATCGAACAAGAAGAGCAGCTGCTAGCCGGGTCAGAAGCTTGTGAGGAGTTTCCTTCTGGGCGGGCGTTGCCGTATCTATTCAAACCGCCTCAAAGGACTTTTCCATGCTTCGCCTCTCTTTTTGGATTCAAGGTCTGTGCCTGACAGCTGCAACCATGAGCTTTGCAGCGCAGGCGCAAGATGTGGTGGATGTCAAAAAAAGCACAAAAATCACAGTCACACAGGTTGTGGTGAGCGGCGACCACGGCGATACCTACGTAATGAAAACCTTGCAGCCCATGGATTCTGATCTGGTGGTGGTGACCTCTGACATGGCCAAAACCGCCCGGCCTTTTTCTGTTGTGAACGACCAGTTCACCGTTGCCCATGTGACAGAACCTGTTTCTGGTATTTCCGAGACGGGAAAGCCGCTGGAATTACCGCAGATTCACGCCGGAGTGCGCGAAGTACATGCGCATTACTTCAATGACGTATATGACGTGGTCTATCTGCAAGATGGCCGCTGGATGCATGTGGAAACGCTGGAAGAGCCGCAGAATGGAAAACTGCTTCTGACAGACGCGCTCAAGCGTGCATCCAGAGCGCTGTAATCCGCCATCGGGTTTCGTGCCAGCTGCCCGCCCATGAGGCAGGAGAATTTCAGACCCTAATGGCTGGCGTAAAAAAGCGAGGCATTGCCTCGCTTGTAAGGGTGTGGGGTTGAGTGCCCGCAATATGAGGCTTAAACCCGGTGGAGCCACTCTTGAAACGTGATCCCCGCGCAGCTTTACCAATGCACTGTCTGCGGCTACATGCTTGGTCTCAAGCGCAAAGCTTGGTTTGGCGGGGTCGTGCTCAAAGCGCTTAGCCTTGCTCGGCCAGCAGTTCCTGCAGGGTCTTGACCTGCATGCGCAGGCGCTCGTTTTCGGCTTCCAGTTCAGTCACACGGGCTTGCAGCTCTTCTGCGCTGGCAAGCGGTGCTGCTTCTGCGGATTCATCAGCCGCAGGCTTTTCAGCCTTGGGCTTTTTCTTGGCATCGCGCACGCGCTTGGCAGCTTGCTTGAGTGCATCGGCGCCTTCGGCGGCCACGGCTTGCTGCTCTTCTTCAGGAAGAGTGGCAACCACGGCTGCGGCATTCAGCGACAGCTCACCAGCCTTGACTGCTGCCACCACTTCCGGGGCGGCTTTTTCCTGAATGGTTTCGATCATCTTGACCTGGCCAGCCGACAGGCGGGCGGCGCGGGCCAGGGCTTCACGGGTGTCCAGTGCCTCATCGGGCACCTTGGCCACGCTGGCCAGTGCCTGGGCGACCACGGGATCGGTGTCACCTTCCCATGGTGCCTCTTCCGTGGCGGGCTGCGCGGCCTTGGCGGCATTTACTGCGGCGGCGGCTGCGGCGCGGCGCTCGGCAATGATTTCGCGCTTGCGCAGGGCCAGCACGCCGCGCTGAAAGTCAGAGACGCTGCGGCGGCCGAGGTGCTGGTCAATCATCCACAGGTGCACATCGTCCATATTCTTGAACTGCGTGGCCTGGATGGTGTTGAAGGGCAGGCCGTGCTTCTGGCAGATGCCATAGCGGTTGTGGCCATCAATCAGCAGATCGCCCCAGACCACCAGTGAGTCGCGGCAGCCCTCGGCGAGGATGCTGCGCTCCAGCGATTCGTATTCGTCCGGGGTGAGAGGGTCGATATAGGCCTTGAGGCCTTCGTCAATCTTGAGTTCCATGGTGTTCGTGTGAGCGCTGAAATTCAGGTTTTAGAGTCAAACAGGCTTGTAGCCCAGCATTTAACAGCGCTATTAGCTATATAAAAAAGAGCAACGCCCCAGCGGTTGGGGCGTTGATGGAAAGCATGGTGCAAGAGCTTACAGCAGACGCGAAATCAGCGCACCTTCCACCGGGCCTTCCATGGGAATGCGAACGCGCACGGGGTTGCCTTGGGCAACATCGACGGGCTGGCCTTCGAGGTTGAACATTTTTTCCAGCTTGATCTGGCGATTGCCCTGAGGGTGAATGACCTCAATGGTGTCACCCACAGAAAAGCGGTTCATGGTCTCGATCTCGGCCATGCCATCGGCGTAGCCGCGCACGGCGCCCACAAAATGGCTGCGCTGCAGCACGCTGTGGCCTGTTTCGTAGTTCTGGTAATCGTTGGCGGGACGGCGCTCCAGCAGGCCGCCGGTGTAGCCTCGGTTGGCCAGGCCTTCCAGTTCGGTAATCAGATGGGGGTTGAAGGGGCGACCTGCCACAGCATCGTCAATCGCGCGGCGATAGACCTGTGCCGTGCGGGCCACGTAGTACAGGCTCTTGGTGCGGCCTTCGATCTTGAGCGAATCCACACCAATCTTGGTCAGGCGCTCCACATGCTCCACGGCCCGCAGGTCTTTGGAGTTCATGATGTAGGTGCCATGCTCATCTTCCATGATGGGCATCATCTCGCCGGGACGGCCTTTTTCTTCCAGCAGATAGATGGCATCGGCCTTGGGGTGGCGCTTCTGATCGCCGCAGGTGCTGGTGAACTGGTTGTCCAGATCGTTCTTGGCTTCTTCAAAGTTGAAGCCGTTTTCCATGGTCTGGCCCAGCGCCTCGCCGGTGTTGGGGTCCACAGCCGCGTCGTGCGTCTTGTAGTCCCAGCGGCAGGCGTTGGTGCAAGTGCCCTGGTTGGGGTCGCGGCGGTTGAAGTAGCCGCTCAGCAGGCAACGGCCCGAGTAGGCAATGCACAGCGCGCCGTGCACAAACACTTCCAGCTCCATATCGGGGCATTCCTGGCGGATCTTTTCGATCTCGTCCAGCGACAACTCACGCGAGAGGATGATGCGCGAGACGCCCATCTTCTGCCAGAACTTCACGGTGGCGTGGTTGGTGGTGTTGGCCTGAACGGAGAGGTGAATTTCCTGCTCGGGCCACTTTTCCTTGACCATCATGATGAGGCCGGGGTCGGCCATGATCATGGCGTCAGGCTTCATGGCAATGATGGGCTCGATGTCGCGCAGATAGGTGCGCACCTTGTCGTTGTGCGCAATCAGATTGCTGGTCAGAAAGAACTTCTTGCCGCGCTCATGGGCTTCCTGAATGCCCTGGGCGATCTGCTCCAGGCGGAATTCATTGTTGCGTGCGCGCAGGCTGTAGCGGGGCTGGCCGGCGTAGATGGCATCGGCGCCAAAGTCATAGGCGGCACGCATCTTGTCGAGCGAGCCGGCAGGCAGCAGCAGTTCGGGGGCTTTGAGGGTCATGATCCTCGTATTGTCCTGCATCACGCTTTTCACTGTGGGTTGATGTGGCTACAGCCAGCGTAGCGTCTGACAGCCGTAGTGCGTTCCATACAGACGCAATTGGTGGTCCAGATTTTTTGAACCTCGGTGCGTTGAGCGACGAATAAGTAGCTGATACGTCACAAAAGTCTGATTGAGTGCGCAAGGTGATGAAGGCTGACAAAGGCTGATAAGGCGTAGAGAGTCATTTTGAATAGCACCGGTTCGCGCTGCAAAAGCCTATATGCCGAGTTTGTAATGAGAGTGAAATCAGCTATGAAAAATCAATTAATCGCATTGGCTGTAGCCGTTTTGCTGGCTGCTTGCGGAGACAAACCCCGTGGTCCCCTTGAGGTACAGGGCAAGACGTTTATGGACCGGGAATTTCCTGTGCAGTTTGAGTTTTCCGGTCGTGATAAAGGGCGTTTTTGGAACATATCGACGGATCGATCCCTTGATTTTCAATACACCCTGGAAGACAAGAAACTGGTGATCGAATACACGCAGCCAAACAGCAAAGAGGTGACAAAGGAAGTTCTGACACTAGATGATTCGCGATATAGCGGAGGGGTTCTGGAGCTTGCCGAACTGAAACCAGAAGACCAAAAGAGGGTGGAAGAAATCAAGGAGGACGCGCGTCTGGAAAAGGAGGGCCAGGCCGGACTCAGCCCTAAATGAGCACCAAGCGATACCAAGGCGTATACCTCCATCGAAACCATCGGTGACGAGCGCAACGATTGGAGTCTAAGCACTGCTTCTGTGCTGCAGATGCCGCAAAAGCAGGCCTGCGCATCTCAACCGTCGGGCGTGTGGGCACGTCCGGCATCAACCCAAGAAAGTGATTGAAAAATGAAGAAAATTCTGTGCGTGGCTTTGACAAGCTTGTTGCTGGTGGCCTGTGGCAAAACCCTGGACGGGACTTATACCGATCCCACGGGAATGGCTGAATTCACCTTTAAAGGCAATAAGCTGGAGATGATGGGCGTGGAGATTGAATACAAAATTGAAGATAACAAGGTCAAGGTGCAAAAAGATGGCGCTACCGTCACCCTGCTGACGATCAAGGACGACGGCACTCTGGTGATGCCCATGGTGGGAGAGCTCAAGAAGAAGTGAGGCGCGGGTGGTGTTGCTGCAATAGCGTTTCACGCTGAGGCAGCTACACCAACCACTGCACACAAATGCGCACGTAGTTGGCGCACGGGCAAGGGCGGCTCGGCAGGGGCCGCAGTGCACAGCAGCAACTGCCGCTGCGCCCACCCGTCCGCCAGCGGCACGGCCACTACTCCTGTGCTGACTGCGTGGCGCCGCACAGCGGCCAGCGGCAGCACGGCAATTCCCACCCCTTGCCCTACCAGCTGGCATAGCCCTTCAAAGTGTGGCAGTTGTACCTGGGTGCGCAGCCACTGGCCGCTGAGTTGCATGGCCTGTTTTTGCAGCAATTGCTGCAGGGCGGAGTCCCGCGGCAGGCCCATCCAGTTTTCGTCTAACAAGTCTTCAAGCATCACGGACACCTGTGCGGCTAGCCGATGCCCAAGCGGCAGGACGGCGACCAGTGGGTCGGCACGCCAGGGCTGGCAGTGCAGGCCGGTCAGCAAAGCGGCATCTTCTGGCGCGGCAGCCACACCGATATCACACAGGCCTTCACGCACAGCACGCAGGACCTCGCTGCTGGTGCATTCCTGCAACTCCAGTGCAATTTGAGGGTGCTGCAGCAAAAAGCCGCCGACCGCCAGCGGCAGGTGTTCACGCACTGCCGAGGTATTGCCACACAGGCGAATCTGTCCGGCCAGACCGGCGCCAAACTCTCCCATCGCGCCGCGCAGCTGCTGCATTTGCGCCAGCACCTGGCGCGCATGCTGGCCCAGCGTGTGGCCGGCCGCCGTGGGCTGCACCCCGCGTGCTTTGCGCACCAGCAGGGCGCAGCCCAGTAGTTCCTCCATGCCGCGCACACGCTCGCTGGCCGATGCCAGGGTGAGGTGGCTGCGCTGCGCGGCAGCGGTCAGCGTGCCGCAGTCCAGAACATGAACAAACAGCTGTAGATCGGTCAGGTCAAAGCGCATGGTGGATGAGAGTGTCTGCGGTCGGTTTTTAGACTTCATTTTTACCTAAGTCTGTGTTTAAAGAATCCCGATAGTCAGTGGGCTTGTATCACCTGATTATGAAGTGTTCGGCAGATTTTTTGATGCTGCCGAGTTCTTTAAAGATATGGATAAAGCGAAGGGTTAATGATGTGGAATGAAGGCTGGATGGCTGCGGTGGCGATTGCCGTGTTTGGTGTGGCGGGCCTGGTCAAAGGCGTTGTTGGGCTGGGCTTGCCAACGGTTTCGATGGCTTTGCTGGCGCTGTTCATGCCACCCGCACAGGCGGCCGCGCTGTTGCTGCTGCCATCGCTGGTGACTAATCTGGTGCAGATGCGGCCAGTGTCGGGTTTGCGGGCCTTGCTGGGGCGCCTGGGGTGGATGCAACTGGGCATTGTGCTGGGCACGCTGGGCGGTATGGCGCTATGGGGTGGCGTGGGCAGTTTGCCTGCGGCCAGATTGGCGCTGGGGCTGGCGCTGGTGGCCTATGGCCTTTGGGGGCTGTGGGGCCGAAGCTGGCAGATTCCTCCGCACCATCAGGGCTGGCTGGGGGCCTTGTGTGGTTTGCTGACGGGGGGCATTACTGCGCTGACGGGTGTGTTCGTTGTTCCTGCCGTGTCGTTTTTGCAGTCTCTGGGGCTGGCGCGAGGTGCATTGATGCAAGCCATGGGCCTGTGCTTTACCACTTCAACACTGGCATTGGGGGCAGGTTTGCTCTGGTCGGGCCAAGGCCTGGGCGCAGAAGGCAGCGGCTGGGTGCCCGGGTTGCTGGCATCGGCATTGATGCTGATACCGGCATTGGCCGGCATGTACTGCGGGGAGTTGCTGCGGCAGAAACTCTCGCCTGCACGCTTCAAGAAAGTGCTGATGCTGAGCTTTTTGCTCCTAGGTGTTTACCTGTGTTTGTAAGCCTTCCTAAAGGGTTGAATTGCTCTGAAACCCGCATGAATGCTGGGTTTGGGGAATGCGCCTAGTTCGTTCAGACGATGGGTGGGCTGAGCCGGAATCCAAGAATGAAGTCGTTATCAATAGCTGTTTGCGTTTGAGTCGGTCATAGCTGCCGAGCGTGAATCCTTGATTGGTACAGGTTGTCGTGAATACGCGCAGCCGCAGCAAATTTTCATCGACAGGGTTCAAAGCCCCCGAGCGCCGTTCGGGCGAAGGAGACTAGACAAGATGGGTATGCAGAAAATCGTGATTCCAGTGGTGGCGGGTTTGATGGCAGGTGCCGCTCTGGCCAAGGCAACTCCCGAGGAGCTGGAAAAAATTGGCAAAACCTACACCTGCGTGGGCGCTGAAAAAGCGGGTACCGCCAGCGGTGTGCCGGAGTACACGGGCAAATGGCTGGGCACGCCGCCCGGCATCAACTACCCACCCCATGAAGGCAAGCATCCGGTGGACCCCTATGCCAATGAAAAGCCGCTGTTCACCATCACGGCAGAGAACATGGCTCAGTACGCAGACAAGCTGACTGATGGGCAAAAAGGTATGTTCAAGGTCTATCCCAAGACCTATCGCATTCCAGTCTATACGGGGCATCGTGATTTCCGCTATCCCGATCATGTCTGTGAATCGGCCCGCAAGAATGCGCAGGATGCAACGCTGAATGCCGATGGCATGGGCGTGACCGCTGTCAATGGCTCCATGCCTTTCCCATTCCCCAAGAGCGGTCTGGAGCTGGCATTCAACAACCTGTTTCCCTACCGCACCTACACCGATCACACCTTGCGTGACAACGTCAATGTGATGGCCGATGGCACCCCTGTCTGGGCGCGCGCCGACAACTATGCGTACTCGACGATGAACCATCCATCCAATGCGGGCAAGCCGATGGAAGGACTGATGTCGCAGGGTATGAACCGCACCTTGCTGCCAGAGCGCGACAAGGGCGGGGTGAACGTGAATGCCGAGCCTGTGAACTTTGGCAAGGACAAGCGCCTGGCCTGGAACTACGACCCCGGTACACGCCGTGTGCGCCAGGTGCCTGAATTCGGCTTTGACCAGCCCATGATTGGCACCAGCGGCAAGATGACGATTGACTCGGACCGCCTGTTCAACGGCTCGCCAGAGCGCTACAACTGGAAGAATCTGGGCAAGAAGGAAATCTTCATTCCCGCCAATGCCTACAAGATTCACGCCAACACCGTGAAGTACGCAGACCTGCTCAAGCCCGGCCACGAAAATCCGGACTTCACGCGCTATGAGCTGCGCCGCGTCTGGGTGCTGGAGGCTACGCTCAAGGAAGGCTACCGTCACATTTACGGCAAGCGCGTGCTGTTCCTGGACGAAGACACCGGCCAGGCTGCGATGAGCGATTACTACGACACCCGTGGTCAGCTGTGGCAGCAGGCGGTGATCAATCACTACTACGGCTTTGACTCCAAGGTCTGGCAGGCTGGCACCAGCTTCTATCACGACCTGCTGTCCGGCTCCTATGTGGCCTACAACCTGTTCCAGGAGCGTCCTGTGGGCCCCATCCTCAACAAGGGTGACCTGAACGCTTCCATGTTCACACCTGCAGCGGCGCGCAGCGCAGGTAACTAAAAACGGCAGGTAGCAGCTGGCAGCGACAGGCTGCACTTGCCAAAACAAAGGGCTTGAAGGTTTTTATCCTTCAAGCCCTTTTCTGTATTGTGCAGGCAGCTATGTTTTTCATAGTTGCCTGCCTGCGTCAGTGCATCAGTCCTGGGGTCTGAATCCAATGACCAGCTCGGATGGCACTTTGCCGTCGATATCGCGTGGCAGCTTGTCCGTCTTGTGCAGAGCGCGGACCACGGCTTCATCCCAGGCCGCGTTGCCGCTGGACTTGGAAATCGTCGCACCCGTGATGGTGCCGTCTGGCGCTGTGCGCACGCGAACCTCGGCACGCGGGTTGCCGCTGATGGCATCGGGATAGACGATGTTGGGCTTGACCTTGGCTGCGACTTTCGCGCCGTAACCCGCAGATGGGCCGCCGCTTGCGCTGCTGCCTGCACCACCGCTGCGGCTGCCGCCGCTTCCGCTGTGGTCGCTACCGCCGGAGCCACCAGCGCCGCCTGCGCTGCCAGCCAGACCTTGCAGGCGAGCCAGTTCGGCCTTGCGACGGTCATCGGCTGCCTTGGCATCCTTGGCGGCTTTTTCCTTGGCGTCCTTGGCAGCCTTTTCTTTTGCGGCTTTGTCCTTTTCGGCCTTTTCTTTGTCAGCCTTGTCCTTGGCCGCTTTTTCGGCCTTCTCGGCTTTCTCTTTCTCCGCTTTCTCGGCTTTTTCCTTCTCGGCCTTTTCCGCTTTTTCCTTGGCTGCTTTTTCAGCCTTGTCCTTGGCGGCTTTCTCGGCTTTTTCCTTTTTCTCGTGCTCGATCTTTTCCTTGCGTTCCTTCTCGGCCTTCTCTGCCTTTTCCGCTTTTTCGGCCTTTTGCTTATCCAGCTTTTCCTGGTGCGCCTTTTCAGCCTTCTCTTTTTCGGCCTTTTCCTTGCGTTCCTTCTCACGCTCTTCCTTGCGCTCTTTCTCGCGCTGCTCACGGGCTTCCTGCTCGGCCTTTTCCTTTTTCTGCTGCTCCAGCTTCTTCTTTTTGGCCAGCGCTATCTCGGCCTCATGGTCATCGTCATGGGCCTGTGGCTTGGGCGCGGGCGCAGGAGGCGGCACGGGGGCTACCACGGGTTCCGGCGCAGGAGGTGGAGGAGGTGGCTCGGGCGCTGGTGCGGGCTCGGGCGAGGGATCGGGGGCAGGAGCGGGCGGAGGCGGGGTGACGGCTGCTGCCGAGGCAGGGGCCGAGCTGCTCCAGACCTCAGCCTCGACCATGGCTTCGTCGGCTTCTTTAGGTGGGCGCACTGTCCATAGCAGGGCGGCAATCAGCAGCCCGTGCGCGGCCAGAGCGAGCGACCAGGAGCGCGCCCGGCCCTTGCTGGGCGGCGGTGCAAACTGGTCGTGATCTTGCTGGTTAGGCATGGTGAATTGGTGGACTGCCGGGGCTGCAGCTGCGGCAGCGCAACCCGGGGCAGTGCTTCATGAATGGGGTCAGTTGCTGGATGAGGAAACAACGCCAAAGGCAATGCGTTTCACACCTGCTTTGGACAAGGTGGTGTGGGCCTTCATGACGTCATCAAATGGCAGACCCTTGTCCGCCACGATCTGAATGGCACTGTCTTCGCTCTGGCCTTGCTGCCAGGACTCGGCAATGCCCTTGAGCTCATCGAGCTTGATGGTCTGTGTGTTGCTGCCGTTCTTGAACTGGACGCTGCCATCCTTGTCCAGCATCACATAGGCAATGTTCTTGGTGGGCGGGCGCGAGGACTTGCCGGCGCTTGGCACATTGATGGAGCCGGGCGTGAGCATGGGCGCTGTCACCATGAAGATGATGAGCAGCACCAGCATCACGTCGATGAAGGGCACCATATTGATTTCGTTGACGGTGCGGCGGTTGCGACCACCGCGTGAACTCATGGCTGGCATGGATCACTCTCCTTACAGATAGTTTGCTCAGTGCGCAGCAGGTATGGCTGGGCAAGGCTCAACTCGGAGACACCAAGCAAGGGCCGCCCCGTAGCGAGGGTGTGGTCCCCCTTCAAGGGGGATGGCGCGAAGCGACTCAGGGGGTGTTTCATTTCAGTGGCCGGATGCCGAGGAGCCGGTAGCTCCCACATTGCGCTGCAAGATGTTGGAGAACTCCTCGATGAAGGTCTCTTCCTGGCTGGCAATGCGGTCGATATTGTGGGCGTAGCGGTTGTAGGCAGTCACAGCGGGAATGGCGGCAAACAGACCCATGGCGGTGGCCACCAGCGCTTCGGCAATGCCGGGGGCCACGGTGGCCAGTGTGATCTGTTCCATATTGGCAAAGCCGGTGAAGGCGTGCATCACGCCCCAGACCGTGCCGAACAGGCCCACATACGGAGAGACCGAAGCCACGGTGCCCAGGAATGACAGGCCGGACTCGATCTCGTCGAGCTCGCGCTGAAAGCTCGCTCGCATGGCGCGGCGTGTGCCGTCCATCAGCGTGGCGACATCGCCAATGCGGCGCTCGCGCAGCTTCTGGTATTCGCGCATGCCGCTGGCAAAAATACGCTCCATGGGACCACCGCTCTTGGCGTTTTGCGTGGCGGTGGTGTAGAGGTCGTTGAGGCTGGTACCGGACCAGAAGTCCTGCTCAAAGTTGTCATTGAGCGAGCGCACCCGCTTCAAAGTCTGCGCCTTGCGGAAGATGGTGGCCCAGCTGGCGATCGAGGCGATCACCAGAATCAGCATGACCAGTTGTACCACCCAGCTGGCCTGCATGACGAGGCTGAGGATGGACATGTCTTGGGAGTTCATGAAAGTTGCTCCAGGATATCGGTTGGAATTCTCGTGGGGCGCATGGTCTTGCCATCCACCCACCCAATGCGGATGGAGCCCTCGCACAGCAGCGTGGGCCCATCGGGTTGATTGTCAGTATTCACTAGCAGTGCTTGCTGCGCAATTGTGAGCGAAGCACGGCCAGAACTTTGCAGGCTGGCGGTAACAATGAGTTGGTCATCCAGCCGGGCAGGGCGCAGATATTCCAGCTGCGCTGAAGTTACGACAAAGATGCCGCCGGTTTGTTCCCGCAATTGCTGCTGGGCAATGCCCAGAGAGCGCAGCCACTCGGTGCGGGCGCGCTCGAAGAACTTGAGGTAGTTGGCGTAGAAGACAACGCCACCGGCGTCGGTGTCTTCCCAATACACCCTGATGGGGAACTCAAAGGCCATGGTCGGTTAGCCTAGGAGCTTCTTCAGGCGTGCAATGGCTTCCTGCAACTGCTCCATGGAGTTGGCTGTAGAAAAGCGCACATAGTTGGCGGTCTCGGCCTGGCCAAAGTCACGGCCGGGTGTGATGGCCAGATGGGCCCGATTCATCACGGCATAGGCAAAGTCCCAGCTGCCCTTGACGCCCAGCTTTTCCGCTGCGGCGCGGCAGTCAGCCCAGGCGTAGAAAGCGCCATCGGGTTTGACAGGTACGGGCAGACCAATCGATTCCAGTGCTGGAATGAAATAGTCGCGGCGGGCCTTGAATTCGGCGCGGCGGCGCTCGTATTCGGCAATGCTCTCTGGCTCAAAGCAGGCCAGCGCCGCGTATTGCGACACCGTGCTGGCGCAGATGAACAGATGCTGGGCCAGCATCTCGATGGGGGCGACCAGAGACTCCGGCACCACCATCCAACCCAGACGCCAGCCCGTCATATTGAAGTACTTGCTGAAGCTGTTGATGGAGATGATGTCCTCGCCCAGTTCCAGCGCGGATTTGCCAAAGGCCTCGTCGTGCGACAGGCCCAGATAGATTTCATCGACGATGGTCAGCCCACCCTTGGCGCGCACCACTTCGTGAATGCGGCGCAGTTCGTCGGGCGCAATGGATGTGCCCGTGGGGTTGGATGGCGAAGCCAGCATCACACCACGTGTGTGCGGGCCCCAGGCGGCCTGCACCTTGGCGGCGCTGAGCTGAAAGCGCTCTGCCGCCGACGATGGAATCAGTACCGCCTTGCCTTCTGCCGCCGAGACAAAGTGGCGGTTGCAGGGGTAGCTGGGGTCGGGCATCAGCACTTCGTCGCCCGGGTTGATCAGTGCCAGACATGCCAGCTGCAGCGCCGCCGAAGCACCGGCGGTGATGATGATGCGGCGCGCTGGCACGTCCACACCAAAGCGGCTGGCGTACCAGGCGCTGATTTTTTCGCGCAGCTCGGGCAGGCCGGGAGCCTGTGTGTACTGCGTGCGGCCATCGCGAATGGCGCGCTCGGCCGCCTGTTGCACCAGCGGCGGGGCGCTGAATTCAGGTTCGCCAATGTTCAGATAGATCATGGGCGAGCCGCTGGCGCTGGACTGGCGTGCCACTTCCTGCGCGTGCTTGGCCATCTCCATCACATAAAACGGCTCGATGCGCTGGGCGCGCTGGGAAAGCTCAATCACGGACATGAAGCAATGTTCTCTCAATAAAACTGACAGTGCACCGACCACTGGCCGGTGGTGGGATTGCGACCCAGATAGACGATGCCGCCATCCACCCAGTTCAGGCCGGCTTTGCCTTCGCTGTCGATTTGCAGCAGGTATTCGGGCTCATCGGAAGAGGGCAGCCAGTTGCCGTCTTCATCCTGAACCGGGCGCAGAAAAGCAATCTCGTGCTGCAGGCTTTTTGCATAGCCGCCCAGCTTGGTGCGGCCCGAGCACAGGCCGTGGGCCTCCTCGGGAAAGTCTTCCATGCCTTCGGGAAGGCGCATGCTGGAGTCGTCATAGCAAGGGTGATCTTGCTGCGGCTGCAGCCAGCGGGCTTCAAAGCCCTTGCCTATCCATGCATCATCACGAAAGGGTGGTTGCTGGCGCGGCACGAGGCCTGCAAGATCTGCGCGCAGTCGTATGGCCCAGGTCTCGGGTGCGCAACTGCTTTCTATGAATTTTTCACCCACAAAGAACTGCAGCATTGCTGCGTCTTTGAGAGCATCCGGGCGCCAGGGGGCTTGGGCCAGATTGAGCTGGGCAATGAACTGCATGGGCTGGTCCGCGCTGTCCAGCGGCCAGGTTTCCTCAGGCTTCATCAGTGGAGGTAGCCCGAAATGTGAGGCCGCAGGATCGCCTGTGGGCCTGAAGCCACCGACTTCCAGCACACAGCAGGCGCTGGTGTTGAGCGCGAGCCAAGGCGCCAGCTCCTGAGCGAGGTCAGGAGTCAGCTCGGGGCTGGGGGCCAGAGATGCTTGACGAGAGGAGTCCATGCGGTCCTTGCGCCTGCCGTTGGGGGCGGGTGAGTGGGTGTCAGGCGGGGCTGGGCCCGCCTGTTGAAGCAGGCTGCGTCAGCCCGCTTCAATCATTGCGCCTGGTTCTTGGCGCGGTCGTGCGCGACTTCAGTGGCGCGCAGTTCGGGGGCCAGACCGTTGAGCACGGCGTTCACATACTTGTGGCCGTCGGTGCCGCCAAATTCCTTGGCCAGCTCGATGCACTCATTGAGCACAACGCGCCAGGGCACATCGGGGCAGTTCTGGAACTCATACACGCCAATCCACATGCAGGCATGCTCGATGGGCGAGATTTCGCTCAGGCCGCGGTCCAGCTTGGGTGTGATCAGCGCATCCAGTGCGGCTTCGTTTTCGGCGCAGCCGCGCAGCAATGCGTCGTAGTGCACCACGTCTGCCTTGTGAAAACCTGCCAGATCACGCGTAAAGCGGTCGATCTCCAGGATTTCGTTGCGGCCCACGATGTGCTGATACAGACCTTGCAGCGCGAATTCGCGTGCACGGCTGCGGTTGGATTTGGAGCCTGCCTTGCGTGCGCCGGTGCTGGTCAGACCGGTGCGTTTCTGGGGCGGGCGGCGCGAGCCGGACTCGCTGGATTGTTCTTCACTCATGATCGTCGTAGGAGTTGAGCAGATTGGCCATTTCCACGGCGACCTGGGCGGCATCGCGACCCTTGTCAACCTGGCGGGCAATGGCTTGCTCGATGTTTTCTGTGGTGATGATCGCGTTGGCGATCGGCAGGCGGTAGTCCAGGGCAAGGCGTGTCACGCCTGCGCCCGATTCATTGGCTACCAGCTCAAAGTGGTATGTCTCGCCACGGATGATGCAGCCCAGCGCCACCAGGGCGTCGTACTGATCGGTGTCGGCCAGTGTCTGCAGTGCCACGGGCACTTCCAAGGCGCCGGGGACTGTGACATGGTCGATATTCTCGGACTTCACACCCAGCTTCAGCAGCTCGTCGCGGCAGGAAGCAAACAGGGTGTTGGTAATGCTTTCGTTGAAGCGCGCCTGCACGATGCCGATCTTCAATGCGGCACCGTTCATGTTCTGGCCTTGGCCTTTTTCTGCGTTCTGCATAGTGTTTTCCGTCTCTTATTCTTTGGGGATGTAACCCGTGATTTCCAGGCCATAACCGGCCATGCTGGGCATGCGGCGGGGCTGGCCCATCAGATGCATTTTGCTCACGCCCAGTTCCCGCAGAATCTGTGCGCCCACACCGTAGGTGCGCAGGTCCATGCGGCCGCGCTCAGGCGCCTGGGCCGAGCGGGCTTTGCCCTCGAACTGGGTCAGCAGTTGCTCGCCCGATTCGCTGCAGTTGAGCAGCACGGCCACGCCCTGGCCATTCTTGGCAATGTATTGCAGGCTTTCGTCCAGGCACCAGGAGTGCTGGTTACGACCCACTTCCAGCACATCCAGCACCGACAGCGGCTCGTGCACGCGCACAGGGATGGTGGTGTTGGTCTGCCATTCGCCCTTGACCAGTGCCAGATGCACGGAGCCGCTGGGCACATCGCGGAAAGCGTGGGCGATGAATTCGCCGTGGGCTGTCTGCATGGGGCGGCTGCCCACTTTTTGCAGCAGCGACTCGTTGCGGCTGCGGTATTCGATCAGGTCGGCAATGGTGCCGATCTTGATGCCGTGCTCGGCGCAGAACAGTTGCAGATCAGGCAGGCGGGCCATGGTGCCGTCGTCCTTCATGATCTCGCAGATCACGGAAGAAGGCGAGCAGCCGGCCAGCGCCGCCAGATCGCAACCCGCTTCCGTGTGACCTGCGCGCATCAGCACGCCGCCATCCACGGCCTGCAGGGGGAAGACATGGCCGGGCTGCACCAGGTCGGTGGGCTGGCTGTCCTTGTTCACGGCAACCTGAATGGTGCGGGCACGGTCAGCGGCGGAGATACCGGTGGTCACGCCCTCGGCAGCTTCAATGGAGATGGTGAAAGCCGTGCTGTACACCGTGCCATTGCGCGCAGCCATGGGGGGCAGCTTGAGGAATTCGCAGCGCTCGCGGGTCAGCGTCAGGCAGATCAGGCCACGTCCAAAACGGGCCATGAAGTTAATGGCTTCGGGCGTGACATGGTCCGAGGCCAGAACCAGATCGCCTTCGTTTTCGCGATCTTCTTCGTCAACGAGCACGACCATGCGGCCGGCGCGCATTTCCGCCACGATGTCTTCGACCGGGGAGATGGGCACGGGTTGGAGGGAACTGTTCATGGATTGCCTTCTTGGACGTGATTGCGATGCATTGCAGTCAGCGGCTGGCGCTTGCACGCACCAGTGAGGCATTGCCAGCGTCGCCAAAGGGCGCTGGCAGGACTTCCAAAGAACGTGTAAGGCGGGAGTCCGCCAGAGCAGAGCCGCTTTCGGCAGGGCAGGGCCTTGCGGAAAGTGCTCATTCTATTGCAGTGTGGGCTTTCGTCGCTCCAGTTGCCCCTGAAACCATGATCCAGTGCAAAGCGCTGCGGTGTGAACTGGCGCGATGCGCCTCAGAAGCAGTAAGCAAGAGCACAGGTGCCCCCAGCGTCTCGCTGCGATGTTGCCAGGAGAAATCTATTTCAGATGGCGTCTTTGAGCACGATGTCGCTGTCCGGATAGGCGCAGCAGGGCAGCACATAGCCCTCGGCCTTTTCTTCGGGCGTCAGGCCCGGCCAT
The DNA here is from genome assembly GCF_019186805.1 of Comamonas fluminis. Taxonomy (NCBI): domain Bacteria; kingdom Pseudomonadati; phylum Pseudomonadota; class Betaproteobacteria; order Burkholderiales; family Comamonadaceae; genus Comamonas; species Comamonas fluminis. The sequence continues at coordinate 3,271,777 of NZ_CP066783.1, read as the reverse complement.
TCAATGTCGTAATGCACAGTGCCCGAGACCATCTGCCCCAGGCAGGTGCGGCAGGTGCCGTTGCGGCAGGAACTGGGCCAGTTCACGCCACCGCTCTCCAGCGAATCAAGCAGCGACTGGTCTGCCCAGGCGTCAACCTGCTGGCCGCTGGGCTCGCATTTGGCAATGAAAAAAGGTGGGGCAAAAGGGGAATCGTTGGACATGGGGCTGGGATGTTCAAGACATGCAAAACCCGTGTTTGTAACGGCTTTGCCAAGGCCGTGGTGCTTGCGTGGCTTGCCTGTTTTTTAATCACTCGGAGGTGATTCTTTACAAAACAAGGACTTGCAGCGTTTACATCTGCCCGGGGGCAGTTTGTCCACATGCTTGTTCAGCAGAAATGGGGGTAATTCCTGGCGAGTGCGCTGGCGGCCCTGTGGATGGCTTGGTGGCGGTTTTTTGGCTTTTTTGTGCTTAAAAAATAAGCGTAAATAATTAAATCATTTGAAATCAAAGACTTGTATTGATTATTCATCTTCACAATGAAGTTGTTCACAAGCTTGTTCAACGGGACTCAGGATAAGTTGACCGGATATGAGTGGTGGTGCCTAAAAAATCATCAATTAAATTAATGTTAATAAAATCAAATACTTGCTTTTGCATTGCAGAGGCTATTCAAGCTTGTCCACAGGCTTGTAGCGAAAAAATGGGGAAAAGCACATCGGCTGTGCATGAAATTTAATTGCTATGAATACATGAGCTGTATGCGCTTGCCATGCATTCAATTAGTAGTTCAATCAATTCATAGTCAATGATGGATAGGCGCTTGGTGCTCCTGAATTAATAGTCGTTGCTCCAGATTTACCCGAATGAGTCACCAAAGCTACGTTGCACTGCAGCATGCAGCGCTTACAGTGAATTGCATCAATGCACAGAGCAAGGAGCTAGACATCATGGCAATGGATTTTCAAGGCCGTGTGGCCATCGTGACCGGTGCGGGCGGCGGCCTGGGGCGTTTGCATGCGCTGGCGCTGGCGCAGCGCGGCGCCAAGGTGGTGGTCAACGATCTGGGTGGCGCGGTGGATGGCTCGGGCAGCTCGGCGACGGCAGCGCAGAAGGTGGTTGATGAGATTCGTGCAGCCGGTGGCGAGGCCATTGCCAACGCCGCTTCGGTCACTGACTTCGAGGCCGTGCAGGCCATGGTGCAGCAGGCCGTTGATACCTGGGGCCGGGTGGACATTCTGGTCAACAACGCGGGCATTCTGCGCGACAAGAGCTTTGCCAAGATGGACATGGCTGACTTCCGCTTGGTCGTTGATGTGCACCTGATGGGCGCGGCCAACTGCTGCAAGGCCGTGTGGCCGCATATGCAGGCGCAGAACTATGGCCGCATCGTGATGACGACTTCGTCCACCGGTTTGTATGGCAACTTTGGCCAGGCCAACTACGGCGCCGCCAAGCTGGCGCAGGTGGGCCTGATGCAGACCCTGGCCATTGAAGGCGCCAAGCACGATATTCGCGTCAACGCCCTGGCGCCCACAGCCGCCACGCGCATGACGGCAGGCCTGCTGCCAGAGCCTGTGCTGGAAGCGCTCAAGCCCGAGGCGGTGGTGCCCGCCATGCTGGTGCTGGCCCACGAGGGCGCACCCACGCGCACCATTCTGTGTGCAGGTGCTGGTGGCTTTGAGGCGGCCAATATCACCATGACGGAAGGCATTTATCTGGGCATGGGCGATGCAGTGCCCGAAGCGCTGGCTGCACGCCTGGCGGAAGTTACGGCCCGTGAAGGCGATCAGGTTCCTGGAAGCGGCGGGGTGCAAGGCCAGGTGGAAGTGGGCAAGGCGATGAAGGCCCACGGTCACTGATGCTGCGCTTCGGTGCCTGCTAGCACGACTTGAACAAGCCCTCTGACGAGGGCTTTTTGTTTGCTGGATGTGGGCATTTGCTCACCCTCTGATGCCTTCTGAATCTGACAGTTTTCTGGCGCATTTTGGAGGCTATACGCCTACAACAGGCCAAAAAACGTGGTTAAGCGGACGGCGCACATCGCGTTTCGCCGTGTTTCTCTATGATTCGCCGTCTGGGCGCATCCGGGCAGACAAAGTTTGTCTTTAGCGTCTTCAACACAAGGTAAACAAGAATGAAGACATCGCAGGCTGCCATGAACATGCCCTCTGCCGAAAGGCTGCTGGGCATCCGTCGTGGGATTGAGAAAGAGGGACTGCGCTCACTGGCCAATGGGTCTCTGGCGCTGACTCCGCACCCTTCGGTGCTGGGCTCGGCTCTGACCCATCCCCATATCACCACCGACTACAGCGAGTCGCAGCTGGAACTCATCACCGGCGCACGTCTGGGCGTGCAGGAATGCCTGGATGAGCTGACTGAAGTCCATCAGTTCGTGCTGCGCAATCTCAGCGAGAGCGGCGAGCTGATGTGGAATTCCAGCATGCCCTGCCGGCTGCCCATTGATGAAACGATTCCGCTGGGCCGCTATGGCAGCTCGCACTCTGGCCGCTCCAAGAGCGTCTATCGCATGGGTCTGGGCCACCGCTATGGCCGCCGCATGCAGACCATCTCCGGCATTCACTACAACTGGTCGCTGCCCGGTGTCAGCAGCGATGAATACTTTGCGCTGATTCGCAATTTCCGCCGCAACGCCTTTGTGCTGCTGTACCTGTATGGCGCATCGCCCGCGCTGTGCCCCTGCTTTGTCGAGGGGCGCGAGCACCGCCTGCAAAAGCTGGGCGATGGCAAGGATGCGCTGTATCTGCCCTACGCCACGTCGCTGCGCATGGGCCGTCTGGGCTATCAGAGCGATGCGCAGTCCAGCATCAATGTCAGCTACAACGGGCTGGACGGCTATGCCGATTCCCTGCACGAAGCGCTGACGCGTCCCTATCCTGCGTATGAGCAGCTGGGCGTGAAGAACCCTGGCGGCGATTACAACCAGCTGGGCACCGGCCTGCTACAGATTGAAAACGAGTTCTACGGCACCATCCGCCCCAAGCGCACTGTGAAGAGCGGCGAGCGCCCGCTGCACGCGCTGCGCGAGCGCGGTGTGGAGTATGTGGAAGTGCGCCTCATGGATATCGATCCCTTCGAGACCGTGGGCATCGCCCCGGCCACCATGCGCATGATCGATGTCTTTTTGCTGCATTGCCTGCACACGGACAGCCCGCCTGACACCCCGCAGGAAATTGCCGACCTCAAGCACAACCAGCATCTGGCGGCAGAGCAGGGGCGCGAGCCGGGCCTGACGCTGGCGCGTAACGGCCAGCAGGTGCTGCTGACGGACTGGGCGCAGGAAGTGCTGCAGCAGTGCAAGCCCTATGCCCAGGCGCTGGATGCGGCGCATGGCTGTGGCGACTACAGCGCAGCGCTGCAGCAGGCGCTGGACCGCGTGAGCGGCGCACAGACCACGCCCTCGGCCCATGTGCTGGAGCAGCTGACCGGCCCTTATGGCAACCGTTTCATCGAATTCATGACAGCGCAGTCCGCCAAGTCGCGCGACGCCTTGCTGGCCATGCCCTGGACGGCTGAGCAGCAACAGCGCTTTGAGCAGATGAGCGAGAAATCTTTTGCGGCGCAGTCCGCCATCGAAGCTGCAGACACCCTGACTTTTGAGGAGTGGCGCCAGCGGTATATGGACCCGGCTAGCCTGCTGTAATTCATAAAGTTGATAGCTGAAAGCGCTTGCATCCATTGGGCTGCAGGCGCTTTTTTTATTAGGCGGGCTGTCACGACACTGTCATCAGTGTTTCATATCGTAACCACCTGCGGGCGCCACAAGAGCCCGTGCGTGATGGACGGTGTGAGCATGTCTTTGAAACAATTTCAGAATCTCTCGGTGGCCCGAAAAATGTGGGCCTTGTTCCTGGGCCTGCTGCTGTGCTGTGTGCTGGTGGCCGGTGGCCTGTTCAGCTATTTGCAAAGTGTGGAGCAGCGCGTGGGCGCGGCCGTGCAGGCCACAGATCAGCGCATCAATCTGGCGCTGCGCTGGCAGGGCTTGACGCTGCAAAGCGTGGAAGCCGCGCTGGCCAGCGTGCTCTCCTCAGAAGAGCACCTGATTGCCCAGCTCTCGCAAAAAGCGCGGGCGCTGATGCAGCAGGCGGACGGTCTGCAGCAGCAGGTGCTGGCTGGTGCGCAGAGCGAGGTCGATCAAAGCGGCCTGGCACGCGTGGAAAAAGAGCGCAAGGCCGTGCTGTCCATCTACGAACAAGCCTATCAGGCGCGTGACCTGGGCAAGGCCTGGGAGGCGCAAAAACTGGTGGATGACCAACTGACGCCTGCTGCCAAACGCTATGTGCAAGCGCAGGATGCCTTCATTGCCGCGCAGCAGCAGCAGCGCCAGCAGGCCGAGCAGCAGGCACAGACCCAGAGCGCCATGGCCAAGCGCATGGCGGTGGGTGTGGGCGCTTTCATGGGGCTGCTGGGCGCGCTGCTGTCGCTGGCCACCATTCGCTCCATCACCACGCCGCTGGCGCAGGCGGTGCAGCTGGCGCAGACCATTGCGGCAGGTGATCTGAGCTACGCGCCCGCCACCGATGCGGCGCAGCGGCGCGATGAACCGGGCCAGCTGATGCAGGCGCTGGCGCAGATGACGCAGCAACTGCGCACGCTGGTGGGAGAGGTGCAGGGCGGTGTGGAAGCCGTCGCCGCCGCCTCCAGCCAGATGGCGCAGGACAACAGCGATCTTTCTGAGCGCACGGCGCAGGCTTCCGATCAGCTCAAGGCCACGGTGGGCAGCATAGAGAGCATGGTGACGCTGGTTATTCAATCGGCTGACAGCGCCCGTCACGCCGATCACAGTGCGCGCAGCGCGGCCGAGGCGGCAGAAAGCGGCGGCACCGTGGTGCAGCAGGTGGTCAGCAATATGCAGCAGATGGCGCAAAGCAACCAGCAGGTTGCCGCGATTGTGGGTGTGATTGATGGCATCGCGTTTCAGACCAATATCCTGGCCCTGAATGCCGCCGTAGAGGCTGCGCGTGCAGGATCACAGGGCCGGGGCTTTGCTGTTGTCGCGGCCGAGGTGCGCGAACTGGCCCAGCGCAGCAGCGAAGCGGCCAAGCAGATTCGCCAGCTCATGGAGAACTCCACCCGGCAGATGAAGTCCGGGCAGACGCTGGCGCTGCAGGCTGGCCAGCGCATGGAGCACATCGTGCGTGATGTGCAGACGGTCAGCGGTTTGATCGCCTCGATTACCGAAGCGGCTCAGGCTCAGAATCAGGGCATTGCCCAGATCAGCGAGGCCGTTCAGGCGCTGGACCATATGACCAGCCAGAACGCGGGGCTGGTGGCTGAATCCAGCGCCGCAGCGCAAGAGCTGTTTACCCAGGCGCAAAGACTGGAGGCGGGGGCGGGGCGCTTTCGCATCAGCGAATACGCACAAGCAGAGGCCCAGGCACAGGTGCAGCAGCAGGTGTTTGCTATGAAAAACAAAGCGCTTGCCAATGAACAGCCTAGGCTGGAGGCTGAAATGGCTTGAACGCCGGGGCTGGCTCAGTTGCTGGCCAGCGCCTCGGCGGCATCTTCCAGCCAGAAGCCCAGTGCGCCGTAATAGCCTTCCCACACACAGCCATTGCAGCCACGCCCGCAGCAGCTGGTGGGCTCGGGCGGGGGATTGCGCAGCGTGCGGCCTGCAGCGGCGGCGCGGCCCTGCCACAGCGCAATCTGGCTGCGGGCCTGAGCCAGCGGTTGCTGCAAGTCGGAATCGCTCATTTCTTGAAGCGCTTGAACAGGTGCTGCCCGATAAATGCCAGGCCCAGGACCAGTGCAAACCAGCCCACCAGATAAGACTGGGCAAACAGCTGGCCAACGCCGCTTTCGGGCTTGAAGACCGGTGCCAGCAAAATAATGACGCCAATCAGCGCAATCGTCATGCCCTTGATCAGGATTTCATTGCTGGATTTGGACTTTTTGGGGGCGGAAGGCAGGGGCATAGTGAGGCAGACGGGTCAGAAACGCGAAGGGCGATTATGCTTTCGGCCCTGAAATTAGCGAGATAGAGGGTGTTTGAGGTGGTGCAGTAGCCCATGTGGCTTCTGTGCTCTCTATGTCGCGCAGCTCCTGCAGCCCTACAAAAGAAAGATTTCCGCTTATGGCCATCCAATGGTTTCCCGGTCACATGCATTTGACGCGTCAGGCCATCACCGAGCGCGTCAAGGAAATCGACGTGGTCATCGAGGTGCTGGATGCGCGCCTGCCGGGCTCCAGCGCCAACCCGCTGCTGCAGGAAATGACGGGCCACAAACCGCGCCTGAAGATTCTCAACAAGCAGGATCTGGCCGACCCGGTGCACACCAAAGCCTGGATGGACTGGTACAACGCCCAGAGCGAAACCCGTGCCATTGCGCTTGATGCTTCCGAGCCCGCGCCCACCAAGCGCCTGATTGAGCAGTGCAAGCTGCTGGCGCCCACGCGTGGCGGCATGGCCAAGCCCATGCGCGTGCTGATCTGCGGAGTGCCTAACGTGGGTAAGTCCACGCTCATTAACTCCATGAGCGGCAAGACCCAGGCCAAGACAGGCAACGAAGCGGGCATCACCAAGATAGAGCAGCGCATTGTGCTGGCCGACGACTTCTATCTGTGGGATACGCCCGGCATGCTGTGGCCGCGCATCATTGTGGAAAAAAGCGGCTTCAATCTGGCTGCCAGCGGCGCCGTGGGCCGCAATGCCTACGATGAAGAGCTGGTGGTGCTGGAGCTGCTGCTGTATCTGCAAAAGCATTACGCCCCCATGCTGGAAGCGCGCTACAAGTTGGGCCTGAGTGCCGAGGAAATCGCGGCGCTGCATGATGATGAACTGCTGACCCTGATTGGCAAAAAGCGCGGCGCAGTGATGAGCGGTGGCCGTGTGAATCTGCAAAAGGCGGCAGAGCTGGTGCTCACTGATTTCCGTGATGCCATTCTGGGCCGCATCACGCTGGAGACACCGGCCGAGTTTGAGGTCTGGCTGGCAGCCGGCCAGCAAAAAGATGCTGAGCGCCAGGCCAAGAAAGATGCGCTGGCCGCAGCCCGCAAGAAAAATCGCGCACCGCGCCCGCCGCGCGAGGATGGCGGGGTCAAGAAGCCCGCACCAGCCAAGGCTGCTGCAAAAACTGCGGCCAAATCCGGTGCTCAGGGCACCGCGAAAAGCGCCGCCAAGCCGGCTGGCCCCAAGCGCTGATCCCCCATATATCCCTGTGTGAAGGGCTGGAGTTCCTGCCCTGACTGCGGCTAGCATATAGGCTTGGCAGCAACACCAAAGGTGCGAACCTCGCATGCAGGGTCATCTACTAGAGTTCAGAAACCGCCAGTCCATGCGGCATGTGCTGCGCTTTGCCTGCCTCTGGATGAGCGGGCTGAGTTTGGTGCTGACTGCCGCCGCACTACTGTCCCCCAAGGTTTCCTGGGCGCTGGCAGTTTTGTGCTTTTTGCTGCTGCCCGTGGCCCTGGTGACGCGGCTGATGGTCAAGGCTCGGCGCTGGCAGATGGCCTCGCTGTTTTTTGTCTGGACGAACTGGGTACTGGTCGTGGCCACCATTCTGGCCTCCGGGGGCATGGTCAGCAAAGCCACGATTGCCTTTCCCGTCTGGGTGGTCATCACAGCCTGGCTGCTGGGGGCATCGCAGGTGGTGGGCATGCTGCTGCTGTCCACCCTCACCCTGGTGGGGCTCTGGGGCTTTGATACCTTCAACGTCACAGAAAGCCGATCTTTTCCGCTGACGGCACTGATCTACGTGCTGGGCATGCTGGGGCTGGCGCTGATCAGCACTTTGATTGCCCGCGCCAGCCTCAGCCGTCGTGAGCAAAAAAGTCTGGACATGCTGGCTTCGCTGGAAGCCAGTCAGCACGAGCTGCGCAAGTTTCAGCGCGCTGTGGAGCAGCACCCCGAAAGTATTGTCATCACCGATCCAGAACAGAAGATCGTCTATGTCAATGAAGCCTTTTTGAAGCGTACCGGCTATGCCCGTGATGAGGTGCTGGATCAGCTGACGGAAAACGTCTCGACCGTGGGCCTGACGGGCGCCAACCGGCAAAAGGCGATGGAGCAACTGCTGTCCGGCGAAGTCTGGAGCGGCGAGATGACGAACAGCACCCGCGATGGCGCGTCGCTGCGCGAGTCTGTGATCGTGGCCCCCATTCGCACGCCACAGGGCGAAGTCGTCAACTATGTAGAACTCAAGCGCGATCTGTCAGAGCGCATGCTGGCGGCTCGCCGCATTCATGATCTGGTGTATCTGGATTCTCTGACGGGTCTGCCCAACCGTTATTCGCTGGCGCTGCATCTGCGAGCGCTGGCGCATAGCAAGCAGCGCGCCTGCCACGGCTTGCTGCTGCTGGATATGGACAGTTTTTCCCTGTTCAACGATGTGCACGGCATGCAGCACAGCGATGAACTGGTGCATGCCATTGGTGCGCGCCTGGTCGATGTTTTGCCAGAGGATGTCTGGGTAGGTCGTATTGCTGCTGCGGAGTTTGCTATTCTTTTTGAGAATCTGGACGCCAGCATCAGCGGGGCAGAAGATCAGCTGAACCACTACACCCGCATACTGAAAAAAGCCGTGCAGCGGCCTTTTTCGCTGCTGGGCTGGAATGAGGCTGAATCCGTCAGCTGCTGCATGGGCGGTGCTGTGATGGAGCCGGACGCCGATGCGCAGGACAACAGCGATGTGCTGCGCTTTGCCAGTGTGGCCCTGCACGACGCCAAGCAAAACGGCCCCGGCAGCGTGCGCCTGTTCGAGCCGCGCATGGCGGAAGACATGATCAAGCGCGTGCGTATTGCCAAGGATTTGCGCAACGGGATTCCGCTGGGTGAGCTGCGCCTGTTTCTGCAGACGCAGGCCGATGCCCGTGGTCACTGTGTGGGGGCTGAGGTGCTGGTGCGCTGGCAGCATCCCCAGTGGGGGCTGGTCAGCCCTGTGGAGTTCATTCCGATTGCCGAAGAGTCAGAGCTGATTCTGCGTCTGGGTGAATGGGTGATGCGCCAGTCCTGCGTGCTGCTGGCCCAGCCTGCATTCGCCGATCGGGGCCTGCGCCTGTCAGTCAATATCAGCGCCATTCAGTTCGGGCATGAGGAGTTCATGCCCATGCTCAAGAACGTGTTGCGTGAGACAGGCGCCAACCCGCATCAACTGACGCTGGAGATCACCGAAGGCGTGGTGCTGCGGGATATGAACGCGGCGCGTAATCTGGTGCAGGAGCTGCGGGACATGGGCATCGAGATTGCGCTGGATGACTTTGGCACGGGCTACTCTTCCATGTACAGCCTGAAGCACCTGCCGATTCAGGAGCTCAAGATCGATCAGAGCTTTGTGCGCGGTAGCCACCGTTCCGATACCGATGCGGTGATGGTCGAAGCCATGCTGCTGATTGCCAAGCGGCTGAAGCTGCGTGTGGTGGCAGAAGGCGTTGAACTGCAGGAGCAGGCTGAGCAGCTGATGCAGTGGAGCCCTGATATCGTGCTGCAGGGCTTGCTGCTGGGCAAGCCCATACCGCAGCAGCAGTGGCTGGAGGAGGTGCTGGGCGAGCAGCCAAGCGCCTCAGACTGATGTGACCGCCGCCATGAAAAAGCCCGCACTTGCAAAGAAGGCGGGCTTTTTTCATGGGCAGCAGCCGGGGGGCTTATGTGGCTGGCTGCTCGAAGTAGCGGCGGGCCAGCAGGTCCCAGAATCGGGAGCCGCGGCTGATGTTGTCATCGTTGAAGTCGTAGGCCGGGTTGTGCAGGCTCACACCGGGTTGACCGTTGGCGGGGCCGTTACCAATCCAGCCATAGGCGCCGGGAACGGCTTCCAGCATGAAGCCAAAGTCTTCAGCGGTCATGGCGGGCAGTACGTCGTCAAAGGCATTGTCATTGCCAACAACTTCGCGCATCACGCCAGCCATGAACTTGGCTTCGCGGGCATGGTTGGTGGTGTTGGGGTAGGCGCCGGGGCGCAGCGTGAATTCTGCGCTGCACAGGTGCGCAGCCGCCACATGGCTGCTGATGCGCTTGATGCCTTCCACAAACATCTCGCGCGTTTCCTTTTTCAGGGTGCGCACGGTGCCTGCAATGATGGCTTCATCGGGGATGATGTTTTCGACGGTGCCACTGGTGATCTTGCCCACGGTCAGCACGGCGGAATCCAGTGGGTCGGTGCTGCGCGAAACCAGCGTCTGCAACTGGCTGACGATGGCGCAGGCCACGGGAATCGGGTCCAGCGTGGTGTGAGGCATGGCGGCATGGCCACCCTTGCCGATAACCTTGATCTGAAAGCGCAGGGTGGACGCCATGATGGGCCCCACGCGCACGGCCATCTGACCGGCTGGCAGCGATGGCCAGTTGTGCAGTGCAAACACGGCTTCACAGGGAAATTTCTCGAACAGGCCGTCGTCCATCATGGCCTTGGCACCAGCGCCGCCTTCTTCGCCGGGCTGGAAGATCAGGTGCACTGTGCCGTCAAAGTCGGGGTGCTGGGCCAGTGTGGTGGCCGCGCCCAGCAGCATGGTGGTGTGACCATCGTGGCCGCAGGCATGCATGCGACCCTTGTTCTGGCTGATGTGGCCAAAGGTATTGATTTCCGTGACGGGCAGGGCGTCCATATCGGCGCGGATGCCGATGCTGCGGCCGGGGTTGTCCTTGCTGCGGCCCTTGCCGTAGATGCTGGCGACGACGCCAGTCTGGCCAAGGCCCCGGTGAACGGTCAGGCCAAGGGCGGTGAGGTATGCGGCAACCTTGTCGCCAGTGCGATGCTCTTCGTATTTGAGCTCAGGGTTGGCGTGCAGGTCGCGGCGGAAATTGAGCAGCGTGCCGAGATGAGGAGTGATGTCGGGAGTAGATCGCATACAGGGGCCGCGGAGCACCCAGCGCTGAAACTGTCGTGGCAGGCAAGCGTTGCGGGCCTGCCGGTGACCGCAGCATTTCAATAGCAAGACCCCCATCATAGGCGCATGCGGCTGACATGCGATTAGGTAGATACCGAAATCAGGGATTTCAGTGCTTGTGCTAACTCGTTTGCAAGCAAGCGGTGACTCACCGCTGGGTTTTTAGGTGCGGAAGGCATCTCTACGCGCATATTTCTGGGTGGAGGCCTCTCTCAATGCCCACGTGACTTCGGGCGCCGCCGCAAAAAGCGAGAATAGGAGGCTATGACCGCACAGAACGCCAAACCTTCTTTGTTCCAGCAACTGCTGGTGCGCCCCGACCGCAATGATCCCAATCCGCTGATCCTCTATCACGGCCGCCGCTGCCCTGATGGCTACGGCGCTGCACTGGCGGCTTGGCTGTTCTACGAAGGTCAGGCCGAGTTTCGCGGGCTGGACCATGGCGAAATTCTGAGCGCTGACGACCTGGGCGATCTGGCAGGCCGTGCCGTCTATGTGCTGGACTTTGCTTTCGAGCCCGCGCTGATGGCCGAGATCGAATCACGCGTGGCCAAGCTCGTGGTGCTGGACCACCACAAGAGCGCGGCTGAAAAGCTCAGCGGCTACCAGTGCCAGTGCGGTGTGGTGCACTTCGATATGCACAAGTCTGGCGCCCGTCTGGCCTGGGAGTTTTTCCAGTCCGACAAGCCCGTGCCTGGCCTGATTCGCTACATCGAAGACCGCGATATCTGGAAATGGGAGTTCCCTGAAAGTGCGGCCTTCCTGGCAGCGCTGGACATGGAGCCTGTGCGCAGCTTTGAACGCTGGGCCGAAATCGCCGCCTTCACGCCCGAGCAGGAAGGCGTTTACATGGCCCGTGGCGGTGCCATGGATGAGAAGTTCCAGAAGCTGTGTGCAGACATTGCTGATGGCGCGCAGGTGCTGGTCTTCAACGGCAAGCAGGGCCTGATGGTCAACTGCCCCGGCATGTTCCACAGCCAGGTGGGCGACCTGCTGGCGCGCCAGAGCGGCAGTTTTGCGCTGATGTGGCATGCCAATCACAAGGGCACCAAGGTGGGCCTGCGTTCGCGCTCGGAGTTCAACTGCATTCCGCTGGCCGAGAGCTTTGGCGGCGGTGGCCACGCCCAGGCTTGCGGCTTCAAGATGCCCAATGAGCGACTGGTGGAGTTGCTGCAGGGTGAGCTCAGGGCGGACCCCGAAGGTCAGTATGAATTTGTGGCCGCGCCCAGCCTGCAGTTTGATGAAGAAGGCAAGTGGATTCGCGCCACGCCCAAATCTGCCTGAGCAGATTCTTCAAAAAAGTGAGCACCTCGCGCACTTGAAATAATCGCTTGGGAGCGGTTTGATACAAAACGCCTTGAACATTCAGTTCGGGCGTTTTGTTCGTTCAAGATCATGAAAAACTACGGCTCGCTTGGGTTTCGCGCGGTGGTGGCTCCGGTCTGCGCGCTGGCATTGCTGGCGCTGCAGGCTTGCAGCACGGTGGCTGTGCCGACCCAGGCCACTTTGGCGGTGGCGGGCAATTGCGCGGAAACGGGCCCTTATGCCTGCCAGTCCGGCGAGACCGAGCCGCTTTACCGCTTTCAATGGAGTCTGGATTACGCCCACAGCTATTTCCAGACGCATTCCGACGCCGGGGCCTACGGCGGCGGTTATGACCTGAATGTCGCGCCCGTGCACCGCATGGGTTTCAAAGGCCAGGGCGTGAAGGTGCTGGTGATAGACAGCGGCGTGGATCTGGCCCATGAAGACCTGGCGGCCAACGCTGATCTGGGCATGTCGTGGAATTTCGTCACCGGCAGCCATGACCCCAACCCCATGCTGACGGCAGACAAGCAGGCCCATGGCAGCAATGTGGCAGGCATTATTGCGGCCGCGCAGAACGGCAAAGGCATGATGGGCATCGCGCCACTGGCGCGTGTTGGTGGCGTGGCACTGGTACTGCAGGATGCAGCGGTGCAGTCCGAGGAAAACATCCGCCAGGCCTATGGTGGCACGCCATGGTCTGCGCAGGCCGATGTGATTAACGCCTCATTCGGCATCATTCACGAGACGGAGAATTACGACCCCGCACGCAATGTCAAAGTGCGGGGGCTGCGGCACCTCAAAACCTTGCGGGGCGGCAAAGGGGCGGTCTTTGTCAAGGCGGCGGGCAATGCCTTTGATGACCTGGACAAAATCAACCTCTGCGGTGCGCTCACAGGCTATTACGACTGCACCAATCCGGCCAATGATGCCCAGTCGCTGGAGCCCAATGCCATCGTTACCGCAGCGCTCAATGCCAAGGGACAGGCCAGCAGCTACAGCAGTGCAGGCTCGGTCATCTGGGTTACAGGCCTGGGTGGCGAGAGCGGCCTGCATGGCGGCTATGGCGAAAGCTCAGGCTTGTCTGCACAGGATATTGCGCAGGGTAAAACGGGGGATGGGCCCACGCTGTTTTCTACCGATATTTCGGGCTGCGATGCAGGCCCCGCAGCCGCTGGTGCGCCGACAGCCTTTATGCGCGGCGAGAGCCGTAACGAGGCTGGCGTGCTGGATAACGCCCGCTGCGACTATTCCTATATGAACGGTACATCGGTGGCTGCGCCCACCATCAGCGGGCTGGCGGCGCTGTTGCTGGGCGTCAATCCCGATCTGAGCTGGCGCGATGTGCGCGACATTCTGCGGCTGTCTGCGCGCCCAGTGGACCAGGGCTATGAAAAGCGCAGGCGCAATGATGTGAGCCAGAAGCTGGACAAGCCCTATGACGCGCTGTTGGACCTGCGCAGCAACAGCCTGCTGCCGCGCTCAGGCCGCGTGAGCGATATTCGCCCCGGCGCGCAGGCGGTGCCGCTGGAGCTGGGCTGGCAGACCAATGCAGCGGGCAATGCCTATGCCAACTGGTACGGCTTTGGCCTGCCAGATGCCGAGAAAGCCGTGCAATGGGCGCTGCGCTACAAGGCTGAGCCAGCGCTGCGCAAAAGTGCGGTGCAAGAGATTCCAGAATTTGTGCAGCTGGCACGCCTGAAGCAGTTTGACTACCAGCAAGTCAGCCTGCTGGCCGAGCTGAACGGGAGCGATGCAGTGGTGGACAGCTTTCAGGTTCGGCTCGATGGCAAGAACATCTGCCTGGGCGCACTGGGCATTGCCGTGCAATCGCCTGCGGGCACCATGTCGCTGCTGAAAATGCCGCTCGATCATTTTGCGGGCTATGGCGAGGCCGATTTTGAACAGTACGGGCTGGGCAGCCATGCCTTCTATGGCGAGAACGCCAGGGGCCGCTGGAAGGTGTTTGCCGTTGTCTCCAACCCGCGCCGCCTGCCGGGCAATGCGGGTGAAAACAGCGCCTGTCTGGGGGCTCCGGCCAAAGGGCGCAAGGGCCGCAATCTCATGCTCAATGTGCAGGCGCGCATCATTGCGCAGTGAGTCAGCGCGCTGGTGAAAGAGGCGCCCAGCCTGGCAGCGCCAGAATCCGCAGCCAGTCCTGCGCTTCCTGCAGGTGGGGCAGGGCGGCCCAGTCAGCCTCAAAGCGCAGCGGCTCGCCACTCATGGGGTGGGCAATCTCCAGCGACTGGGCATGCAGCCACAGCCGCTGCAGGCCCAGACGTCCGGCCCACCAGCGGTTCAGCGGCCCCTTGCCGTGTGTGGCGTCGCCAATGATGGGGTGAGCTACATGCTTCAAGTGGCGGCGAATCTGGTGCCTGCGGCCTGTGGTGGGCAGGGCCTGCACCAGGCTGATACGGGTTTCGGGGTGGCGGCCGTCATAGCTCTCGGGCCAGGACAGGCGCGCCAGGCAGCGCAGCGTGGTGTGGGCTTCCTGCACCGGGGCGTCTTCCGGGGCATCGTCGGGCTTGAGTGCGTGGTCCACCTCGATCTCATCAGGCAGCCAGCCACGCACCAGCGCCCGGTATTCCTTGCGGGTTTCATGCGCGGCAAAGCTGGCGGCCAGCGCTTGCGCCGCCTCCTTGTGCAAGGCCATGACCAGCACGCCGCAAGTGCCCTTGTCCAGCCGGTGTACAGGCCAGACATGGCGACCCAGCTGGTCGCGCAGGGCCTGCATGACAAAGCGGGTTTCATGCGCATCCAGCCCCGTGCGGTGCACCAGCCAGCCAGCGGGTTTGTAAACGGCCACCAGGTGTTCGTCCTGCCAGAGGATGTGCAAAGGGGGATGGTCGGGCAGGGCGATTTCAGTCATGGGGCAAGGTGAGCGGTGCAGGGCGAGGCGCACTCTACCCCAGCAGCGGCGCCTGTGCGCGCCTGCCTGGGCATTCCTGGCGGTCAGGGCTGTCATGCGTGGCAGCGGGCATTTATCAGGCGGCGTTCACGGACAATGTCGCTTCAGTCTGCAGCGGTGCTTGCCTGCTGCAATGCTTCTTTATTCATAGCTTCTTGCGCTTTATGTATAAGCGTCTGAGGCTTTTTTCATTGGTATTTCAGTCGTGATGTTCAAGGGCGTTGTTGTTTCGGTTCTGGCGTCCGTGCTGTTCGCTTCCCTGTATTACCTCTCTCCATTTCTGGCTCCGCTGGATGGTGAGCAGATCTTTGGCTGGCGCGTGCTGGTCACACTGCCTTTCACCACGGCCCTGCTGTTTGCGCTCAAGGAAGCGGCAGCGGTGCGCACCTTGCTGCTGCGTGCCCTGCGGCAGCCGCTGTTTGGCCTGCAACTGCTGCTGAGCGCCGCACTGCTGGGCGTGCAGCTATGGATTTTCATGTGGGCGCCGATGAATGGGCGGGCGCTGCCGGTGTCGCTGGGCTATTTTCTGCTGCCGCTGGTGATGGTGGTCGCAGGGCGGCTGTGGTTTGCCGAGAGGCTGACACCCGGCCAGACCCTGGCCACGCTGGTGGCAGCGGCTGGCGTGGGTCATGAGTTCTGGCAGGCCGGTGGCATGTCGTGGGAGACCTGGGTGGTGGCGCTGGGCTATACGGTGTATTTCTCGCTGCGCCGCTGGATGAAGACGGACACGCTGGCGGGCCACTGGATGGATATGGCTTTGCTGGTTCCTGCAGCGATTGCTTTCACGCTGCGCGCACCGAACAGCTGGCCGCTGGTGGTGGGGCATTCTGAATTGTGGGTGCTGCTGGTGGTGCTGGGCGTGGTCAGCGCAGTGGCACTGGCCATGTACATGATTGCCAGCCGCTGGTTGCCTCTGGGCCTGTTTGGGCTGCTGTCCTATGTAGAGCCTGCGCTTTTGGTGGTGGTGGCCTGGCTGCTGGGCGAAAGTATTGCGCCGCAGCAAGTGCTGACTTATGGATTGATCTTCGCGGCGGTGGGGTTGCTGATCTGCGATGGCTTATGGCATTTATGGCGAGGGCGCTTGCCAAAGAGGATTCACTGAATTGGTGCGCATTTGCCCGGTATTGGTGCATCGGGCGGCAATAATTGCTTTTTTGTCTTTTTGAAGGAATTGCTTGTCATGGCATCGACCTCATCCCCTATTCGAGTTGCTATCGTCGGTTACGGTAATCTGGGCCGTGGCGTAGAAGCCGCTATCGCCAAGAACCCCGATATGCAGCTGACGGGGATTTACACACGCCGCGATCCCTCCCAGCTCACGCCCCTGCACGCTGGCACGCCCGTGCACGCCATGGACAGCCTGCTCTCGCACAAGGGCCAGGTCGATGTGCTGATTCTGTGTGGCGGCTCCAAGGACGATCTGCCCAAGCAGGCCCCCGAGCTGGCAGCGCACTTCAACCTGATCGACAGCTTTGACACGCACGCCCGCATTCCCGAGCACTTTGCCAACGTGGACAAGGCGGCCCAGGGTGGCCAGTGCACGGCGCTGATCTCGGCGGGCTGGGACCCCGGCATGTTCTCCATCAACCGCGTGATGGGCGAAGCCCTGCTGCCCGACGGCGCTACCTACACCTTCTGGGGCAAGGGCCTGAGCCAGGGTCACTCCGACGCGATTCGCCGCGTTGAAGGCGTGGCCGGTGGCGTGCAGTACACCATCCCGGTGGAAGATGCCGTCAACAAGGTGCGCTCTGGCGTGCGTCCCGAACTGTCCACCCGCGAAAAGCACAAGCGTGAATGCCATGTGGTGCTGAAAGCCGGTGCCGACGCCGAAGCCGTGCGCAAGACCATTGTGGAAATGCCCCACTACTTCGACCAGTACGACACTACGGTGAACTTCATCACTGCCGAAGAACTGGCCCGCGACCACGCCGCCATGCCCCACGGCGGTTTTGTGATTCGCAGCGGCAACACCAGTGCCGAGAACAAGCAGGTCATCGAATACCGCCTGCAGCTGGACAGCAACCCCGAGTTCACCTCCAGCGTGCTCGTGGCCTATGCCCGCGCTGTGCACCGCATGGCCCAGGCCGGTCAGTTCGGCTGCAAGACCGTGTTTGACGTGGCCCCCGGCATGCTGTCGCCCAAGAGCGCAGCCGAGCTGCGTGCAGAGCTGCTGTAAACCTGCAGCGTTCATGCAAAAAGCCTCATCGATTGATGAGGCTTTTTTTGTATCGAACAGGCTTGCAGCGCTTATCTATCAAGCGCAGAAAGCTATCAAATCAGGAATTACTGACTTCGCTTTTGCCCGTTCCCACACGTGCCGCATCTTCCAGCCGGTCCACATCACGCAGTGGCTTGAACAGCGTCATCCACCCGCCCACCACGCCCAGCGTGCACAGGCTGCCCAGAATGGCGGCAGGCACTGCGCCAAACCACGATGCACTGCTGCCCGCGCGAAACTCGCCCAGTTCATTGGATGAGCCGATGAACAGCATATTCACCGCATTCACACGGCCCCGCATATGGTCGGGCGTGGAAAACTGCACCAGCGCGCCGCGGATATAAACGCTGACCATATCGGCCGCACCGGCCAGCGCCAGTGCCAGCATGGACAGCACAAACCAGTGCGACAGCGCAAACACCATATTCGCCAGACCGAACACGGCCACGGCGGCAAACATCACTTTGCCCACATGGCGGTTGATGGGGCGCGACGCCAGCCACAGGCCCATGCAGACCTCGCCCACCGCCATGGATGAACGCAGCAGGCCCAGGCCCTGCGGCCCGACCTTGAGCACCTCGTGCGCATACACGGGCAGCAGCGCCACCACACCGCCCAGCAGCACGGCAAACAGATCCAGCGAAATCGTGCCCAGAATGATGGGCCGCGTGCGCATGAAGTGAATGCCCTCGGCAAAGCGCTGCCACATCGAGCTTTGATCGTCCTCAGCAGGCTGCTTCACATCGGCAAAACGCACGGGCACCTGGCTCAGCAGTGCCGTGCCCAGCAGCAAGCCCAGCCCGCAGATGGCATAGGTCAGCACACCGCCGCCCAGCGCATACAGCACGCCGCCCAGCACAGGCGCGGCAATGGCAGAGATGCGCATCAGCATGCTGTTGGTGGCCAGCGCCTTGGCCAACTGGTCGCGGGCCACAATCTGCGGCAGCAGGCTTTGCAGCGCAGGCCCGCTGAAGGCGCGGCTGCAGCCAAACAGCACCAGCACCGCATAAATCCACTGCACATTGTGAGCGCCGGTTTCCGCCAGCAGCCACAGCAGGCCAGAGCACACCGTGGCCAGCAGCCAGCTCATGCCCAGCAGGCGCTTGCGGCTCATGCGGTCGCTCAAATCACCGGCCGGAATCAGCAGACCCATCATGGGCAGAAACTGGGCCAAGCCGACATAGGCCAGAGATAGCGGGTCGCGCGTGATGTCGTACACCTGCCAGGCCACCACCACCGCCTGCATCTGCTGGCCAAACATGGCCAGCATGCGCGCCAGGACGAAAGAGATGAAAGCGCTATCGCGCAAAGGAGGTCTGGAGGTGATGCTGGACACGGTGGAATTCAGATTCGCTGCGTAGCAGGGCTTGCCAAAGCAGTGCGAACGGGCGCAGTGATAGCGGTGATGGCGGTCGGAAGAGGCTGCAAGTATCAGTGATCTATCGAATCTGTGCTGTAGGGCCAGAGTGACAGCAATGCGGCGGGCGCTGACGGCCACTGCTGCATACACCCTATTTGTTAAAAAATGTTTGCCGACGGTTGCATGCGGTTCATTCCCACACGCTGGTTTGCAGTGGCAAGCCACCATAGCTGCAAGTTAATTAATAAATCTTGCTGGCACAGACAGTGCAGCGCTAAGGAGTCGTCATCATGTCCATGCTTTCCATGCAATACGCCGGAACGCTGCTGGGTCGCGAAGCGGTTATCGAATTCCCCGATAGCCGCGCTGAAGTTCGTTACACAGCAAAAGGACAAATGCGCTGGCGCGTGGTGGATTCCCAAGGCCATGTCTCTGAAGGTTGCGAACGCCTGAGCTATCTGCAGCTCAGTGACCATCTGCATTTCCTGAACTGGATCGAAAAAACCGGCTTTACCGTCAGCCAGGTTATCGACTCTTCGCAGGGAACCGTGCAGGCTTTCTGGTCTTATGCAGACGAGCAGTGTGATTCCGGTCATCGATCTTCCATGTTTGTGGAAGGTCGCTTCAGCCTGCGCTGATATGAATTTCGGTAATTGCTCTGGTTTGGTGGCCGGAGGCAGTTGCTGTAACCCTGTGTTTTGAGTGTTAGGTCAGTGTCTCTCCTCTATGCCGGCATCCGAAAGGTGCCGGCTTTTTTTTGCTTCACATCATTCCGTGAAACATTACCAAGTGCAGCAATGCACTGCATATTTTTTGATCGTTGAACCTCGCCCTAGGTTTCATGCGGGTTTGCGAGGTGCTGGCGCCGCTTGTCCACAGGACCGCCCACAGCAGATGGGTATAACTTTACAAAGTGCCTATCGCAGCTTTTTTTCTTCTCTTGTGTAGGCAAGTCGCTGTCGGAAAAGGGTATTTGCTGAATGCTGTGTCAGTAAGAGCGCTTGTTCATGCGCTATGCCAAGTTCGTGAAACATTGGTGACAGATGAAAAAAGCCGACCCTTGGGTCGGCTTCATTTTTTGCACCCACAGGCTTATTTGCCAGGGCTCTCGATGCTGGTGCCAATCACCATGTCCAGCACATAGGCGTAGCTGGATGCATCGGCGGGCACGTTCTGGTGCTTGTAGCGATCAATGCGCAGAATATTACTGGTTCCGGCCACATGCTTGTAGCCTTCAATTTCGCTGTAGAAGTTCTCCCACTGACCGGTGTAGGTCTTCACACCCGTGTCTGCGTAGCGCAACTCACGCACTTGCAGGCATTCCTGACGGCCTGCACCTGCGCTGCATGTCTTGCGCTGGGGGCCGACTTCCAGAAAGATGCGTTCGGGGGCGCCGCCATACTTGGTCTGTGCGGTGGGGCGGCCTTCCAGCTGCCAGCGTGTGCCGTCAATGAACTGAATGGTCAGGCGAGGCTGTTCGCTGGTGCTTGCACCCAGTTGCACATTCCATTGCTTGGTGGTGGGCAGAATGCGCGCCACTTTTTGCTCCAGCATCATCAGCTGGTTGTTGTTGCAGGCCATCAGCGTGCTCATGGGCTTTTGCAGGTTCAGGCGCTGGCCTTCCACGCTGTAAGCCGCAGACATGGTGTTGCACAGGTTTTTGACCAGTGCGCGCTGCTCGATGAAGTTCAGCTCGATCGGTGCGTGGGTCGAATCCACGAACCAGGACTGGTCTTCGGTACCGGCGGGCGTGAACGCCTGCTGCAGTTTCCAGTGGTAGGCGGTCAGGGAGCTTGCATCTCCTGCAGGGCCACTGGGGCCGGGCTTGCTGGTGCCGCCACCGCCAGTGGTGCCGCAGGCAGCCAGCGTCACGGAAGCGATGAGGGGGAGGCACCAAGTCCAGCGAGATTTCATAAGTGTTCCTTCAAGATGAATAAAAAAGAGTTGTGCGGTTTAGGAGTCCATGACTTGCCAACAGTTCCCTGCAGCATCTCGGATGTCTGCATGGTCTTACAAGCGGGACTCGGGCACACCTAACCATAACCGACGAAGCTGGCACTGAATATCAAGGATCTGCAAAGAGTGTCAGCTTATGCAGAACCTCACTTTATCTGGCATGTAAAGATCGAAAAAATACGTAGGCTTGCAGGTGTTGGTCCAGTGGCCGCTTGCCAAGCTGCTACGCTTGGTGAAGTTAGCATTCAAGGAGGTTTTGTGCGCGCAAGTGGAGTGGCTATGTCAGAAAGAAGAGCGCCGCGTCTGGCGCTGGCGGGCATGCTGGCGCTGGTGTTGAGCGCATGCGCATCTCATGCCCCGAGCCCTGTGGTCATGCAGGAGACGTTCGACTCCAGCTCCACGTTCTCGCGCGGCTTTGATGCCACGCCTTCCCAGACCTGTGAGGCTGCACGCAGGGCGCTGCTGAGCCAGGGCTATATCGCCACGTCCAAGACGCAGGAGCTGATCGAGGGGCGCAAGAGCTTTCAGCCCAATATGGAGACGAATCTGGAGATCAACTTTCGCGTGGTTTGCGTGCCGCAGACCAGCGATGGCCAGGTCAGTCTGGGCTTTGCGACGGCCTTGCAGGATCGTTACGCGCTCAAGAAAAGTGCCAGCTCGGCCAGCGTGGGCGTAGGGGCTCTGGGGTCGCTGTCTCTGCCGTTTTCTTCCAGCAATGATTCGCTGGTCAAGGTGGGCAGTGAAACCATTGCGGTGCGCAGTTTCTACGACAGTTTTTTTGAGCTGGTGGAGAGCTATCTGAAGCAGGACAGGGACACACCCTGAATGGGTTGGGTTTGAAGGAAATCAGCCCGCAGCGCTTGATGAGCAAGCGCAGGGACTTTGAAATTCATAGCAAAAGCGGCATTGAGTGCCGCTTTTTTGTGTGCGCGAATCGTGCTCAGATGAACAGCGCGGGGTCCACCATGGCGCGGTTGAGCATCACGCTCCAGTGCAGGTGCGGGCCGGTGACGCGGCCTGTGGCGCCCACCTTGCAGAAAGCCTGACCGGCTTGAATCATGTCGCCCACCTTGCAGTCCATCTGGCTCAGGTGGCAGTACATGGTGAGCAGGCCGCCGCCATGGTCCAGCCAGACGGTGCCGCCGTTGAAGAAATATTCGCCGACGTCAATCACCTTGCCTGGCAGCGGCGCCTTGACCGGGGTGCCGGTCGGGGAGGCAATGTCCATGCCGCTGTGAGGATTGCGGGACTGGCCGTTGAAGACGCGGCGCAGGCCAAAGCTGCTGGAGCGACGGCCCGGCACGGGCACCTGCATGCGCAGGCTGGACGTCATGGGCAGGGGCTGAGACAGGGTGGCCATTACCGTCTTGAGGTGGGCGGCCTCGCGTTCATAGCGGGCGTTGTCCTCGGGCGAAAGGTCCACGGTCTTGGGCGAGACCTTGAGGCTCTGCTCCACATACTTCTTGTCGGTGACAGTGAAGGATTTCTCGCGTGTCTGGCCGTCGGCCTGCACCTGCAATGGGTACTGGCCCGGCGTGGTGGACAGGGGAATGCCGATGATGGCCGTCCACTCGATCATGTCACCCAGCACCAGTACGGGTGCATCGTTGAAGCTGAGGGTAGGGCGTGCCGAGGCGGGGCCCAGCGACAGGCGTGCTATGCCGCCGGGCACGCGGCTGTCATCGGGCCAGGGATCGGCGGCAGGTCTGGCCGCCCAGGAGGGCAGTGCACTGGCACCGGCTGCCAGAGTCATCCATTGCAGCAGATGGCGCCTGTCAAAAGCTGTTTTCATTCAAAAATCCTGCAGTGAAAAAGGCTGCGAAGCGCAGGTGTATCAAGCGCTTGCTGATACAGGAACCATAGCACGAACCGTGCAGCAGGGACCGCGCAGGAAAAGCGATTTTGTCCATAGATCTATGGACAGACACCCGGGCCGTCTTTGCCCAAACTAGGTTTGTCGCGAATCAAGAACAGGTCTGGCAACAAGACCGGCTGGCTGATTCGTTTCATCTGGATTCAAGGAGCAATACACCATGGCAAAGCCTTTTGCATCGTCGGCCGACACGGCAGTCAAAAAAGAAACGCTGGAAATTCTGGCGGATGGCGTTTATGCGCTTACCGCCGAGGGCGACCCCAATGTGGGAGCCTTCGAAGGCGAAGACTTCATCGTCGCGGTCGAGGCAAGGGCCACCCCTGCGGCGGCGCGTGACTGGCTGGTCAAGCTGCGCGAGCACACGCAAAAGCCCGTCAAATATCTGATCCTGACCCACTACCACGCGGTGCGCGTGCTGGGTGCCTCGGCGTTTGATGCCGAGCACATCATCACCAGCGAAGCCACGCGCAAGCTGATCGAGGAGCGCGGCAAGCAGGACTGGGACAGCGAATACGGCCGCATGCCGCGCCTGTTCAAGGAGCCTGAGGGCATTCCTGGCCTGACATGGCCCACCCAGACCTTTGATACCCATTTTGAAATTGATCTGGGCGGCAATCGCGGCAAGCTGGATCTGCGCTTTGAAGGCCGTGGTCACACGGCGGGCGACATCATCGTCTGGCACGACAAGACCAAGACTATGTTTGCCGGTGACCTGGTAGAGGCCGAGGCCGCGCTGTACACGGGCGATGCCTTTCACATGGAATGGGCCAGCAAGACGCTGGATAACCTGAAGAAGTACCGTGCCGAGTTCATCGTGGGCGGCCGCGGCGCCGTGGCCAAGGGCACGGAGGCTACCGATGCCGCCATCGAGCAGACACGCGCATTCCTCAACGGCATGATCGACAACGTGGGGGCGGTGCACAAGCGCGGCGGCACGCTCAAGGAAGCGTTTGAGGCCACACACAAGGCGCTGGCGCCCAAGTTTGGGCGCTGGCCCATTTTTGAGCACTGCCTGCCGTTTGATGTGCAGCGCCTGTGGGATGAGTTTGACGGCATTGACTGGCCCCGCATCTGGACGGCCGAGCGTGATCAGGCCGTCTGGGCGCAACTGCAAGGGTAAGCATCATGGCCAATACAGCAAACACAAGCAGTGCAGGATTGGCCCCGCAGCCCGTCACCCATCACCGGGGCGTGCCAGTCTGGCGTCACATCGGTGCCAAGGCAGCCCCCGCTGCCGGGGCTGTAGAACATGTGCCGGTGGTTGTGGTGGGCGCTGGCCCCGTAGGTCTGGCCATGGCGCTGGATCTGGGTCTGCGCGGTCACCAGGTGCTGGTGATCAGCAAGTTTGACTTCATTCCCGGTGGCTCCAAGGCCATCTGCTTTTCCAAACGCTCACTGGACATCCTTGACAGGCTGGGCGTGGGCCAGGAACTGCTGGAAAAAGGCGTGACCTGGAATGTGGGCAAGGTCTTCTGGGGCAATAGCGAAGAGCCGGTCTATCAGTTCGACATGCTGCCCGTGAAGGACCAGCAATACCCCGGCTTCATCAATCTGCAGCAGTACTACGTGGAAGACGCCTTGCTGCGCGCGGTCGAGCGTCTGCCCAATGTGGAGTTGCGCATGGGCCAGCAGATCGAGTCCGTGCGCAATCTGCCCGGCCATGTCGAGCTGGAGATTGCCGCAGGGGATGTGCATTACGAGATCAAGACGGACTGGCTGATTGCCTGCGATGGCAATAAGTCCGCAGTGCGCAACCTCATGGGCCTGGATTTTGATGGCCGTGTGTTCGAGGAAAACTTCCTCATTGCCGATATCCGCATGGAGCAGGAGCGCCCTGCAGAGCGCTGGTTCTGGTTTGATCCGCCGTTCAACCCCGGTCAGTCTGCGCTCATGCACCGTCAGCCCGATGGGGTGTGGCGTCTGGACTTTCAGCTGGGCTGGGGCATTGATCGTCAGGCCTTTGCCCAGCCCGAAAATGTGGAGCGCTATGTGCGCGCCATGCTGGGCCCGGATGTGCAGTTCAGCGAAGAGTGGTACAGCGTCTATACCTTCCAGTGCCGCCGCATGAAGCGCTTTGTTCACGGCCGGGTGCTGTTTGCCGGTGACAGTGCACATCTGGTCTCGCCCTTTGGCGCGCGGGGCTGCAATGGCGGCTTTGCCGACATCGACAACCTGGGCTGGAAGCTGGATCTGGTCTTGCGCGGCGAGGCGGGCGAGCCGCTGCTGGAGAGCTATAACGACGAGGCCATTGCCACGGCGGATGAGAACATCCTCAACTCCACACGATCGACCGACTTTCTCACGCCCAAGACCACGGTCAGCAAGGCATTGCGCGATGCGGTGCTGGAGCTGGCAAGTACCGAGGCCTTCGCGCGCCCCTTTGTCAATTCGGGGCGCTTGTCCACCGCGGTTCACTACCCGCAAAGCCGGCTCAATACCCCGGATTCTCAGCTATGGAATGGGGGCGTGGCGCCCGGTTCGCCTGCGCTGGATGCTCCTGCAAACGGAGCATGGCTGCTGCCGCATCTGGGAGGCCGGTTTGTGCTGCTGGCCAATGGCTGGACGCAGAGCGTGCCTGCCGATGTCGATCTGATCGATATTGCCCAATGGCCGGGTGAGCACCGCTTGCTGCAGTCGCGCTATGCGCTGCAAAGCGGCTGCGGGTATCTGATTCGCCCCGACCACTATGTGGCAGCGCGCTGGCAGTCGCCGGTGTCTGCCGCCGCTGTGCAGGCCAGCGTGGCCCGCGCCAAAGGAGTGCAGCAATGACGCAACTGATTCGCGAGCCCAATCTGGACCATGTCGATGATGTGTATCAGCAACTGCTGCAGATGCACGAGGGGCTGGACGAGGCGCAAAGCCTCAAGGTCTGCGCTCGGCTGATACTGGCACTGTCCAACCATATCGGCAGCAGCGCCGTGGTGCTGGAGGCCATCGCTCTGGCGCAGGGCAGGGGCACTGGTGTGGCTTCTGCGGCCTGACTTGGTGCGCCAGAAACGGGGGAAACACCTCGCAGCAGTTTGGGGCTGATGCGCTATTCTTGCCTCTCTTCTCACAGCGAGACAAGCCATGGCCGCAAGCTCTTCTCAACCCGCTTTGCTCAGCCCCAGCCTTGGGCAGGCGCTGATCGAAGCTGCTGCGACCCCTCATTTCGCCACCGTATTGCTGGGGACTGCGCGGCAGTTTGAGTGCATCGACGAGGTCTTTGCCTATCAGGTTGATACCGGCAAGGGCGATGTGCAGACCTTGCTGGCATCGGGTGAGCGCAAAGGCATTGCCGAGCGCACGGGTGAATATGCGCGCCGCTTTCATGCCAAAGATCCGCTGCTGGCCGGTGCCCACCCAGGCAAGGCTCTGGGCTTTAGCCGCCGTGTGCGCGCCGCCGATATTCCCAAGGGCGAATACCGCGAGCTGTGTTTTGATCAACCAGGGTTTCTGGACAAGGTCAGCTTTGGCTGGCACGAGCCCGGCAAGCTGATGGTATTGAGCTTTTACCGGGGCCTGCATGCACAGGGCGAATCGGCCAGCCAGCTCTGGTCACTGGGGCAACTGGCCATGGCGGCGCTGAATCTGCATGCGCAGGCCCATTCATCCCCGGCAATGGCCCCGGTGCAGGCTGCGCCGACAGATGCCAGGCAGCTACTGCTGCAGCGATTGCAGCGCAGCTTTCCCCAGCTGACCGAGCGTGAGCGCAGCATTGTGGCGCTGACGCTGCTGGGTGAGAGTGCGGCGGAGATCGGGGCAGCGCTTTCCATCAAGCCCGCCACGGTGCTGACCTACAGGCAACGCGCTTATGAGCGCTATCGTTTCAACCGGGCCAGCGATTTTCTGGCGGGGCTGCTGCAGTAAATGCGGTGCCTGTGGCAGGGCATGAAGTTCTGAATTGATAGCTTGAAGCGTTTGATAGATAAGCGCTTCAAGTATTTTTCATCTAAATTTCAATCTGAATTCTTCATGGCCTGAGCCATTGCAGGCTGTCCCGTGGATTCGAGCGTGTTCATCAATGCCTGACGATCGCTGGCCTGCTTGTTCTGGCTGAGCTTGAACTTGCCTTCCAGACGCTCAACTTCAATCTCCAGTCCCACGATGGCGCCCAGCATTTTCTGCAGATAGGGCGCGGGCGCATCGTTCATTTTCCAGGGCGCAAAAGCATTGCCAGGCAGTTGGCTGGCACGGGCTTCATGCGTGCGTGTAAGTCGCCCGATGACGCCGCGCACAAACTTCTCGTCGTCCCGTATCTGAATGTGACCATGGGCGTGAACCACCTGGTAATTCCAGGTGGGTACCTGCTCATGTGTCTGGTGCTTGCTGGGGTACCAGTTGGGCGAGATATAGCCGTCGGCCGCCTTGAAGATCACCAGCACCCGATCGCCACTGGCCAGTTGCTGCCACAGCGGGTTGGCACGGGCCACATGGGCCAGCAGGCGCAGGCTTCCATCGTCTTGCTGCAATAGCTCGAAAGGCAGGTGGTTCGCGTCCAGTCCTTCCTGAGTGTGCATGACCAGGCAGCCTAGCGGGTGCTGGCGTATCAGCGCGAGCAAGGCTGGCTGGTCGTTGACTTCAAAGTGACTGGGCAGATACATGAGCGGTGGAAAAAAGCATCTTGACCGCCCATGCTAAACCGGATGGCGATTGGGGCGTGTGCATCAGCGATGCGGGTGTTCCTCGCGTCCGCCATGGGGGTGTGCATCTGCATGGGCCTGAGGGCGCTGCTGCATCTGGGCAGCGTGCATCTGTGCCATTTGCTGCTGGCGCTGCTGCTGTGCGGCTTCTCTTTGCGCCTGCATTTGCTGGCGCTGGGCATTTTGCTGTGCTTGCTGCTGGGCCTGCATCTGCGCCTGCTGGCGCTGTTGCTCTTGATGCTGCTGGGCCGCCTGTTGCTGCGCGGCTTCTCTTTGTGCTTGCTGCTGGCGCTGCTGCATTTGTTGCTGTATCTGCGCCTGTTGTGCCTCGCGTTGTTGTTGCTGAGCCATTTGCTGCTGGCGTTGTTGCTGTGCTGCGTCTCGTTGAGCTTGTTGCTGACGCTGCTGCATCTGTGCCTGCTGGGCATCGTGCTGTTGCTGGGCCAGTTGCTGCTGGCGCTGTTGCTGCGCAGCTTCTCGCTGGGCCTGCTGCTGGCTCTGCATCTGTGCTTGCTGCTGGCGATGCTGTTGCTGCAGGGCCTGTTGTTGTGCCTGCTGTGCCTGTTGCATCTGTTGCTGCCGCTGGGCGTCAGCCTGATGCTGCGTCAGCATGGCACGCATCTCGGGCGGTGCGGCGGCGGGCGCAGGGCGCATACCCGGATTGGCATCGGGGCGGTGGTTCTGGGCAGGGTCACCTCGGTGGGGGCCCGCCACAGTGGCAGCGGCAATGCCTGCTCCTGCAATACCTGCTGCCACGGCGGCCGGTGGCAGTCCGTGATGGGGCTCGGCGCCCATAATTTGCGCAGGCATGCCGCCAGTCGGTGCACCCGCATCGCGTGGGCTGTTGTTATAGACGTTGGTGACCCGTACGTTGTCTGTGCGCTGAATGTTCTGCACCACGGTGCGTGACTGCGAGATATAGGTTTGCTGGTTGTAAACCACGGCAGGTCGGGCCATGGGGGGCGGCGGAGGCGTGCCGGGGCGCCATTCACGACGCTCGCCATCACCCCAGTGCATATCCCAGGAATGCCAGCCCCAGGAGGGGTGACGTTCGGTTGCCTGGGCCAGCAAAATTCCGGCGCCAAAGCCCAGTACGCCCGCGGCAATAGGCACACCTACGCCCACTACCGGCGGGGCGGACATATAGCTGTAGCCATGGTAGACAGGCAGGGGTTGCCCATAGACGACAGCGGGGTTGTACTGGGGCACGTAAACCGCGTTCATGTCTGGCGGGGCAATTTCGATGTACTGCGTGGGCGGCGCAATCACGGCCTGCGGGATGGGCGTGACCATGGCGTCAGCGGGGGCGTAATTGATCTGGCTTGGCGTGCTGCTGGCCTTGACGTTGAGCTGCTTTGAGCTTTTGAGCGAGCCAGCCTTGTACGCGCGGTTGCGCATGACCTGGATGGCGTTGAGCACATCTGCGGGGTCGTTGTAGTACGCCTTGCCCAGTGCCTTGGTCCACGGCAGGTTGGATGCCATCTGTTCCAGAACATTGGGGAACTGGGTCAGCGATTTGATGGAGGGATCCCAGCTCTGAGCATTGATGGCGTTGACCATGGCAGTCTTGGGCAGCGCGGGGTTCTGTCCCAGCCAGGCTTCAGCAGCGGTGACCTGATCGGGGTAGGTTGCACCGGCCAGTATCTGGGCAATCAGCTTGTCGGGGTACAGGGCAATCGGCGCCACCATCTGGTAGAGCACATCGGCGGAAGGCGGGCTGTATGCAACAGGCTGGGCCACAGGGGCAGGCAATGTGTCTGCGGCTGCGTTGGCTGGCGGTGGCGCTGCATCGCTGGCTTTGGGGCTGTCCTTGTCATTGCAGGCGCTCAGAGACAGCAGCGCTGCACAGGCAATTGCAGCAATGGGCCAGGACTGTGTGCGATGGCTGCTGCGGCTGGCGTATGGATGAGACATGAAACTCTCCTGGAACCGTATGTTCTTTTCAACGCCATCATGTGCTTGTTGTTGACAGGAGTTTGTAAGCAAAAGCTGAGTAATGAAACACTGCTTTTGATAGCAAAAAGCCCAGGCGTTACCTGGGCTTGAGTGCGAAAGAGTAAGAAAGGTGGGTGAGAGGACTCAGCGCATGATGAGCCACACCACGATGGCGACCACGACCACCACAGCCAGTATGAATGTCACGCTCATCTCCTTTCTTCCTTGATTAAAGGGCTTCGCTCATCAGCACCGCTGTGCCGTCTGCATCCAGCGTCTTGCCGTTGACCTGAATTTCACCGTTGGTATAAACGATCTGCGTGTTCAGCTTGCCGTCTTTTTCCACCAAAATGCCTTGTTCCTTCAGGGCATGCACGCTGGCCTGTGCCTGCTCCTTGGCAGCTGCTGCGATTTCTTCAGGCTTGTAGTCGCTGTCGTCCTCGAAGAGCGCCAGCATGGCGCTTTTCTTGCGGGAGATCAGGAAGGTGTCCAGTGCCTTGGATGGCACATCCGCCTTGAAGCTGAGCTTGATGTCTTCCAGCAGATTACGCCTGTTCTGGCCGTCGCCGATATAGGCCAGAGAGGCTCCAAACTCGCTGACGCCATCGTTGGTACGCATGGAAATGCGGTTGATTTCCATGGATGGCTTGCGGGCCAGCGCCTGGGGCAGGTTCTGCATCAGCCTGGTGCGCAGGTCGGACAGGCTGTCTTCAGCCTCGTCGCTTTCGCCTTCCGCAGGTTCGGCAGATTTGCGGCGGCTCATGTCGATGACATCGTTGACCCAGTTTGAGTCAATGTTGTGAAAGCTGACATCCAGCAGCAGATCGTCGGCTTTGGCGTCTTCCAGCTTGAGGCTCTTGATGCCGCTTTTGAGCGTCATCTCCACCACATCGCCGCTGAGCTTGGTGTCGCTGTCCATGCTGATGCCTTCAAAGCTGGAGGCCGAGGTCTTGCCTTCTTCTTCCTTTTTGAGGGCTGTGACCTTGTCAATGGTCATGGCGAATGGGCCAATCCAGAACTTCTGGCCTTCAGGCTGCTTGATATCAAAGCGCATGACGGCCTTGTCCATACCCGCGCTGCCTTCTTCATCCTTGAAGTGCAGGGCGGCGAAATTGGCAGTGCCCTTGGCGCCCTTCATTCCGGCGGGCATATCCCACTCGGCCTTCATGCCGCCCCAGTTCATATCACTGTTCTTGATGCGGGCGGTGATGGCGGGCGACGTCATGACGTTGGAGCTGCTGCGGCTCCAGCCAAGCTTGGTGTCAATTTCCAGTGGCGAGCGCCCATTGAGCGCGGTCTTGAGCCCCTCATCGGCATTGTCTGGCAGCTGGAAGCTGGTGTGAATCTGAGCAGCATGCCCCATGGGCAGGGGGCCGTGCGAGATTTTGTGTTCAGCGGTGAACTGTGTAGGCTCATCCGTGCCTTCAATGGTCCAGCTGGTCTTGGCGGTGGACGAGAAAGCACCGCGCTCATAGCTGACGACCTTGACGGATACGCCCTGCATCTCCAGCTTGGGAATGTTGCTGGTGAACTCCTGCTCCAGCTTGCCACCCATGTAATAGCTGGTGCCCATGGCGCCTGCCGCCACGACGACGACCACTGCCGCAATACCGATGCCCACTTTCTTGCTCATTGTGTCCCTTGAATATTGAATAAAACAGTTGATAAATAACGTTCGATAGCGATTCTTTACGATCAATTGTAGAAAGAAAACGAGTCGAATCACGCTTTTTGATGCTGGACGGCTCTTTGTCCTTCAAAAGTAGCGGCTGATGCAACTCCAGGCGGTGCAAGGCGATACTGCCCAGCGCTTTGGGGGCATCTGTGGCAAGTTCGCAGAGGCCCTGGCTCTGTTGTGATGCCAAAGCGGGGCATCTTGATGACATCAGGAATGAACGGCCAAGAAAAAAGGCTGCCCTTGTGAAAAGGGCAGCCTTGGGGCTGGAGTCAGCGGTGGGGCAGCTTACTTGCCCCAGCTGTCCTTGAGGCCCGTGATTTTGTTGAACACCGGCTTTTCGGCACTGTGGTCCTTGCGATCGGCCACAAAGTAGCCAAAGCGCTCGAACTGGAACTTGTCGTCGCGCTGGGCCGCCTTGAGCGATGGCTCCACATAGGCGGTGATCACTTTCAGGCTGTCCGGATTCATCAGGGCCAGATAGTCCTTGCCACCGGCATCGGGCTGGGCATCGGTGAACAGACGGTCGTACAGGCGCACTTCAGCCTCTACGCCATCAACTGCACCCACCCAGGTGATGGCAGCCTTGACCTTGACGCTGTCGGCGCCCGGGGTGCCGCTCTTGGTGTCTGGCACCACGGTGGCCAGCACCTTGGTCACATTGCCATCGGCATCTTTTTCGGCACCGGTGCACTCAATCACGTAGCCGCCCTTGAGGCGCACCTTGTTGCCGGGGAACAGGCGCTTGTAGCCCTTGGGCGGCACTTCGGCAAAGTCTTCGCGCTCGATCCAGACTTCGCGGCCCAGTGTGAAGTGGCGCTCTGGCACCACTTCACCTTCTGCATGGTGAGGCAAGGCGGGCAGAGAGCAGGCTTCCAGATGATCGGCGCTGCCAAACACTTCGGCCCAGTTGGTGAGTTCGAGCTTGATGGGATCCAGCACCACCATGGCGCGATGGGCCTGATTTTCCAGGTCTTCTCGCAGGCAGCCGTCCAGCGTGCCGTAGTCAATCCAGCTGTAATCCTTGGTCACGCCAATGCGTTCGCAGAAGTTACGGATCGATGCGGGCGTGTAGCCGCGGCGGCGCAGGCCGAAGATGGTGGGCATGCGGGGGTCGTCCCAGCCGCTCAGCAGGCCGCTGTCCACCAGATGCTTGAGCTTGCGCTTGCTGGTGACCACATAGGTCAGGTTCAGGCGGGCGAACTCATACTGACGAGGCTGGGGCGCATCGATCAGGCCGCCCTCGCGCAGGTGGTCCAGCAGCCAGTCGTAGAAGGGGCGCTGGTCTTCAAACTCCAGGGTGCACAAGGAGTGGGTGATGTGCTCCAGCGCATCTTCAATGGGGTGCGCAAAGGTGTACATCGGGTAGATGCACCACTTGTCACCTGTGTTGTGGTGCTCTGCATGGCGCACGCGGTAGATAGCAGGGTCGCGCAAATTGATATTGGGCGCGCTCATGTCGATCTTGGCACGCAGCACGGCAGCGCCGTCTTCGAGCTTGCCGTCCTTCATGTCGGCAAAGCGCTGCAGGTTCTCGGCCACAGAGCGATCGCGGAAGGGGCTGTTCACGCCGGGACGGGTGAAGTCGCCACGGTTGGCCTTCATGTCGTCAGCAGATTGCTCGTCCACATAGGCCAGACCTTGTTCGATCAGGTACACGGCGGCGCGGTACATGAAGTCGAAGTAATTGCTGGCGAAGTAAAGGTTTTCGTGCCCGTCTGCATCTTTCCAGTCAAAGCCCAGCCAGCGCACGGCTTCAATGATGGCGTCCACGTACTCCTGGTCTTCCTTGACGGGGTTGGTGTCGTCAAAGCGCAGGTGGCAGGTGCCGGCAAAGTCGCGCGCCAGACCGAAGTTCACGCAAATGCTCTTGGCGTGACCTACGTGCAGATAGCCATTGGGCTCTGGGGGAAAGCGGGTGCGGATCTTGGCGGGATCGGGCTGGCCCTGCTTGTGATGCTGGGCGTCGCCAGGGGTGCCGCCCCAGCGGCGCTGGGAATGCGTACCCTTTTCCAGATCAGATTCGATGATCTGGCGCAGGAAGTTGGTGGGCTTGACTGCCTCGGGGGCAGCGTTATTGGATTTGGATGCGTCAGCAGAGCTCATCGCGCCATTTTAGGACGAGCCTCATGACCTCGCATTTACCTGCGGACACAATGTTTTTGAGGAACCTTGACATCCAAATCGTATTCTCATGCGTTGTATAGGCAGGGCCGCAGGTTTTGCATGCTTTGGCAGGCCTGTCCGTTCAATGAGAAAGAGGAGATTGTGATGTTCAAGACAACTTCCCCCAAGATGACAAAGTTTCTGGCTGCCGCTGCGGTGGCCGCCGCTGGTTTGATGGCAGCCGTGTCCGCACAGGCCCATGGTGGTGTGAGCCTGTCCATCGGCGTGGGTGTGCCAGGCGTTGTGGTAGGTACACCGGCCCCTGTGTACATGCCTCCCCCTCCCGTGTATGTGGCGCCTCCCCGTCCCGTGTACTACGCACCTCCCGCACCGGTTTATTACGAACCTCGCCCCATTTACCGCCCTGCACCCGTGTATGTGGCACCGGGCTACGGCTACTACGGTGGCGGCCCGCGCTGGCATGGTCACGGCTATCGCCACGGTCATGGCCATGGTTACGGCCACCGCCGCTGAGGCCTGAGCCGGGATCAGGCTCTGTGTTGTGAAAATTTAAGTGCGCGGCTGCTTCGGCAGCCGTTTTTTTATGCCTGCGCCCAGTCTGGACACTCGCATAATCCGGGGCAGTTTCAGAACAAGGAGAGCTAGTCCGTGAAAACCGTTTACGTCCTCAATGGCCCCAACCTCAATCTGCTGGGCATGCGCGAACCTGCGATTTACGGCTCGTCCACACTGGCGGATGTGCAAAAGCTCTGCGAAGAGGCTTGCGCCCGCAACGGCTTGGCGCTGGTGTTTCGCCAGACCAACCACGAAGGCGAGATGGTGGATTGGGTGCACGAAGCGGGCCGTGTGCACGCCAAGGGTGAGCTGGCTGCGGTGGTGATGAATGCTGCGGCCTACACCCACACCAGCGTGGCAATTCTGGATGCTGTCAAAGGCACGGGCGTGCCGCTGCTGGAGCTGCACATCAGCAATGTTCATGCGCGTGAGAGCTTTCGCCACCACTCCTACCTGTCTGCCACAGCACGCGCTGTGATGTGCGGCCTGGGGGTGGCTGGCTACGGCCTGGCAATTGAGGCGGTGGCTCAGTGGTAACCACGGCTGATCAGCCACAGTCCTTGCAGGCCGTGGCCGATGCGCTGGGGCTGGCTGTGCCCGCCAGCATTCAAGAGCTGCAGGCCCGCAGCCAGCGGGTTACCACGCCGCTGAGCGAGCAGCCAGGCGCTGGCCGCATGGTGTGGCATGGTTGGGAGCCAGCCGCGGGGGTGGCGCGCAAGCCTGTTCCGCTGGTGCTGCTGCACGGCGGCAGCGGCAGCTGGACGCACTGGTTGCGCGTGATTGAGCCGCTGACGCAAGCGGGCTACAGCATCTGGATTGCAGATTTGCCGGGTTTTGGCGAATCGGACGGCGTGCCCGGCGGCATGGATGTGGATACGCTCATCGCGCCGCTGGCCCATGGCCTGGCGCAACTTCTGGCGCAGCAAAGCGGCTCGTCCGTCTGTGATCTCATCGGTTTTTCCTTTGGCGGCATGGCTGCCGGTTTGCTGGCAGCGCAGTTTCCTGTGCATATCCGCCAACTGGTGCTCGTTGGCGCTCCGGCCATGGGCATTACCGAAGGGCGCGTGGTCAGGCTCAAGGGCTGGCGCCATTTGCAGGGGCTGCCCGCGCAGATGCAGGCACATCACCACAATCTGGCGGAGCTGATGCTGCATGACGCCAGTCGTATTGACGAAGAAACCCTGGCCCTGCATGCGCTGAACGTTGCGCGAGATCGGCTGCCACGCCGCCGCCTGTCGCGCACAGACATCCTGGCGCAGGCGCTGCCCAAGGTGAAAGCCCGTGTTGCGGCGATTTATGGCGAGTTTGACCCGCTTTATATTGGCCGCCTGGATGAGTTGCAGGCGGCGCTGCAGCGCAGTCACCCTGCCGGTGTGAACTGGCAGATGCTGGACGGGCTGGGTCACTGGGTGCAGCACGAAGACCCGGCTGTCACCACGGCAGCGCTGCTGAAAGTGCTGGCATGACAAAGCCCGCCGCCTTTGAACTGTTCGAGCAGGATATCGAATGGACAGCCGTGCGCTCGCAGGGGCCCGGCGGTCAGAACGTCAACAAGGTCGCCAGCGCTGTGCATCTGCGCTTTGATGTGCGCAGCTCGCGCCTGCCCGAGGATGTGCAGCAGCGGCTGCTGGCACAGGGCGACTCACGCATCACCACCGAAGGCGTGGTGGTCATCAAGGCGCAGAAATACCGCACGCAGGAACACAATCTGTGGGATGGTTTGCAGCGCCTGAATGCACTGGTGGCCAGCGTGGCCAAGCCACCCACGCTGCGCAAGGCAACCAAGCCCACCTGGTCTTCGCAGCAGCGGCGTTTGCAGGGCAAAAGCCTGCGCAGCGGCATCAAACAGTTGCGCCAGCGGCCTGCGGACAGGGATTAGTGCCTTTTGTGGCATCAAACCTACGCACACAGGCGCTGACTGCTATCAAAATAATATTGATCGACAATATGGAAGCGGTTCAGCGGCAAGGCTGCTGCACTTCATTCCTCACAAATATATAGCTGCTAGCGCTTGACCCATAAAGGGTTGAAGGAGTTTTGTCATGAATTCACCATCTCTGGGCTTTCTGGAGCGCCCCGCCCAGCCCGCTGCGGGGCAGCAGCCTTGGCTGCTGGTGCTGATGCACGGCGTGGGCAGCAATGAGCAAGACCTGTTTGGCCTAGCGCCCTATGTGCCGCCGCAGTTTCACGTCATCAGCCTGCGTGCGCCATTTGCCATGGGGCAGGGGGCGTATGCCTGGTTTCAGTTCACGGTGGATGCCGATGGCACGCGCCATATTCATGTGCCGCAGGAGCAGCAGGCCCGCGCCCTGGTGCAGCAGACGGTGGCCGACAAGGCCGCGCAACTGGGCATTGCGCCAGAGCGCATTGTGCTGGGGGGCTTCAGCCAGGGCGGCATCATGGCGCTGAGCCAGTTGCTGACCCAGCCGCAGACGCTGCGTGGCGCGCTGGTCTGGCACAGCCGCTTGCTGCCCGAGATCGCATCGCTGCATGCACCTGCGCAGGCGTTTGAGGGCAAAAGCGCGTGGGTCAGCCACGGCACTTATGACAACGTGATTCCACTGACCAGCGCCCACGCCATTCGTGACAAGCTGGGTGCGCTGCCGCTAAGTCTGGTCTATCACGAGTACCCCGGTGCGCATGAAATTCGCCCCGAGGAACTCAAGGCCAGCATGCAGTGGCTGCAGGACTTGACCAAACCTGCAGCAGATGTCGATCAGTGACCGGCGGTCTTTGAAAACAGATTGATCACCAGCACGCCGCACACAATCATGCCCATGCCAACGATGGCGGGCATATCCAGCTTCTGGCCCTGCCAGAAATAGGCCACGGCAGACACCAGCACAATGCCCACGCCCGACCAGATGGCGTAGGCCACGCCCGTGGGCACGGTGCGCAGCGTCAGCGACAGCAGAAAAAACGAGATGGTGTAGCCCACCAGCGCAATGGCGGTGGGCGCCAGATTGGTAAAGCCGTTGGATTTGGCCAGAAACGAGGTGGCAATCACCTCGCTGATGATGGCCAGACCCAGATACAGGTAATTGCTCATGATGGGCAGGTCTGCGGCGGCTTAGATCGCGGGATAGTCGCCCGTGCCTTCGGGCCAGGGCGTGAGCACATCAAAACCGGTTTCGGTCACCACCACCATATGCTCCCACTGGGCAGACAGCGACTTGTCGTTGGTAATCACCGTCCAGCCGTCGGCCAGCTCGCGCGTGGCGGCCTTGCCCGCGTTGAGCATGGGTTCGATGGTGAAGATCATGCCGGGCTGCAGCACCAGGCCCTGGCCGGGCGTGCCGTAGTGCAGCACCTGGGGCTCGTCGTGATAGACCTTGCCAATGCCGTGACCGCAGTACTCACGCACGATGGAAAAGCGCTCGCGCTGGGCTACGGTTTGAATGGCGTGGCCCACATCGCCCAGCGTGGCGCCGGGCTTGACGGCGTGAATGCCAGCCACCAGCGCTTCGTAGGTGGTGTTGACCAGACGCTTGGCCAGGTTGCTGGGCTGGCCCACGTAATACATGCGGCTCGTGTCGCCAATCCAGCCCTCGGGCGTGGTCACGGCCACATCCACGTTAACGATGTCGCCTTCCTTGAGGATTTGCTTGTCGTCGGGAATGCCGTGGCAGATCACATGGTTGACCGAGGTGCACACCGTCTTGGGAAAGCCGTAATAGCCCACATTGGTCGGCACGCATTGGAGCTCGTCCACGATGTAGTCATGGCACAGCTTGTCCAGCTCTCCCGTGCTGACGCCGGGTTGCACATGCGGCGTCAGCATGGCCAGCACCTTGGCAGCCAGACCACCGGCCTTGCGCGAGAGGTAGATGTCCGATGCGTCGTTGATAGGAACGACTTTTTGCTTTCCGCGCTTCATTGCATGCCTCCGACCAGACGTACGGGGCGGGGGCGGCGCATTTCGGTGTGTGCGTCGGCTGCGTCCTGGCGGGAGGCGCCGATTTGCAACTCGTGCTCGGCTTGCTGCAGCAGCAGTGCGCAAATGCCCTCGTAGTTCAGCTGGGGGTGGTGCTCGGCCATCTGGCCGACACGCAGCCAGTGCTCAGCCTGGGCGTTGATGGAGCGGCCAAGTGCCGCGCTGGACAACCGCACCTGATCGTGCAGCTGGTCTGAAATTTTGACGATTCCCATGGGGCGCGATCATACTGGTGATATACGTTTCATATATTGACAACTGGCAATTGCACCAATGCGCGCACGGATTTTTCAGGGGATGACAGGTCTTGCATCCTCGGGTGCAAGAAATTTGTCAGAAAACTGCCAAGTTAAGAATAATTTTGATAGCTGGAATCCTATGTTTATCAAGGGCTTGATGCGGTTTATGCATTGTTCTCTGCAAGACTGATGGCTGGGGCAAGAGCGCAGAGATCTTCAAGTCTTATAAAAGATATATTTCATCTGAATTTCCTATGCCCCTTTTGCGTTTCCTGCTATCAAATTGAAAGAAAAATTGGAAATAGCCCCGGCTGTTTCGAGTCCGGGGCACAGCGTGCAAACCTTCAGGCAACCAAGCAGGCAGCGATTCATGGAAAACATCGTCGATCACCCCCATTCCAGTGATGTTCAGGTAACTCCTGCAGCGCCTAAACCCCATGCATCCCATGCGTCCTCTCATGCGGCGCGCGTTGTGGTGGTGGGCGGTGGAGTGGCCGGGCTGGAGGTGGCCACGGCGCTGGGCAAGCTGGGCAGCGATTGCATAGAAAGCGTGATGCTGGTGGACAGCGACTCGGCCCATGTCTGGAAGCCCATGCTGCACACCATTGCGGCGGGCACGCGTGACCTGGCTCAGCAGCAGACCACGTATCTGGCGCAGGCCAGCGATGCGCAGTTTGCCTACCAGCCCGGAGAGATGTGCGGCCTGGACCGCGAGGCCCGCGAGATTTTGCTGGCACCCATTCATGCCCCTGATGGCCGTGAGCTGGTTGCGGGCCGCCGCCTGCCTTATGACAAGCTGGTCATCGCCGTGGGTAGCGGGGCCAACGACTTTGGAACCCAGGGCGTCAACGAGCATTGCTTCATGATTGACTCCCGTCGCAAGGCCGACGCCTTCAACCAGGAAATTCGCCTGCGCATGGTGCGCTGCATGGCCAGCGGCGAGCCGCTGCAGGTGGCCATTGTGGGTGGTGGCGCTACGGGCGTGGAACTGGCTGCAGAGCTTGTGCAGCTTGCGGAAAGTGCTACTGCTTACGGTGCATTGGGCGAGGCCGCCAAGTTCCGTATCGTGCTGATAGAGGCCGGTGCCCGCCTGCTGCCCAGCTTTCCGGAAGAAATTGCCGAAGCCACCCGCGTGCGCCTGCAGGCGCTGGGGGTGTCTGTCATTGTGGGCGGGCGTGTCAGCCGGGCAACGGAGCAGGGTTTTGAGCTGGCCAATGGTGAGTTGATTCCTGCCAGCCTGCGGGTATGGGCGGCGGGCGTGAAAGCGCCAGAGTTTCTGACCCAGCTGGGTTTGCAGACCACGCGCAACAACCAGCTGCTGGTCAACGATGCGCTGCAAACCAGCGACCCCGACATTTACGCTCTGGGCGACTGCGCCAGCTACACCCTGCCGGGCAAGGAAGAGCCGCTGCCGCCCACCGCACAGGTGGCGCACCAGCAGGCCCGCTATCTGATCGAGACCCTGCCCCATGTGCTGGAGCGGCCCGGCGCCAAGCCTGTGGGCTTTGCCTACCGAGACTTTGGCGCGCTGGTTTCGCTGGCCCACTATGACGCCTATGGCTCGCTGGGCAAGTTTGGCCTGTTCAACGGCGGCGTGATTCGCGGGCGCCTGGCCATGCTCAGTCACATCATGCTGTACCGGTCGCACCAGGCGCGGCTGTACGGCTTCTGGCGCGGCGGTTTGCTGTGGCTGATTGACCTGATGAATTCGCGCCTGCGCCCTTCGATTCGTCTGGACTGAGCTTACAAAAGTCCTTCGATGGGCAGCCAGCTCAGCACCCGCACCATGGCGCGCTTGAACCAACTGGTGCCGGGGTCCTGGCTGAAGGTTTGGGTCTGGCCGGGCTGCTCCGGGATCTCGGCAGACCAGCGCAGCTTGCCCTTGTCGTCGAGCTGCACCTGATAGGCCAGCATGGGCAGGTACTGGTTCAGAGACTTCGTGACCTCGGAAGCCATGCCCGGGTGCTTGATGACCAGACCTTGCTCGGTATTGAGCAGGGCCGAGCGCGGATCGAAGTTGAACGAGCCGACAAACAGGCGCTGTCCGTCCACCGCAAAGGTCTTGGCGTGCAGGCTGGCGCCAGAGCTGCCGGTAAGACCGCCCTTGCTGCCGCTGAAGGCGGCGGGGGATGGGGGTGCACCCTGGGCACTGCTGGCTGGCGAGGCAACGGGCGCTGGCGCATGCGGGCGCAGATTGATCTGGCGGCGCATTTCATACAGCTCCACACCCAGCTCCAGCAAAGGCTTGCGATAGCTTTCATAGCCTGCGTGGACGGCGGCAACGTCAGTCGCTTCGAGGCTATTGGTCAGAATGCGCACGCGCACCCCTTGCTTGCGCATGTGGGCGAAGGCATCCACCCCCGCTTGCGTGGGAACAAAGTAGGGCGAAACCAGGTCCAGCGATTTGGCGGGCTCGCCAATCACCGGATGCAGCTGGGCCAGCATCAAAGCCTGCTGCTCGGCCTGGCTCAGCACCTTGGCGGGGTCGTCGCTGACCAGTGTGGTTGCGGCCCATTGCAGCGGCAACTGGCCTGAGAGCAATTCCTGGCTGAAGCGGCTTTGCTGCACGGCCTGGATATAGGCCTGAGATTCCGGGCGCTGCGCATCGGTCTGCAGGCTGCTGTAGATTTTGTTGACCGCCTGCTCGGGCATGGGCGGCAGCAGGCTGGAGGCGGGGTAGGCCGAGGGGCTGTTCCAGTAACGGTCGAAATCATGGCCGATATCGGGAACCACGGTGCCCACGGCAACCACATCCAGGTCGGCAAACAGCACGCCATCGGTGGCGGCAAAGTACTCGTCACCGATATTGCGCCCCCCCACGATGGAGGCCCGGTTGTCCGCCGTGAAGCCTTTGTTGTGCATGCGCCGCTGGGTGCGGCTGAATTCCGTGACATAACCCAGCGCCTTGGGGGTGCGCACGGCAAAGGGGTTGAACAGGCGCACTTCAATGTGCGGGTGCTGGTCCAGCGCGGCCAGCACGGCATCCATGCCGGATGTGCCGCCGTCGTCCAGCAGCAGGCGCACGCGCACGCCGCGGTCTGCGGCCTGCAGCAGCTCGTTGAGCAGCAGGTGCCCGGTCGTGTCATTGCGCCAGATGTAGTACTGCACATCCAGCGTGCGCTGGGCCGCACGGGCCAGCAGTGCCCGGGCGGCATAGGCAGCGTAGGCATCCGTCAGGGGGTAGATGCCGCTGAGTTTGGGGTTTTCCTGCTGCAGCGGGGCCAGAGCCTGACCCAGCAGGGTGGCGCTGGCGGCCTCGGTGCTCAGCGCCTCTGAGGGCGAGCGCTGAGGCATGGGCGGCAGGCTGCAGGCAGTGAGCAAGGTGCTTGCGGCCAGGGTGACGACCAGCAGAGGGCGGCGCAGCAGATTCTGTGGAGGGCAAAGACAAGGGCATGACTGCATGGTGAGGAAGTATGCCCGACCGCTTCCTGCCTCCGGACTCCTGCCTCCGGCTTCTGACCTCTCGCCTCAGCCGATCTGGACGGGCCCCGGCTTGCGGTCTTCAACCACAAAGCGCGCCAGGGTGTAGAGGCTGCTGTCGGCCTTGAGCGGGTCCTGCACGGCGCGCAGCTCTGTGGTCATGCGCTGCGGTGTGATCTCCACCAGGCTGTAGCCGCGTTCCTCGCTGCGGGCATAGACCACCTGCGGGCTGTTGCGGGCGATGGCATCTGCCTTGGCCTGAGTGGTGCCGCTGTGCGAGCTGATGGAGGTGCCGCAGAACTCGCTGGCAACGACCGGGTTGTCTTGGCCGGGAGCCTCGTCGCTCAGCGCCGGAATGCTGCAGACATAGTTCTGGTGAATATCGCCGCCCAGTAGCACGGCGTTGCGCGGGCGGGTTTCGCTGATCTGGCGCACCAGCCGCTGGCGGGCTTCGGGGTAGCCGTCCCAGCTGTCGGTGGATTGCTTGCCGTTGGGGTGTTTGCGGGCGGCGAACAGCGTGGTCTGCACCAGCTGGCTCCAGCGCGGGGCATTGCTGGCGCTGGCAGCGTCTGCCTGCAGTTGCTGGCCCAGCCAGCGCTCTTGTTCCCAGCCCAGAAAGCTGCGGGCCGGGTCGTGCAAAGCGGCGCACTGCTGCGGGTCCACCGTACCGGTGCTGGCCTTGCCTTCGGGACGGCAGGCCTGTAGATCACGGTACTGGCGGCCGTCGAGCAAGTGCAGCCGCGCCAGATTGCCCCATTGCAGGCTGCGATACAGGCCTAGACCCTGAAAGCCGCGCTGCAAAGCGCTGGCGCGCAGCGGCATGTTTTCGTAGAAGGCTTGCCAGGCGGCGGTGCGCTTTACCAAAAAGTGAGCGCTATCCCCACGCCCATACTGGCCTGCATAGTCGTTTTCTACTTCATGGTCGTCCCAGATGACGGACCAGTTGCAGGCTGCATGGGCGGCTTGCAGATGGGCATCGCTTTTGTGCAGCGCATAGCGGTCGCGGTAGTCCTGCAGGGTCTGGGCGGTGCGCAGTGGCTGGGGCCGGGCCAGTCCCTCGGGTTTGGCGGGCTGGGCGTATTCATAGATGTAGTCGCCCAGAAACAGCACCAGATCGGGCGCGGCCTGCGCTGCATCGGCCCAGGCGGTGTAGAAGCCATGTTCCCAGCGCTGGCAGGAAGCCACGGCCATGCGCAGCTTTTGCGGCCTTGCCTCTGCAGCCGGGGCCGTGCGGCAGCGGCCCGTGGCACTCTGGGCATTGCCATGGCTGAAACGGTAGAAATACCAGCGGTCCGGGGCCAGACCGTTGACCTGTATGTGCAGCGCGTGGCCGGATTCGGCGCGTGCCACGCTTTCACCCTGGGCCACGATGCGCCGAAATTGCGCGTCATGGGCCACTTCCCAGCGCACAGGCCGCGGCGGCAAGTCTGGCGGGGCATCGCCGCCCAGATAGTCCAGCGGCGCGGTCAGCCGGGTCCAGATCAGAATGTTGTCGGGCTGCGGGTCGCCGCTGGCCACACCCAGCGTGAAAGGGTTGTGAGCCAGCGTTTCATCGGCCCGGGCCCAGACGGGCAGGGCGCCCAGCGCTGTCGCCAGGCTGGAGGCGATCAGAAAGCGGCGGCGTTCTGGCGCAGGAGTGGAGAGGTCTGCAAACATGGCGATGCTGTGGTTGTGATGCTGAAGGCCAGAGCTCAGTATGGCCCTGAGCAATGGACCATTGACTATTCAGCATCGCCATGCCTGTACGTTCGCTTTAACGCCGCCTGATGGGTCTCAGTCGTTGACCATCACCAGCTTGCCCTGCACTTGGCGTGAGCCCATGCGTTCGTAGGCGGCAAACAGCTCGCTCATGGGCATGGTGCGGTCAATCACGGGCTTGATCTTGCCCTGGCCATACCACTGGGCCAGCTCCTGCATCATGGCGGCATTGTTCTGTGGCTCGCGCTTGGCGAAGTCACCCCAGAACACGCCGACCAGCGATGCGCCCTTGAGCAGCGGCAGGTTCAGCGGCAGCGCAGGAATGGGGCCAGAGGCAAAGCCGATGATCAGATAGCGGCCGCGCCAGGCGATGGAGCGGAACGCGGGTTCGGCAAAGTCGCCGCCCACGGGGTCGTAGATCACGTCCGGGCCTTTGCCATCCGTTGCGGCCTTGATGGCTTCACGCAGATCGCCCTGGCTGTAGTTGATGGTGGCATCAGCCCCTTGCTCCTTGCACAGCGCGCATTTTTCGTCGGTGGATGCAGCGGCAATCACGCGTGCGCCA
This sequence comes from Comamonas fluminis, assembly GCF_019186805.1. NCBI lineage: Bacteria > Pseudomonadati > Pseudomonadota > Betaproteobacteria > Burkholderiales > Comamonadaceae > Comamonas > Comamonas fluminis. Next base: position 3,228,566 of record NZ_CP066783.1, on the reverse strand, counting down.
GCGGCCTTGGCAATCTGAATGGCTGCCGTGCCCACGCCGCCTGCTGCGCCCAGCACCAGCACGGTCTCGCCCGCCTTGAGCTGGCCGCGATCAATCAGCGCGTGGTGGCTGGTGGCATAGGTCATGATGAATGCGGCGGCATCCACAAAGGGAAAAGCCGCAGGAAGCGGCATGCATAAAGCGGCAGGCGCTAGCGTATGCGTAGCAAAGCCGCCGGTGCCAGACAGGCAGGCCACGTGCTGGCCAACCTTGAGATGCTTGACGCCTTCACCCACCGCCTGCACCACGCCCGCGTACTCGGAGCCGGGCACAAAGGGCAGGGGCGGCTTGATCTGGTATTTGTTCTGCACGATGAGCAGATCAGGAAAGTTCAGGCTGGCCGCCTTCACTTCCAGCAACACCTGGCCGGGGCCGGGCTGCGGGGTGGGAAGTTCGGTCCAGTTCAGGGTTTCAACACCGGTAGGCGTGGTGCAGAGCCAAGCGTGCATAAAAGGGTCTCCTGATCTTCAGCGGTTGGGAAATGCGCAGCAGATGATAGAAGTGTGGTGCGAATGCCGCGTGTCTCTGTCGTGACCTTCGGCACGCCTACAATCCGCCTCATCCATGAAGATTCTTATTTGCAATGACGACGGCTTTCAGGCCCCCGGCATCGTGGCTTTGCACGATGCGCTGCGCACCGTGGCAGACGTTGAAGTGGTGGCGCCTGAGCACAACAACAGTGCCAAGTCGAACGCGCTGACGCTGAATGCGCCGCTGTATGTGCACAAGGCCTACAACGGTTTTCGCTATGTGAACGGCACCCCGGCCGACTGCGTGCATATCGCGCTGACCGGTTTGCTGGGCTACCGGCCCGATCTGGTGGTCTCGGGCATCAACAACGGCGCCAATATGGGCGACGACACGATTTACTCGGGCACCGTAGGCGCGGCCATGGAAGGCTATCTGTTCGGCATTCCTTCGATTGCCTTTTCCCAGGTGGACAAGGGCTGGGCCGAGCTGGAGGCTGCTGCCGCCACTGCCCGCCAGCTGGTGCAGGACATGCAAGCCCAGCAGCTGATTGGCACTGCGCCCTGGCTGCTGAACGTCAACATTCCCAATATGCCGCTGGATGCGCTCAAGAGCGTCAAGCTCTGCCGTCTCGGGCGCCGTCATTCGGCAGAGCAGGCCATTGTTCAGCAAAGCCCGCGTGGCGAGACCATGTACTGGATTGGCAGTGCAGGTGCCGCCAAGGATGACTCCGAAGGCACGGATTTCCACGCCACGGCCCACGGCCATGTGGCCATGACGCCGCTGAAGGTCGATCTGACCGATCACGACAATCTGGGCTACTGGGCGCAGACTGCCAGCAAGCTGGCTGGCCAGCCCGCAACCGTGGCGGCAGCATCGTGAGCGAACGTCGCTCGCCACAGGTTCCGGGCTGGATCGCACGCTCTGTGCAGACCGGCTCCAGCGCGGCGCGTGCGCCCGCAGCGCCCAAGCCTATCAACCCTTTGCATGTAGCGGCTTCGCCCGTGGGGGTGGGGCTGGATTCTTCGACCGTGCGTGCCCGCATGGCCCAGCGCATTGGCGCGGCCGGTGTCAGCCATGCCGCTGTGCTGCAGGCCATGGCCACGGTGGAGCGTCACCGTTTTGTCGATAGCGCCCTGGTCAATCAGGCCTATGAAGACACCAGCCTGCCTATCGGGTTGGGCCAGACCATCTCCAAGCCCAGCGTGGTGGCGCGCATGATTGAGCTGCTGCTGAACTCGGATGCGGGCAAGGCGGGGCTGGGGCGCGTGCTGGAAATTGGCACGGGCTGCGGCTATCAGGCAGCCGTGCTGGCCATGGTGGCCAAAGAGGTGTATTCGATAGAGCGCCTGCGCGGCCTGCATGAAAAGGCGCGCAGCAATCTGCGGCCCATGCGGTTGCCCAATGTCCACCTGATTCTGGGGGACGGCATGGTGGGCTTTGCCAGTGGTGCGCCGTATGCAGGCATTATTTCGGCCGCGGGCGGAGAAACCGTTCCGCAGGCATGGTGTGACCAGCTGGCTGTCGGTGGGCGTCTTGTTGCGCCAGTAGTTGTCGGTGCAGGTAAGCAGGCACTACTGGTGATTGACAAGAGTTCACACGGTTTAAAACAGACAGTTTTGGAAGCAGTCAACTTTGTCCCTCTAAAATCGGGGATCGCCTAGAAGGGAATAGCTTATGTTGGTATCGCGAAGTCTTGGTGCATTGGGAACGGCTGTGCTGGCAGGTGTCATCCTGGCCGGTTGCTCCACCCAGGCAAACAGGGCTCCTGTGGAGGATCGCGGACAGTCGGCCTCCTCATCGTCCACTGTGGACGTCAAATCGCTGCCCGGTGCCGAAAACGCGGGCAAGCCCGGTTACTACACCATCAAGCCCGGTGACACGCTGATCAAGGTCGGCCTGGAGCACGGTCAGAGCTGGAAAGACATTGCTCGCTGGAGCAATCTGGACAACCCCAATGTGATCGAAGTCGGTCAGGTGGTGCGCGTGGTGCCACCAGGACGTGATATGGCTTCGTCCTCGTCGGGCGGCTCCGGTCGCACGGTAGCGCCTGTGGTGGTGGGTGGTGGCACGGCTGCAACGACAGCGCCTGTGACATCGACGCCTGCTGCGCCTTCCGCGCCAGTGGCAAAGGGTGCTGATGATGTGAACTTCATCTGGCCTGCCAGCGGCTCGCTGATTGCAGGCTTTGATGAAGCCCGCAACAAGGGTTATGACATCAGCGGCAAGGCGGGTGACCCCGTGGTTGCAGCGGCCGACGGCCGTGTGGTGTATGCCGGTGCCGGCCTGCGTGGCTATGGCAACCTCATCATCCTCAAGCACAACAACACCTATCTGACGGCCTACGCCCACAACCAGTCGCTGCTGGTCAAGGAAGACCAGTCGGTCAAGAAGGGCCAGAAGATTGCCGAAATGGGCAGCACCGATGCGGACCGCGTCAAGCTGCACTTTGAAGTGCGTCGCCAGGGCAAGCCTGTCGATCCATCGCGCTATCTGCCTTCGCGCTAAGCATGGCATCGCAAGGTAAAAAAGCCTCGCAAGCGACACAAGCCCCTGCCCCGCAGGGGCTTGTGTCTTCTGAGGCGCAGAACATGACAGACACCGCTGAATCCAGCTGGGATGAATCGGCTGAAGACTCGATTGGCGGTCCTGAAGTCGAGCGGCGCGAGCTGGTCGCCACCACTGAACACCATGGCCAGCGCGCCGACAAGGTGCTGGCGCTGGGCGTATCCGAGTTCTCGCGCAGCTATCTGCAGCAACTGCTGGCCGATGGCGCGGTCACGCTCAACGGCAAGGTGCTGGCCAAGCCTTCGGCCAAAGTGGCGGTGGGCGACAAGCTGTGCGTGGAAATGCGCCCCACCCAGCAGAGCATGGCCTTCCAGCCCGAAGCCATGGATTTGCAGGTGGTCTATGAAGATGATGACCTGCTCGTCATCAACAAGCCTGCCGGTCTGGTGGTGCACCCTGCGCCCGGTAACTGGACGGGCACGCTGCTCAACGGCCTGCTGGCGCGCGACGAAAAAGCGCGCCAGGTGCCGCGCGCGGGCATTGTTCACCGTCTGGATAAAGACACCAGCGGCCTGATGGTGGTGGCGCGCAACCGTAGCACCATGGATGCGCTCATCAAAATGATTGCCGCGCGAGATGTGAGCCGCCAGTACCTGGCCATTGCCCACAAGGACTGGGGCGCACGCAAGCACCGCGAAGTCAGCGCGCCCATTGGTCGCGACCCGCGCAACCGCCTGCGCATGGCGGTGGTGGACCTGAATCTGCACCCCGGCAAGGCTGCGCAGACAGACTTTGATTTGCTGGATGGGGATGCCACGCACAGCTTGGTGCGCTGCACGCTGCACACTGGGCGCACGCACCAGATTCGCGTGCACATGGCTTCGCTGGGGCACCCGCTGGTGGCCGATGCGCTGTACGGAGGTCATCCGGAAGGCGGGCTGGAGCGACAGGCTTTGCATGCGTTCAGGCTGGCCTTTGAGCATCCTGTGACCAAAAAGCCGCTGGTTCACTACGCGCCATTGCCACAAGACATGGCTGCAGCGCTGGATTTATGGGGTCTGCGTTACAATCCCCCCGAAAGCCTCTGACCATCACTCGCATGGCATCTCTGGGGCGCTTCTCTCACTTCTTAGAATCTGGCGTCCCACCACACCTGGTGCGACAGCCGCTCCCGAAACGCTGCGCCCATGAATACGGTAGATGCCAAGCGGGTTCTTGAAACAGCATTGATTTGTGCCCCGCAGCCCGCCACGCTGCGGGAATTGCGCTCACTTTTTGATGATGTGCTGGGCTCGGACACGATCAAGGATTTGCTGCTGGACTTGCAAAAGGACTGGGCCCTCAAGGGCGTGGAACTGGTGCAGGTGGCTTCGGGCTGGCGTTTTCAAAGCCGCCCCGAAATGCGGGTGTATCTGGATAAGCTGCACCCCGAAAAGCCACCCAAATACACGCGTGCCACGCTGGAGACGCTGGCCATCATTGCCTACCGTCAGCCCGTCACGCGGGGTGATATTGAAGACATTCGCGGCGTGACCGTGAACAGTCTGATCATCAAGCAGCTTGAAGATCGCGGCTGGATTGAAGTCATTGGCCACCGGGAAACCGTGGGCCGCCCGGCACTGTTTGCCACCACGCGCCAGTTTCTGGACGATCTGGGCCTGCAGTCGCTGGATCAGTTGCCTATGTTGGAAGAAACCCAGGCCCAGCAAAGCCTGTTCAAGGCGCTGGATGGGGAAGAGGGCGCTGAAGCGCCTGCGGTGGAGGGGCAGGTCGCAGAAGTGTCCGCAGAAGTGCCTGCAGAGGAGGGGGCTGATGCAGAGCTGGCTGGGCAGGGTGAAGTGCAGGATGCTTCCGCTCAGGCCGCAGAGCCAGAACCGGCGCAGGCCGAGGTGCAAGCCGATGCTTCTGCACAGGATTTGGCAGCGCTGCAAGCACAGTTGCCTGCGCAAGCAGCCGAGGCAGTAACTATTGCTGAGCCTGCGGCGGAGCCTCAGGAACTGCAGCCGCAGCTGGATTTGCCAGAATCTGAGCCCAATCAGGTGGGAGCCAAGGCAGATCAAGCGCAGGATGCTATTGAAATTGAAGAGGCTGAGGTGCAAGCGTCGGTGCTGGAGTCAGCGCAAAAGTCCGCGCACGAACCAGAGCTTTTGCCAGAGCCTTTGCCAGAACCCGTCAGCCGACCCAGGCCTGTAAAGCCTGCGAAAGCTGCCAAGCCATTGGCGAAGGCGAGCGAGCCTGAAGTCAAACCGGCGGCCAAGAAGTCAGGTCGTGCGGAATGGGTGGGCTTGAAAGCGTTTCTCGAAGATGACTACGACGACGAAGAAGAAGTCGTGGACGATAAGAACACTGCGCTGGCCGATGATGCAATGCACAGTGGCCCCGCAAACGAGCGAATTGTGGAGGATGACGATGGCGTCATCCCCGAAGGAAAACCGGAATGAACAACGAGACATCGAACCCGATGCCAGAGTCCGCAGCTGCTTCGCCCGAAGCCGAGCCGACCAAGAAAGTACGTAAGCCCCGCGTGGCTAAGCCCGCCGCCGAAGCCCCCAAGCCCGGCGCAACGCGCAAGCAAGGCGTGAAGAAGACGGCTGCTGCCGAGGCCAAGCTGGCCCGCAAGCGTGCCGAAGCCCGCGCTGAAGAAGCACAAGCTGCTGAAACGCTTGAAGCAGCAGATGAGCCAAAGCAGGATGCTGCAGATTTGGTAGCTGACAGCGCAGATGCACAAAGCGCTGAGCCCCAAAAATCTCCAAAGTCCCCCAAAGGTCAGAACATCGACTTTGCCGATGTGATCTCGGGCGACTTTGACGACGAAGAAGAAAACGGCAGTGTCATGCCCGCCAAGCGCGTGCTGGCGCCTCAGGTCGATTCGCCCAAGCTGCACAAGGTACTGGCCCAGGCCGGCATGGGCTCGCGTCTGGAGATGGAGCAGCTGATTCTGGAAGGCCGTATCTCGGTCAACAACGAGCCCGCCCACGTCGGCCAGCGCATTCAGTTTGGCGACATCGTCAAGGTCAACGGCCAGCCCATTCGCTTCCGTATCGACCCACCACCCGCGCGCGTGATTGCCTATCACAAGCCTGTGGGTGAGGTGGTGACGCATGACGACCCCCAGAACCGCCCCACCGTGTTCCGCAAGCTGCCCAAGCTGCAGCACGGCAAGTGGCAGTCGGTCGGCCGTCTGGACTTGAACACCGAAGGTCTGCTGCTGTTCACCAGCTCGGGCGAGCTGGCCAACAGCCTGATGCACCCCCGTTTCGGTCTGGAGCGTGAGTACGCTGCCCGCGTGCTGGGCGCGCTGAGCAAGGAAGAAAAGCAACGCCTGCTGGATGGCGTGCAGCTGGAAGACGGCGAAGCCAGCTTTGGCGCTGTGGAAGACGGCGGCGGCGAAGGTGCCAACCACTGGTACCGCGTCACCATCTCCGAAGGCCGTAACCGCGAAGTGCGCCGCATGTTCGAGGCCGTGGGCCACGCCGTCAGCCGCCTGATTCGTATTCGCTACGGCGCCATGATGCTGCCCCGTGGCTTGAAGCGCGGTGCCTGGGTGGAGCTGGATCAGGCTGATATTCAGGCCCTGATGTCGGCAGCGGGCGTCAAGGAGCGTGCGCCTGTCGAGCGCAATAACGGCGGCACCCGTGGTGCCAACAACCGCGGTGGTGCCCCTCGTGCAACCGGCCGCAGCATCGCTCGCGGTGAAGGTGCCAATCCCAACCGCGCGCCGCAAGGTCGCCGTGAAGGCGGTGGTCAGCGCCGTGGTGAGTGGGATGGCAACCGCCCCGCACCCAGCGGCATGCTGGGCGACAACCCGCGTGGCGCGCAGCGCAGCCCCGGTGTCAATCGTGGCGGTAACAACACCGGTCGCTCGCAAGGCGGTCAGCCCGATCCCATGCGCACTTCAGTGGGCTACATCGGCAGCGACAGTCTGTCGCGTGCCCGACAGAATGCCAAGCGTCGCCCTGGTGGCGGCGGTGGTGGCCGCCGCGGCGGTCGTTAAAAAGGCGTTCGTAAGGATTTGAGTGCTGTCAGGACTTCAAGGTCTCTGGCGGCACCGCTAAAATCAACTGTTTTGCTTTTTCGGCAAAAACCCATAGTAACCCTGATTAGGAAATAATCATCATGGCTATCGAACGTACCCTCTCCATCATCAAGCCCGACGCAGTTGCCAAGAACGTGATCGGCCAAATCTACGCCCGCTTCGAAGCTGCTGGCCTGAAGATCGTGGCTGCCAAGCTGGTGCACCTGTCGCGCGTTGAAGCTGAACAGTTCTACGCTGTGCACGCTGCTCGTCCTTTCTTCAAGGACCTGGTGGACTTCATGATCTCCGGCCCCGTGATGATTCAAGCTCTGGAAGGCGAAAACGCCATCCTGAAGAACCGCGAACTGATGGGCGCTACCGACCCCAAGAAGGCTGAGAAGGGCACCATCCGCGCCGACTTCGCCGACAGCATCGACGCCAACGCCGTGCACGGCTCTGACGCGGCTGAAACTGCTGCTGTGGAAGTTGCCTTCTTCTTCCCCGGCATGAACGTTTACTCGCGTTAATCCACGCTGGGCTTTAGCCGCATGCTTGGTTGCTGATGCCCGGGACTGGTTTCCGGCATCAGCCTTTGAGCGAATGCAGGCGACGGCGTGGTTACGTCGTTACCACTTGCCGATATGACAACGAATTTGCTTGATTTTGACCTCGAAGGACTGACCGCTTATTGCGAGCAGCTCGGGGAGAAGCGTTTCCGTGCGACGCAGCTGTTCCGCTGGATTCACCAGCGTGGCGCATCCGATTTTGACCAGATGACTGATCTGGCCAAGTCCCTGCGCGAAAAGCTCAAAAGCCGGGCCCACATTACCGCTTTGCCCGTGGTGACAGAACATGTCTCCGCTGATGGCACCGTGAAGTGGCTGTTTGATGTGGGTGACGGCAATGCCGTTGAATCTGTTTTTATTCCTGAGGACGACCGTGGCACGCTGTGTGTCTCGTCCCAGGCAGGTTGCGCCGTGGGCTGCCGCTTTTGCTCGACCGGGCATCAGGGCTTCAGCCGCAACCTCAATACTGGTGAAATTCTGGCCCAGCTCTGGTATGCCGAGCACTCGCTGCGCAAGCGTTTTGGCACGGAGGACCGCATCATCTCCAACGTGGTGATGATGGGCATGGGCGAGCCGCTGCAGAACTACAGCGCGCTGGTGCCTGCCTTGCGTGTGATGCTGGACGACCATGGCTACGGCCTGTCGCGCCGCCGCGTGACGGTATCCACCTCGGGCGTGGTGCCCATGATGGATCGCCTGTCGCAGGACTGCGCCGTGGCGCTGGCTGTGTCGCTGCACGCGCCCAACGATCCGCTACGTGACAACCTGGTGCCGCTGAACAAGAAGTACCCGATTGCTGAGTTGCTGGATGCCTGCGAGCGCTATCTGGAGTTCGCGCCACGCGACTTCATCACGTTTGAATATTGCATGCTGGACGGCGTTAACGATCAGCCTGAGCACGCACGCCAGCTGATAGAGTTGGTGCGCGCCCGGGGGGATGGCAAGAGCTGGTGCAAGTTCAATCTGATTCCGTTCAATCCCTTCCCCGCATCGGGTCTGTTGCGCTCGCCTTCGGCCCGCGTGACCGAGTTCGCAACCTTGTTGAGCAATGCTGGCATTGTGACCACGGTGCGCAAGACCCGGGGTGACGATATCGATGCCGCCTGCGGTCAGCTTGCAGGGGATGTGAAGGACAGAACGCGCGCTGCCGAGCGTATGGCCAAGCAGCGCACTATCCCGCTCAAGCAGGTGTCTTGACGGAGTTTTGAATAAAGGACACTACATGAGGGCAGTGGTAAGCCAGCCGGTTTTGAAGCATTGGGGTCTGCTGGCCCGGTGGGGCGTTCCGGTTGTTGCTGCCGCGTTGGTTGGCTGCACCAGCACGACCACCACGACAACTTCTTCCACCTCGGTGCCGCAGACTTCGGTCATGGGTACCGGTACGCCCTCAATTGCGGATGCCAGCCGGCGTGCGCAGATTCGTCTGGAACTGGCGGCCAACTACTACCAGGCAGGTCGTCTGGATGTGGCCATGGAAGAGGTGGGGCAGGCACTGACGGCCAAACCTGACTATGCCGACGCCTACGGTCTGCTGGGCTTGATCCTGATGCAGAACCAGGACTGGACGCAGGCTGACGTTGCCATGCGCAAAGCCATTGACCTGAACCCCAAAGACGGCAACCAGATTCACAACTACGGCTGGATGCTGTGCCAGCAAAAACGCTTCGATGTGGCGCAGCCCTGGTTTGACAAGGCGCTGGCAGCCCCCGGCTACCGCGAGCAGCCCAAAACCCTGTTGGCCAAGGGCATGTGCTATCAGCAGGCAGGTCAGCTCGATCAGGCCTATGAGAGCATGCTGCGCGCCTATGAGATGGACCTGGGCAATGCGGCAGCAGGCTACAACCTGGCCAATGTACTGTGGCTCAAGGGTGATCTGAACAAGGCGCAGTTCTACATCCGCCGTCTGAATAACAATAGCAACCAAGCCAGCGCAGAAAGCCTGTGGCTGGGAATCAAAATAAACAGGGCATTGCACGACGATATTGGAGTGCGTCAGCTGGCCAACCAGCTGCGTGATCGCTACCCGCAGTCACGCCAGTGGCTGGCCTATGAGCGTGGAGCCTTCAATGAGTGACGGTGTGGTGAAAGAGGTGACTATGCAAAGCGAAGAGCAGGCGCAAACCCAGACAACCGCCGGCGCCATCTTGCGTCAGGCGCGGGAAGCAGCCCGCATGCAATTGCCAACGATGGCAGCAATGCTCAAGGTGCCCCAGCACAAGCTGGAGGCACTGGAGGCCGATCAATACGAAGCCTTCCCCGATCATGTGTTCATGCGCGCTCTGGCCATGGGCATGTGCCGCAATCTGCATATTGATGCAGAGTCCGTTCTGGCCTTGCTGCCACGCACAGCGCTCAAAAGTCTGAGCAATGCGGGCGGCGGCATCAACGAAACAGTCAAGGAGCGCAGCCACTTCAAGTCTTCGGGAACCCCGCTGGACTCGCGTGAGGGCAGCTCGCGTAAGATCATCGCTGGTGTTCTGTTGCTGCTGGCCGCTGCTGCTGCCGTGTACTTTGTGCCTTTGCAGCAGTCTGCTGAAGGTGGTAGTGCCAGCCAGGAAGCCGCGCAGTCTGGCGCCCAGCCTCCCGCCACTGGTGTGGTGGTGGAGTCCGGTTCGGTGGTGACGCCTTCGGAGACGCCTGCCGAAGGTGCTGCGCCTTTGCCATCTGCGCTGGCTGCGAATGAAACAGCCCCCGCTGCTCCAGCAACTACTGCGGCTCCTGCCGCCCCAGAGTCACCTGTAGCGCCTGCCGCACCTGCGGTGGCCGCTGCGGCTGTGCCTGAGGCTGCGACAGGCAGTCCCTCTGCTGCAACCAAGGGATCGGTGCTGGAATTCAAAGCCGTGACGCAATCCTGGGTCAAAGTCAAGGATGCATCGGGCAAGGTGGTTCTGGAAAAGACGCTGGCCAAGGATGAGTCTGTGACCGCCGAGGGCACGCTGCCTCTGTCCGTGATCGTGGGTAACGCCAAGGGCACCCAGGTGATGGTGCGTGGCGAGCCTTTTGATATTTCGACTACGCGTGACAACGTGGCCCGCTTCGAAGTGAAATAAATGAAGCTCCCCCTGAGTCGCTTCGCGCCTTCCCCGTGTGCACGGCGCCCTCTCTCTACGCGCTGCGTGCTAGGGGGAGGGGAGCGACAGCCTCTGTGCGGGGCGGCCCTTGCTTGGCTGCCTGCCTTTGGCGTGCGCCAGGTTTGCGCGCAGCACTTGGATAATTGAAATATGACAGTGCAAGATTCAGAGAAAGCCATTGACATCGCCAGCCCGCTGCCGCGCAAATCGCGTCAGGCCAAGGTGGTGTGGCGCAACAACGTGGTGACCGTGGGTGGCGATGCGCCTGTGCGTGTGCAGTCCATGACCAATACCGACACCGTGGATGCCGTGGAAACGGCGATTCAGGTGCGTCAGCTGGCGCAGGCTGGCTCGGAGATGGTGCGCATCACCGTCAACACGCCCGAGGCTGCGGCTGCTGTGCCCTATATCCGTGAGCAACTCGACCGCATGGGCGAGTATGTGCCGCTGGTGGGGGACTTTCACTACAACGGCCACCGTTTGCTGACCGACTATCCCGAGTGCGCCCAGGCGCTGTCCAAGTACCGCATCAACCCCGGCAACGTGGGCAAGGGCGACAAAAAGGACAAGCAGTTCGGCCAGATGATCGAGATTGCCGCCAAGTACGACAAAGCCGTGCGCATTGGCGTGAACTGGGGCTCGATGGACCAGGAAATCATGGCCGAGCTGATGGATCAGAACAGCAAGCGTGCCAAGCCCTGGGAAACGCGTCAGGTCATGTACGAGGCATTGATTACCTCGGCCATTACCTCGGCTGAGCTGGCCAAGAACATCGGCCTGAACCCCGACAACATCATCTTGTCGTGCAAGGTCAGCGGTGTGCAGGATTTGATCTCCGTCTACCGCGAACTGGCCCGCCGCTGCGACTATGCGCTGCACCTGGGTCTGACCGAGGCGGGTATGGGTACCAAGGGCACGGTGGCATCCACCGCCGCGCTGTCCGTGCTGCTGCAGGAAGGCATTGGCGACACGATTCGCGTCTCGCTCACGCCCCAGCCCGGCGAGGCTCGCACGCAGGAAGTGGTGGTCGCGTCCGAGATTCTGCAGGCCCTGGGTCTGCGCGTGTTTGTGCCCAGCGTCACCGCTTGCCCGGGTTGCGGCCGCACGACCAGCACCACTTTCCAGGAGCTGGCCAAGAAGATTGACGACTTTCTGCGCGGTGAAATGCCCGTGTGGCGCACCCAGTACCCCGGTGTGGAAGCCATGAAAGTGGCCGTGATGGGTTGCATCGTCAACGGCCCTGGCGAGAGCAAGCATGCCGACATCGGCATCAGCCTGCCTGGCAATGGTGAAGCACCTGCTGCGCCTGTGTTCATTGATGGTGAAAAAGCCCTGACGCTGCGCGGCGAGCACATTGCCGAAGAGTTCCAGACGCTGGTGCTGCAATATGTGCAGCGCCGCTACGGCTCTGCAAGCTAAGTAAAGATAGCCTGCGCGAGTGGGCTGTCAGGTGGCTTGCTGGCACAATGCCATCAAGCGAGAATGAGAATTGATAGCTGCCTTCGCACTATCTGTATGGATTTGAACAAGGTTTCTAGTTAATAAATAGAGAGATGGTGTGCTGCACGCTCTTATTTTGCTAGTAACCCAGTAAGAGACTTTTACGTGGCCAAGAACGAAAAACTGACCGCCATCAAAGGCATGAACGACATCCTCCCGCCGGACTCGGCCCGCTGGGAATGGTTTGAGGACAAGGTTCGCAATCTGATGGGGCGCTTTGCCTATCGCAATATCCGCACGCCTATCGTCGAGCCCACGGCCCTGTTCGTGCGCGGTCTGGGTGAGGTGACCGATATTGTTGAAAAGGAAATGTATTCCTTTGAAGACAAGCTCAACGGAGAACACCTGACCATTCGCCCCGAAGGCACGGCGGGCGTGGTGCGTGCGATTGTCGAAAACAATCTGCTGTATGACGGCGGCAAGCGCCTGTTCTACATCGGCCCCATGTTCCGCCACGAGCGCCCTCAGCGTGGCCGCTATCGCCAGTTCCACCAAGTGGGGGTGGAGGCCATGGGCTTCGCCGGCCCCGAGCTGGACGCCGAAGTCATTCTGCTGGCTGCGCAACTGTGGAAAGAGCTGGGCATTGACGACGTGCGTCTGGAACTCAACAGCCTGGGTCAGCCCGAAGAGCGCAAGGCCCACCGCGAAGCGCTGATTGCCTACTTCGAGCAGCACACCGATGTGATGGACGAAGAGGCCAAGCGCCGCATGTACAGCAACCCGCTGCGCGTGCTCGATACCAAAAACGCTGCCATGCAGGACATGGTCAACGCAGCGCCCAAGCTGATGGACTATCTGGGCGATGCCTCCAAGGCTCACCTGAAGGCCGTGCAGGATATTCTGGATGCCAACGGCGTCGCATGGACGCTGAATCCGCGTCTGGTGCGCGGCATGGACTATTACAACCTCACGGTGTTCGAGTTCATTACCGACAAGCTGGGCTCGCAGGGCACTATCTGCGGCGGTGGTCGCTATGACTATCTGATTGAGGAAGTGGGCGGAAAGCCTGCTCCCGCTGTGGGCTGGGGTATGGGCATTGAGCGCGTGCTGGAAGTGCTCAAGGAAATCGGTGCCGAGATTCCTCAGCCTGCCGCAGATGCCTATGCCATCATTCCCGATGCATCGGCGCTGCCACAAGTTTTCAAGACGGTGCAGCAACTGCGCTCTGCTGGCGTGGCTGTGCAAATGCACGCCGCTGCAGGGGGCTCGGCTGAGGGCATGGGCTCGATGAAGTCGCAGTTCAAGAAGGCCGATGGCTCGGGTGCACGCTTTGCGCTGATCTTTGGCGCCGACGAGCTGGCGCAAGGCAAGGTCACCGTCAAATCGCTGCGCGATGGTGAAGGTCAGCAAGTTCAGCAATCCCTGGCAGAAGTCGCTCAATGGGCGGGCAGCCTAAAATCGGCGGCCTGACGCGTACTTTTTTCGTTTCCTGACGGGTATTCCATTCATCCAAAGAAGCCATGGCAAATCATTTCGACCTTGAAGAACAAGAGCAACTCGATCAGCTCAAGCATTTCTGGAATTCCTGGGGTACCTTGATCACTGGCGTGCTGGTGGTGGTGTTTGCGTGCATCGCCAGCTGGAATGGCTGGCAATACTGGCAAAAGCGCCAGTCTGTGCAGGCGGCAGGCCTGGAGTTTGCTGTCGATCAGGCGCTGACCACCAAGGATCAGGCGCGTGCCGATCAGGCGTTCGCTGAACTCAAGGAAAAGTATGCTGGCACTGCACAGGCCAGCCAGACAGGGCTGCTGCTGGCCAAGGCCCATGTGGATGCAGGCAAGATCGACGATGCCAAGGCTGTGCTGAGCTGGGTGATGGAAAAGGGCGACGAAGGCTCCAAGGCCCTGGCGCGCCTGCGTCTGTCTGCCGTGCTGGAGCAGAAGAAGAATTTTGACGAAGGCCTCAAGGTGCTGGAAGCTTCCATGCCCGAAGCCTTTGTCGGCCTGCAGGCGGATCGCCGTGGCGACCTGTATTCTGCGCTGGGCAAGCCTCAGGATGCCGTGACTCAGTATCAGGCAGCCTACAAGGCGCTGGACAAGGATCTGGACTACCGCCACCTGGTGGAATTCAAGCTCAATGCGCTGGGTGCAGCTCCTGAAACGGCGGCCCTGGTGAAGACAACTGCGTCGGAGAAATAATCTTGAAGACTTCTGCCCACACTGTGACTCGCACGGCTACACGCGTACTGGCGCTGACTGTATTGGCTGGCGCACTGAGCGCTTGCTCCATGTTTGGTAGCAAGGATGCGCCAAAGCCTCTGGACCTGGGTGCTAATCCCGCCAAGATCGCCGTGCACCAGGCCTGGACTGCCAAGCTGGGCAGCGAAGTGCCTCTGGCCATGCCAGCATGGGTACATGGCAACACGGTGACGGTGGTGACCAAGGATGGCAGTGTCACGACGCTGGACGCCAACAGCGGCAGCCAGCTGGGTAAATTCAGCGCCGGTGAGCCGCTGACCACAGGCGTGGGCAGCGATGGCCAGCGTACTGCCGTGGTCACGCGCAGCAATGAACTGAAGGTGTTTGCCGAAGGCAAGCAACTGTGGAAGCAGCGCCTTGGCGCCGCGGTGTACACGCCTCCGCTGGTGGCGGGTGGCCGTGTCTTTGTGATGCTGGCAGATCGCTCGCTGGCCGCTTATGACGCCAACAGCGGCCGTGAACTGTGGTCGGCAGAAGGCCCATCGAATGAGCCGCTGATTCTGCGTCAGCCCGGTGTGCTGCTGCCTGCTGGCAATACGCTGGTGGTAGGCGTTTCTGGCCGTCTGGCGGGTGTGGACCCCGACAACGGTTCTGTGCGCTGGATGGCGCCTCTGGCGGCACCTCGCGGCACCAACGATGTGGAGCGACTGGTGGATCTGGTCGGACCTGTCAGCCGCGTAGGCAACAGCCTGTGCGCCCGTGCTTTCCAGGCCACCGTGGGCTGTGTGGATGTCAGCAACGCCAATGTGCGCTGGACACAGAACTCCAAGGGCAGCGATGGTATTGACGGTGATGAACAATCCGTCTTTGGTGCCGAAAGTAATGGCACGGTGCAGGCTTGGCGTCGTACGGACGGCGAGCGCCTGTGGTCCGTGGACAAGCTGCAGTACCGCAAGCTGACCGCACCCTTGGTGCTGGGCCGTTCTGTGGTGCTGGCTGATGATTTGGGGACTGTGCACATGCTGTCGCGTGAAGACGGCTCTGCACTGACCCGTTTGCAAACTGATAAGGCGGGAGTCGCCACTGCGCCGGTTGTGGCCGCCAATACTCTGGTGGTCGTCAGCCGTAGCGGGACGGTGTACGGCTTCAAGCCTGATTGATAGATTGTTTTTGGAATGAAGCCAGTTATTGCCCTGGTAGGGCGCCCCAATGTGGGCAAGTCGACGCTGTTTAATCGGCTCACGAAGTCGAGGGATGCCATCGTCGCCGACTTTGCTGGTCTGACGCGTGATCGCCACTACGGCCAAGGTCGTCAGGGCAAGCATGAATACATCGTCATTGACACCGGCGGTTTTGAGCCCGACGCGTCACGCGGCATCTTCAAGGAGATGGCCAAGCAGACGCAGCAGGCCGTGGCCGAAGCCGATGTGGTGATCTTTGTGCTGGATGCGCGCGCAGGCCTGTCCGGCCAGGATCACGAGATTGCCAACTACCTGCGTCGTTTGAGCAAGCCAACGCTGCTGGTAGCCAACAAGGCCGAAGGCATGAAGGATGGCGCACAACTGTCCGAGTTCTATGAACTGGGTCTGGGTGAAGTCATGCCCGTCTCGGCCGCGCATGGCCAGGGCGTGCGAACCCTGGTGGACGCTGCGCTGGGTCTGCTGAATCTGCCTGAGCCTGAAGAAGAAATCTTCGGTGAGGAAGACCAAAAGCCTGTGCGTCTGGCCGTGGCGGGGCGCCCCAACGCAGGCAAGTCCACGCTCATCAACACCTGGCTGGGTGAAGAGCGACTGGTGGCTTTTGACATGCCTGGCACCACACGTGATGCCATCACCGTGCCTTTTGAGCGCAACGGCCAGAAGTTCGAACTGATCGACACCGCCGGCCTGCGCCGCAAGGGTAAAGTGTTCGAGGCCATCGAGAAGTTCTCTGTGGTCAAGACACTGCAGGCCATTGAAGGCGCCAATGTGGTGCTGCTGCTGATTGATGCCACGGCGGGTGTGACCGATCAGGATGCCCACATTGCGGGCTACATCCTGGAAAGCGGCCGCTCGGTGGTGCTGGCCATCAACAAATGGGATGCGGTGGACGACTATCAGCGCCAGATGCTGGAGCGCTCTATCGAAACCCGCCTGTCCTTTCTGAAGTTCGCACCGCTGCACTTCATCTCGGCGCAAAAGCGCCAGGGTCTTGAGCCGCTGTGGAAGTCCATCATCCAGGCGCATCGCTCGGCAACCTGCAAGATGCCGACTCCGGTGCTGACCCGCATCCTGATGGAAGCGCTGCAGTTCCAGACACCCAAGAAGGTTGGTGCCTATCGCCCCAAGATGCGATACGCCCACCAGGGTGGCATGAACCCGCCCATCATTGTGATTCACGGCAACTCGCTGGATCTGGTGACAGACGCCTACAAGCGTTTTCTGGAAGGACGCTTCCGCAAGGAATTCAATCTGGTGGGCACACCGTTGCGCATCGATATGAAAACCTCCCATAATCCTTACGCCGACAAGGATTAATACTTGCTACAGCCCAAGGGAAAACCCTCTCGAAGGGTCTTCGCTGGGGCTGTGGTAACGTGTCGGTTTACAACAACACTCTTCGAACACGGAGAATATCGTGAGCAATAAAGGTCAACTCCTCCAAGATCCGTTCCTGAACGCACTGCGTCGTGAACATGTGCCAGTCTCCATCTATCTGGTCAACGGCATCAAGCTGCAAGGCCAAATCGAGTCGTTTGACCAGTACGTGGTGTTGCTGCGCAACACCGTGACACAGATGGTTTACAAGCACGCCATCTCCACCATCGTTCCCGGCCGCGCCGTGAACTTCTCGGCTGCAGCAGCGGCTGACGGCGAAGTCGCCGCATCCTAAGCTTTGCGCTTTCCTGCCCGCCGGTCCTGCCGGCGCGGCTCTTACCCTACGGGACAGGTATTTGAGTTCTGAATCCTTTGAGCGATCCGCGTCGGCGCCAGTGCTGCTGGTAGGCGTGGATTTTGGCGTTCCCCATTTTGACGACGAGCTGGAAGAGCTGGGCCTGCTGGCACAGACTGCTGGCTTGCTTCCCGTTGCCCGTCTGACTTGCAAACGCAAGGCCCCCGACCCCGCCCTGTTCGTGGGCAGTGGCAAGGCGGACGAAATCCGCATGCTGGCCCAGATGCACGGCGCCAAGGAAGTCTGGTTTGACCAGGCTCTGAGCCCGGCGCAGCAGCGCAATCTGGAGCGTCACATCCAGATGCCGGTCAATGACCGGACCATGCTGATTCTGGAAATCTTTGCCCAGCGCGCACGCAGCCACGAAGGCAAGCTGCAGGTGGAACTGGCCCGTCTGCAATACATCAGCACACGCCTGGTGCGTCGCTGGAGCCACCTGGAGCGTCAGGCCGGCGGTATCGGTGGCCGTGGTGGCCCTGGTGAAAAGCAGATCGAGCTGGACCGCCGGATGATCGACGAGTCCATCAAGCGCACCAAGGAGCGCTTGAAGAAGGTCAAAAAGCAGCGCTCGACCCAGCGCCGCCAGCGTTCGCGTCGTGACGTTTTCAATATCTCGCTGGTGGGCTATACCAACGCGGGCAAATCCACACTGTTCAATGCCATGGTCAAGGCGCGAGCCTATGCGGCCGATCAGTTGTTTGCCACGCTGGATACGACCACCCGGCAGATGTATCTGGCAGAGGCCGAGGAGTCGGTTTCCCTGTCAGACACGGTGGGTTTCATCCGTGACTTGCCGCACGGTCTGGTGGATGCTTTCCAGGCTACTTTGCAGGAGGCGATTGACGCCGACCTGCTGCTGCATGTGGTGGATGCATCCAACCCCGGCTTCCCGGAACAAATACAACAAGTGCAGAAAGTTCTGGCGGAAATCGGGGCAGACGATGTGCCTCAGGTCCTGGTCTTCAACAAGCTGGATGCCATAGAGCCCGAGCGTCAGCCTGCGCAACTGCAGGATGAGTACGAGCTTGACGGCATTCCTGTGCCGCGTGTGTTTGTCAGTGCCCGGTCCGGGCAAGGGCTGGCACAGTTGCGGCAATTGCTGGCAGACCGGGTCTTGCAGGCGCGTCAGGAAGTTGAGCGCGAAGAGCAGAAGGGGGCGGACGATACGTACTGGATGTCCCCGGATGATGAGGCGCAATACTAGGGATTTGTGCCCCTATTGGGCACAATGCCTGCCATGGTTCATGTCTTTTTGAAAACACAGAGACTTCTCGCATGAATTTTTCACAACGCGTTCATCGCTTGGCGGTGCTACCGCAACGCATTCGCGGGATGTTCAACTTGAACGACCCGCGCTGGGGTCGTGGCGACAACAACAACGAAGATGCCTCGCAGTCCAGCAATTCGCCTTCGGACAACGATCGGCCATCTTCTCCTGCGCCAGCGCCTGAGCAGCCACCCCGTCCTCGTCCATCCTCGTCCCAGCAAGGTCAGCCACCTGATCTGGATGAGCTGTGGCGCGATCTCAATCGTAAGCTCTCGGGTCTGTTTGGCGGCAAACCCGGCGGCGGCCGTGGCCTGCCTCCCGGTCGCAATGGCGGCGGTCAGCCTGCCGAGCCCTTTAATCCGGGCAAGGGCGTGTTTCTGATTGCTGGCGTGGCTGTGCTGATTTGGCTGGGTACTGGCTTTTTCATCGTGCAGGAAGGCCAGCAGGCGGTTATCACCCAGTTTGGCAAGTACAAGAGCACGGTGGGGGCGGGCTTCAACTGGCGCCTGCCTTACCCGCTGCAAAAGCATGAGCTGGTCTATGTCTCGCAGATTCGCTCTGCGGATGTGGGCAGCGACAACATCGTGCGCAGCACCGGTCTGCGTGAATCGGCCATGCTGACCGAAGACGAAAACATCGTCGAGATCAAATTCGCCGTGCAGTACCGCCTGAGTGATGCCCGTGCCTGGCTGTTTGAAAGCCGCAGCCCCTCCGAAGCGGTGGTGCAGGTGGCCGAATCTGCAGTGCGCGAAGTGGTTGGCAAGATGAAGATGGATACCGCTCTGGCTGAAGAGCGTGACCAGATTGCCCCGCGTGTGCGTGACCTGATGCAAACCATTCTGGATCGCTACAAAGTGGGCGTTGAAGTGGTGGGCATCAATCTGCAGCAAGGTGGTGTGCGTCCGCCCGAGCAGGTGCAGGCATCGTTTGACGATGTGCTCAAGGCCGGTCAGGAACGCGAGCGCGCCAAGAACGAAGCCCAGGCATATGCCAACGATGTGGTGCCTCGTGCTACCGGCTCGGCGGCTCGTCTGGGTGAAGAAGCGCAGGCTTACAAGTCCAAGATCGTGGCGCAGGCGCAGGGTGATGCGGGCCGCTTCAGCTCCTTGTACAGCGAGTACCAGAAAGCGCCTCAGGTTACGCGTGACCGCCTGTATCTGGACACCATGCAGCAGATCTACAGCAACGTGACCAAGGTGCTGGTCGAGTCCCGCCAGGGCTCCAACCTGCTGTACCTGCCGCTGGACAAGATCATGAGCGGTGTTGGCAGTGCTGC
This sequence comes from Comamonas fluminis, assembly GCF_019186805.1. Classification (NCBI taxonomy): domain Bacteria; kingdom Pseudomonadati; phylum Pseudomonadota; class Betaproteobacteria; order Burkholderiales; family Comamonadaceae; genus Comamonas; species Comamonas fluminis. The sequence continues at coordinate 3,208,787 of NZ_CP066783.1, read as the reverse complement.
CAATGCAGCCGCCACAGGCGATGCAGCTGCCCCGGCAAGCTCAACCACACCTGCGGCCACTGTTCGCGTAGTGCCCAACCCCGCTGGCGATGCACGCAGCCGCGATGCGCGCAGCCGTGATCGTGACGCACGCTAGGAGAGAATGCAGTGAATCGAATTGGATTTTTTGTCACCAGCATTCTTGTGGTGCTGGCCTTGTTGAGCTCCACCCTGTTTGTGGTGGATCAGCGCCAGTTTGGCGTGGTCTATGCGCTGGGTCAGATCAAGGAAGTGATTACCGAGCCGGGTCTGAACTGGAAGATGCCTCCGCCCTTCCAGAACGTGCGCTATATCGACAAGCGTCTGCTGACGCTGGACAGCACTGACACCGAACCCATGCTGACTGCTGAAAAGCAGCGCGTGGTGATTGACTGGTATGTGCGCTGGCGCATTTCCGAGCCCTCGGAATACATCCGTAACGTGGGCCTGGACGAATCCGCAGGTGCCATGCAGCTTAATCGCGTGGTGCGCAATGCTTTCCAGGAAGAGATCAACCGCCGCACCGTGCGCGAGCTGCTGTCTTCCAAGCGTGAAGCGCTGATGGCCGATGTCAAGCGTGAAGTGCTGGAAACCGTTCGCGGCGCCAAGCCCTGGGGCGTGGACATTGTGGACGTGCGTATTACTCGCGTGGACTACGCTGAGACCATTACCGAGTCCGTCTATCGCCGTATGGAAGCCGAGCGCAAGCGCGTGGCCAATGAACTGCGTTCTACCGGTGCGGCAGAAGGTGAAAAGATTCGCGCTGAAGCGGACCGCCAGCGTGACATCACCATTGCCAACGCTTACCGCGATGCTCAGAAGATCAAGGGCGAAGGCGATGCAGAAGCTGCGCGCATCTACGCTGAATCCTTTGGTAAGGATCCGCAGTTTGCGCAGTTCTACCGCAGCCTCGATGCTTACAAGGAGAGCTTCTCCAAGAAGAGCGATGTGCTGGTGCTGGACCCCTCGCAGACCGATTTCTTCAAGGCTTACCGCAGCGGCGGATCGGCTGGCAAATAAGCTTCATTGCTATCAAAACAATGGCCCCTTGTGGGCCATTGTTTATTTCGGAGACAGGTATGAACTGGATGGAAACCTTGGGGCTGGCCATGGGGATGGTGCTGGTGATGGAAGGGCTGCTGCCTTTGCTGGCTCCGCAGCAGTGGCGGCGCCTTTTTACCCAGCTGCTGGCACTCAAAGACGGGCAACTGCGCTTTTGCGGATTGCTGTGTATCGCAGCGGGCGCCATCACGCTGGCCTTGCTCTAAATACCGCCGATACTGGCTAGGCCTTGTAGGTCAAATTAGGCAGAGCTGGCAAAGCCGGTAGAATCGCATTTTTAACAGCCTCCCCATTTCTCCATGTCTGCTTGGGTCCTGCCGGATCACATTGCCGATGTTTTGCCCTCCGAGGCACGGCACATCGAAGAATTGCGTCGAGGATTGCTCGATACTGCACGCAGCTATGGCTATGAGCTTGTCATGCCACCCATGCTGGAGTATCTGGAGTCCTTGCTGACGGGTACAGGCGAAGCTCTCGCCCTTCAGACTTCCAAACTGATTGACCAGCTCTCTGGTCGCACCATGGGCCTGCGTGCAGACATGACGCAGCAAGTGGCGCGCATTGATGCACACCTGCTCAATCGCAGCGGCGTGACACGTCTGTGCTATTGCGGCCCCGTGGTTCATGCGCTGCCAGATCGCCCCCGCGCCACGCGTGAGCCTTTCCAGTTCGGTGCTGAAATCTATGGCCACGAAGGCTTGGAAGCCGACCTCGAAGCGCTGCATCTGGCACTGGACTGCCTCAAGGGTGCTGGCGTCAAGGACGTGATCGTGGACCTGGCAGATGTGCGCATTGTGCGCAGCCTGCTGGCTGGCGTGATGGTCGATGAGCAGGTGCTGCGCGGCGTGCATGCAGCGCTGGCCTCCAAGGACGCCACCGGGTTGTCCGCACTGACCGCCAATTTCCCCGAAGCCTCACGCGAAGGCCTGATGGCACTGCTGCAGCTGTATGGCGGCATGGAAGTGCTGGATAAGGCTGAAAAAGTGCTGGAGCGCACAGCTGGTGTGCGTGATGTGCTATCACATTTGCGCTGGCTGGTGCAGCGTCTGGACGGCGTCAAGGTCAGCTTTGACCTGGCCGACCTGCGCGGCTACTCTTACTACAGCGGTACGCGCTTTGCGATTTATGTGCCCGGTGGCAGCGATGCCCTGGTGCGCGGTGGCCGCTACGACGAAGTCGGTGCGGTGTTCGGGCGCAATCGCCCCGCCGCTGGCTTCAGTCTGGATATCAAACAACTGGTGGCTGTCGTGCCCGAGCGTCCGCTCAAGGCTGCCATTCGCGCTCCCTGGGGCGATGATGTGCAAGTGGCTGCGGCCATTGCCGCATTGCGCCAGAAGGGCGAAACGGTGGTCTGTGTGCTGCCAGGGCACGAAAGTGAAGTGGACGAGTTCCACTGCGACCGTGAGCTTGCCAATGTTGGCGGGCAATGGGTCGTGCAAGCCATTTAAGGCTTTTGACTAATTCTTCGATTTATCGGATTGGCATATGAATACATCCAAAGGTCGCAACGTCGTCGTAGTCGGCACCCAATGGGGTGACGAGGGCAAAGGTAAGCTGGTTGACTGGCTGACTGAAAGCGCCAATGGCGTCGTGCGTTTCCAAGGTGGTCACAACGCTGGCCACACTCTGGTCATCAACGGCGTAAAGACTGCTCTGCACCTGATTCCCAGCGGCATCATGCGCCCCGGCGTGAAGTGCTACATCGGCAACGGTGTGGTGCTTTCCGTGGGCAAGCTGTTTGAAGAAATCGAAGGCCTGGAAAAGGCTGGCGTGCAAGTGCGTGACCGTCTGCGCGTGTCCGAAGCCTGCCCGCTGATCCTGCCCTTCCACGTAGCACTGGACATCGGCCGCGAAGCAGCCCGTGAAAAGGGCGGCGTGCAAAAGATCGGCACCACCGGCAAGGGTATTGGCCCTTCGTACGAAGACAAGATTGCCCGCCGCGCGCTGCGCGTGCAGGATCTGAAGCACCCCGAGCGCTTCGCGACCAAGCTGCGTGAACTGCTGAACCTGCACAACCACATTCTGGTGAACGTGCTGGGCTCCAAGAACTTCGACTTCGGCGCCGGCCTGGCTCCTTACATGAAGGACGGCGAGATTCAGTTCGACGCTGTGTACGAAGAAGCCATGCGTCATGCCGAGCTGCTCAAGCCGATGATTGCTGACGTCTCGCGCGAGCTGAATGCTGTGCACGCCGAAGGCGGCAACCTGCTGTTTGAAGGCGCACAAGGCACGCTGCTGGACGTGGACCACGGCACCTACCCCTATGTGACCTCGTCCAACTGCGTGGCTGGCAATGCCGCTGCAGGCGCTGGCGTGGGTCCTGGCCTGCTGCACTACATCTTGGGTATCACCAAGGCCTACTGCACACGCGTGGGCGGCGGTCCTTTCCCCACCGAGCTGGAATGGGAAAAGCCCGGTACTCCCGGCTATGTGATGAGCACCGTGGGCGCCGAAAAGGGTGTGACCACCGGCCGTTCGCGCCGCTGCGGCTGGTTTGATGCTGCGCTGCTCAAGCGCTCGGCCCAGATCAACGGTCTGTCCGGCCTGTGCATTACCAAGCTGGACGTGCTGGACGGCATTGAAGAGCTGCAACTGTGCGTGGGCTACGAGCTGGACGGCGAAAAGATCGACCTGCTGCCCCTGGGCGCTGACGACATCGAGCGCTGCAAGCCTATTTACGAATCCATTCCCGGCTGGACAGAATCCACCGTGGGTGTGACCGAGTACGACAAGCTGCCCGTGAATGCTCGCCGCTATCTGGACCGTATCCAGGAAGTGACGGGTGTGCCTATCGCCATGGTGTCCACCAGCCCTGACCGCGATCACACCATCCTGATGCACAACCCCTACAGCGCCGCTTGATAGCGCTGGGTTTTACTGAACTTTCAAAGGAACTGTACCGATGCTGACAGAAGACGGTAAGCACCTGTATGTGAGCTACGACGAGTACCACGGTCTCATCGAAAAGCTGGCCATCAAGATTCACCAGTCTGGCTGGGAATTCGACACCATCCTGTGCCTGGCACGCGGTGGTCTGCGTCCCGGCGATATTCTGAGCCGTATTTTCGACAAGCCTCTGGCCATCATGTCCACCAGCTCTTACCGTGCCGAAGCCGGCACCGTGCAGGGTCACCTGGATATTGGTCGCTTCATCGCCACCCCCAAGGGTGAGATTGCAGGTCGCGTGCTGCTGGTCGATGACCTGGCAGACTCCGGCGCCACGCTCAAGGCCGTGATCGCCATGCTCAAGACCAACTACGCCCCCATCACTGAGCTGCGCAGCGCCGTGATCTGGACCAAGGGTATCTCGACTTTCGAAGCCGACTACTCGGTGGACTATCTGGGCACCAACCCCTGGATTCACCAGCCCTTTGAAGGCTACGACACGCTGAGCCCTGAAAAGCTCGTGGAGAAGTGGAAGGTTTAAGCCTTGCGCTCTGGCCTTGCCTGAAAAGGAGCCCCGCAGAGGGCTCCTTTTTTATATAGCACCGCGTTTGTGATTGACATTCATCATTTTGTGAGCGCCTTGCGGCATTGTTACAACGGTTTTGCAGCTTTTTTCCTTTGAAACATAGGAGAATCCTGCGCTGAATGCTCCTGTTTTTGATGCACTTCCCCGAGAGGAAGCCAAGGCCAGGAAGACTCAAAACGTTGACGCGCTAAGCCCCGCGTGGAATTGGGCTAGTGATGGTGTGGCTGCACAGGCGCGGCTACACTGCGTGGATTCTGAGAAGGTGGTGGTTGTGGGACGTCTTACCATTGGGCGCACTGGCGCTGCTGTAGCTTTGTTGGTCGGTGGCGGTTTGGCCGTCTGGTTGGGTGCATCGGCATTACCTGGGGTTAAATCGGCAACGGCAGCAGGTGCTCCGGTTGCAGCGCCTGCTGTGGCAAAGCCTGCGGTGGCCGCGTCTTCAACCGCAGCAGCCGGGGCTGCGGCACCTGCTGCTGCGCCAGCCCCTGCGCGCGTGATGCCAGCGGCTGCAGCCAGCAAGGTTCAAGGGCCTACGCCCGTGTTCGTGCTGAACTCTCTGGATGCCAGCATCAGCGTGGTTGACTCTCAGACCTGGAAAGAGCAGTCGCGCATCCCCACGGGCAAAGAGCCGCACCACCTGTATCTGACACCTGACGAAAAGTCTCTCGTTGTAGCCAATGCGCTCGGTGATTCGCTGACGCTGGTGGACCCCCGCACGGGAGCCGTGCAGCGCGTGATTCGCGACATCGTGGACCCCTATCACCTGCGCTTTTCGCCTGATATGAAGTGGTTCATCACGGCGGCCAACCGCCTGAACCATATCGACTTCTACCGCTGGGATGCAGCCACGCAGACCCCCACACTGGTCAAGCGTGTCTCGACCGGCAAAACGCCTAGCCATTTGTTTATCGATGCGCAAAGCAAGACGCTGTACTCGACCATGCAGGACAGCGATGCGCTGGTAGCCATCGATATCGCCACACAGACCATCAAGGCACGCGTGCCCACCGGCCCCATGCCTGCTGACGTGTACGGCAGCCCTGATGGCAAGAAGCTGTTCGTTGGCCTGACGGGCGGTGACGGCGTGGAAGTCTTCGACATTACCGGCCCCACGCCACGCAGCACAGGCCAGATCAAGACCGCTGCAGGCGCGCACGCCTTCCGTGCGGCTGGTGATGACCGCCACCTGTACGTCAGCAACCGCGTGGCCAACACCATCAGCAAGATTGACATGGTGACCAATCAGGTCGTGGCCAACTACCCCGCGCCGGGTGGCCCGGACTGCATGGATGTCTCGGCAGACGGTCGCTACATCTATGTGGCCTCGCGCTGGGCGCGCAAGCTGTCGGTGATTGATACGGTCGAGAAAAAAGTCATCAACCAGGTCAATGTGGGCAAGTCTCCGCACGGAGTCTGGACACTGTCTCACGCCGCACGTTGACCTGCCTGCTCACGGAACCATTGCCGTGAGCAAGAGTCTTTCAGACTGTGTATTGACCACCTCAAGGAGGGTGGATGCTAAGACGTCAATTCATGCTGGCTGGTACTGCAGCCGCATTGCCAGGCCTTGCAGCGGCTGCGGTGGGTACTTCTAAAACCATAGCTGCAGGCGCTTGCTCCAAGCTGGTTTACCTGACTTTTGACACCGGGCACATGGGCATTGCCCAACTGGTGGCTCAGGTGCTGCAAAAGCACAAAGTGCCGGTAACCTTTTTTGCCGCCAATGAGGCGGCGAAAGAGGGCGGCACCAGTCTGGGTGATTTCTGGGCGCCCTGGTGGAAGGCCCGGGCGGACGAGGGGCACCAGTTGGCTTCTCACACCTACGACCATATGTACTGGCAGGCCGATATCCGGGACAAGGACACAGGGCAGGTCACGCATTTCAAGGTCAAGCCATCGGCCGGGCCGCGTGAGGGCCAGAGCTTTGTGGTGTCTGCCGATGAGTACCGTGAGGAAGTTGCACGCTCTGCGCGTCGCCTGCAGCAAATAACCGGGCACAAGCCTTTGCCGCTGTACCGTGCCCCGGGTGGCAAGACATCACCAGCATTGATCGCAGCAGCCCAGCAGGGCGGTTATCAGTACGTGGGCTGGGCGCCTGCGGGCTTTTTGGGCGATGAACTGCCCAGCGATAAATATCCCAATGCGCGGCTGCTGAGTCAGGCGCTGAAAAATATCCGCAGCGGCGATATCTTGCTGGCCCATCTAGGCATCTGGTCACGTCAGGACCCCTGGGCACCGGCGGTGCTTGAGCCTTTGATTGTGGGTCTGCTGGATCAGGGTTTCTGTTTCCGTACGCTGGCCGAGCACCCGGCCTATCAGGGCTGGATTGCACAGCACCGCTGAGTGCGGCACGAGGAGTGAGTTGTGGAGTGGTTGGTTCAGACTTTTGCGGATGCGCAGCAGCGCCTGTTTGAAGGCGTGGTGCAGCCTTTCTTGTTCCATTTCGGTATGGCCAATCTGCTTGAAGACGGCTATACAGCCACAGGCTGGCTGCTGGTGGGGCTGCTGGAGATTGCAGTCATGATCGCTGTCATCGTGCCCCTGCAGCGCTGGAAGCCGGTGGAGCCCGTGGTGGACCGTCAGGCCATTCGTGTGGACATTCTCTACACCCTGATTCACCGGCTGGGCCTGTTCCGGCTGGCCCTGTTTTTCACTGTGGATCCGATGTGGGATGCCCTCATGGGCCAGCTCCATGTCTGGGGTCTGCCCGGTTTTCACCTGGACGATATCTGGCCGGGTGTGACGGACAACGCCTGGGTCAGCCTGGTGCTCTATCTGATCGTTTTCGATCTGGTGGAGTACTGGATTCACCGCGGTCAGCATGGCTTGACCTGGTGGTGGAAGCTGCATGCCGTGCACCACTCGCAGCGCCAGATGACGGTGTGGAGCGATAACCGCAACCACTTGCTCGACAGCGTGATTCACGACGCCATCATCGTGCTGGTGGCGCAGGCAATTGGTGTGGCACCCGGGCAGTTTGTGGCCATCGTGGCATTGACCCAGCTCAGCGAGAGCTTTCAGCACGCCAATGTCCGCATCTGGTTTGGCAAACTGGGCGAGCGCCTGTGGATCAGCCCGCGCTTTCACCGTCGTCACCATGCCATTGGCATTGGTCATGAACCTCTGGCGCCAGTGCGCAACAAGAAAGTGCATGGCAACAACTTTGGCGTGCTGCTGCCCTGGTGGGATATGTTGTTTGGCACGGCCAACTTTGATCTGCGCTACGACCCCACAGGGATTCGCGATCAGGTGCAGCCCAACGCACAAGGTCAATTGCGGGATTACGGCCGTGGGTTCTGGGCGCAACAATGGCGAGCCGTCCTACGATTGATGGGTCGCGCATAAATCAATCCTTGAGTATGCTTGCCAGCATGAGCTTGCTACTCGACTCTTTCTGGCGTGCACTGGCGTATTGCCTGCATAAGCGGGTGATTGCGTGGTCCCTGTTCCCCTTGCTCCTGATGGCGCTTCTGTCCTGGGGGCTGGGTTACTTGTTCTGGGCCGATGCCGTGCTCAAGGTTCAAAGCCTGCTGGATGGCGTGGGGTGGCTGCACACCGTCTGGCTGTGGTTCCAGTCCCATGGCGTTGGCTATGCTTCAGAGGTTGTTGCATCCATTCTGGTCGTGCTTGGGGCTACGCCAGTGCTGGTGGTGCTGGTGCTCATGCTGGTGGGGCTGTTCATGGCGCCTGTGCTGACTGATCTGGTGGCGCAGAAGCGTTTTCCCCAGATGGAGAAAAAGCATGGCGGTTCTTTCGTGGCCAGCGTACTCTGGTCCGGTGGCTCCACGGCCATTGCGCTGCTGGCCTTGATCGTCACCCTGCCTCTGTGGGTCTTTCCGCCCCTGATGCTGGTGGTGACGCCGCTGATCTGGGGCTGGCTCACATACCGTGTCATGGCCTTCGATGCGCTGGCAGATCACGCCAGCAAGGAAGAGCGACGCAGCCTGTTTGTACGCCACCGACTGTCGCTGATTCTGATGGGCGTCATCTGCGGCTATCTGGGCATGGCCCCGGGCATTGTCTGGGTCTCGGGGCTGGTGTTCCTGGCGGCATTCTGGATTCTGATTCCCATTGCCATCTGGATTTATGCGCTGGTGTTCGCGTTCTCGGCATTGTGGTTTGCCCACTTCTGTCTGGCAGCACTGGCGCAGCAGCGTGGCCAGCAGGGGCCGGGGGAGCCCTCTGCACAAGTTCCCTTTGCCCCGGGCATGGCCGGTAGTGCTTCTTCTGCGCTGTAGCCAGCATGCACCAAACAGGCGCTTTTATTTATTGGCACTATTTTGGTGCATAAGAATTCACCAAAATAGTGCGTTTTGGCAAAGCCATCTTGCGGTGCGACAATATGCACCGCTTTGGAGCCTTCTCAGGCGCCCCAAATTGCGTGGCTGTCTTATATGCTTGCCCTGAATATGCTTATGGATTCATGGCTTTGCCTTGAACTCAGGCATCTTGATGCAGCGTGTTGGCAAGTTGGCACGCAAACTGCTTAGTACTATTTATCCTTTTTTGATCAGCCAAATTTGGCAGGAGAGATCTGATGGCGAAGACCGTTGCAGACGTGATGCAGATGGTGCAGGACAACGAGGTCAAGTTCGTGGACCTGCGCTTTACCGATACCCGCGGCAAGGAACAGCACGTGACAGTGCCTGTGTCGCACTTCGACGAGGACAAGTTCACCTCGGGCCATGCTTTCGACGGTTCTTCCGTGGCAGGCTGGAAGGGCATCGAAGCCTCGGACATGCAGCTGGTTCCTGATCCCAATACAGCCAATATCGATCCCTTCTTTGAAGAGACCACACTGATTCTGCAGTGCGATGTGATCGAGCCCAGCGATGGCAAGGCCTATGACCGCGATCCCCGCTCTATCGCCAAGCGCGCAGAAGCCTATCTGAAGGCTTCCGGCCTGGGCGATACCGCTTACTTCGGACCAGAACCCGAATTCTTCATCTTCGACGGCGTGCGCTGGGGTACCGAGCCTCAGAACCCCTTCTTCGAAATCGAAGAATACGAAGCGCCCTGGAACACCGGCACCAAGTTTGAAACGGGCAACCGTGGCCACCGTCCCCGTAACAAGGGCGGCTACTTCCCCGTGCCTCCCGTCGACAGCACGCAAGACATGCGCGCTGAAATGTCCCTGCTGCTGGAAGCCGTTGGCATTCCTGTCGAAGTGTTCCATCACGAAGTGGCGGGCGCTGGCCAGAACGAAATCGGCACACGCTTCTCGACACTGGTCGAGCGCGCTGACTGGACCCAGCTGCAAAAATACATCATCTGGAACGTGGCCAACACGTACGGCAAGACGGCAACCTTCATGCCCAAGCCCTACGCTGGTGACAACGGCTCCGGCATGCACGTGCACCAGTCCGTGTGGAAGGATGGCAAGAACCTGTTCGCAGGCGACGGCTATGCTGGCCTGTCTGACTTCGCGCTGTACTACATCGGCGGCATCATCAAGCACGCCCGTGCCCTGAACGCCATCACCAACCCTGGCACCAACAGCTACAAGCGTCTGGTTCCCGGCTTTGAAGCGCCTGTGAAGCTGGCTTACTCGGCCAAGAATCGCTCCGCTTCCATCCGTATTCCTTACGTGAGCAACCCCAAGGCTCGTCGTGTGGAAGCTCGCTTCCCCGATCCACTGATGAACCCTTACCTGGGCTTTGCGGCTCTGTTGATGGCGGGTCTGGACGGTGTGGAAAACAAGATCCATCCTGGCGAAGCTGCCACCAAGGATCTGTACCACCTGCCTCCCGAAGAAGACAAGCTGGTGCCTACCGTCTGCCACAGCCTGGATCAGGCCCTGGAAGCTCTGGATGCCGACCGCGCCTTCCTGACCAAGGGTGGTGTGTTCTCCGATGCGATGATCGACGCCTACATCGAACTGAAGATGGGCGAAGTCACTCGCTACCGCCAGTCGGTGCACCCTGTCGAATACGACATGTACTTCTCGCTGTAAGGCGAAAGACTCAAAAAGGCGGCCTGGCCGCCTTTTTTATTGCACCAGCGGTTGACCTGGCTGGGTCAGGGAACCTATCGGTCTCAGGTGATACCAAGAAATGACGACAACGCAATGCGCTTGGAGCGATACTCACTCCATTGCAGTCAAGCAGTCGCAGTCTGCCTGAGAGGAGCCAATGAAGAAGTTTTTAGTGTTGCCATTGCTGATGACCGTGGGTGCTGCTGCTTGGTCGCAGGATGTGATCTACCGTTGCGGAAATGAATACACCAACAATGTTTCACAAGCCAAGGCAAAAGGTTGCAAGCCGGTAGATGGCGGTGGGGTAACCGTGATTCACGGCACCCGTCCATCTGGGGGCAGCAGCACGGGTGGCAGCGCGGCTGCAACAGCGCCCAAGGCCAAGCCAGCTGCGCCTGCGTCCTCAAGTCCCGCGCCAGTGCGCAGCGACAATCCTGCCCAGAAAGCCCGTGACTCTGATGCCCGGGCGATTTTGCAGTCCGAGCTGAACAAGGCGCAAAGCCGGCTCAACACCTTGCGTGCCGAATACAACGATGGCAATCCCGTGCGCACGGCGCTGGAGCTGCGTAACCCGCAGGGCTACCCAGAGCGCGTAGAAAAGCTCAAGGCCGATATCGCCCGCCAGGAAAGCGATGTGGCTGGTATTCGCCGGGAGCTGGATCGTCTGCCTGCCAATTAACGCAGTCGTGCAGGGGCTGCTTCACCGGTTTTTTGTCTCATGAACGCATTTGCAGCCCCTTTATCCGAGGACTTCCCGGCTACCAGAAACACCAGTCAAAGTCAGAGTTTTCAGTCTCTTGACTGGCTGTGCACGCTGATTGCCGTGCTTGATACCCAGGGCGTGGTGTGCTTTGTCAATGCCGCGCTGGAAAACGCGCTGGGTCAGTCGCGCCGCACCATGGAGGCCACAGAGTTTGCGGTGTGCTTCTCAGAGCCAGCCTTGCTGGACAAGGCCTTGAGCGGTGCCCGCTCCAATGACTTTGCTGCCTTGCGCTTTGAGGCTGCCTTGCTTCGGCTGGGGCAGGAATCCTTGCCCGTGCATGTCACCGTCTCGCTGGTAGAGCAACTGGGCCATGTGATGGTGGAGATGTGGCCGCTGGAGCAGCAGGCCCGCCAGGACCGTGAGGAGCGCATTCGCGAGCAGGCACAGGCCAATAAAGAGCTGATTCGTAATCTTGCCCATGAAATCAAGAACCCTCTGGGGGGCATTCGTGGTGCGGCTCAGCTGCTGCAGATGGATCTGGCAACGCCAGAGCTGCGCGAATACACCACTGTCATTGTTCATGAGGCCGATCGCCTGCAGGCACTGGTTGATCGCCTGCTGGCACCCCATCGTCACCCCCACGAAGTGGGCGACGTCAATATTCATGAAGTCTGCGAGCGCGTGCGTTCGCTGGTGCTGATCGAGTATCCGCAGGGACTGAAGATCACGCGTGACTACGACATCTCGATTCCTGAGTTTCGCGGCGATGGCGCGCAGCTCATTCAGGCCTTGCTCAATATCGTGCAGAACGCAGCTCAGGCCATGAACCTGCGAATTGCGGCGGGCGATGCCGAGATCATTTTGCGCACACGGGTGGCGCGACAAGTCACCCTGGGACGCCAGCGTTACAGACTGGCATTGGAATTGCATGTCATTGACAACGGTCCAGGCGTGCCCGATGCCATCAAGGAAAGAATCTTCTATCCCTTGGTGTCCGGCAGGGACGGGGGCTCCGGTTTGGGGCTGACTCTGGCGCAGACCTTTGTTCAGCGCCACCATGGTCTGATCGAGTGCGACAGCCAACCCGGCAGAACAGATTTTCGAATTCTGATTCCCCTGCCATAAGCCGCCTGACATCATTTATCAGACGAAGAAGGGAAGGATGCAACAGCAATGAAGCCAATCTGGATTGTGGACGACGACCCTTCCATCCGCTTTGTGCTGGAAAAAGCACTGGGGCGTGAGGGCTGGCCTATTCGCAGCTTTACCCAGGCTCGCGATGTTCTCAAGGCCCTGGCTGATGTGGACAGCACGGATCCTCAGCGTCAGGCGCCTCAGGTGCTGGTCAGCGATATTCGCATGCCCGGCGGCTCAGGCCTTGAGCTGCTGGAGCAGGTGAGGGCGCAGCAGCCCGGCCTGCCCATGATCATCATGACGGCCTACTCCGACCTGGACAGCGCGGTTTCTGCCTTCCAGCGTGGAGCTTTTGAGTATCTGCCCAAGCCGTTTGACGTCCCGAAGGCGGTGGAGTTAATTCGCCGCGCGGTGGAAGAAAGCCAGCGCGAGGAAGTTGCCGATATCCAGACCCCCGTTCAGGCCGAAATGCTGGGTCAGGCGCCCGCCATGCAGGATGTGTTTCGGGCGATTGGCCGCCTGAGTCAGAGCCAGGTCACTGTGCTGATTACCGGTGAATCGGGGGCAGGCAAAGAATTGGTGGCCCGAGCATTGCATAAGCACTCTCCCGTTGCAGGTGGGCCGTTTGTAGCTATCAATACTGCAGCAATCCCCAAAGACTTGCTGGAGTCGGAGCTGTTCGGTCACGAGCGTGGCGCCTTCACCGGTGCCCAGACGCAGCGACGCGGTCGCTTTGAACAGGCCGAAGGCGGAACGCTGTTTCTGGATGAAATTGGCGACATGCCTTTTGAGTTGCAGACGCGTTTGCTGCGTGTGCTCTCCGACGGGCATTTCTATCGGGTGGGCGGCCATCAGGCCGTCAAAGCCCATGTGCGCGTTATTGCCGCCACGCACCAGGATCTTGAGCAGCGCGTTAAAGACGGGGCTTTCCGTGAAGACTTGTTTCACCGTCTGAACGTCATTCGTCTGCGCTTGCCCGCCTTGCGTGAACGCAAGGAAGACGTGCCCATGCTCACGCAGCATTTCCTGCAGCAAAGTGCGCGGCAACTGGGCGTTGAGCCAAAGCGCATGAGCAGTCAGGCCATGCACAGGCTGCAGACGTTCAGCTTCCCGGGCAATGTGCGCCAGCTGGAGAATATCTGCCACTGGCTCACCGTCATGGCGCCAGCGCAGCAAATTGCACTCAAAGACTTGCCTCCAGAGGTGCTGGGCGCTGCGCCGCCGGGGACTGCGCAACTGCCTCCTGCTGCGGCGCTGCCCGTGGCCAGTGCCGCTCCCCGGCTGGAAGAGGATTTCAGCGCTATGGCTCATGAGTCTGCAGAGGCTGGGCAGAGCGCTATTCCCTGCGGCTGGCTTGAGGGCTTGGGCAAGCAAGCGCAGGAACTGCTGGCACAGGGGCATAACGATGTCTGGGATCAGCTGTCGCAGAAATTTGAAGCGCAACTTCTGCGCGCTGCGCTGGCGGCTACGCATGGCCGGCGTGTGGAGGCTGCAAATCGTCTGGGCATTGGCCGCAACACCATCACGCGCAAATTGCAGGAGCTGGGGCTGGATAACGAAGAGTTTGATTGAGCAGAAAAGTCAGTCGTTACATACAAGCGACCATCAGACTTTCCTACACCTGCACCATCAGTTTTTGAGGACCCGAAAAAGCACCGGAGGACAATAATTTGCAAATGCTTCCATGATTTGCAGTTGTCCCCCGTGCCTCTCTTATCCTCATTTCACTCTCCATTCGGCTTGAACCGGCTGCTCACTCAGCCCGGTGCATATACGCCTGTGCTGAACAGCGGTGTGGCGATGCCTGAGTCTGAAAAGGCATTCTGGCATCGTCAATACCGGTTTGAGCCCTATTTCGTGGTGGGGCGAAGCTTCGATCAGTACAGCCCTGCCTATCAACTGGGCTGGAACACAGCGCAGATCCGTCAAGCACAGAACGCTGACTTTGACCTCATCGAGCCCGAGCTGAATCAGCAATGGCTGGCGCAGCACGGCAGCAGCCTGCTGGACTGGAATCAGGTCAAGCTCGCTGTCAAAGCCGCCTGGGAGCGCGCGATTGAGCCTCATCTTCAGGATCTTCTGAGCCAGACTGCAGGCAAAAAGCTGGCGCTGACCCGTGAGGCCGGGCGTCAGTTCCGAGAGTGCTGCGGCAACTACCTCTCAACCGGGCATGGCGGCATGCACTCGGAAGCGCTGCAGCGCTTTGCCCAGGTTTCACAAAAGCTGCTCAATGAACTTGAAGCCCTGCCAGTCAACCCGACCAGCCAGCCGCAGACCGCCAAAGGCGCTTTACTGGTGCTGGAGCGTACCCGCCAGGCCTGGCGAGACTCTGCCTTGTTCGCGCCAGCAGTCAGCATCCAAGACGTGTTGGCTAAACTGCAGAAGTGGCTGAGCGCCGCGGAGGCGCTCTATCAGGAAATTCTGCCAGCCCAGGTGCAGAAGCTGGTTCGCCATCACATGCTTGTTCTGCGCGGCCAGCTGCAATCAGTGCAGTGGCTCAGCACCGGCCAAGCCTGACTGGCCTGTCAGCCTAGCGTGACCACGACCGGTGTGTGATCGCTGGGCTGCTTGTTTTTACGGGGCTGACGATCAACCACGCATGCACTGACAGCAGGCTTTAATGCATCGCTGACCAGAATGTGGTCAATGCGCAGACCTCGATTTTTCTGAAAACCCAGCATGCGGTAATCCCACCAGGAAAAGCTTTTCTCGGGCTGCTCGAACATGCGAAAAGCATCCGTCAGCCCCAGCTGCAGCAGCCCCCGAAAATGTTCGCGCTCCTCAACCGTGTGATGGATCGTGTCTTTCAGGCCTGCTGGGTCATAGGAATCTCGGTCTTCCGGGGCCACATTGAAGTCGCCGACCAGCACCAGCCGGGGGTGCTTTGCCATCTCCTGCTGGACCCAGTCGTGCAGGGCATCCAGCCAGCGCATCTTGTAGGCAAATTTTTCAGAGCCGGGTTCTTGGCCATTGACGAAATAGCCATTGATGAGACGAATCTCGCCCGAAGGGCTGTCAATCGTGCTGGCAATAATGCGTGCCTGCTCATCTTCAAAACCGGGAATATTGCGCACCACATCGCGCGCCGCAGTGCGTGTAATCCAAGCCACGCCGTTATAGGTCTTCTGGCCATGGCTAACGGCGGTGTAGCCCGCTTCCTCAAAAGCCATGTGTGGAAACTTATCGTCCGTCAGTTTGAGTTCTTGCAAGCCCAGCGCATCAACGGGATTGGCCTGAAGCCAGTCCAGCACCTGCGGCAGGCGCACGGACAGGGAATTTACGTTCCAGGTGGCTATCTTCATTTTTTGATTCTTTCCAGTTTCAGGCTTGCATCGGCAGGCCATTTCTAACGCGCAATCGTAGCAACTCTGGCGTGTCTCTAGGCAATGAGGGCTGACCGAGGCATGCGCATCTTGACGCTAGTGCTTGCTGTGTTTGCATTGTCTTGTTACAAGTGCTGATGGGAGGCAGCTTGCAAGACATCAAAAGTCAGGATCTCAAAACCATCCTTCATTCAGCACGTGCAAACCTGTACTACTTGGAGCACTGCCGCGTACTCGTCAACGGTGGCCGCGTTGAATATGTGACCGATGCCGGCAAGCGCAGCCTGTACTGGAACATCCCCATCGCCAACACCACCAGCATTTTGCTGGGCACGGGCACTTCCATCACGCAGGCGGCCATGCGTGAGCTGGCCAAGGCGGGTGTACTGGTCGGCTTTTGCGGTGGCGGCGGCACGCCCTTGTTCAGCGCCAATGAGGTGGATGTGGAGGTCGCGTGGCTCACGCCGCAAAGCGAGTACCGGCCCACCGAATATCTGCAAGCCTGGGTGAAGTTCTGGTTTGACGATGAGCTTCGATTAGAGGCCGCCAAGCAGTTGCAAAGCCTGCGTCTGGATCGATTGCTCAAAGAATGGAGCACCCGGGCGCTGCGTGAAGCGGGCTTTAACGTGGATGCGGCGCGGCTGCAGGCGCTGGTCACGCAGTTCAAAACCCTGGTGGCGCAAGCACCCGATGTCACGGCCTTGCTGACCGATGAAGCACGCTTGACCAAGGCGCTGTTCAAGCTGGCGGTGGATGCCACGGGCTATGGCGACTTCACCCGCGCCAAGCGCGGCTCGGGCACGGACAGCGCCAATCGCTTTCTCGATCATGGCAACTACCTGGCCTACGGGCTGGGCGCCACGGCCACCTGGGTGCTGGGCCTGCCGCATGGGCTGGCGGTGCTGCATGGCAAGACGCGGCGCGGTGGCCTGGTGTTTGATGCGGCGGATTTGGTCAAAGACGCCGCCATCTTGCCGCAGGCATTTTTGTCGGCGATGCGGGGTGATGATGAGCAGGCGTTTCGGCGCAACTGTATTGCGGCACTCACGCGCAGCGAATCGCTGGACTTCATCATCGACAGCCTCAAGGCCATTGCGACCGACACCTCACGGCTGGCGCAGCAAGCCAGTGCGGACAAGGCAGGCACGGCATGAACGTGCTGTTTGTCTCCCAATGCAGCAAGCGCGCGTTGACAGAAACCCGGCGCATCCTCGACCAGTTTGCCGAGCGCCGGGGCGAGCGCACCTGGCAAACGCCCATCACCCAGGCCGGGCTGGACACGGTGCGCAAACTGCTGCGCGCCAGCGCCCGCAAGAACACCGCCGTGGCCTGCCACTGGATTCGCGGGCGCGACCATAGCGAGCTGCTGTGGGTGGTGGGCGATGGCCGCCAGTTCAATGCCGAAGGTGCGGTGCCCACCAACACCACGGCCAGCAATGTGCTGCGGGCCGAGGATGAAGCCACCTGGCACCATCTGCCGCTGATCACTGCCTTGGCGGCCCTCGCCGCGCTGCTGCACGACCTGGGCAAGGCCACGCAGGCGTTTCAAGACCGGCTGCGCAACCCTGGCTTGAAAGAACGCAACCACTATCGGCATGAATGGGTGTCGGTGCGCGTGTTTCAGGCATTTGTGGGCACGGATGACGATGCGGGTTGGTTGCAGCGCCTGGCGGCTTGCGCTGATGTGGGCGCGGACGGCAAGGCCTTTGAAGCCCTGTGGCTGGACCACGCCAACGGGCGCTTGCTGCAAGACGGCTTGAGTGATGCGGGCTGGAGCGCCGCGCAAAAAGACGCTGCCAACCCCTTTGTCTGCCTGCCGCCCTTGGCGCAGGCCGTGGTCTGGCTGGTGCTGACGCACCACCGCTTGCCTTGTTTACCCAATCGGCAGGACGCCACCGCACCAGAGGGCGACGAGACGGAAGACGGGCGGCACATCTTCAAGCGCTTTGGTTCGCGCCCAGCCGATGTGTCTGCGCGCCTGCTCCACGGCTTGCTGGCGCGCATCAATGCCGACTGGAATGAACCGCGTGAGGCGGCGAGTGATGCGCAAAAGTGGGCGTACTGGCAGTTTCCCCACGGCCTGCCCGTGCAAGAGCTGCCGTGGCGCAAACAAGCCGCCCGCTATGCGCGCAAGCTGCTCGATCTGGCGCCGCATTACCCGCAGGGGGCCGCGCTGCACGACCCCTTCGCCATGCACATCAGCCGCATGTGCCTGATGCTGGCCGACCACCATTACTCCAGCATCGAAGACGAGGCGCGGCGCAAGCCCTATCGCAATGCCGCGTATCCGCTGCATGCCAATACTGCCAAAAAAGATAGCAGGCAGCGCTTGATGGACGGGCGCAAGCCGCCATTTTTCAATCAAACACTGGACGAGCACCTGCTGGGCGTGCAAGCCCACGCCAGCCTCATCACGCACTCGCTGCCCACGCTGGCGCGCAGCCTGCCTGCGCTGCAAAACCACAAGGGGCTCAAAAAGCGCAACAGCAACCCGCGCTTTCAGTGGCAAGACAAAGCGGCCGACCTGGCGGCCAGCGTGCGCAGCCGTGCTGCCAGCCAGGGTGCGTTCATCGTCAACATGGCGTCCACCGGTTGCGGCAAAACGCTGGGCAATGCCCGCATCATGAACGCTCTGGCCGACCCGGCGCTGGGCATGCGCTGCGCCTTTGCCATTGGCCTGCGCACGCTCACCTTGCAGACCGGGCGCAGCTTTCAGCACGACCTGGGGCTGAACGACGAGCAACTGGCCATCAAAGTGGGCGGTGCCGCCAGCCGCGCCTTGTTTGAATACTGGGAGCAGCAGGCCGAGGCCACAGGCTCCGCCTCTACCCAGGCCTTGCTGGACGAGGGCGGCCAGGTGCTGTTTGAAGGCAATGACCACCACCCCTTGCTGGAGCGCCTGACCGACGACGTCCAGGTGCGCAGCCTGATCGCTGCGCCGCTGCTGGTCTGCACCGTGGACCACCTGACCCCCGCCACCGAAAGCCTGCGCGGCGGCCGCCAGATTGCGCCCATGCTGCGCCTGCTGACGGGCGACCTGGTGCTGGACGAGCCCGATGACTTTGACATGGCTGACCTGCCTGCACTCACCCGCCTGGTGCACTGGGCCGGCTTGCTGGGCAGCCGTGTGCTGCTGTCATCGGCCACCTTGCCGCCGGCGTTGGTGGAGGGACTGTTTCGTGCCTACCGGGCGGGGCGTGCGGTGTTTCAAAAACACCGCAGCGACAGGCCGCACGAGCCCATTCAAGTCTGCTGCCTGTGGGTGGATGAGTTCAACCGCACC
The DNA here is from genome assembly GCF_019186805.1 of Comamonas fluminis. Lineage (NCBI taxonomy): Bacteria > Pseudomonadati > Pseudomonadota > Betaproteobacteria > Burkholderiales > Comamonadaceae > Comamonas > Comamonas fluminis. The sequence continues at coordinate 3,189,818 of NZ_CP066783.1, read as the reverse complement.
GCAGTGGACTGCGCCAAGGCCAGCGACTTTGCCGCTACCCACCAGAACTTTGTGGCGCAGCGCAATACAGAACTGAGCAAGGCACAGGCCCGGCGGCTGGCCACCATCGTCCCCTTGCCCGAAGCGTTACAGGCCGTGGGCTTGGACAAGGCACAGCGCCGCAATGGTTTGGCGCAATTCATGCTCCAGCGCGCATGGGGTCTGCATCAAGCATCTCAAAACCATAGCATTGATCCGGTCAGCGGCAAGCGCGTGAGCTTTGGCCTGATCCGCATGGCCAATATCGCGCCGCTGTTTGACGTGGCACGCGCCATGTATGCGCAGGGCGCACCTGCGCCCGATGTGCGCATCCACCTGTGCGTCTACCACTCGCAGTTCCCGCTGCTGGCGCGCTCGGTGATCGAGCAGCAGCTCGATACCGTGCTCAACCGCCGTGGTGCAGACGATGGCGCTGACCCAGTGTTTCAGCAGCCCAGCATTCGTGCGCTGATGGATGCGCACCCCGAGCCAGACCAATTGTTCATCGTGCTCGGCTCTCCCGTCACCGAGGTGGGCCGGGACCATGACTACGACTGGGCAGTGGTCGAGCCGTCTTCCATGCGCTCGCTGATTCAGCTGGCCGGGCGCGTGCGGCGGCATCGCGTGGCTGAGGTTCAAGTCGTCAACGTGGAAGTGCTGGACACCAACCTGCGCGCGCTGGATCAGCCGGGTAAGGCCGCTTATTGCCAGCCAGGTTTTGAGATGGAACGCATGGCGGCAGGTGGCACCGATGCGGCCACGCATTTCCATCTGGAATCCCATAGCCTGGGCAAACTGCTGGCGCGCCAGCTCAAAGAATGGGGTGGTGCGCAGTGGCCCGTTGACGCACGCCCCCGCGTGGCACGTACCACCGGAAAGCTCAGCCCCAGCCGCAACTGGGTGGACTTGGAGCACGCCCGCATGCGCGACACCATGTTGCCCCGCGAAGCCGACAGCACCGTGACGACGGCCGTCAAACGCGCTGCCTGCCTGTCTTGGTACGAAGGCGATGAAGAAGGCACCGAGGGAACAACGCAGAGCCTGTGGCTGACCGGTGTGCTGCCCCAATACCAGCGCTTTCGCGACGACCCGCAACCGCGTGTGGATGTGGTGCTGCTGCCTGATGAAGACGAAACGCAGCTGCGGCTGCACCGTGTGGTGGATGGCGAGCGGCGCGGTGAGCAGCTCTATGTCTGCATCGACGAATCCCTGCGCACCACCATCCCCGATGCGCAATTGCGCCCCAGCCCGCAGCACGGCGTGCAGCCTTGGGTGCAGGTGGATTTGCTGCAAGCGTTGCAGCAGTTGGCCGAGGCACGAGACCTGTCTTTGCAAGACTGCGCCAAGCGCTACGCCACAGCCAGCCTGCCGGAGAGTACCGGAGGCTGGTTGTGGCATGAGGCTTTGGGGTTTGCCAAAGCTGTCGGATGAATGGACTGTTTTTTTGAATGAGAAAGGAGGAGACCGCCATGGCAGAAGCCGAAGAGAACGCGACGTATGACAGCTTCAAAGCTGCTGCTCGTGCCTTTATTCAGTCTCGCTTGCAAGCCAAGCTGGACAAGGTGAGTGACGAAGATCCCAAGCGGCAGGAGTTGTTGGCGCAGCATGAACCCGCGGTGTGGCTCGAAGACGCAGCCCGACGTGTGCAGCAAATTCAGGCCGTCACGCATTCCCTCAAACCCATTCACCCGGATGCACGCGGCACCAACCTGTATGTGGAGCCAGCGCAGCAGCCCCCGCTTGCAGAACTGGGCAGCCATGCACTAGGAGCCGACTTTGCTGGCGATGTGGTGGGCAATGCCGCTGCGCTGGATGTGTACAAATTCCTCAAGCTGCAGGTGGGTGGGCAAAGCCTGCTCTCGGCCTTGCTGGCCAACGACGTTGCTGCACTGCAGGCTTTGCATGACGATCCGGTGCAAGCCAAGGTCTTGCGTGATGCGTTTGTGTCGCTGACCGAGCCACGCGCTGGAGGCCCCAGCAGCCATGGCCGCGCCAAGCAGATGTATTGGCTGGCGGGAAACGATGCGACCGACGATGGCCAGTACGAATTACTGGCGCCGCTCTATGCGACATCATTGGCCCATGCCGTCTATGGCGAGATTCAGGAGCACCGCTTTGGTGAGGCCAACAAGGCTGCGCGTACGGCTCGCCGTGAGCGCAAAGCTCACGATGGTGTGTTCCATGACTATCCGGGTCTGGCTGCGCAAAAGATGGGTGGGACGAAACCCCAAAACATCAGTCAGTTGAATAGCGAGCGGGGTGGGGTGAATTATTTGCTGTCGTCCTTGCCGCCGGCTTGGACACCCAGCGCCGTGCGCCTGCCGGTACATGCGGAATCGGTGTTTGACCGCATGTTCATCGCCCGGCCTGAGGTGCACCGCACAGTGCGGGCATTGCGCAAGTTCTTGGCCGAGGCGGATGCCCAGAACAAGGCCACCCGCGATACACGAAAAGCCTACACCGATGCCTTGCTGGACGAACTGGTGGCGTTTGCCAATGAACTGCAGCAGCTGGTGCAACCGGGCTGGAGCAAAGACGATGAGCGCTTTCAGGGCCTGAACTACATGCAAAAACTGTGGCTCGACCCATTGCGTGCCGAGCTGCCAGAAGAGGCGCGGTTTGCAAGCGACTGGCTGTATATGGACTGGCCTGCCGAGGTGGGCAAGAGCTTTGGCGCTTGGCTGAACAAGGCGCTGGGCGAGCAGTTTGGCGATGTGGAAGCACGGGAGTGGCGCAAGGAGCTGTTGACCGACGAAGACGGCTTCAAGCAGCAACTGCGTGATTTGCGCGACAAGCTGGATGGTCTCAATGGAGGTGCCGCATGAGCCAGCTCCAACCTCAAGCTATTTTGGTGCTGCCGCAATTGCGTGTGCAAAACGCCAATGCCATTTCCAGCCCGCTCACGCATGGCTTCCCGTCTATCACAGCCATCACCGGGCTGATGTGGGCGCTGCAGCGCAAACTGGCACAGGCGCAGATTCCGCTGCAATTGCTGAGTGTGGGCGTGGTTTGCCACCACCACCAAGAGCAGGTGAGCCAGGGCTTTGTGCGTACCTTCAACCTGACGCGCAACCCCGTGGACAAGGACGGCAGCACGGCTGCGATTGTGGAAGAAGGGCGCATGCATTTGCAGCTGTCGCTGGTGTTTGCCGTGGCAGAACAGCTGGCACCGGGCACGCCCAGCGCCATGGTGCAGGGCGCAGAAGATCGCATGGCTGATTGGGCGGCGCAGGTGGGCGATATTGCGGCCACCATGCGTGTGGCAGGCGGCAGCTTGCTGCCATCGCGGCCCATGCCGGGCAAGAAGGTCAGGCCCTGGATGGCCTTGCTGCCAGAAGATGCGACGGCACGGGCGGATGCGTTTCGTCAGTGGCGCCGTAGCTGGCTGCCAGGCTTTGCCTTGGTCGGGCGAGACGATTTGCTGGCCGATCGACTGCAGCATCTGCAAAAGGCGGATGCATCTGCCACCTTGCTGGATGCCTGGCTGCATGCATCGCGCTTTAACCACCAGGTGTTGCCAGAGCCGGATGGCAAGCCAGCGGCGGACGGCCGCGTGCGCTGGGGCGACCTGCTGCGGCCCAAGGGCAGCGGCTGGACCGTGCCCATCCCCGTGGGCTACGTCGCGCTGACCCCGCGCCATGAGGCCGGAGCCGTGGCCAATGCCCGCGATATGGCGACGCCGCTGCGCTTTGTGGAGTCGGTGTACTCCATGGGCGAATGGATCAGCCCACACCGTCTGCGTGATGTGAGTGAGCTTCTATGGCGCGCGGAAGTGGATGAAGCCAAAGGCTTGTACCGCTGCCGTAACGACTACCAGCCGCAGGCAGCGCTGGCTGCAGATGGCACCCAGGACGATGACGGGGATGAGGAAGACGACGGCTATGTCGATGACTAGCCCTTGTGCCGAGTGCCTTCTTCTTACCCCAATTTCAACGAATTGATCAAGGATTTCCAACCATGTCGAATACTCTGAAAACCGCATCCGTCCTGGCTTTTGAACGCAAGCTGGACCCGTCTGACGCCATTTTTCGCGCAGGCCGTTGGGAGGCGCGCGACGCATCTGCCAGCTGGGCGCCTGTGGCCATCAAGCCCAAATCCGTGCGCGGCACCATCAGCAACCGCTTGAAGGCCAAGGACCAAGACCCGGCCAAGCTGGACGCCGCCATTGAGAACCCCAACCTGCAAACCGTCGATGTGGCCGCGCTGCCAGCCGACGCAGACACCCTGAAAGTGCAATTCACCCTGCGCGTACTGGCAGGTGCTGGTACACCATCGGCCTGCAACAGCGCCGAGTACCAGGCCAAGTTGCTTCAAACCGTGCAGGGCTATGTGCAGCAGCATGGTTTTGGCGAGCTGGCCAACCGCTATGCCGCCAACCTGGCCAATGGCCGCTTTTTGTGGCGCAACCGTCAGGGGGCGGAAGACGTGCAGGTGGAAGTTGCGCTGCTAAAAGACGGAAAGGCCGAAAAAACCTGGTCTTTTGAGGCGCTTGCGTTGAATCTGCGTACGCTGGATGCTATCAATCCAGAAGTCAAAGCGCTGGGTGCAGTGATTGCCGAAGGCCTGGCGGGCAAGCGCCATGTGCTGCTGCAAGTTACCGCCTTTGTGCGTGCCGGTGCAGGGCAAGAGGTGTTCCCGTCGCAGGAGCTGATTCTGGACAAGGGCAGCAATGGCAAGAGCAAGACGCTGTATGACGTGGATGGCGTGGCGGCCATGCACTCGCAAAAAATCGGTAACGCCATTCGCACCATCGATACCTGGTACGAGGGCGCTGGCGAGCTGGGCCCGATTGCGGTCGAGCCCTATGGCTCCGTCACCACACAGGGCAAAGCCTATCGCCAGCCCAAGCAAAAGCAGGACTTCTACACGCTGCTGGACAACTGGTTGCTGAAAGACCAGGTGCCCGCCGCAGAGCAGCAGCACTTTGTGATGGCCGTGCTGATCCGCGGCGGCGTGTTTGGTGATGCCAGCTGATGGTGGATCAAGCATGACCACGCATTACATCGACATCACCTTGTTGCCCGACCCGGAGTTCAGCCACGCTCATCTGCTGGGCGCGCTGCTGAGCAAGCTGCACCGGGCACTGGTGCAATGCAAAGCCAGTGACATTGGCGTGAGCTTTCCGCAGCATGTGAATGCCCCGCTGGGCAAGCGCACTTTGGGGGCTGTCCTGCGGTTGCATGGCTCGCAAGCGGCACTGCAGGCGCTGATGGCGGAGCCCTGGCTCAAAGGCATGCGCGACCACGTGCAGGTTTCTGACCAGGCCGCTGTGCCAGCGGATGCGCAACACCGCATGGTGCAGCGCCGCCAGTTCAAAACCAACGCCGACCGCCTGCGCCGCCGCCGCATGGCCCGCAAAGGCGAAACCGCTGAGCAAGCCACAGCCGCCATCCCTGACACGGTGGAACGCAAACCCAACCTGCCGTTTGCGCAACTGCGCAGCAGCAGCACCGGTCAGCCGTTTTGTCTGTTTGTAGAGCATGGTGCCCTCCAGTCGCAAGCTGTGGCGGGTGACTTCAACACCTACGGCCTGAGCCTGAGCGCGACAGTGCCCTGGTTTTGACCCTTTTTCTGGACCCCATCGTGGCGCCCAGAAAAATCAATGACTTAGCCCTCACTCCAAAATTTGGGGTGAGTGGCTGGTTGTGGCTTTAGTTCCTTAAAAATCAATTTGTTGAAGGATTTAGAATCCAGTTCGCTGCCGCACAGGCAGCTCAGAAAGAGATAAAGCGAAACGAGCATTAACCAACCCTGTTCGCTGCCGCACAGGCAGCTCAGAAATTGATGTGAGCAACGCGGTCTTCATGAGTCATGTTCGCTGCCGCACAGGCAGCTCAGAAAGCTGGTCCAGCTCTGGCAATGGCTCAGGCCACGTTCGCTGCCGCACAGGCAGCTCAGAAAAATTGGGCAATGGTGCCTAAGCGTTTGCCGGTGTTCGCTGCCGCACAGGCAGCTCAGAAAGCCTGTCCAGTTGCCGTCGTCTCGCGGGTCTAGTTCGCTGCCGCACAGGCAGCTCAGAAACAGTTGAGCTGGGAGGGTGGTGGCTCGCGCATGTTCGCTGCCGCACAGGCAGCTCAGAAATCGCAAGGCTGAAAAAGCAAAGCGCCCCGATCGTTCGCTGCCGCACAGGCAGCTCAGAAATGGCCGTCGATCTGCCCGACAGTCAGAACGGCGTTCGCTGCCGCACAGGCAGCTCAGAAATTTCCCTGCGAGCATGATGTCTATTTCATAGTGTTCGCTGCCGCACAGGCAGCTCAGAAAAGACCCGGAAAATCGAATCCCGTCTGACTGCTGTTCGCTGCCGCACAGGCAGCTCAGAAATCAAACCAGGGAGGCTGCCCAGGTGCAGCAGGGTTCGCTGCCGCACAGGCAGCTCAGAAAGTAAGCGTTCCCATGCCCTTCCAGAGGGTCTTGTTCGCTGCCGCACAGGCAGCTCAGAAAAAGGGTTTTGCCGTTGGACTTGGTGCCCATGTGTTCGCTGCCGCACAGGCAGCTCAGAAAAAACGCTCAGACTCTGACCCTGAGCAGTCCAAGTTCGCTGCCGCACAGGCAGCTCAGAAAACCCGCAGAAAAAAGCGATCCCGTCGACAAGCGTTCGCTGCCGCACAGGCAGCTCAGAAAATTCACAAAACCCTTGAAGGCTTTGAAGCCTGGTTCGCTGCCGCACAGGCAGCTCAGAAATGCCACATGCGATAAGTGGACAGCACGGCCTTGTTCGCTGCCGCACAGGCAGCTCAGAAATGTACATGCTTTGGCTGTGGGTCCATCAACATGTTCGCTGCCGCACAGGCAGCTCAGAAAAGGCTGCTGCTGCAGCTGGCGCTCTGGTTGCCGTTCGCTGCCGCACAGGCAGCTCAGAAAAAGCTGCAGAGAAGATCAAAGACACCGAAATTGTTCGCTGCCGCACAGGCAGCTCAGAAATCGATACATCGTCTCTAAAAGGCATTGCAGACGTTCGCTGCCGCACAGGCAGCTCAGAAATCCAAAGATCAAGCGGCGAGCAACGATCAAGGGTTCGCTGCCGCACAGGCAGCTCAGAAAACACATCGCGCTCACCATCAGGCCAGAAGGCCGTTCGCTGCCGCACAGGCAGCTCAGAAATTCATGTGTGAACTCGACGTTGAGCGGGTCAGGTTCGCTGCCGCACAGGCAGCTCAGAAAGTTGAGCAAAACGCTGCTAAAGCGGAGCACTTGTTCGCTGCCGCACAGGCAGCTCAGAAACAGATCCAACTTGGTGGCGAAATGTCGTGCACGTTCGCTGCCGCACAGGCAGCTCAGAAAAGTCCGAATTCCAGCTGGCGCGATGCTTGGCGGTTCGCTGCCGCACAGGCAGCTCAGAAAATTGCGGCTCCTTTCGATAGCTGGCAGCTCGTGTTCGCTGCCGCACAGGCAGCTCAGAAATCAGGAAATCGTCAACGTCGCTCAGCTATCGGGTTCGCTGCCGCACAGGCAGCTCAGAAATTTTTGACGTCACCAGCGAAGACCTGAAAGATGTTCGCTGCCGCACAGGCAGCTCAGAAAGTTTATGTATCTTATGTTTAATCGCAAATGCTGTTCGCTGCCGCACAGGCAGCTCAGAAAAATCAAGAATGTCTTGCTCAGACATCTTCGACGTTCGCTGCCGCACAGGCAGCTCAGAAAATTCAAGTTCGGTGACTCCACCGAGATTGAAAGTTCGCTGCCGCACAGGCAGCTCAGAAAAGAGTCGATCACGATGGGCTTGTTATCCGTTCGTTCGCTGCCGCACAGGCAGCTCAGAAATGCATAGGTCAGCGTTAGCATCCAAACACGTTGTTCGCTGCCGCACAGGCAGCTCAGAAATGTTGAAAAATAGCCCAATGATGGGTGATTCGGTTCGCTGCCGCACAGGCAGCTCAGAAATCATTGAAGTGCGCAAGGCCTGTGTTCCGGTGGTTCGCTGCCGCACAGGCAGCTCAGAAAGCGACCTGATTTCCGGGCTGGCAGGGGTTTTCGTTCGCTGCCGCACAGGCAGCTCAGAAAAAACCGAACCCCAACGCCACCGACTGGCCGATGTTCGCTGCCGCACAGGCAGCTCAGAAAATTGCATCGCCCAGCTGAGCTGGGAAGGCGGAGTTCGCTGCCGCACAGGCAGCTCAGAAAATGTAGAGCGCTGACACACGCCCCTCAGCATCGTTCGCTGCCGCACAGGCAGCTCAGAAATGGCTGCACGCGGCACCTCCCGCAGTTACATGGTTCGCTGCCGCACAGGCAGCTCAGAAAATAAGGCGACAGAGGAACTAACCCAGTTCGTCGTTCGCTGCCGCACAGGCAGCTCAGAAAACTGATGCGAGCGCCATGCGGAAACTTCCCTTGTTCGCTGCCGCACAGGCAGCTCAGAAAATATTCGGGTGATGAAGGCCCATTTCTTGGGCGTTCGCTGCCGCACAGGCAGCTCAGAAATTACGGCCTTTTTTCAGTGCTGGCAGCACATGGTTCGCTGCCGCACAGGCAGCTCAGAAATCGTCGTTTCAGCCTGCAAATGAGTTCAGCTTGTTCGCTGCCGCACAGGCAGCTCAGAAAATGCGCTGGGTCATCAGCAGCACATCAGCACCGTTCGCTGCCGCACAGGCAGCTCAGAAACTATGCGTCGCCCACTATGGGCTGCATGGTTCGTTCGCTGCCGCACAGGCAGCTCAGAAATGACCTTCACCGCACTTATCTGGCGGTATCTCGTTCGCTGCCGCACAGGCAGCTCAGAAATGCCGGGTTGGGCATCACCCCTCAAAGCATCGTTCGCTGCCGCACAGGCAGCTCAGAAATTGCATTATTCAGTGCGTTTCTCGAGAGCTTTGTTCGCTGCCGCACAGGCAGCTCAGAAATTCCGGTCGCTGACTGAGTCGATTGAAACCGAGTTCGCTGCCGCACAGGCAGCTCAGAAAAGGACGATTGCCGGCGGCGCTGTTTCTCTCTCGTTCGCTGCCGCACAGGCAGCTCAGAAAGGCAGATCGTTGTGGCATTCATCAATCAGAAAGTTCGCTGCCGCACAGGCAGCTCAGAAAGATAGCGGAGATAGCTGTCACGCCACCTGTGAGTTCGCTGCCGCACAGGCAGCTCAGAAAAAGGGCAAGGACGGTGAGGGTAATGATGTAGAGTTCGCTGCCGCACAGGCAGCTCAGAAATCAATGGAGTGTCCGCCTGGGTAGACAATTTTGTTCGCTGCCGCACAGGCAGCTCAGAAAATCGGGCACCATCTCATCACAGTAATTTGCGATGTTCGCTGCCGCACAGGCAGCTCAGAAAGTCACGCTCAAGAAGGCACGCATCGAAGGCAGGTTCGCTGCCGCACAGGCAGCTCAGAAATTGCCCGGCGCTTGGTTCCAGTACGTGCATTCGTTCGCTGCCGCACAGGCAGCTCAGAAAATCGAAAACGCGTTTGGCCATGAAGTCGCAAGGTTCGCTGCCGCACAGGCAGCTCAGAAAAAGTCCCGGTCTTCGGTTTCGCGTGGAATGCGGTTCGCTGCCGCACAGGCAGCTCAGAAAGAAGCCTGAAGACAAGGCGCTGGTGACGCAAAGTTCGCTGCCGCACAGGCAGCTCAGAAACGCCCTTACGCCTTCTTCACACCACGCTTGCCGTTCGCTGCCGCACAGGCAGCTCAGAAAAAAATGTTTGTGGAGGTCTTCAAGGCAGCATGGTTCGCTGCCGCACAGGCAGCTCAGAAATCGGGCAGCACGTTGACGAGCCCGAAAAACTGGTTCGCTGCCGCACAGGCAGCTCAGAAAGTCAAGCGCCCTGCAAAAGTTCCAGTGACCCCGTTCGCTGCCGCACAGGCAGCTCAGAAAATCTCGGGCAGCAATCCAATCAAGAATGTCTTGTTCGCTGCCGCACAGGCAGCTCAGAAACTATTGGCACTGGGGCAAATGTCACTGCTTCTGTTCGCTGCCGCACAGGCAGCTCAGAAAAGAATCCAACAAGGCACATCAGTTATGAGATCGTTCGCTGCCGCACAGGCAGCTCAGAAAAAAAGGGCAGTGCGAATTTCGGTGTCTTTGATGTTCGCTGCCGCACAGGCAGCTCAGAAAAGTCGCTGTAGAAGTCCCACACAGTGCCGAACGTTCGCTGCCGCACAGGCAGCTCAGAAATAAGCCTGATGTGGACGTCTGGGGCAATAAAAGTTCGCTGCCGCACAGGCAGCTCAGAAAATCAAAAGCAGAATGTACTTACAGGTATCCCAGTTCGCTGCCGCACAGGCAGCTCAGAAAACATTTTTGTAGACACCCGAGATGGCCAGATAGTTCGCTGCCGCACAGGCAGCTCAGAAAATGAGATTCGACCGAACCTGGGCATTGCGCATGTTCGCTGCCGCACAGGCAGCTCAGAAATCAAAAGCCGCTGCTGCTGCAACTACTGAAACGTTCGCTGCCGCACAGGCAGCTCAGAAATGGCAGAGCAGCTCATGCCAACGTCACTCAATGTTCGCTGCCGCACAGGCAGCTCAGAAAACCGACTGGCCGATGCTTTGAGGGGTGATGCCGTTCGCTGCCGCACAGGCAGCTCAGAAATTGCTGGATCTGGGATACCTGCAAATACATCTGTTCGCTGCCGCACAGGCAGCTCAGAAACATGTTGTGCAGCTTGGTCGCCTTGAAAGTCAGTTCGCTGCCGCACAGGCAGCTCAGAAAATTCCCCAGATCTACCAGGACTGGAAGCGTGAGTTCGCTGCCGCACAGGCAGCTCAGAAAAGGTGGAGGGCACCATTCCCCAGATCTACCAGGTTCGCTGCCGCACAGGCAGCTCAGAAATTGTGCGCGATAGCGGCGCAGTGTCGATGGGGGTTCGCTGCCGCACAGGCAGCTCAGAAATCTGGGGGGCGGTACTGCCGTTGTTTCTCAGGGTTCGCTGCCGCACAGGCAGCTCAGAAAAACGGCAAAACCCTTGGCGTGGTCACGCGCCCGTTCGCTGCCGCACAGGCAGCTCAGAAACTGTGAGCTGAAGAATGCTCCTGTCCCGGTTGCGTTCGCTGCCGCACAGGCAGCTCAGAAATGCTGGTGCGTTCGGTGCATCGCAAGTAACCGGTTCGCTGCCGCACAGGCAGCTCAGAAATTGGAGATATCGGCCATGGTCGCATGCTGCTGGTTCGCTGCCGCACAGGCAGCTCAGAAAAAAGCATCAGAGATTGGCACAACACGCTTGATGTTCGCTGCCGCACAGGCAGCTCAGAAAGTTCCCCTGAGTTCTTCGCCGTGCCTTTAGCGGGTTCGCTGCCGCACAGGCAGCTCAGAAATCAGATGCTCAGCAAACTCCTCCTGAGACAAAGTTCGCTGCCGCACAGGCAGCTCAGAAACAATGTACGCGACGACCTCACGTCCTTTTTTGGTTCGCTGCCGCACAGGCAGCTCAGAAATGCCCCCAGATGCGCTTGAGGTGACGATGCCAGTTCGCTGCCGCACAGGCAGCTCAGAAAAAATCAATCGCTTTCCACGATGACAGCTCACCGTTCGCTGCCGCACAGGCAGCTCAGAAAGCAGTTTCAGCAGCAGGCCACCATGGCCGACAGTTCGCTGCCGCACAGGCAGCTCAGAAAACCGGACTTGACACGTTCTGCCTGCAAACGAAGTTCGCTGCCGCACAGGCAGCTCAGAAAGTCGCACAAAGGTGCTCCGCATCTTGCGCGACGTTCGCTGCCGCACAGGCAGCTCAGAAACGCAGGGCCAAAGCCCGGTTGCCGCGTATGCGGTTCGCTGCCGCACAGGCAGCTCAGAAATTCCACATGAGATAGGTGTGCAGCAAGGCCTTGTTCGCTGCCGCACAGGCAGCTCAGAAAGTTCAGGACTTTGCCGCGCTGGGCATCACGCCTGTTCGCTGCCGCACAGGCAGCTCAGAAAATGCTGAAACCGATGTTGATGGACCCACAGCCGTTCGCTGCCGCACAGGCAGCTCAGAAATTCGGTTGCATCTGGCAGGTCTTCGACCCATTGTTCGCTGCCGCACAGGCAGCTCAGAAATGTACAAAATACAACACAATTTGCTTTAACAGGTTCGCTGCCGCACAGGCAGCTCAGAAAAGAAAGGCAGCTCATCATGGCAATCGCAGCAAGTTCGCTGCCGCACAGGCAGCTCAGAAATTGGTGGAGTCGTAGCCAGTGCCGTTTTCCAAGTTCGCTGCCGCACAGGCAGCTCAGAAATCTGTTTTCTCTGAAGTCTCAGAACTAATCAGGTTCGCTGCCGCACAGGCAGCTCAGAAATGCTCGAAGAAAGCTTCGCCGATCACCTCAATGTTCGCTGCCGCACAGGCAGCTCAGAAATTTCGGGAAGTTTCAGGGCTACAGCGTGGTAAGTTCGCTGCCGCACAGGCAGCTCAGAAAAGAACTTGAAGCGGTAGGCCATGAAGCGCAGCGTTCGCTGCCGCACAGGCAGCTCAGAAATGGCATTGATGGTTCAACAGAACCGGCAGACCGTTCGCTGCCGCACAGGCAGCTCAGAAAGTCATCAGCGACTTTGACTGCCCGTTGCAGAAGTTCGCTGCCGCACAGGCAGCTCAGAAACTGGTATGTGTGCCAAGAGTGCGGCAGCCACATGTTCGCTGCCGCACAGGCAGCTCAGAAATGCCTGTGCCTGCTGAGCTGAAAGGCGCATGGGTTCGCTGCCGCACAGGCAGCTCAGAAAAGTTACGGTGCCGGGGCGAGTGTCGGAGAAAGGTTCGCTGCCGCACAGGCAGCTCAGAAAAAAACGGGCTTCATGCGCGCACCCCGGCTTCAAGTTCGCTGCCGCACAGGCAGCTCAGAAACGGCAGAACCGGGAATCCTCTGAAGGAGCACAGTTCGCTGCCGCACAGGCAGCTCAGAAAATAGGAGGCCATATGCAGCATTCATCTGTAGTGTTCGCTGCCGCACAGGCAGCTCAGAAATGTTTTTGCTGATCGCCCTGCTTTCATGCTGCGTTCGCTGCCGCACAGGCAGCTCAGAAAAAGGCTTCGGGAACTGATACGGCGGCTTCAAAGTTCGCTGCCGCACAGGCAGCTCAGAAAACCAAGGTCACCGCCCTGGCCGTGGTCATCGTGTTCGCTGCCGCACAGGCAGCTCAGAAAAATCGTTTCAGCAGAGCCTGTGCACTCTCGCCGTTCGCTGCCGCACAGGCAGCTCAGAAAATTATAGAAAGCAGTTCCGCACGCCTGTTCAAGTTCGCTGCCGCACAGGCAGCTCAGAAAGAAGAGCGCGGCACGCGCACAAAGCCAGAGTCGTTCGTTGCCGCACAGGCAGCTCAGAAATTCCGCCACCCCGCCCCCAGGCACACGAGCCAGTTCGCTGCCGCACAGGCAGCTCAGAAAAGCAAAAAATTCGTCGCAACGGGTAACGATGTGTTCGCTGCCGCACAGGCAGCTCAGAAATGCAAGTGATTCTGAAGAGATTTGCGCCTGGCGTTCGCTGCCGCACAGGCAGCTCAGAAATCCGCCACTCAGTACTAGGCAGGCCATCTATTGTTCGCTGCCGCACAGGCAGCTCAGAAAAAGGACTATGCAGACGCTCCAAAGGGCTCTGAGTTCGCTGCCGCACAGGCAGCTCAGAAAGTCGCTGGGTTCTGTGGCCTGCGTATGTGCAGGTTCGCTGCCGCACAGGCAGCTCAGAAAAAGAGCACCGAGGCCAGATCCACCCATTGCTGGTTCGCTGCCGCACAGGCAGCTCAGAAAACATCGCGCTCGCCATCAGGCCAGAAGGCCCAAGTTCGCTGCCGCACAGGCAGCTCAGAAAAGGAAGAACACCAGGCCAAAGCCGAGCGCGACGTTCGCTGCCGCACAGGCAGCTCAGAAATGCCATAACGGGCTGTTTAGTTGCAGGGGCTGGTTCGCTGCCGCACAGGCAGCTCAGAAATGCCATAACGGGCTGTTTAGTTGCAGGGGCTGGTTCGCTGCCGCACAGGCAGCTCAGAAATATTGCCAAAAAATGGGTGATGATATCAAGCCGTTCGCTGCCGCACAGGCAGCTCAGAAAAAAGTCGATCGCACAGAACATTTCAGGAGCGAGTTCGCTGCCGCACAGGCAGCTCAGAAAACAAGCCGCCAATGCAACCAGTGGAAATAGCCGTTCGCTGTGAATCGCCCCGGGTTTTCTAGACACTTCTGAGCCTCAATCCCGAGGCCCAATAGGAGGTGCCATGAGTAAGCCTAAATATCCAGACGAATTCAAGATCGAAGCCATCAAGCAGATCACACAACGAGGCCACAAGGTCGCTGACGTGTCACAGCGCCTTGGCGTTAGTCAACATAGCCTGTATCAGTGGCTGAAGACGCATTCAGGGCCTCCCGCAGAGCGACAAGCTCAACTTACGCAGACAGAAGAGTTGCGCAGACTAAAGTCCGAGCTCAAGCGTGTGACCGAGGAGCGTGACATCCTAAAAAAGGCCGCAGCGTACTTTGCCAAGCAGCTCGGGTGAAGTACGCATTTATTCAGAAACATGAGCACGAATACAGCATTCGTAGCATGTGCAAAGTCATGGTGGTACATCCCAGCGGGTATTACGCTTGGAAAGCTGAACCCGTCAGCCCACGGGCTCGGGATGATCTGCGACTGCAAGGTTTGCTCAAACAAGCCTGGCTTGAAAGTGGTGGTGTGTACGGCTACCGCAAGCTCACACTGGACATGCGGGATCTGGGAGAGCGCTGCGGTAAACACCGCGTGGCCCGTTTGCTCAAGCTCCAAGGGCTGCGTTCGCAAACGGGATACCGGCGCCGCCCTGGGATGCGCGGAGGCAAGCCCGCCATAGTTGCCCCTAACCACCTGCAGCGCCGCTTCGCTGTGGATGAGCCCAATCAATCGTGGGTGACCGACATCACGTACATCCGCACTCACGAGGGATGGCTGTACCTGGCAGTGGTGGTTGATCTGTTCTCCCGTCTGGTCGTGGGCTGGTCCATGGGCAGCCGCATCGATACCGACTTGGTACTCGATGCACTACTGATGGCTCTGTGGCGTCGTCGACCTGATCAGGCGGTCATGGTGCATTCGGATCAGGGAAGTCAGTTCACCGGGCATGACTGGCAGGACTTCCTACGAGATCACAACCTAGTCTCCAGCATGAGTCGCCGCGGTAACTGTCATGACAACGCAGTGGCCGAGAGCTTCTTCCAGTTGCTCAAGCGCGAGCGAATTCGTCGCCAGATCTACACGTCGCGCGAGGACGCAAGGGCAGATATCTTCAACTACATCGAGATGTTCTACAACCCAAAAAGGCGTCACGGCACTGCAGGAGATATTTCTCCGATAGAGTTCGAGAAACGCCATTCCCAACGGCTTAAAAGTGTCTAGGGAATCCGGGGCGATTCAATCAGCATGCCCACGAAGAAGGTGGCGTAGAGGCCCTGATCCAGATATCTCGGCGCAAGCCCAATCCCAAGAACCGGGTTGATGACGCCGTCGAAACGGCCGTCATTGCCTATGCCCTGGAGCAGCCAGCGCATGGACAGTTACGTGCAAGTAATGAACTACGCCAGCGGGGCATCTTTGTGTCTCCCTCCGGTGTGCGCTCCATCTGGATGCGTCATCAACTGGCCAGCTTCAAACAGCGTCTGTCCAACCTGGAAGCCGAGGTCGCCAAGACTGGCGCCGTTCTCACTGAATCCCAGGTGACAGCCTTGGAAAGAAAGCGGGAAGATGACCTGGCCTGCGGAGAAATCGAAACCACTCATCCCGGTTATCTTGGTAGCCAAGACACCTTCTATGTGGGCACGATCAAGGGCGTCGGGCGCATCTACCAGCAAACCTTCGTGGACACCTATTCCAAGTGGGCTGCCGCCAAGTTGTACACCACCAAGACACCAATCACGGGAGCTGATTTGCTCAATGACCGAGTCCTGCCTTTCCTGACGGAGCAAGGCATGGGACTGCTGCGAATCCTGACGGATCGAGGCACGGAGTATTGCGGCAAGGCCGAGACGCACGACTACCAGTTATATCTGGCAATCAACGACATTGAGCACACCAAGACCAAGGTGCGTCACCCGCAAACCAATGGCATCTGTGAGCGGTTCCACAAAACGATCCTGCAGGAGTTTTACCAAGTGGCATTCAGGCGCAAGATCTACCGCTCCATCGACGAGCTGCAAACGGATCTGGACGATTGGATCAATTACTACAACGGGCAGCGAACACATCAAGGCAAGATGTGCTGTGGCAGGACGCCGATGCAAACGTTGATTGATGCAAAGGAGGTCTGGGATGAGAAGGTAAAAGCGCTCAATTAATCTGACAGCCGTACCGCCCGAAACGGGAGCAACTGTCAGATCAGATCGGAACTTCTACAGCTCAGAAAACCAAGGCACCTGACCCTGCCAAGTTTGTGCCGTTCGCTGCCGCACAGGCAGCTCAGAAAGTGAGCACGAAACTTCAAGCAACTCTGGCCAGGTTCGCTTCCGCACAGGCAGCTCAGAAAAGCTGCGCGGAAATCACCGCCGACCCTATCAAGTTCGCTGCCGGACAGGCAGCATCAGAAATGCACAGGAGCCACGCGCTTGTTGCGGAATTTGTTCGCTGCCGCACAAACAGCTCAAAGACCCTGCACTCGCTATGGAACAGGCTGCCCACGGAATGAAAAATCAGCACATCACTCACCGCTTTGTGGCTAAACACCTAGGGCGTGTTCACATTAATAGTTGACTGCTCATGCAGGCGCTGACAATCCAGCGCCTGCATGTACATCTCTCGCTCTCAATTCAAGCGCATCCGCCATCTGTTACCTAAGCCCCGTGGCAGTCGTCGTATCAGCCACTATCGCTTGCTCAATGCGCTGGCTTACATGGCCGTAACGGCTGTAAATGGCGCGCACTGCCAACTCGATTTGGCCCACGGCATACGATTTACATGCGTCTGTACCGATGGGCGCACAGCGGCGTCCTGGTGGAAGTACTTTCACATTTACAGCAGGACCGACTTAGCCAGTGGTGTGTCCAAGCGTTGAGTCTGGATTCAACCATCGTCAAAGTCCACCCTGATGGCTGCGGGGCTCGCAAAAAACGGTCCACAAGCCATAGGCAGGAGCCGGGGTGGCTGGAGCAGCAAGATTCACATGGTGGCCGCCAGCTGTCGAGATGCTTTGGTATGGAGCCTGACAGCAGGCCAAGCCGGTGATGGCCCCGAAGGCCGTCACCTCATTGAAGTCATTGGCGTCCAAGACGCACCTGTGTATCTGCTGATGGACAGCGCCTACGGCGGCGGTGACTTGCGAGCTGAGGCACTGGAGCGCAACTTGATACCTGTCGTCCCTGCGCACCCACTGCGCAAACACCCTTGGCAATTGGACAAACGACGATACCGCCAGCGCAATGAGATCGAGCGCTTGTTCCGGCGGATCAAGGCTTACCGGCGCGTCTTCACGCGCTATGACAAGCTCGATGTTGTGTACGCGACCTTTATCTCAATGGCTTTGATTTGCGAACACCTGAGGTAATGTGAACACGCCCTAGGCGCTGCACAAGCGCCATGTGGCGCACATCAATTTTTCGGATGGTTGATTTCGCCAAAATTTTCAGACACTGCCTGCACCCCATCATCAAACACCAGTACACGCTCTGGCCAGCGCATGGCGGCGAGTTTGCTGCGTTCGTTGGGGTTTTCTCCGCGCAGGCGGTTCAGCCAGCGGGCGCCTACGGAATAGTCAACGCAGAATACGTTGCCCAGCAGGCCGTGCCACGACAGTGAGGGGGTGTTGCCGAACAGGTTTTCAAACTGAGAGCCATGTGCTGGCGCATCGCTGGCGCGCAGGCGGCGCCAGTAGTGGCCGACGATGACGGCAGGCTTTTCCGTGTATTCGTTCCACCAGCCCACGCGCTCGACAAAGCGCCACTTGCCGCCTGCATAGAAAGGGGTGCGGCATTCGCGTTCTACGCCGGTGGTGATGACTTTCAGCGGGTTGACCATGGCTTTGGCCAGTTCGTTTTCGCTGTGTGCGGGCAGGAATGGTGGCTCGTGCAGGTGGTCTTCCAGGCTGTGCGGCCAGCTGCGGTCTTCTTCGCGCATGCGCTGGGCAATGCGGTTGATGACAGAGCGTTCTGCCGCAACATGCTCGAAATCGTCGTAGGCCGTGCAGGCGCTGCCGATTTCCAGTTCGCGGGCCTGGGCGATGGATTCGGGAATCCATGCGGCGTGAACGATACGCAGGTCTTCGCGCTCCAGTGCGATGGGCAGTTGATTGAGCGTTTCCAGCATGCGGGGCGTATCGGCCTTGGGCATGCGGGCAAAGGGGGCGTATTTGGGCTGGTCTGAGGCAATGCGGCTGTCGAAGAACCAGCCGGAGCCGTCTTTGGCATCCTGGCGCAGCAGATTGATTTCGTGATTGCCCAGCACGCCATGGGCTTTGCCCGACTGCAGCATGCCGCCCACCAGCCCCAGCACGGAGGGGCTGTCCGGGCCGCGATCGCAGAAGTCGCCCACAAACACCAGGCGCCGCCCTTCGGCGTGGTTGCCTTCGTGGTCGTAGCCCAGGTGCGCCAGCAACTGCACCAGCGCGTCGTATTCGCCGTGGATGTCTCCCACGATGTCAAGGGCGCCGGGGGGAAGGGGCTGGACTAGGCTCATATAGGCAGGCAAGGGCTTCGGGGGCGCCCGTCAGTGTGAAAGAAGTGAAAGACTGGGGTGGTGGAGCAATCCAGATACCGCAGTCTCAGTGAATTGTTGCAATGCAGCATTCATTGTGCAATAGGGAAACTGTCCCCCGCTGGACTGAATGCACGTCAGCCTGAACAACATGTGGCGCGACAGACATCTTCTGCTTCGGCCGCTTTTCGGTGGTCGCAGATCACAAAGTCTGCGGCTGGAATGTCGTCAGCCGCGTTCGTAGCGCACAAAGCGGTAGGGCAGTCCGTTGACAGAGACATGGTCGCTGCTGCGTACGGGCTTCCATTCGGCGCCAAGTTTCGGGGCGTGGGCATCGCCTTCAAAGTCCTGGCCGATTTCGGTGACTTCCACAGCGTCTGCCAGTGGCAGGGCCTGGGCGTAGATCTGTGCACCGCCGATGACCCAGATGTCTTGCGATAGTTGCTGGCCGCGCTTCAGTGCTTCGGGCAGGCTGGCGGCGCGAACGACCTGGTCGGAGGCAGGCTCAGGCTGCCAGTCGGTCTGTCGGGTGACCACGATATTGGTGCGACCGGGCAGGGGGCGAAAGCGTGGGGGCAGCGAGTCCCAGGTCTTGCGACCCATGATGACAGCGCAGCCTTTGGTCCGCTCTTTGAAGTGGGCCATGTCTTCCGGCAGGTGCCAGGGCATGGTGTTGTCTTTGCCGATGACGCCATTGGCGGCACGGGCGTAAATCAGTTGAATGGCCATTGCTATCAATGTGGAAGCTGCTAGCGCAAGTTAAATATTGGTTTCAAGAATAAAACTGATTGAAATCCAATGAAATAAAGCGCAGGCAGCTTTGATTTTTATAGTGAGCAGTAATGCTTAAACCGCGACGGGCGCTTTGATGGCTGCATGGTGCTGATAGTCCAGAACCTCGAAGTCTTCGTACTCGTAGTCGAAGATGGAATCAGGCTTGCGCTTGATATTCAGCGTCGGGTAGGCAAAGGGCTGGCGTGCCAGCTGGGTTTGTACCTGCTCAAAGTGATTGTTGTAGATGTGGCAGTCGCCACCCGTCCAGATGAAGTCGCCCACTTCCAGATCGCATTGCTGGGCCAGCATATGGGTCAGCAGTGCGTAGCTGGCGATGTTGAAGGGCACGCCCAGGAAGATGTCGGCGCTGCGCTGGTAGAGCTGGCAGCTCAATTTCCCGTCTGCCACATAGAACTGGAAAAAGGCGTGGCAGGGCATCAGCGCCATCTGGTCCAGATCGGCCACATTCCAGGCGCTGACGATGATGCGGCGGCTGTCAGGGCTGGTCTTGAGCTGTTTGACGACTTCGGCGATCTGATCGATATGGCCGCCGCCCGCCTTGGGCCAGCTGCGCCACTGCACGCCGTACACGGGGCCCAGGTCGCCAGTTTCCTTGTCGGCCCATTCGTCCCAGATGGTGCAACCGCGCTCCTGCAGCCATTTCACATTGCTGTCACCGCGCAGAAACCACAGCAGCTCGTTGATGATGGACTTCAGGTGCACCTTCTTGGTGGTGACCAGCGGGAAGCCTTCATTGAGGTCAAAGCGCATCTGGTAGCCAAACACGCTGCGCGTACCCGTTCCTGTTCGGTCGGTCTTGGATGCACCATGCTCGAACACATGGCGCATAAAGGTTTCGTACTGGCAGCGCACGGGGCGCAGGTGGGATGTGGTGGCGTTCATGGTGCTATCGATGGACGGGACGGCTCAGCGTACAGGAGGCGGGCCGACTCTTGAATGGGGGCTGGCACTCAGGCTTGGGCCAGCAATGGTTGGAGTTTGCCACGGGCACCTGACGGGCTGCGTGCGCCATGTCAAAAAGCTTAGCCAATGTGGAGCATTAAGCAGGCGGCTGACTTATTGCGCCTGCACAATCGCCCCCTTGAGATACAAGGAGGTGTTGGATGACGCGAATTTTGATGACGGCTGCCGCTGGTGCGCTGGCCTGTGTGGCTTTGCTGGCTGGCTGCGACCAGAGTAAGTCTGCGGCTGCGCCTGCAGCGACAGATGCGCCAAGTGCCTCGGTGGCTCCCGTAGCTCCTGCCGCTGTTCCTGCCACGACTCCTGATCCCGCCCCTGTTGCGCCACCGGCTGCACCTTCTGCAACGACGGCATCCGCTGCCCCGGCAGAGTCAGCGCCTGCAGCCACGGCTCAGATTGTTTCCACCTCTTCCATCGTGCAGGTACGCGTTCCCCATGTGGCAAAAGATGGCGAGGAGGGCTTGAGCAGCCTGAAAGCCATGGAAGGCAAGTACCGCTGGGATGGGGTGGATTACCTGAAAACCGGCGTGCTGGCGCAGCGCCTGAAGGCGCTGACCGGAGCTCAGTACGAAACCGTGCTGAAAAATCTGGATGCCGTGGGCCCTCTGGAGACGCAGGGCAGTGCAATGGCCGTGTTTGGCAACCGCCAGCGCATGGGTGGGGAAGAGTCGGCGGCCATCGTGATCGACCCGGCGCGCAATGGTTTGCGCGTCTGGCTGCTGAGCGCTGGGCGGCAGACCGTGTTTACCGATGTGCAAGGGGATGACATTCCCTGGCCGGAATCGGTGCAGAGCCTGATCCAGAACGTGGCAGCCCAGCCAGCATCCTGAGCAGACTGATTCAACGGCTGGCGAATTTTCTCTGCCGGCCTTTGGTGTAAAGCTTTTATTTGAAATAAATCGGCCACTCATAAGCGGGATAATTTTGCCGCCTGAAATGGCGCGGCCTTTATTCTTCGCGTCCCTGAGAGCGCCAGCGCACCCATATCTGTGTGCCGCCTTGCGGGCGAGGCTGTATGCGCAGATCGGCGCCGATATTGCGCATGCGCCAGAACATATTCTTGATACCCTGGCCTGAAGATGATTCGCTCTGAAAAACGGATTGAAGATCGAAGCCGAAGCCATTGTCTTCAATGCGCAAAGACCAGTCCCAAACCCGCTGCAGCGGATTTTCTGAAACATATGGCTCCAGCGTGACCCATATTTCGCTGGTGCCAGAATGCCGCACGGCATTGCTGATGCTTTCCTGAAATACCTTCAATATCTGGTGGGCCACTTTGCCTCTGGGCAATGGGGGGGCGCTGAGGGGGGCTGCTTCCAGTTCCGGGTCGCGCAGCGACCAGTGCAGGATCAGCCCTTTGCGCTCCAGAGCCGGGGCGAGGCGGTGCCTGAGGCGGGCCATCTGCATGGCCAGGTTGTCATCCGGGGCGTCGATGGTGTCCACAATCAGCCGCAGGTCAAAAAGCGATTGCTCCAGCAGCTCCTGCGCGGGGTGGCGCTCTTGTGGTGGCTTGGCTTCCAGCAGGGCCAGCGCCTGCAGCAGCTGAAAGCCCAGGGTGTCATGCAACTCGGATGCGATGCGGTGGCGCTCGTTCTGAATCTCGTCGGACAGAGGCGCCTGCAGCGGCTTGCCCCACGGCACGGCCGACAGCAGCAGATGCAAAGAGACAACCAGACCCGTGATGGCCAGCAGCAGACTGAGTGCGAAAAGCGCTGGCTGGAGGTGACTGTCGTCAGAAACGCTGTCATACAGCAGCACTGATGACTGCATGAAAATCAGAACCAGCAGCCATTTCATACCGCGTAGCGCGTACATATGGGCCTCTGCATTCAATCATTGGCTGGGCATTAAAGTATTCCTTTCAGAGATGCGGCTCTGACTGCGTGCGCTTTGGAATGAACCTGTAGTTTCTGATAGATATTCTTGATATGTGTTGAAACAGTGCAGATACTTATTTTTAGGGATGTAGAAATTTCCGGATTGCTGTAACCGCATGCAATTAATTGAAGTATCTCTATTTCACGGTAAGATAATTTTTCTTCTTGATTGATTTTTTGCGATTTCTCATGTGGAGAATATTTGTTATATATCTTTAGAAGTATTTTTTTGGCCAAGGATGGGGTAATGGAAGCACCGCCATTGGCCACCTGAAGCACAGCCTGCGCATAACCGCCAAACCATGAGTCTTTTAATAGAAAACCTTGTGCGCCATGTGAGAAAGCCTGAAGAACACGGTCTTCTCTTTCTGTGCATGAAACGACAATGGTTAAAACATGCGGAAGCTTTTCATTCACGAAATCCAGCAGGTCAATGCCATCTCCATCACCCAGATTGAGGTCCAGAAGCAAAACATCGAATGCTTGATTTGCTATGTTTTTCAGAGCTTCTCGCAGGCATCCTGACTGGCCTACCAGCAAGGTTCTTGGGTCACCCATGATGTCTTGTGCAATGACGCGGCGCACATGAATATCGTCATCCACAATAAATGCTTTAACGGGATTATCTTTTTGACCAGCCATGTTTTCGGGCCACATTTGCATATGGGCCGATGATGGCATTTCATGATGGTCCCAAGGACTGCCAGATTTGATGGGTGCTGTGCTGGAAAACATGCTAACGCTCCATTGGAATTTGTTTTTTGAGAATGTTGATGTTTATCGTTTAGAACCACTTGTAGTAAAAAATCCATTCCAATTGTCAAGAAATGTCTTTTTTAAAAATTAAACATAAATTCATGGATTTGAAAGTTAAAAAATTCTATGAATAAAAAGAGTCTGATAGCCTTTCTCTGGTGCTTGATTTTTTTGTTTATATTTCTTTAAGTAAATAAATTTACATTTAAAAACATTACGCATTTAATTGTTAAAAATTGCAAAATTCATAGCGCAAAACAGAGCGCTGGAAAGAGGTTTCGTAATTTTTCAAGGTGTTTGAAAATCAGTCCGACGCCAAGATGGCTGCGGTATTTCTGATTTTGAGTCCCCTGATGAAACTGGCGCTGACCGAAAAGCAGCCGCAGCGTTACATCAGCGCCAAAGCTGCTGACGGTTACGGATGGGATGGCCTGCACCCTTCGTGCAGACCGCCTGTTGCCTTAACTTTCTCAGAAGTCTGAGAGCTGGCTTTCAAAGGGACGATCATGAAAAAATCTCTGATTGGTATGGCTGTGATTGCTTTGGCGGGCGTGGCTTCGGCTGCGGTGAGTGGCTCCAGCATCGCTGCAACGTCAACGTCGACGAACTCATCCTCTGGCACGCTGTCCGCAGCTTCCAGCTCGGGCAACGGCAGTGCGCTCAGCATGAACAGTGCGGTGGCTGGTGCCACGGCTTCTGCCGCAGGAAGCGGTACTGCAGGTGCCGTGCCTGGCCTGGCTGCGGGGGGCTCGTCGGTCAGCGGCAGCGCCAATACGACTGGCACGGTGCAGAGCCTGGCGGTGACATCGGGCAACGGTAATGCGGTGGGCGGCGCAGGCACCAGTGCCAGCGCAAGCTCCGGCGCCATTTCGGGCTACGGCGCCAGCGCCCCAGGCGCTTCTGTCAGCGGCGTGTCTTACGGTCAGGCCCAGTCGTCCACCAATAACGCAGCGGCAACAGCGGCAGGCCCTGGCGGTGGCGGCGCGCTGGTGACGAATACCTCGGGCACGCAGTCTGGCTACAACGCTGCTTCGGGTGCGGTTTCGTATCCGGGCGGTACCGCAACCGGCACCAGCTCCAGCGCAGGCTCTGCAGGCAGCAGCGTCTATCAGAACGCCATCGTGTACGGCAATGCAGCGGGCTGGGGTAATGGCGGTGGAACATCGGGTTCCGCCATTGCAGGCTCGGGCGCCGACGCCCACTGAGTCTGATTTCCGCGCAGCAGTGTCCACCCGGGCTTCATTGCGGTGAAGTCCGGGCGTCTAGGAGGTCATCATGAAAGCCTTACTCGGTTTGCTGGGGGCTGTGGTCGCCGTGAGCAGCATGGCGCAGTCTGCCGACAATAGTTCCCAGAGCACGTCCAGCACTTCTGCGGTCGGTAATCAGCAATCGATCACTTTTGTCTCGCCCCCTGAAACCCGCTCTGCCCAGACCATTGACAGTCGCTCGGACCAGACCATCACGACCAATGGCAACAGCACGCAGAACATCAATTACGTGACCAGTGGCACGTCCAAGAGCGTGGTGGAGTACACAGGCACGTACACGATGAAGAACGTGCCCAGCGTGAATGGCCCGAATCTGACCACCAGCAATGACACTTGCATGGGCAGCACCAGCGGCAGTGCCAACGGGCCGGGCTTTGGTATCAGCATAGGCTCCACCTGGAGCGACGATCACTGCCAGCGGCTGAAAATGAGCCGTGAGCTGTGGAACAAGGGCATGAAGGCCGCGTCTTTGGCCATGGATTGCATGGACCCTGCCGCACGGGTGGCGCTGGAGATTACGGGCACCAAATGCCCGCAGTCCATGACGGCGGATGAGCGCCGAAACAACTATGGGCCGGATGCATCACCGCAGGCCGCTTATATTCCGCCGCCGCCAAAGCCTGCCGTGGCTGAGGTCTCTGCCGCGAGCAACAACCTGCCTGCAGCGCTGTACCCGAACTGAGGCCAGACAACGAGGAGGCTGTCATGGATAAGCGACTCTTTTTCCTGGCTGCAGCAATCGCAGCAATGGCGGTGAGCGGGGCCAGCACTGTGGCGGGCGCTGCGCCCGTGGTGACCAATGCCCCGCTGAGCATTGAGCGCAAACTGCTGGGCAGTGGCGAGCAAAGCCAGGCGGGGCAGGAGCTGGCACAGATGGTGGGAGACTTTGGCGTTTGGCATGTGCCGCAGTACTTGCCTGGTTACCCCAGCGCGGCCACGATCTGGCCCCGGGTCATCACGGTCAAGTGCAAAAACCGGCAGTGCGAAGGCTATTTCATCACCCCTGAAATGGGGCCGGGCGAGTATTTGTTCTTTGTGCCTGCGCAGGATTAGCGGGCAGACCACCCGGGTGCAAGCTTGAACAGCTGCATGCAGTTGCCGCATCAAAAACAAAACCCTGCAAACGAAAGTCTGCAGGGTTTTGCTGTGCGGTTCGCTGCTTGCGTATCAGCTGCGCGCCAGAACCACGCCGGGGTTCATGATGCCCTGCGGATCCAGTGCATTTTTGATAGCGCGCATCATATGCATGGCAACGGGTGACTGGTATTTTTCCAGCTTATCGACCTTGAGCGCACCCACGCCATGCTCGGCAGAGAACGAGCCGCCAAACTGGTCCACCGCTTCATAGACGAGGTGGTTGACCAGCGCTTCCTTCTCGCGCAGAAACTGCTTGCCGTCTTCGCCTTCGGGCACTTGCACGTTGTAGTGCAGATTGCCGTCGCCCAGGTGGCCGAAGTTGACCAGGCGCACACCGGGAATTTCGCGCTTGAGCACGGCGTCTGCATGCTCGACAAAAGCGGGAATGCGCGAGGCAGCGACAGAGATATCGTGCTTGATGTTCAGCCCTTCCTCTGCCTGCGCCAGCGGAATGCTCTCGCGGATATGCCACAGCTCATGGGCTTGTGTCAGGCTTTCGGCTACCACGGCGTTGACCACGCAGCCGTCTTCAAACGCCAGCTCCAGCAGATGCTCAAAGCGCAGGCGGGCGTGCTGCTCGGATTCGCTGTCGCTGTTTTCCAGCAGCACGCAGTAGGGCGCCTCGTCGCCCATGTCGGCAAACGGTACGCGCAGCTGCGGCATGTGCTTGACGACCAGAGACAGTGCAAACTGGCCCATCACCTCAAAACCCGTCAGGCCCGCACCCAGATGCTGGTGCGCCAGGCCCAGCAGGCGCACGGCTGCCTCCATGCTGGGCACGGCGGCAAAGGCGGTGAGCTGCGCCGCAGGCTGGGGGAACAGCTTCATGGTGGCAGCGGTGATGATGCCCAGCGTGCCTTCGCTGCCAATGAACAGATCGCGCAGGTCGTAGCCGGTGTTGTCTTTGCGCAGACCTTTGAGGCCATCCCAGATCTCGCCCTGGGGCGTGACTACTTCCAGACCCAGGCACAGCTCACGCGTATTTCCATAGCGCACCACCTGCGTCCCGCCTGCGTTCGTGCCCAGATTGCCGCCAATGGTGCAACTGCCTTCAGCGGCCAGGGACAGAGGGAACAGCAGGCCTTCTTTCTCGGCCACGTCCTGCAGGTTTTGCAAGATGCAACCGGCTTCCACGGTGAAGGTCAGGTTGTCCTTGTCGATATGACGCACGGCATTCAGGCGCGTCAGGTTCAGCACGATCTGCTGGCCGCTGTTGTCGGGGGTCGAGCCCACCGACAAGCCAGTGTTGCCGCCCTGGGGAACGATTTGCACATGGGCTGCTGCGCAGGCCTTGACCACGGCGGCGACTTCTGCCGTGTTGCCGGGGCGCACCACGGCCAGCGCCTTGCCGTGTACGCGCTTGCGCCAGTCTTGCTCATAGGCTGTCAGGTCGCCATCAGCGAGGACATGGGTGGCACCAACAATCTGGCGCAGGGAATCAAGCAAAGCAGGGGTGGAAGTCATGGCTGGCAGGCCGCCCGCAGGCGGCGCAAAGAGAAAGCAGAGGGCATCCTAAGCCCGCAAACACGCTGCTGGCATGGAAAACCGCGAAGCCCCAAGCGTAGAACATGGCAGACTGGCAAACAATCGAAATAAATTGCTTGGTTATGCCGGTTTTTCCGAATAATGTCAGCCTGCGCCAGCTACGCGCCTTTGATGAGGTGGCGCGCCAGGGAGCTTTTGCCCCCGCTGCGCGGGAGCTGTGCCTGACGCAGTCGGCCCTGTCTGAATCCATACGCCAGCTGGAAGAGGCGCTGGGCCTGCGCCTGTTTGACCGCACCACGCGCACTGTGGGGCTGACGGCTGCCGGGCAGGCCTTTTTGCAGGATGTGCGCCAGGCGTTTGAAACGCTGGAGCAGGGCTTTCAAAACCTGGGCGACCTGGCGGCGCTGCGCCGGGGCAAGGTGCGTATTGCTGCTGCGCCATCGGTGCTGGCGGTGTTGCTGCTGCCGGTGCTGCCTGCGCTGCGGGTGCAGTACCCGGGCATTGAAGTGGATTTGCTGGAAGACAGTGCGGAAGGCATTGCCCAGCGGGTGCAGGCTGGCAGTGTGGACTTTGGCGTAGGCGCGGCGTACCCTGCGGCGGGTGATTTGCAGATGCAGCCGCTGGTCAGCGACGGCATGGGGCTGGTGGCCCTGGCCAGCGAGCCGCTATTGAGCGCACCGCGTCTGGCGGTTGCCGATCTGGCGCATCTGCCCTTTGTGGGGCTGACTTCTGATACCGCCATCAGCCAGTTGCTGGCCAGTGCACCGGGCATGCCCCCCAATGTGCTGCAGACGCCGCTGCGCATGTCCAACCCGCAGTTGCTGTTCGAGGCCGTGAGTCTGGGTCTGGGCGTGAGCATTGTTCCGGCGCTGACGGCGCGGCACCCATCGCTGGGTTTGCAGGGCGATTTACGCTTTCGCCTGCTGGATGAGCCGCGCATTCTGCGCCGCACGCTGCTGATTCAGCGCCCGCGCAGGGCCATGTCGCCAGCGGCGCAGTTGCTGTTCAATGCACTGGCCGGGCAGTTGCGCGCACTGGCGCAGCAGCCGGGAATTGTTCTGGATATGGATGCCGGAATTTAGGCCGCTGTTGTAGCCGTTGCGGCAGCCGCTGCCGCTGCCGTAGTTGCTGCGGCTTTGACGGCGCGCTGGCGCAGGCGCACATGGGCCGTGCAGGCAACAAAGAGCACGATGCACAGCAGCACTTCGCCCAGCGCCAGCCAGCGGCTGGGGGCCGGGTCGCCCCAGGCACGCACCACGCCTTCGGTGAAATACAGCCACACCAGCAGGCTTAGCCAGCGGTAGGTGTACATGCGGCGCTTGAGCAGGCCAATCACACCAAAGGCCAGTGGCAAGGCTTTCAAATACAGCAGCGTGCCGCCGCTGCGCACGGGGGCCAGCCACAGCTCCCAGGCCACGCACAGCGCAATCAGCCCCAGCAGGCTTCCCACGGCCAGCCAGCGGGTGGCGGCCACGTCAGAGCCAGGCTGCTGGATTGGTGAGGAAGTGTTTTCGGCGGCTTGGGGCGAGAGGGCGTCGGTCATAGCAATGGCATCATATCGGCCATGGCAGCTCCCTTTGAATCTGGACATTTCTTTTCGATTCTGCGTTTGATATGGCGCAGCTCTGGTCGCCCCGCGTTCGCTGGTGTGGCACCTCTGGGGAGGCTGTCATGAAAAAGAACGATAGAGCCGGGTTCTGGGCAGCGCTGGAAGGTCAGCGCCCTGTATCAGTACCGGCACCTGCATCAACTCCTGCAGCGGCACAGCCGGCAGGGTGGGGGCAACCATCTTCCATTCAGCCTGCCGTGCAGCAATCACTGCTGCAGCCAGAGCAACCGCAAGAGCAACCGCAAGAGCAGCAGCAAGAGCATCTGCAAGAGTCTGTGCAGCGCCAGGAGCCGCATCTGAACAACCTGGACGCGCGACAGGAACCGGTGCTGGAGACTGTTGCACCTGCTGCCGAGGCAGCGTCGCATGCCGATTTCAGCGCGCCAGAGCAGGGCTGGGGCAGAGAATCAGAGTCAAATCAGCCGCAAGCGATTGATTCACAAGCGCAGGCAGCTTCTGTTTCAGGAGCAAAGCGCAAGCGGAATTCTCTGCGAAAAACCCAGAATCTGGCCGCCGCCTGCAAGGACTGGGTGGCACGAGTCCCCCAATCCAAGCTGCCCAGCCGTGAGGAGCTGAAATACCAGCTGCATCGCAAGAGCCGGCGCGTGCAGCAGCGCATGCAGACCTTTCCCTGGCGCAATACCGCACAGGTGCTGCGCGAGCGGTTCAAGGAAGACCGGCTGGGCGTGACAGCCAGCAGTCTCACTTTCACATCGCTGCTGGCGCTGGTGCCGTTTTTTACCGTGGCGCTGGCCTTGTTCACGGCCTTCCCGATTTTTGGCAAGGTGCAGCAGGTGCTGGAGCGCTGGCTGATGGACAGCCTGATTCCCGAAACCATTGCGCGCCAGGTGCTGGGCTATCTCACGCAGTTTGCGTCCAAGGCCAGCCAGCTGGGGCTGGTGGGTTTTTCGATTCTGATGGTCACGGCCATTGCCTTGATCCTGACGATTGACCGCACGCTCAACAACATCTGGCGCGTGCGCCAGCTCAGGCCGCTGGGCCAGCGCGTGCTGATTTACTGGGCCGCCATCACGCTGGGGCCGCTGGTGCTGGGTTTGAGTCTGGTGCTGTCGTCCTATGTGATGTCTGCATCCAAGGGCCTGGTCAATGCCTTGCCGGAGAGCCTGCGCTTTGTCTTTGACTCCATTGAGTTCATGGTGTTGGCCGCTGGCATGGCGGGGCTTTATCACTATGTGCCCAATACGCCGGTGCGCTGGCGCCATGCCTGGGTGGGTGGCGTTTTTGTCGCAGTGTTCATGGAAGTGGCTAAGAAGGTGCTGGGTATTTACCTGTCATCAGTGCCCACCTACTCGGTGATTTACGGCGCATTTGCCACGCTGCCCATCTTGCTGATCTGGATGTATGTGGCCTGGAGCATTGTGCTGCTGGGTGCGTTGGTGACGGCTTATCTGCCCACCGTGCTCAGCGGGGTAGAGCGGCTCACGGGCCATCGTGGCTGGCAGTTTGAGCTGGCTGTGGAAGTGCTGCAATGCCTGGCGGCTGAGCGTGAGCTGCCACATAAAGGCCTGTTTGTGCGCCAGCTATCGCGGCGCCTGCGCATTGAGGCGGCGCAAATTCAGCCCGTGCTGCAGGCGCTGGCCAAGCTGGACTGGGTGGGCGCGGTGCAGCCGCCGGATGCCTATGTCTCGCTGGAGAGCACCGAGCCGCGCTATGTGCTGCTGGTGGACCCGCACAGAACGTTGGTGGAGCCGCTGGTTCAGGCCTTGCTGCTAGCCCCTACGCCCGCCACAGAGCCGCTGTGGCAGCGCGCCCAGATTGATTCCATGAGCCTGGCCGAGCTGATTGCCGCGCCTGCAGCGGATATTCATAGAGTTTGAGAAAACACCCGAATTCTATGAATACACAGTGGTTTCAAGCTAGATAATTGATAGCAGATAAGCGCTGCTGGGTAAGGCAGCGCACAATAAAGGCATTCAGGTATCCAGACGCTGGATACTCGCCGCCCCGCAGGGCTTGCCTGCGGCCAGATTTCACCCATGCCTGCTGGTGCAGCCAGAGCCTCGCTCCGGGCTGTGCTTTGTGGCATTGATTTTTTGATTGCTCATGAGCCAATCTGTCTCCCAACCCCGGCAGCAGCGCAGCCTGGCCCACATGTTTCAGGCACGCATGGTGGCCACGCCAGACTTGCCCGCCTACCGTGAATTTGTTGACAAAGACCAGCCCTGGCGTTCGCTGAGCTGGGGCGAGGCTGGCGCTGCCGTCATGCGCTTTCGCGCCGCCATGCAGCAAAGCGGGCTGCAGCACGGCGACCATATCGGCATCTGGCTGCCCAACAGCGTCAACGCCATGTGCACCGATCAGGCCGCGCTGCAGATGGGCGTGGTTTCTGTGCCGGTGCACACCACTGACAACCCGGCCAGCATTGCCTATATTTTTGATAACGCTGAAATCAGCCTGCTGGTGCTGGCTAGTCTCGGCCAGTGGGAACGCCTGCGTGCCACCGGCTACGCGATGAGCCATCTGAAAACCGTGGTGGTGGCCGATCTGGCGCAGCCTGTGCAGGCCGATGCCAGCCAGCCACGTGTGCTGGCGCTGGCCGACTGGCTCAAGGAAGGCCAAGCCATGGCGGGCAAGCCTGCGCCCGCCTTGCCAGAGCCTGAAGATGTGGCTGCCATCGTCTACACCTCGGGCACCACGGGCCGCCCCAAGGGCGTGATGCTGACCCACGCCAATGTGATGGCCGATGTCTCGGCGTTTGCGCAGCGTGTGCAGCCCCGCGAGGACGACCGCTTTCTGTCCTTTTTGCCGCTCTCGCACACCTTTGAGCGCACCGTGGGCTACTACCTGGCCATTGCCAGCGGCGCCTGCACCTCGTATGCAAGATCTGCCGCGCTGCTGATGCAGGACATGCTGACCGAAAAGCCCACCATTTTGGTCTGCGTGCCCCGCATCTATGAGCGAGTGCATGCCAGGATGCTGGAAAAAATTCTGGCTGGCCCGCAGCCCGAGCGCGAGGCTTACTACGCAGCCATTGCATGGGGCTGGGCCAATTTCTGTGCGCGCCAGGACATCACCGATCTGCACAAGCACGATGCATCGCTGATTGGCACGCCCGCGCCTGCGGCCCATGCCCAGCTGAGCCAGCAGATTGCCGATATTTTTGGTGGCTGCGTGCGCATGGCCATCACGGGTGGTGCGGCTATTCCGCAAAGCACGGCCAAGGATTTTCTGGCGCTGGATGTGCCCCTGCTGCAAGGCTATGGCATGACGGAAACCACACCGGTGATTTCGGTCGTCACACTGGACTGCAACGACCCCGCCACGGTGGGTGCGCCTTTGCAGGATGTGGAGATTCGCATTGGCGAACAGCACGAGTTGCAGGTGCGTGGCCCCATTGTGATGAAAGGCTACTGGAAGCGCCCCGAAGAAACTGCGGCTGCCTTTACGGCCGATGGCTGGTTGCGCACGGGTGACCAGGCAGAGATCGTCAAGGGGCGGATTCGCCTGATGGGGCGCATCAAGGAAATCATCGTCACCTCGACTGGCGAGAAAATTTCCCCTGCCGATCTGGAGCTTGCGCTGCTGGCCGATCCGCTGATCGAGCAGATCATGGTGCTGGGCGATCATCGCCCATACATCAGCGCCATTGCCGTGCTCAATGCCGAAACCTGGGCCTTGTTTGCCAAGGAGCAAGGCTGGGAAGCACACAACCCCGAGACGCTGCGCCAGCCGGTGGTGGTGCAGACCCTGCTCAAACGCCTGCAAGCCCTGAGCGCAGATTTCCCCAGCTACGCCCAGCCGCGTGCGCTGCTGCTGACGCTGGAGCCATGGAGTGTGGAAAACCAGCTGCTCACCCCCACGCTCAAGGTCAAGCGCCAGCCGATTGTGGAGCGCTATGTCTCTGAAATTGAGAGCATCTATGGCAATCGCCGCATAGGCTGAGCTGCTGTTTCACCAATGCAAACGGGCTTGATTGTGTTCAAGCCCGTTTGTTTTTTGTGGCTGCACAGGCTCTACATCTTGATGCGGCCCAGCAAAATATCGCGCCACATCATCCAGTCACCCATGAAGCTGTAGAGCGGGCGCTTGAAACTGGCGGGCCGATTTTTTTCAAAGCCAAAGTGCCCCACCCAGGCAAAGGCATAACCACATACCAGCCCGGCCAGCAAATACCACCAGTTGCCCGTCACAAACAGCGCCAGCAAAAACAGCAGCGACAGGCTGGTGCCCACGAAATGCAGGCGTCGGCAGGTGGTGTTGCTGTGCTCACCCAGGTAGAAAGGGTAGAACTCGGCAAAGCTCTTGAACGCACGCGGATCGACAGCTGCGCTGGCGTCCATCGCGGAGGTCGTAGTCTGGGACATGGCAGCACCTCGTTGTTTGGCAAGGCTTTTTTATACAGCTGGCGCTGGTGTGGAGCTAGCGGGTAAGTGCTCCCTCAGGCCTGCCGTGGTCACTTGCAGGACAGTGGCTGCGGCAGTGCAGGCTACAGAATCTGCCAACCTCGATGCAGATACAGCCAGATTGGCATGCAGCCCGCACTGGTTCAGCGTGGGGTGCTACTTTTGTTGCTGAAGCTTTTGCTCAATGCCCACTTTTACCGGATTGCCGCCCATGTCCGATCACGACTCTCCATCAGCTACGTCGATTCACATCAGCGAGACCCAGGTCGCAACGCCAGACGGCGCGCTTTATGTCAAGCGCTGGCAGCCCGATGCGGGCGCCAAGGCGCCGATTGTGCTGATGCATGACTCGCTGGGCAGCGTGGCGCTGTGGCGTGAATTTCCCGAACAGCTGGCCGCCGCCACAGGCCGCGAAGTCATCGCCTATGACCGCTTGGGCTTTGGTCAGTCTGATGCCAACCCGCATCAGCTGCAGCCCCAGTTTGTGGAAAACGAGGTGCATGCGGGTTTTGCGCCCATTCACCAGGCGCTGGGGCTGGATGCTTTTGTCATGCTGGGGCACAGCGTGGGCGGTGGCATGGCCTGCATGGTGGCAGCGGCCTATCCGCAGCAGTGCAAGGCCTTGATTACCGAATCGGCCCAGAGCTTTGTGGAAGACCGCACGCTGCAAGGTATTCGCGCAGCGCGCGACAACTTTGCCCAGCCTGGGCAGGTGGAACGGCTGGGGCGCTATCACGGCGATAAAGCGGCCTGGGTGCTGTCAGCCTGGGTTGATACCTGGCTGAGCGCGCCTTTTGCGCATTACCGGCTGGATGCAGCCTTGAAGCAGGTGCACTGCCCGGTGCTGGCCATTCATGGCGAGTTGGATGAATTCGGCTCTCTGGTGCACCCCGAAAACATCTGCGAATGGGCGCAAGGCCCTGGCGAAGTGGAAATCATCGCCGGTGGAGGTCATGTGCCGCACCGCGAGTTGCCCGAGCGCATCACAGGCCGTATTGCACGCTTTCTTTCAGGCGTCGCCTGAATCAGCAGTCTGTGCAATGCGTGATCGCGCATAGTCCACCAGGTCGGCGGGGTAGCGGGCGCAGCTGCGCAGCGCCGTGTCATCCCAGCCATAGAGCACGGACAGCGCACCCACTTCCAGCGCCCAGGGGCCTGTGCCCAGCCACTCGCCGCCTTTTTTCTGCTGCTTGGGCGAGAGCTTGAAAAACTCGGTGTACTGGTTTTGCAGATAGGGCACAAGTGGGTCAGGTAGCGCTTCGAGCTGCTCAAAAAATGGCTTCATGGCACCGTAAGGGCGTTTGTGAAACAGCTCCTCGCTGAACTCTTGCAACTGCAAGCCGCCCACGCACAGATAGTCCAGCAACTGGTCGGTATCGAAGGCCAGCACATGTTCATCAATGGCTGGCACATCGTCCTGCGCATCCAGCAAGTTAGCCAGCGACAGCAAGGTCACGGCAATGCGATATTCATTGGTGCGGGTCTCGATGGGGGCTGCGACACCATAGTCCTCGCCTGTCTCCTGTGTCATGCCGGTGATGGCTTGCTGATGCAAGGCCCCCATATCGCAATACAGCGCTGCGATTTCTTGATAAATGGGGCGCAGCACATCGCCGCTCAGACCCAGGTCAATGCCATACATCAGCAGCGAGCAGGCTTCCTCGCCCATTTCTTTCCATTTTTCGTAGTTGGTGAGTGCGATGTAGGCATCAGAATCATCCAGCGGCTCTTTGTACTCATAGCTATTGGCAAAGCGCCTGAGCATGCCCAACGCCTCTTTCCAGTCGGCTTTTTTATCGGCGAGATTGAGAGTACGTCTGGGTGTTAGACCTGTGAGCGGGATCTTGGCCCACTCGGCGGTGGCTGCGGCCAGTTGGCCGCGGTGCTGGAAGGTTTGGGTCATGGCGTCTTCAAAAAATCACGAATGGCAAACAAGGTGGCATCGGGCGACTCTGACATCTGATTGTGACCATTCGGAATCATCTGCACCTTGACCGACTTGCCAGCGGCCTTGGCGGCATTGATCAAACCCTTGGCGGCCTTGGGCGGCGTCATCTGGTCCTGCTCGCCAATCACAAACAGCACGGGGCAGGTGATGGAAGCCATGGCCGCCTCGCCACCGGCGTAGCTGTCGCAGGCGGTAAAGCCTGCGTGCAGCAGGTTCACGGTGCTGTTGCTGGCCAGCACGCGACGGCCCAGGGCCATGCCGGCGCCAAACACCCAGCTGCCGGCGCCATTGGGCGGCGACAGCGTGGCGCGCGAGAAGGTGTTGACCATGGCGATGGCTTTTTCGGGCGTGGCGAGTGCCGATTCCAGCAAGGCCGGCGATACCTTCATCGGAAAAGCCGTGCCCACCAGCACCAGATGGCTGATGCGTTCTTTCAATGTGGCGGCGGCTTCCATGGCAATGAGGCTGCCCCAGCTGTGGCCTATCAGCGCGGCTTTTTTCACGCCTGCTGCATCCATCAACTGGCCGATAAAGGCGGCAGCGTCTTCCACGGTTTTGGGGGCTGCGCCGCCGCTTTTGCAATGGCCGGGCAGGTCAATGGCCAGCACGTTCCAGCCGTGGTTGGCCATGTAGCGGCTTTGCAGCGCCCACACACTGTGGTCGCACAGCACGCCGTGGATAAAGATGGCGGTGGGCTTGGCCGCGTCGAACGGCTTGCCGCCGGAGTAGGCGTAGATGTCAGCGCCTTGCACATTGATTTGCATGTCTGTCTCCGATTCTGTTTTTCGTGTGTTCAGCAGTATTCGTCCAGCCATTCCTGTGCCAGTTCACGAACGTTTTCGCTCGCGTCATGCTTGGCGGCATGCTGAATTTCGGCCAGTTGGCTGATGCTGGCTTTTTTCCAGTCCTGCAAGCCCAGCATGGCCTGGTAGCGCACATCCTCGTTATCGTCCCGCCTCAAGGCCTGTGCCAGTGCGGCAATGATGCGTTTGCCTGCGGCAGCACCCAGGCTGCGCTCGCCCATGATGCAGGCCGCATGCACACGCACCAGCAGATGTGGTGACTGCAGGCCGAGAATGGCTTCATCCAGATCGGCACTGCGCAAGCTGCAAAAGCCTGTGCCGGGCGCCAGCTCTTCGCCCAGCGCTGCTGTCAGTGCCTGATGGTTCAGGCTCAAGGCCTGTTCCAGCGGCGCATAGTTCAAGTGCAGGGCGGTGGTGCCCGGCTTGCTGTTCCAGGCGCGGTAGGGGTGGGCAATGCCTTGCGCAATTCGCTCGGCAGGCAGGGCCACTGTGCTGACTTGCTGCAGCAGCCAGTCCTGATCGCCGATGGCCCCCAATGCACTGGCGCACCAGTTGCGGCCACTTTCTTCAGAACGCTGCTTCAGCGGCTGCTGCACCTGCTGGCGCAGCGCGGCCAGCACCGCTTCGTCATGCCAGGCCATCTGGGCCAGCATCATGGCGGCGCGCCATTGCGCTTGGGGCCTGGACAGCACTGGCAGCAGTGCATGGGCCACCAGGGCGTGGTCCATGCTCAGCAGCGCGGTCTCGGCTTCCTCGCCCAGCAGCGATGTGTCTTGTGCGCTCAGGCCCAGCTCCTCAAGCGCCACGCCTTGCAGGCAGGCCAGGTGATATTGCAGCTGCTGCGCAATGGGCAGGGCGGCAATCCGGTAACGCCTTTGCGCGTCTTTATCGTGACTGGGGAACAGTTTCAGAAACAGGGGTTCGCCCAGGCTCTGGCGTGCCAGTTGCTCGCTTTCCTCGTCGTCGAGTGTGATCAACAGCACAGCAAACTGAGGACTCAACTGACTGGCCGAAGCGGATTTTTTGCAGGCCTTGGTCAGTGCCTTGCAAATGCTGATCAGCACCTTGAGCAGGCGCGCCTCGGCGCGCAGCCAGTGGGCAGGTGTGCTGCTGTTGGCTTCTGCAATCAAGGCATCGTTGAGCTGCTGGAAGGCGGAACCCTCCGAATTGATATCAAGCTCTTCCCAGCTCCAGTCGGCGGGGTTCCAGCGCAGACTGCCGAGCTGGCCTGCGTCCGCCGAAAATTCGGAAATGCCTTTTTTCTGGTACGAGGCCAGTACTTCGGCATAAGCCTGTTCGCTATTGGCGGCCAGCGTGGGCAGATAGATAGGGCCATCTTCCTCGCGGTACAAGCCGCTCAGCGCGAAGGCGTAGAAGGTGTCATCAGGGTGTGCGGCCAGAAAAGCCTGCACGTCCCGCCAGTAGATGTCGAACAGAGACTGTTCAAACTGTTTCCAGTCCAGTGTGGTGGGGGATATTGCTGGCATGGCGGCTCGCAATGTTCAAGCCGCTTTTTCTGCGGCCTTCAGCGCGCGCTTGAGGTCGTCAATCAGGTCGTCAGCGTCTTCCAGGCCAATCGACAGGCGGATCGTGCCTTGGCCAATGCCGGCCTGGGCCAGTGCCTCGTCCGTCATGCGGAAGTGTGTGGTGCTGGCGGGGTGGATCACCAGTGAGCGGCAATCGCCCACATTAGCCAAGTGGCTGAAGACCTTCAATGTTTCGATGAACTTCTTGCCCTGGTTGCGGTTGCCAGCAATGTCAAAGCTGAACACCGAACCTGCGCCGCGCGGCAGCAGTTTCTTGGCCAATGCATAAGAAGAATGCGTCTCCAGCATGGGGTGGCCGACGCGGCTGACCAGCGGGTGGCTGGACAGGAACTGCACCACGCGTTCGGTGTTCTTCATGTGGCGCTCCATGCGCAGCGGCAGCGTCTCGATGCCTTGCAGGATCAGCCAGGCGCTGTGCGGGCTCATGCAGGCGCCAAAGTCGCGCAGGCCTTCGCGGCGGGCACGCAGCAAAAAGGCGCCGGTGGTGGATTCCTCGCTGAACACCATGTTGTGAAAGCCGTCGTAGGGCTGGGTCAGCTCGGGGAATTTGCCGCTCTTTTCCCAGTCAAAACTACCGCCATCCACCACGATGCCGCCAATCACCGTGCCGTGACCGGACAGGAACTTGGTCGCAGAGTGGTAGACGATGTCCGCGCCATGCTTGAGCGGCTGCATCAGCCAGGGCGAGGTGAGAGTGGAATCCACTAGCAGCGGCACGCCGGCCTCGTGGGCAATCGCGCTGACGGTGGGGATGTCCAGCACATCCAGGCCAGGGTTGCCCACGGTTTCGCCAAAGAACAGCTTGGTGTTGGGGCGCACGGCGGCTTTCCAACCGTCGATGTCGCCGGGCTTCACAAACGTGGTCTCAATGCCAAAGCGCGCCAGCGTGTAGTGCAGCAGGTTTTGTGATCCGCCATACAGCGCCGTGCTGGCCACGATATGGCTGCCCGCGCCCAT
Source organism: Comamonas fluminis (assembly GCF_019186805.1). Lineage (NCBI taxonomy): Bacteria > Pseudomonadati > Pseudomonadota > Betaproteobacteria > Burkholderiales > Comamonadaceae > Comamonas > Comamonas fluminis. The sequence continues at coordinate 3,151,751 of NZ_CP066783.1, read as the reverse complement.
CAGCGTGGCAATGCTCAGGTGCAGCGCCGCCTGGCCGCTGGCCACGGCAATTGCGCCCACGCCGCCTTCCAGGGCCGATACGCGCTGCTCCAGCACCGCATTGGTGGGGTTGCTGATGCGGCTGTAGACGTGGCCGGGGCGTTCCAGATTGAACAGGCTGGCAGCGTGGTCGCTGGATTCAAAGACGAAAGAGGTCGTCAAATGGATGGGTACGGCGCGCGCGCCGGTGGCGGGGTCGGGCTGTGCGCCTGCGTGCAGGCTCAGGGTGTCAAAACCGGGGTCTGAGTAACCGGGCATCTTGTGTCTCCATCAACGGTTTTGTCGGGCGCTTGTCGCCGCTGCGATTGCTGCTAAATCTTGCGGATGACGAATAGACGATTACTTGTGTGAAAAATCATCTGTTTCGTCATTGCTTTCGTTCTTCTGGGTATGGCCCATTGTGGGCTATATTTGTGCACGCACTCGCATTCTGCGCACCGCGATGGCGCACGTGCTGACACGTGCAGGACAAAAACGGCCAGAGTGCAAAACAGACCTCGGAGAACAGCAATGAAAGTAAGTGACATCCTGCGCGTCAAAGGCAATACCCTCTATACGGTGTCGCCCGACGAAAGCCTGGCCGCGGCGGTGCAGGTGATGTCGGACAAGGACATCGGCTCACTGGTGGTGATGGACCATGGCGATGTGGTGGGCATGCTCACCTTCCGCGAGGTGATTCAGGGCTTTGTGAAGACGGGCGGCATGCAGAGCATCTCTGTGCGCGGCGCCATGGACGATGCGCCCATGACCTGCACCATGGAAACCGATATGGACGAAGTGCGCCGCATGATGCTGGACCGCCATGCGCGCTATATGCCCGTGATGGACAAGCGCATGCTGATGGGCGTGATTTCGCTGTACGACGTGGCCAAGGCCGTGGTGGACAGCCAGAACTTCGAAAACCGCATGCTCAAGGCCTATATCCGCGACTGGCCCGAGGGCGAGCGCCAGGGCGCTGATTGAATTGCCGCTTCACTGAGCTTCAAGCCCCGCATTGCGGGGTTTGTTGTTTTAGGGTGAAAAGTAGCGGTAGTCTTTATAAATAGTACGGTTGCCGCTATTAATTTTGAAATTATTCAGGGTTGCTCAATAAAGCTGAGGTGTAGTGCCATTTGCATTGCGCCGTACGGAATTCCTGTTCCATCCGTGAAGGCAGCCATAACCGTCGGCTAGTCCTCTGGCTGCACGTATCGTGCAGGGTCACAGGCATAATCACCAGCCTATGAGCGGCAATACCTTCGGCACAATTTTCACGGTTACCAACTTTGGTGAATCCCACGGTCCGGCCATTGGCTGTGTGATTGACGGCTGCCCCCCGGGCATGGCGCTGAGCGAGGCAGATATCCAGTTCGATCTGGACCGCCGCCGCCCCGGCACCAGTAAGTTTGTGACCCAGCGCAACGAGCCTGACCAGGTCGAAATCCTGTCCGGGGTGTACGAAGGCAAGACCACGGGCACGCCGATTGCGCTGCTGATTCGCAACACCGACCAGCGCAGCAAGGACTACTCCAATATTGCGCAGAGCTTCCGCCCCGGCCATGCCGACTATGCCTACTTCCAGAAATACGGCATTCGCGACCCGCGTGGTGGTGGCCGTTCTTCGGCACGCCTGACGGCACCCACGGTGGCTGCCGGTGCCGTCGCCAAGAAGTGGCTCAAGCAAAAATTTGGCACCGAGTTCCGCGCCTGCATGACGCAGGTGGGAGAGCTGTCTCTGCCTTTCGAGAGCTGGGAACATGTGCCCAACAACCCCTTCTTTGCGCCTGTGGCTGATGTGAGCCGCTACGAGGAATACATGGAGCAGTTGCGCAAGAGCGGTGACTCCTGCGGCGCGGCGCTGCGTGTGAGCGCCAGCGGCATGCCTGTGGGTCTGGGTCAGCCCCTGTACGACCGCCTTGACGCCGATATCGCCTACGTCATGATGGGTCTGAACGCCGTCAAGGCCGTGGAAATTGGCGCAGGCTTTGACAGCGTGGCCCAGCGCGGCACCACGCATGGTGATTCGCTCAGCCCCGAGGGTTTCCGCAGCAACAACGCAGGCGGCATTGTGGGCGGCATCAGCACGGGGCAGGATCTGGAAGTGCGCATCGGCATCAAGCCCACCAGCTCCATCATCACGCCGCGCGAGTCGATTGATGTGCATGGCAACAGCACCGAAGTCATCACCAAGGGCCGTCATGACCCTTGCGTGGGCATTCGCGCCGCACCCATTGCTGAGGCGCTGCTGGCGCTGGTGGTGATGGACCACGCGCTGCGCCATCGTGCCCAGTGCGGTGATGTGGACTCGGGCCTCAAGCCCATCGCTGCGTCGGCTGCCTGACATCAAAATATCCGCTTTGTGCGGTACAACCACGACTCAGGAGAGTTCGATGGTTGTAGCAATTTCTCAAAATACCCAACGCCAGCACCGCGCCATGTCGCAGGGCTGGCGTTGTGCTTTGCGCGGGCTGGGTGCGGCATTGCTGATGGCAGGTTTGACGGCCTGCGGTGGCGGTGGCACGGTGCGTCCCGCCAGCATGGATATCACCCTGCTGGGCTTCAATGACTTTCACGGCAATCTGGAGCCGCCCAGACAGGCAGTGATAGCGCAGGATGCGCAGGGCAAGAATGTGGCCGTGCCCGCAGGTGGCGCGGCGTATATGGCCCAGGTAATTGCCGAGCGCCGGGCCGCCAGCCGCCATGTGGCACTGGTTACGGCGGGTGACATGATTGGGGCGTCGCCCATCGTGTCGTCTCTGTTTCTGGATGAGCCCACCATTGAGGCGCTGAACCTGATGAAGGTGGACTTTGCCGCCACCGGCAACCACGAATATGACCAGGGCTTTGCCGAGCTGCTGCGCATGCAGAACGGCGGCTGCGAGAAGTTCACCGTCAAAGAGCCATGCCAGCTGAGCAAGCCCTTCAAGGGCGCAAGTTTTCAGTATCTGGCGGCCAACACGATTCGCGATGATGGCAAACCGCTGTTTCCCGCCACGGGCGTGAAGTTCTTTGAGCAGGACGGTTTGCGCATCGGCGTGGGCTTTATCGGAATGACGCTCAGGAACACTCCGTTCATGGTGCGGCCCAGCGGAGTCAAGGGCTTGACGTTTACCAGCGAAGCGCTGACGGCCAATGCGCTGATTCCAGAGCTGCGCGCCCAAGGCGCAGATGTGATCGTGGTGCTGGTGCACGAGGGGGGCGCCGCCACATCCGCCCTGCAGGAAGACAGCTGCAAGGGCCTGTCTGGCGATATCGTGCCGATTCTGGAGCAGCTCTCGCCCGAGGTGGACGTGGTGGTCTCCGGCCACACCCATCGCTCCTATATTTGCGACTATGCCAAGGTCAATGCGAAAAAGCCGTTCTTGCTGACCAGCGCAGGCTTGTATGGCACCTTGCTGACCGAGATAAAGCTCAAGGTGGATGCCCGCACCCGCCGCGTCAGCCAGAAGTCTGCGCGCCAGAACATTGTGCAGGGCGAGGCCTTTACCAGCGGCACGGCCACGGTGGCCCTGCAACCCGGGTTCCCGGTGTACCCGCCCGATGCAGTGGTGGCTGAACTGGTGGCGCGCTACAAGGCTGCTGCGCAGCCGCTGGCCGCCGCCACAGTGGGGCGCCTGGCGGGTGTGGCCAGCCGTGCGCCGCAGGCCAATGGCGAGAGCGTGATGGGGCGCATCATTGCCGATGCCATGCTGGCCGCCACGCAAAGCGCGGCAGGCGGCGGTGCGCAGCTGGCCTTTATGAACTCTGGCGGCGTGCGCGCCGATCTGCAGCCTGCAGACGATGGCAGCGTGACCTATGGGCAGCTATTCAGCGTGCAGCCCTTTGGCAATACCTTGATGGTGATGAGCCTGAGCGGCGAGCAGATTCGCCAGGTGCTGGAGCAGCAGTTCAACAGCGGCACCAACACAGTCGATTCGCCGCGCATTCTGCAGGTCTCGCAAGGCTTTACGTATCGCTTTGATCTCAGCCAGCCTCCGGACCAGCGGGTGAGCGAGATGCGCCTGAATGGCCAGTTGCTTGAGCCTGAGCACAGCTACCGCGTGGGCTTGCAAAGCTATCTGGGTACAGGCGGCGACAACTTCAGCCTCTTCACGCAGGGCACTGTGCTGGTGGGTGGTGCACTCGATGTGGATGCGCTGGTGGAGTATGTGCGAGCGCAAAGCCAGCAGCAGCCCATGCTGCTTCCATTACAGGAGCGTATTGCGCGTGCTCGTTAATGCTTTCAGAAGAAATTTCTTCTGAAGAGAGGAGATTGCATGCGGTCAATGCTCATTAAATGAGAGCGTTTCTTGCACACAGCGCCCCAAAAAACAAAGCCACCTTGAAGGTGGCTTTGTTGCATATCAGTGCGGCTCGGTCTTGGCCTTGGCTCTGCCCTTGGGGCTGCGCACCTCATCCATGATGCTTTTGAAGTCGTCCACATCCTCAAAGCTGCGGTACACGCTCGCAAAGCGGATATAGCCCACCTTGTCCAGGCCCTTGAGCTCATCCATCACCAACTCGCCCAAGCGGCTGGAATCGATTTCGCGCTGGCCTGAATTGAGCAGGCGGTCTTCGATGCGGTCAATCGCCTCGTCGATCAGCGCCGTGCTCACAGGACGCTTGCGCAGCGCAATCTGGAAAGAGCCTTGCAGCTTGGCGCGCTCGTATTCGATGCGCCTGCCGTCCTTTTTGACAATGGTCGGCAGGCTGACCTCGGGGCGCTCATAGGTGGTGAAGCGCTTGTCGCAGCCGCCGCAGCGGCGGCGGCGGCGGATGAAGCCCCCATCCTCGGACTCGCGGGTTTCGACCACTTGCGTGTCCGGGTTGCTGCAAAAGGGGCACTTCATGGTCGATCCGCGTAGCCTGTCGAACTTGCCTGCTTACTTGCTGTAAACGGGGAACTTGGCCGTCAGAGCCTGCACCTTGGCGCGCACAGCGGCCAGGTTGGCTTCGTCTTCGGGCTTGTCCAGCACGTCAGCCACCAGATTGGCGGTCAGACGGGCTTCTTCCTCGCCGAAACCACGGGTGGTCATGGCGGGGGTGCCGATGCGGATGCCGCTGGTCACGAAAGGCTTTTCGGGGTCGTTGGGGATGGCGTTCTTGTTCACAGTGATGTGAGCCAGACCCAGAGCCGCTTCAGCAGCCTTGCCTGTGATGCCCTTGGCGCGCAGGTCCACCAGCATGACGTGGCTTTCGGTGCGGCCGGAGACGATGCGCAGACCACGCTCGGTCAGGGTCTCGGCGAACACCTTGGCGTTCTTCACGACTTGTTCCTGGTAAGCCTTGAACTCGGGAGTCAGGGCTTCCTTGAATGCGACAGCCTTACCGGCGATCACGTGCATCAGAGGGCCGCCTTGCAGGCCGGGGAAGATGGCGCTGTTGATGGCCTTCTCGTGCTCAGCCTTCATCAGAATCACACCGCCACGGGGGCCGCGCAGGCTCTTGTGGGTGGTGGTGGTGACCACGTCAGCGTGAGGCACGGGGTTGGGGTACACGCCAGCAGCGATCAGACCTGCGTAGTGGGCCATGTCCACCCACAGGATGGCGCCGACTTCCTTGGCGATCTTGGCAAAGCGCTCGAAATCGATGCGCAGAGCGTAGGCAGAAGCACCAGCCACGATGATGCGGGGCTTGTGCTCGCGGGCCAGCTCTTCCAGCTTGTCGTAGTCGATGGCTTCATCAGCGTTCAGGCCGTAGGAAACAGCCTTGAACCACTTGCCGGACATGTTCAGTGCCATGCCGTGGGTCAGGTGACCGCCTTCGGCCAGGCTCATGCCCAGAATGGTGTCGCCGGGCTTGGCAAAAGCCATCAGCACCGCCTGGTTGGCTTGGGAGCCGGAATTGGGTTGCACGTTGGCGGCTTCAGCGCCAAAGATTTGCTTGATGCGGTCGATGGCCAGCTGCTCAACGACGTCCACATGCTCGCAACCGCCGTAGTAGCGCTTGCCGGGGTAGCCTTCGGCGTACTTGTTGGTCAGCTGGGAGCCCTGGGCCTCCATCACTGCGGGCGAGCAGTAGTTCTCGCTGGCGATCAGCTCGATGTGCTCTTGTTGACGGGTATTTTCAGCTTCAATAGCTGCAAACAGTTCGGGGTCGACTTTCGCGACGGTATCGGTGCGTTGAAACATGGCAGTCCTGTGAACTAGAAATTCCCTTGAGGCCAAGGGCTGCCCAGGCGAACGGCTGAAACGCTTGCAGGTCTCAAACGTCGACCTTGGGCGGTACGCTCCCCGGTGGTTCACAGACCTTGCAGTCTGCTGGTTTCCACGTCAGCGGCAGAGATTTCTGCGCCTATCGCCAGTTGCGTACACCCGCTAGTGTAGCTGAGCAGGCAGCCTGCCGAAGGCGCTGAAGGCTTTTCCCGCTTTCTTCGCACCCTGAAACATCGCGCCATGAAAAAAGCTGGCCATGGCCAGCTTCAAAAACATGGAAATCCAGTCTCTCTCAGAGCTTGGGGTCGGCCAGAGCCACTTGCTCGGCGTGAGACACCGTGGTGGCCTCGGCCACATTGCTGGCTTCAGGGGCCGCAGGCTTGGCGGCAGGAGCCGGGGCCTTGGCCGTCATCAGCGAGCTGCCGCGCAGGCCCACGCCAAGGCGCAGTCGCTGGTGCTCAGCCAGCACCTTGGCGGCATAGCCACCATCGGTTTCCAGGTTGGCGGCGCCCACGTAGTACTTCAGGCCACCTTCAACGGAGCCTGCACGGGCAATGCATTCCTTGAGCACCTTGACACCCACCTTGAGGTTGGTGACCGGATCAAACGCAGCATGCTGACCGCCAAAGGTCTCGTACTTGTCGGTGTGCACCTTGGTCATGACCTGCATCAGGCCTTGCGCGCCGACGGAGCTTTGCGCAAACGGGTTGAAGCTGGATTCGATGGCCATGATGGCCAGGATCAGCGTGGGGTCCAGCTTGTTGGCCTTGCCCTGGGCATAGGCTTCGCGAACCAGTGCGGCGATGGGCTCGGGCGCCACGCGGTACTTCTTGCTCAGCCAGTAGGCAACAGCTGCCTGCTCCTTGGGAAGGTTGCTGGGGTTCACAGCCGTGGCCCGGTCGCTGGCGGCGATGACCATTGTGGAGTCTGGCGACTCTTCATTGTCATCAGCTTCGGCAACCGCAGGCGCATGGCGGGCATCCAGCCACTGGCGCAGCTGGGACTCGCCAGCCAGACGCAGGTCGGGGCGCGAAATCAAAATCAAGGCCGAAATGGCCACGGCCAAGCCCAGGAGGGCGAAACCGTTGTGGGTAAGAGCAAGAAAACCGTGGGCTGTTTTATGGCCCAGCGTTCGCACGGTGGCGATGAATTTTCCTGACGCTGACATAGCTAGTCCTTTCTGGAGGGGTTACCCGTGTGCGGCAGTGCAACCGGTCAGGTTGCTGCAGCGAGGGCAACAGCCTCAATGAGGTGTTGCTGCGGGCCGATTTAAAGCGCCTGCCTTGAGGTGGTCAGGCGCTCTCGGTCTGCTCAGTCGTGAGGCAGCGGAAACAAAGAATGGGCTCTTTTTGAGCGGTGGCGGATTCTAGAAGTGCGCTAAATAAACAGTCAATACTATTAAATAAAATCAATAGACTTTAAAATAATATAAAAACTGTATGGATGTACAGATTGAAGGTGTTGATCTAGCGCAAACCCGAGTGTTTTCGCGGTGTACACACTAACTTCGTTAGTTTTGTCATCAAGCCGAAATAAAGTGCAAAAAAAGTTGGTAACCCTTCGCTTGCACAGTTATAGTGAATCTGCCTGCAAGTCGCAGGTGTTCGCCAAAGGAAAGGAAAAGCAAACATTTGCCGCAGCCGGGTTTTTTGGTTGATGGCATTTGCGCGTTATCTTCGCTGAGGCACTTACGGGAGCAATCTCTTGCTTCCAGCGGCAAGGACCACACCCTCCTTGATCCGCAAAAAACGGACTGGTCTGGTACCAGCCGTAAAGCCCGGAAGCTGGTTCGGCCACTTCCGGGCTTTGTATTTCTGCAGTGGCATTACCTGAAAACGCTGAAAACAGCTTCGCTGTTTGCGCCAGCAGCATTTTGTGGATTGTTTGCAATTTTTGGGTGTGCTCAACCTGCTTTTGCAGCCTGCACAGGGCGCCCGATGGAAGCACTTTTCCATGGGTTTCCCTTGGGGAACACGACCCCCTCTATATATAGAGCAGTTTCTGTGAAGCGCCAGTGTGCTGTACAGAGTAAAGTGACGCCCTGCTCATCGTCAGTTCAAGCATCTGTTGGCCGGGGGAGGTCCTCAGATTCCGCTTTAGAAAAATACTCATGTCATTACTCACATCGAACCGCTGGCTGCGCCGGTTGATCTGGTTTGTTTCTGCCGTTTTGCTGCTGTGGCTGCTGCTCTGGGCGCTGGTGCCCTGGGTGGCCAAAAGTCAGCTGGAAAAGCAGGCCTCCGACAAGCTGGGGCGCGGTGTGCATGTGGGCAAGGTGGAGTTTGCGCCATGGTCCCTGGCGGTCACCATTCACGATCTGGTGATTGATAAAGCTATCAAAAAAGTAGCTGATAGCGCTGATTCTCAAAGCGCTGAAGGGCAAAAAGACCTGGCCTCTGCAGCGCAGCCGCAGCTGGAGATCAAGCGTATTTTTGTCAACGCCAGCGCGCAGTCCATCTTCCGTCTGGCGCCCGTTCTGGATGCCATTGAGGTCGATGCGCCTGTGGTGCGCCTGACCCAGTATTCGCTGGGCAAGCTCGACATTGATGATGTGATCGCCAAACTCTCCGAGCCTAAGGACGAGGAGCCTTCCAAGCCGGTGAACTTTGCGCTCTACAACATCGCATTGCGTGATGGGCGCGTGGAACTCAATGACGAGTCGGTGCAGCGCAAGCATGAGCTCAAGGATTTGCAGCTGGGCATTCCATTCATCAGCAATCTGGAATCCAAGCGCGAGATCAAGGTGCTGCCGCACCTGGCGTTTGATCTCAATGGCAGCAAGTTCGAATCCAGGGGCGAGAGCACGCCATTTGCAGATGGTCGCCAGACGGCAATGACTTTGAAGTGGGATCAGATCGATCTCACGCCCTATCTGGGCTATGTGCCTGCCAGCGTGCCTGTCAAGCCGCTCTCGGGTGTGCTAGATACGGACCTGCAAATCAGCTTCGAGCAAAAAGAGCAGGCGGTGGTGGGTATCAGCGGCAAGCTGGCTCTGTCCGGAGTGGAGCTGCAGGATAGGCACGATGCGCCCTTGCTGAAGTTTGAAGCCTTGCAGCTGCAATTGGCCAATGTGCGGCCTTTGCAAAGCCAGATCACGCTGGAGTCGGTGCGCTGGGTCAAGCCGGAGGTTTATGCCAGTCGCAATGCGCAGGGGCTTATCAACTGGCTGGGTTTGAGTGCACCTGCGCAGCAAAGCGCTGCAGTTGCTGAGGAAGCCAAGCCCGCGGATGCAAGCCTGGAAGAAAAAAAGAACGCACAGGCGCTGGCGGCCCATGTGAAGCAGTTTGAGCTGGAAGGTGGCGTGGTGCACTGGCGTGATGCGGCCACGGGCGGCGCGCCAGCGGCGCTGACGCTGGCACCGCTGGCCGTGCAGGTCAAGAATGTGCACTGGCCCATGAAAGAGCCGCTGGAACTGGCGCTGAAAACGCAGCTGCATGCAGGTGAGGCGGCCAAGGAAGAGGGCGGCGCAACGCTGTCGGTGCAAGGTCAGGCCACCACGCAGGATGGCAAGCTGGCGATCGAGCTGCAGCAGCTGCCTTTGCAGTGGGTGCAGTCTTATATAGAGGCGCATTTCAAGCCCCAGCTCAGTGCCACGCTGAATGCCGATGCCGAACTGGCATGGAGCGAGGCCGGTGTGGTGGCGCAGGTCAAGGAATTCACCGCAGACAAGCTGCTGCTGCAGGACAAGCAGGCGCCCGTTCAGGTCGAGCAGATCAAGCTCAAGGGCGTGCATGTCGATGTGGCTCAGCAGCAGGTGCAGCTTGAAGCGGTTGAAGTGCAAAAGCCCCAGCTGGCGGCGCTGCGCGATGCGCAAGGCCACTGGATGTATGAGCGCTGGCTGCCTCAGGCCAGGCCTGCCAAGGCTGTAAAGCCAGGTAAACCCGGCAAGTCTGCTGCTGAAAAGCCATGGAATGTGAAGCTGGCGGCGCTGGCGGTGGATGGTGGTGCTGTGCGCCTGCATGATGCGGCGCCAGTGCAGGGGCAGGCAGCAGAACCGGTGGAGCTGGATGTGAGCGCGCTGCGCGTGCGCCTGGGTGCATTTGAGCCCCTGGCAACCAAGGCTGCACCCAGCCCACTGGAAGTCTCGGCCAAGCTGGGCACGGGCCGCCGCGTGCAGGCTGGTAGCCTTCATTTCCGTGGGCAACTAGGCCTGACGCCTGTGTCCGCACAGGGCCAGTTGCAGGTTCAGGCCTTGCCGCTGCATGCGTTCGAGCCTTATTTCGGGCACAAGCTCAATGTGGACTTGGTGCGTGCCGACGGCAACTTCCGCGGCAGGCTCAACTATCTGGCTCAGCCCAAAGGCCCGCAAGTGAGCGTGCAGGGCGATGTGGAGCTGACCGATTTGCGCGTGCGCTCCACGCTGGCAGCCCCCGTGCAGGAAGAAAAAGACAAGCCCACAACCGCCAAGGGCGCGCTGACGGCGGTGCTCAATGACTCCACCGCAGACCGTGCCAAGGCGCTGTCTGCCCGCACAGGCTTGGGGCTTGGCGATGATCTGCTGGCCTGGAAGACGCTGGCAGTGCGCGGACTTGATCTGAACATGCGCCCCGCGCAGCCGCTGCATATCAGCGTGCGCGAGACGGCGTTGAGCGACTTTTTTGCACGCGTCATCGTGCAGCGCAACGGCCGTATCAATCTGCAGGACATTGTGAAGACCGAAAAGTCCGAGCAATCGGTCGCGCAGAACGAGCAGGCCAATGCACAGGTGGCGGCTGGTGAAAAGCCTACGGTGGAAAAAGCGGCTGAGACCGCAAAACCCGAGGACAGTGGCCCGGCGCCCATCATCAACGTCGGCCCCATTGTGCTGACGGGCGGCAAGGTGCAGTTCTCTGACTACTTTATTCAGCCCAACTACTCGGCAGACCTGAGCCAGCTCAACGGTCGCTTGAGTGCGTTTTCATCGCAGACGCCGCAAGGCCAGACCGAGCCGCAGATGGCGGATCTGGAAATCAAGGGCAGGGCGCAAGGCACGGCGACGCTGGATATCAGCGGCAAGGTGAACCCGCTGGCCAAGCCGCTGGCGCTGGATGTGCGTGCCCAGATGAATGACCTGGAGCTGTCTCCGCTGTCGCCTTACTCCATCAAATACGCGGGCTACGGCATTGAGCGCGGCAAGCTGTATATGGACGTCAACTACAAGGTGCAGCCCGATGGGCAGCTCACCGCGTCGAACAAGCTGGTGCTGCGTCAGCTCACCTTTGGCGACAAGGTTGAGGGCGCTCCCGCATCTCTGCCGGTCAAGCTGGCGGTGGCTTTGCTGTCTGACCGCAATGGCGTGATTGATCTGGATGTGCCGCTCAGCGGCTCGCTCAACGATCCGCAGTTCCGTCTGGCCCCCATCGTCTTCAAGGTCATTGGCAACATCATCATGAAGGCTGTGACTGCGCCGTTTGCGCTGCTGTCGGGGGCGTTCTCGGGCGGTGATGAATCGGGTGCGGTGAATTTTGCGCCGGGCAGTGCCCAGCTCGATGCCAAGGCCAAGGAGCAACTGAGCAAGATCGTCAAGTCACTCAATGACCGACCTGCACTCAAGATGACGGTTGCCGGTGAATCGCGTGAGGCCGAGGACAAGGAAGCCTGGAAGTCGGTGGAGCTTGATCGCCTGATGCTGGCCGAAAAGCGCCGCAAGGGTCTGCGTGATGGCAAGAGCGCTGAAGACATTACGGAGTTCAGCGAGGCTGAGCGCCCAGCGCTGCTCAAGGCGGTTTATGGCCGTGCTGACATCAAAAAGCCCCGCAACATGGTCGGAATGGCCAAAGACCTGCCAGCCGACCAGATGAAGGAGCTGCTGGTGGCCAGCATCAAGGTGCCTGACGACGCCATGCGTGAGCTGGCGCTGGCCCGTGGCGTGGCCGTGCGGGACTATCTCTCCACTCAAAACCTGCCGCTGGAGCGCCTGTTTCTGGGCGCGCCCAGGCTGGATATGAAGGACAAAGACTGGTCGCCACGCGCCCAGTTGAGCCTGTCCACGCAGTAAGCCAAATCATGCGAAATCCACCGTGATCTCGCATTTTTTGGCTTGTCTTCAAATAAAGGCGAAAATACCGGTTTGCCCAGGTGCATAGGCGCCCGGGCTTGAGCTTGGGATATCAGCCCTCATGTGGGCTGGTATATGGGCCTGTTGCAGCAGTGGCTGCAAGGGCAACAAGCATTTTCTGACCCCTACATGACATCTATCTCTCCTAGCAGCACCATGTCTGATGCATCTGAAGTAAGCCCGGCCTCTGCCAAGAATTCTGAGCAACATCCGCTGGATGCGCTGACGGGTGGTGCTTTTTCTGCCGAAACCTCGGGTGATCGCGCCGCGCGCATCCGTGACTGGCTGACCACTCAACCCTCGGTTGAGCAACTCCAGGAAGTCCACAAGGAACTCAATGGCCGCGACAAGAGCGCAGCCCGCGCCGTGCGTGAGCGCCTGGACGAAATCCGTCGCACTGAAAACCAGGAAAAAATTTCCGTGGAGTGGGCTGACAAGGCCCAGGCCCTGCTGGCTGCTGCGCCTTTTGACGCCGCCGCCGCCGCCGCCTGGCAGCGTGACGCCGCCAAGGCCGGCGCTGCACTGTCGCGCGAGCCGCTGTCGCAGTTCAAGGCTCAGTTGGTTGAGCGCGTAAAGGCCGTGGAAGACCTGCAACACCGCACCCAGGTGCAGCGCGAAGTGGCGCTGCTGCTGGCGCAGCGCATTGAAGTGCTGTCCACCAAGTCCTGGAAGGATGCCAAGGCTGTGCTGGAAGCGCTGGGCGCTGACGTGGCACGCTGGCAAGAGCAGGCCAAGGAGTTGACCAGCGACGCCAGCTGGAGCAGCGTGGATGGCCGTTTCCCTCCTCAATTGGAAGCAGCATCCGCACAGCTGGCGCTGGTTTGGGACGCTTTCCAGTCTGCACTGGCACAAACCGAAACTGCGGCCGCTGACGAAACATCGCCTCTGCCCACCGTGCCCGTGTGGGCCGATGAAATTCGCGTGGCCCGTGGTCTGCCTCCTGAAGCCGCTCCTGCCGAGGCTGCCAAGCCCGCTGCCCGTGCTGCCGCTCCTGGCCGTGGCAAGCCCACACCCGAGCAGGTCGAAGCTGCCAAGGCGGGCCTGACACAGGCACTGCAAGCCCTCAAGGAAGAAACCGCCGCTGGCAACAGCAAGGCGGGCTCTGCCGCTGTGCAAGCCATGCGCGCTGCCATCAAGGCGCATGGCCGCTTTGTGGACGAAGCGCTGGTTGGCGAAGTGCACCAAGCACTGGTAGCCGCTGGTGAAGCCGATGGCTGGCAGCGTCAGAACGCAGACAAGCTGCGTGAAGAGCTGGTGGCCAAGGCCGAAGCCCTGCTGAACCGCCCCGAAGGGCAGGCTCTGGGTGGTCGCAAGATTCAGGAAACCCTGCGCGCCCTGCGCGAGCAGTGGAAGAACGCCGACCAGGGCGCTGCTGCCAACCACGCGCTGTGGAAGAAGTTTGACGAAGCCTGCAACGCTGCCTACAAGGTGGTTGAGTCTTGGCACGACAAGATCCGTCAGGACAGCACACAGGCCAAGGCCCAGCGCTTGACGCTGATTGAAGAAATCAAGGCCTGGGCTGCAGAGCACTCTGCCAGCCAGGACTGGAAGAACATGCTGCGCGCACTGCGCCAGTTTGGTGAGCGCTGGCGCGAAAGCGGCCACATCGGCGAAAAGCTGTTTGCTGAGCTGCAGCCGCTGTTCAAGCAAGCCATGGCTGCTGCTGAGGCACCTTTGCAGGCTGCACAAAAGGCCAGCCTGGATCGCCGTCACGCCATGATTGACGAAGCCGTGGCTCTGGGCGCTGCTGCTAGCCTGCGTATCGATGCTGTTAAGGCGCTGCAGCAGCGCTGGCAGGTTGAAGCGCAAGGCGTGCCTCTGGATCGCAAGCATGAGCAAAAGCTCTGGGACGCGTTCCGCAAGCCGCTGGATGACGCCTTCAATCGCAAGAGCGTAGAGCGTGGCTCGCGTGCACCTGCGGTCGAACTGTCCGAACATGACCGCCGCGTGCTGGAAGCCTCCAAGGCGGTGGAAGCTGCCAATGCCAGCGGTGATGCGCAGAAGATTCGCACTGCTCTGGCTGAGCTGGAAGCCGCTATCAAGGCCCAGCCTGCTGCAGAGAAATCTGATGCAAACCCGGCTCAAGTCCAAGACGGTCAAGCGCCTGTAGCTACTGAAACAGAAGCGCAAGCAACGGAAGCTGCTGATGCCCCCGTCGTCGCAAAGCCTGCTCGCCCTGTGCTGGCTGTGCGCGGTGATGACCGCCCAGGCATGAAGAAAGAAGCTGCGGCTGCACCCGCTGGTCGCCCAGGCGACCGCAAGGACGGAGGCCGTGGCCGCGATGCAGGCCGTGGCGGTGATCGCCCTGGTCGTGATGGCAGCCGTGGCGACATGGGCCGTGGCCGTCGTGAATTCACGCGCGAAGAACGTGGTCCACGTCTGGCAGATCCTGCTTTCCGCGCCCAGCGTGATGCGGTGGAGCATGCTCAGGAAGCTCTGCGCAAGCTGGCCGCTCAGGCCCACGGTGAAGCCCTGACCCAGCTGATGGGTGCATGGCAGTCGCGTGATGCCGAGCAAATGCCTTCGGCACAGCAACTGGGTGGCAAGGTGACGGCGCCTGTGCGCTCCTCCTGGTCCACCGCCATTGCCGCAGCGCCCAAGGGCAATGCCGCAGAAGCGCTGCTGCGCCTGGAAATGGCCGCCGATGTGCACACACCGGCAGACCAGCTGGCTGCGCGCCGTGCGCTGCAGCTGCAGATGCTGACACGTCGCAACGATCCTTCGCCCCAGCAGACATGGGGTCAGGACGTGGCTGCAGTGCTGGCCAGCGGTAGCGATGAAGCGACTGCACGCCGTTTGCAAACGGCACTGAAGCAGCTGCTGCGCAAGTAAATCAAACGCTTGTAGCTATCAAAAAGGGAGTCTGAGGACTCCCTTTTTTGTGCCTGCTTATTTCCTGCTTCGGATTGTGAGCGGAGGGCAGAGCGCCAACGAAAAAGCCGCTGCATTTGCATGCAACGGCTTGTCGTATTTGGTGCCCAGGAGAGGACTCGAACCTCCACGGAGTTACCCGCTAGTACCTGAAACTAGTGCGTCTACCAATTCCGCCACCTGGGCATTTCAGAGTGAGTGAATTATATAGCGGCAAACGCAGTGTTCTGGCGAGTTTGCGTGGTTTTTGCAAAGTTTTTTGCCAAGGCAGAAAAGCCAATCGGCCAACGAAAAAGCCGCTGCATTTGCATGCAACGGCTTGTCGTATTTGGTGCCCAGGAGAGGACTCGAACCTCCACGGAGTTACCCGCTAGTACCTGAAACTAGTGCGTCTACCAATTCCGCCACCTGGGCATTTCAGAGTGAGTGAATTATATAGCGGCAAACGCAGTGCTCTGGCGAGTTTGCGTGGTTTTTGCAAAGTTTTTTGCCAAGGCAGAAAAGCCAATCGGCCAACGAAAAAGCCGCTGCATTTGCATGCAACGGCTTGTCGTGTTTGGTGCCCAGGAGAGGACTCGAACCTCCACGGAGTTACCCGCTAGTACCTGAAACTAGTGCGTCTACCAATTCCGCCACCTGGGCATTTCAGAGTGAGTGAATTATATAGCGGCAAACGCAGCGCTCTGGCGAGTTTGCGAACATTTTTCGCAAAGATGCGAAAAGAGGGTGGGGTGATGTGAAAAACGAAAAAGCCGTTGCATTTGCATGCAACGGCTTGTCGTATTTGGTGCCCAGGAGAGGACTCGAACCTCCACGGAGTTACCCGCTAGTACCTGAAACTAGTGCGTCTACCAATTCCGCCACCTGGGCTTTCAGGGAAGCTTTGGATTATAGCGCAGTTTTCTGCGTTTAAACCTGACTTCAATTTTTTCAAGAGATGCCGATGGGGCTGAAAACATTCAATTGTCAGAATGTTTCCCCAGTTCATCGAAACCTTGTTAGGTTGTCGTTAAACTTGGTGCCCAGGAGAGGACTCGAACCTCCACGGAGTTACCCGCTAGTACCTGAAACTAGTGCGTCTACCAATTCCGCCACCTGGGCATCTCAGGAAAGACATAGATTGTATATCAAAAAAATGAACCCTCGCGCAAAAGCTGCCGATATGAATGAAGAAATCTTGGGCACTGTGCAGGGCCACCGCGACGGACACGGCTTCGTGGTCCGTGACGATGGTGAGCGTGATATCTACCTCCCTCCCAATGAAATGAGAGCCGTGCTGCACAAGGACCGTGTCCAGGTGCGCATTGCCCGCAATGACCACCGTGGTCGCCCCGAAGGGCGCGTGGTCGAGATCGTGGAGCGTCCAGATCAGCCCATCATTGGCCGTTTTCTGCAGGAAAGCGGTGTGTGGCTCGTGGCCCCCGAAGACAAGCGCTATGGTCAGGACATCCTGATCCCCTCCAATGCCACAGGCTCAGCCGAGCCGGGGCAGGTGGTGGTGGTCAAACTCACCGAAGCGCCTGCCCTGTTTGGTCAACCGGTTGGCCGCATCACCGAAGTGCTGGGTGAGGTGGATGACCCCGGCATGGAAATCGAAATTGCGGTGCGCAAATATGGTGTGCCGCATATCTTTTCGGATGCCTGCCTCAACCAGGCCAAGGCCTTGCCAGAAGTGGTGCGTGCTGCCGATTGCAAGCAGCGCATTGACCTGACGGATATTCCACTGGTCACGATTGACGGCGAAGACGCCCGTGACTTTGACGATGCCGTGTATTGCGAGCCTGCCAAGGTGGGCCGCAGCAAGGGCTGGCGTCTGCTGGTGGCCATTGCCGATGTGAGCCACTATGTGACGACGGGCAGTGCCATCGATGTGGACGCCTATGACCGCGCCACCAGCGTCTATTTCCCGCGCCGTGTGATTCCCATGCTGCCGGAAAAGCTCAGCAATGGTCTGTGCTCGCTGAACCCCGATGTGGATCGTCTGTGCATGGTCTGCGACATGCTGGTGACGGCCAAGGGTGAGGTGCAGGCCTATCAGTTCTATCCCGCGGTCATGCACAGCCATGCGCGCTTCACTTATACGGAAGTGGCGGCGATTCTGGCCAACACGCGTGGCCCGGAAGCAGCCAAGCGCAAGGACCGTGTGCAGGATCTGCTGAATCTGCACGGTGTCTATCAGGCGCTGCTCAAGGCCCGCGAGGAGCGCGGTGCGGTGGACTTCGAAACCACCGAAACGCAGATCGTGTGCGATGACAACGGCCGTATCGAGAAAATTGTGCCGCGCACCCGCAATGAGGCGCACAAGCTGATTGAAGAAGCCATGCTGGCGGCCAACGTCTGCAGCGCCGACTTTATTGAGCAAAGCGGCCAGCTGGGTCTGTTCCGCGTGCACGACAAGCCTTCGATGGAAAAGCAGGACATTCTGCGTAACTACCTCAAGGCCATGGGTGTGGGCATGAGCATCAGCGAGAACCCCACGACCAAGGAGTTCCAGCAGATTGCTGCGGCAACCAAGGACCGGCCTGATGCGCAGCAGATTCACACCATGCTGCTGCGCTCGATGATGCAGGCTTTCTACACGCCTGATAACAACGGCCACTTTGGTCTGGCGTTTGAGGCCTATACCCACTTCACCAGCCCGATTCGCCGCTACCCCGACTTGCTGGTGCACCGGGTCATCAAGGCTGAACTGGGCGGCACCCACTACAAGCTGCCCGCGCTGCCCACACCGGGCGAGGCTGAAGCCAAGATGGCCAAGCGCTTGGCTTCGCGGGTGGTGGAGCCCAATCAAAAGCCGCGCAAGCGTGCACCGGCCAAGGAGTTTCAGGCCTGGGAAGCAGCGGGCCTGCATTGCAGCGCCAACGAGCGCCGAGCCGATGAGGCCAGCCGCGATGTGGAAGCCTGGCTCAAGTGCAAATACATGCGCGAGCACCTGGGCGAGGAGTTTGCGGGCATGGTCTCGTCCGTCACGACGTTTGGTGTCTTTGTGACGCTGGACGCCATGTATGTGGAAGGTCTGGTGCACATCACCGAGCTGGGTGGCGACTACTTCCGCTTTGATGAAGCGCGTCAGGAACTGCGTGGCGAGCGCTCCGGTGTTCGCTACGGCATCGGCACCCGTGTGCGGGTGCAGGTCAGTCGCGTGGATCTGGATGGTCGCCGTATTGACTTCCGTCTGGTGCGTGATGGCGAGGACGCCATCATGTCGCCGCGCAATGCGCGCTCGAACGCGAAGGACGGGCGTGACGATCAGCGCGGGCGCCGGGAAGGCCGTGAGCCACGGGAGCAGCGCGAAGTGCGATCTGATGCGGGCTATGCCGAAAAGTGGAATCGCAGGGATGCCAAGGCCAGCCGTGCGCAGCGCAATGCAGCGGGCGGCTCTGAAAGCGCTGGCAGCAAGCAAAGCCGGAAAGCCGCCAAGAAAGCCATGCTCAAGGGTGTGAATCTGGCTGCGCTGGAAGCTGAATACGCACAGGCGCAAGCGCGTGGGGCTGCGGCTCAGAAGGCTGCAACTGCCCCGGCAGCGCCTGTTGCGGCAGAAGTGGTGCCGGCAGTTGCTACGCCCCGCAAGGCTGGCGCCAAGGGTGCAGTCAAGAAAAAGGTGGCAGCTTTGTTGAGTGCGGATGCTTCTGCCGCCAAGCCAGTGGCGCAAGAGGCTGTGCCCGCCAAGACGGCGAAAACAAGCAAGGCTGTCAAGCGCGTCAAGGCGCCTGCAAGCAGTGCTGCAGCCAAAAACACAAAGCGCAAGACGGCGCGCTGATGCCATGATGCGCTGAGTCTGCACTCACGAAAAAAGGCCTTGTTGGTAACGACAAGGCCTTTTTCTTTTGTGGGGGCGCTTTACTCTGCTTTTCAGTCGCCCAGATGCAATGCCAGTGCACTGGCGCTGAATGGCGTGCCGCAAGGCCAGTCGTCTGCCACTTGCCCATGCCTGAAAGCACCGCGCACAGCAGCCTGTTCGGCACTGCAGCCGGATGCCCAGAGGGCGCCAATCAGCCCGGCCAGTACATCACCGGTTCCGCCGCGGGCCAGCAGCGCGTTGCCTGTGCTGTTGATCCACGGCGTGCTGTGCGGGCTGGCGATGATGGTGCCTGAGCCTTTGAGCAGCACAGTGCATTGAAATTGCTGGGCCAGTGCGGTGGCTGCGTGCAGACGGTTGGCCTGAACGCTTTGCGTGCTGGTTTGCAGCAGGCGTGCGGCTTCCAGAGGGTGGGGCGTCAGCACGGTGGCCTGCTGGCGAGTGGCGCGCTCTTTGAGCAAGGTTGCCAGAGCAGGGGCGGCAGCTACGGCATTGAGGGCATCGGCATCCAGAACCAGTCTGGGAGCTTGCTGCAAAACGGCGGGTAGCCAGGCCATGATGGCTTGCCCGCCACCGCAGCCGCAGACCACTGTGGCCTGTTGCCAGTCTTGCGCCTGCGGTTGGCGCAGCATGATTTCTGGCCAGGGGGCAATGGCCTGCGTGGTGCTGCTTTCAGCATCCAGCAGGGCCAGCATCACACGTCCCGCGCCGGTGTGCAGCGCTGCCAGCGCGGCCAGCCATGCGGCACCTGTCATGGAGAGGCCTCGATGCCCCAGTCCTTCGCCGCCCAGAATGGCAACGTCACCAAAGCTGCCTTTGTGGCTGGCGTGAGGGCGTGTGTGGTGGTCGGTGTGGCCAGAGGATGGTGCTTGCGTGCTCAGGCGCGCAACGGGGTGGTGCTGCGCCAGAGGTGGGCAGCTCAAGTCATCACTCCACACCTGGCCGCAGGCGTCTCGTCCCTGTGCGGTGAACAGGCCGGGGTGCAGTGTCAGCAGCGCCAGTGTGTGGCGTGTGCTGATGGGGGCGGCCTCGGGGGCGAAGTCTGCGTGGTACTGGCCGGTGTCGGCATCCAGTCCGGATGCGATATCGACGCAAAGAACCGGGCAGCTGCTGCGTTGAACTTGCTTCAATAATTGAAGCAGTTTGCGCTGATCTGCATTAGGGGTTCCCGCATTTTGACTCTTGACGCCTATGCCCAGCAAGGCATCTATGCACAGATCTTGATGGCCCATGATGGCGGGGCATTCATCGACCCAGAGAACGCCTGCAGCCTGAGCGCGTAGCCAGGAGGCCTGGGCATCTGCGGGCAGTCTGGTGCTTTCTCTGACTTGGCTGACCAGAATTTCTGTCTGGGGTCGCAGGGCTTTGAGTTGTGCGGCGGCTTCAAACCCATCGCCGCCGTTGTTGCCGGGGCCGCAGGCAATCCAGATGCGCTGAGCATGGGGGGCAATAGCCATGGCCAGTTGCGCCACGGCAAGGCCTGCGCGCTGCATCAGGCAATGGGCTGGCAGATGGCTGGCGTAGAGCTGCTCCATCTGCCGGGTGGTGGGCGTGTCAAAAAGCGGCCAGCCAGAGTCAGAGTCTGTAGAGAAAGTCGCGTGAGAGGTGATGCGCAGCATGCATCAAGCATAGCGCCAGCACTGGTGGCGGCAGCTATTCATAGAGTTATGAAAACTGCCGCTGTGGTGAGGCGAATACGTTGTTTTTGATGCCGCAGCGCTTATCGATAAAGCGCAGGCAGCTATCAAATGTGATGTTATTCGCTGGCGTTGAGCACAGCTTCAATGTCAGCGCTGATCTGCAGCACGGCATCGTCATGCAGCGCGGCATGCCAGATCATCAGGCCCATGGGCAGCTCATCGGCCTGGTGGCAAGGCAGTGAGAGTGCGCAGCCGTCAAGCATGTTGACCACGCTGGTGTTGCGCAGCAGCAAGGCATTGATGCGCACAAACTCCGCATCGCGCTTGGCATCGGTTTCAGGGTCGAGGCCATTGGCGGGGGCGACGGAGCTGATGGTTGGCGCCGTCAGTGGTGTGGTTGGAGAGAGCAGGGCGTCGTAGGGCGCTATGGCGGCTTCCATTTTTGCAATCCACTGTTTGCGGGCCGCCAGCAGATCCAGATAGTCGGCGGCACTCATGGAGGCGCCACGCTCAATGCGCGAGCGCACTCGGGGGTCGTAGAGTGCGGCTTTGCTGGGGTCTTGCAACAGGTGGCGGTGCCATGCATAGCTTTCGGTGGGGGAGAAGCCGCCAATGATGTTGACGGCGTCCAGCGCTTCCAGTTCTGGCAGGTCTATCCATTCAATCTGCAAGCCTGCTGCCTGCAATTGGGAAATGCTGCGCTCGAAGGCGTGGCGTACAGCGGGCTCAATTTGCTCGAAGAAAATCTGGCGCGGCACGGCCAGACGCCATTGCTGGGGTGTGCGCTCTGACCTGCTCGTTTTCCGGTCGGCCAGAATTTCATGCAGCAGCACGGCGTCGCGCACGCTGCGGGTAATGGCGCAGGCGGTGTCCAGAGTGGGGGATAGCGGCACGGTGCCATCGACAGGCACCAGGCGGGCAGTGCTTTTGAAGCCAACCAGACCATTGAGAGCCGCAGGAATACGAATGGAGCCCCCGGTGTCTGAACCCAGCGCAGCCCAGGCGGCGCCACTGGCAACCGAGACGGCTGCGCCGGAGGATGAGCCGCCGGGGATGCGGGCAGGGCGCATGGGGGCGAGCTGTGGATTGGCGGGGTGGCGCGCATCCAGAGCGGCTGGCGTGCCAAAGTGCGGGTTCACGCCCACGCCCGAGAAAGCAAACTCCACCATATGTGTGCGGCCAATGATGGCGGCACCCGCTGCTTGAAGTCTTGCCACGGCCGTGCCTGTGCTTTCAGCCAGTGGCGCATCCTGCAGAACTCGGGAGCTGGCTGCGCTGCGTGAGCCTTCAAGGTCAAACAAGTCCTTGATGGAGATGGCAAGCCCGGCGAGGGGGGCGGTGCGCGGTGTTTCTGCCGCAGCCCAGCGGGCTTTGTCAAAAAAAGTCTGGCTGAAAACATGTGCGCACAGAGGGCTTTGCGCGGCTGCAATGCTCAATTCCATGAGGCTGGAAGCGCGTTCGCGGTCCTCTCGAATCTCAAGAGCTGCGTGACTGAGGTCGTGTTGCATGGCAATGTGCTAAAATTTTGCGGCTTTGCTAAGGGTTGGTCCGTAATGGGCTAGCCCGGAAAGCGCTGTAGGGGTTGTGGCGGCACGTTTTGCGTGATGCTGCAGCGCCTTCAGGCCGGCAAGGCAAATAGCAAATCGGCCTATTCAAGGTGTTGGCGCCACATAAGCGGGCGGCAATCGTTGGGCCGAATTTTAGACCTAACCTTAGAGGTAATTCACATGGCAGTAACAATGCGCGAGATGCTGGAAGCTGGCGTCCACTTCGGTCACCAAACTCGCTTCTGGAACCCCAAGATGGCTCCGTTCATCTTCGGTCACCGCAACAAGATTCACATCATCAACCTGGAAAAGTCCCTGCCGATGTTCCAGGAAGCCCAGAAGTTTGCCAAGCAGCTGACTGCTAACGGCGGCACTGTGCTGATGGTGGGTACAAAGCGCCAAGCTCGTGAGCTGGTGGCTGAGCAAGCTCAGCGCGCTGGTGTTCCTTATGTTGACCAACGCTGGTTGGGCGGCATGCTGACCAACTTCAAGACCGTCAAGACCTCCATCAAGCGTCTGAAGGACATGAAGGCTCAGCAAGAAACTGGTCTGGAATCCATGTCCAAGAAGGAACAGCTGATGTTCGTTCGCGAACTGGAAAAGCTGGAAAAGGACATCGGCGGTATCCAGGACATGAACGGCCTGCCTGACGCCATCTTCGTGATCGACGTGGGCTTCCACAAGATCGCTATCGCTGAAGCCAAGAAGCTGGGTATTCCTCTGATCGGCGTGGTTGACACCAACCACAACCCCGAAGGCATTGACTACGTGATTCCTGGTAACGACGACTCCGCCAAGGCTGTGCAACTGTACGCCCAAGGCATTGCCGACGCCATCCTGGAAGGCCGTGAAGCCCGTCTGAACGACGTGGTCAAGGCTGCCGCTGGTGAAGACGGCGACGAGTTCGTGGAAGTGGAAGAATCCGCCGCCTAAGCGAAGTCCGGCTGCGCGACCGCATCGCGAGAAAAAGCGGGGCTCTGAGTAGCCCCGTTTTTTTAGCCGGAATCCTGACTGGGCTTACGCAAGAAAGAATGCTCCGGCAATGAGCCTCCAAGACGGGGCCCTTGCCTTTTGAAGTTTGCGTAAGTCGTTCCTGTAACGAATCGAACTGATACTGGAGAAATACGATGGCAATTACTGCAAGCATGGTGGCCGAACTGCGCGCCAAGACCGACGCTCCCATGATGGAGTGCAAGAAGGCTCTGACCGAAGCTGATGGCGATATGGCCAAGGCGGAAGAGCTGCTGCGCGTCAAGCTGGGCACCAAGGCTGGTAAGGCCGCTTCCCGCGTGACTGCTGAAGGCGTTGTGGCTGCTTTCATCGAAGGCGACAAGGGTGGCCTGGTGGAAGTCAACAGCGAAACCGACTTCGTGTCCAAGAATGACAGCTTCATGGCCATGGCTAACGCCGCAGCCAAGCTGGTGGCTCTGAACAACCCCGCTGACCTGGACGCTCTGGGCGCCCTGGCTTACGAACAAGACGGCTACGGCCCCACTCTGGAAGACGTGCGCAAGGGCCTGATCGGCAAGATCGGCGAAAACATGTCTTTCCGCCGCTTCAAGGCTTTCAGCAATGCTGGCCTGGCCGCCTATGTGCACGGCAGCCGCATTGGTGTGGTTGTTGAATTCGACGGTGACGCTGCTGCTGCCAAGGATGTGGCCATGCACGTTGCTGCCATGAAGCCCGTGGCTGTGACTTCCGCTGACGTGCCTGCCGAGCTGATCGCCAAGGAACGCTCCGTGGCTGAAGCCAAGGCTGCTGAATCCGGCAAGCCTGCTGACATCGTCGCCAAGATGGTGGAAGGCTCCGTGCAGAAGTTCCTGAAGGAAGTTTCCCTGGCTGACCAGGTCTTCGTGAAGGCTGCTGACGGCAAGCAAACCGTGGCTCAGATGCTCAAGGCTGCCAACACCACCGTGAAGGGTTTCACGATGTATGTTGTGGGCGAAGGCATTGAGAAGAAGACTGACGACTTCGCCGCTGAAGTGGCTGCCCAGGTCGCAGCAGCCAAGGCTGGTGCTTAAACCTAAGCCTTAGCAAACAATCGCGGCCTGGTGCCGCGATTGATTTATCTCCCTCCCATTTTTTATTCTCACTTTAACTTCCTCC
Source organism: Comamonas fluminis (assembly GCF_019186805.1). Lineage (NCBI taxonomy): Bacteria > Pseudomonadati > Pseudomonadota > Betaproteobacteria > Burkholderiales > Comamonadaceae > Comamonas > Comamonas fluminis. Next base: position 3,127,599 of record NZ_CP066783.1, on the reverse strand, counting down.
GGAGAAACACCATGTCCAACGCCATTCCTGCCCATAAGCGCATCCTGCTCAAGCTGTCGGGCGAGGCGTTAATGGGGGATGACCAGTTCGGCATCAACCGCGCAACCATTGAGCGCATGGTGGCTGAAATCGTGGAAGTGACCAAAGTGGGTGTGCAGGTTGCCGTGGTGATCGGTGGCGGCAATATTTTCCGCGGCGTTGCGGGTGGCTCGGTCGGTATGGACCGTGCAACCGCCGACTACATGGGCATGCTGGCCACGGTGATGAATTCCCTGGCTCTGGCTGACGCCATGGACAAGCAAGGCCTGACGGCCCGCGTGATGTCCGCCATTGGTATTGAGCAGGTGGTTGAGCCCTATGTGCGTCCCAAAGCTCTGCAGTACCTCGAAGAAGGCAAAGTGGTGGTGTTTGCTGCCGGTACGGGCAACCCTTTCTTTACGACCGATACCGCTGCTGCGCTGCGTGGTGCAGAAATCGGCGCCGAAGTCGTGCTCAAGGCCACCAAGGTGGATGGCGTGTACACAGCCGATCCTGTCAAGGATCCATCTGCCACCCGTTATGACAAGCTGACTTTTGACGAGGCTATCTCGCGCAATCTGGGCATCATGGATGCCACGGCTTTTGCGCTGTGCCGTGACCAGAAGCTGCCTATCCGTGTGTTTTCCATCGTCAAGCCCGGCGCACTCAAGCGTGTGGTGATGGGTGAGAACGAAGGCACACTGGTGTACGCTTGAGGGTTTCGCTCTCCTGCTGATATCCCTCCAAGGAAGAAGAACATGACGATTGCAGAAATCAAAAAGAATATCGAAACCAAGATGGGTCAATCCATCGAGGCTCTGAAGCACAACCTGTCCCGCGTGCGTACGGGTCGTCCCAGCCCCGCTTTGCTGGATGCCATTCACGTGGACTACTACGGCTCCATGGTGCCTCTGTCCCAGGTGGCCAACGTGTCCCTGCTGGATTCGCGCACTATCAGCGTGCAGCCCTGGGAAAAGAGCATGGCTGCCAAGGTGGAAAAGGCGATTCGTGAAAGCGATCTGGGCTTGAACCCCGCTTCCATGGGCGACCTGATTCGCGTGCCCATGCCCCCCATGAGCGAAGAGCGCCGCAAGGAAATGACCAAGCTGGCTCGCACAGAAGGCGAAAACTCCAAGATTGCCATCCGCAATCTGCGCCGTGATGCCAACGAAGGCGTGAAGAAGCTGGTCAAGGACAAGGAAGCGTCTGAAGACGATCAAAAGCGCTCCGAAGCCGAAATCCAGAAGATCACTGACAAGCACATCACTGAGATTGATGCGCTGGTAGCGGCCAAAGAACAGGACATCATGGCAGTCTGAGGCTGAGCGCAAGACCAACACAGGATTTGATTTGACTTCCAAACTGCATAGCGGCTCCGTGCCGCACCACATCGCCATCATCATGGACGGCAATGGGCGCTGGGCAAAGCGCCGTCTGCTTCCTCGTCTTGCGGGGCATAAGCAAGGGGTAACGTCACTGCGTCGTTGTACCCAGGCCTGCCTGGATCGAGGCGTGAAGGTGTTGACGGTTTTTGCCTTCTCTTCGGAGAACTGGAATCGCCCGCAGGAGGAAGTCACTGGCTTGATGAGCCTGTTTGTGTCGGCGCTGGCCAAGAACCTGATGGAGCTTCACAAAGACGGTGCACGCCTGTGCTTCGTGGGTGATCGCTCCGCTCTCGGTGACAAGCTGATGGAGAGCTTGCTGGAGGCTGAGACGCTGACAGCGCAGAACGATAAGATCGTGCTGAACGTCTGCTTCAATTACGGTGGTCGCTGGGATATTGCGCAGGCAGCTCAGAAAGTGGTGGCGCAAGGGCTTCCGCTGACACCTGAAAATCTGGACAGGAATATGGCTCTGGCGCATGTGCCCGATCCTGACCTGCTGATTCGCACTGGCGGCGAGATGCGCATCAGCAACTTCCTGCTGTGGCAGGCTGCCTATTCAGAAATGTTTTTCAGCGCAAGCCTGTGGCCTGAGTTTGATGAGGCTGAGCTGGATCTGGCGATTGGCGCTTACTTTGGCCGGGAGCGTCGCTTCGGTCAGACTTCCGAGCAAGTCGTTTCGCCAGAAAGTCCTGCGGCTCATTCCTAACAACAAAGAGGTGCCATGCTCAAACAGCGCGTCATTACCGCCTTGATTTTGCTGGCCATCCTGTTGCCAGCGCTGTTCTATTCCGCCAGCACAGTGCCTTTTGCTTTACTGATGCTGATTTTCATGGCCGCTGGTGCCTGGGAATGGGGGCGGCTCAATGGCTTTGGTCAGGCGGGCTCTTTGGCGCTGGGCGCGATCTGCACAGCCATGTGCGCGGGTTCCTGGTGGGCTGGCTGGCTGCAGCAGCCTCTGACGACAGTCTGGATCATTGCTGGTGCCTGCTGGGTTCTTGGCGGTGTATTGCTGCTGCGCGCGGGTGTGGCAGGCTGGCCCCATATTCCTTCGGCTGTGCGACTGGTGGGCGGTGTTCTGGTCCTCTGGCTGGCCTGGATGGCGGTGGTGCAGGCGCGCAATGTTGGCATCAACTACCTGCTGTCCATGCTGGTTCTGGTCTGGGTGGCTGATATTTTTGCCTATTTCGCAGGTCGCACTTTTGGCCTGAAATTCACCAAAAACAAGCTGGCTCCTTCCATCAGCCCGGGCAAGAGCTGGGAAGGTGTCTGGGGCGGCATGGCGGGTGTGGTGGTTCTGGCTCTGGTCTGGAGCTGGGCGGATCGCCACTATGGCGCCGCCGTACCAAGTTTCTATACGGTGCTGCAGTCGCGCGGAACATGGTTTCTGTTGCTGGCCGCAGTGTTTATGGCTGCGATGAGTGTGGTGGGCGACTTGGTCGAATCCCTCATCAAGCGCAGCGTTGGTGTCAAGGACAGCAGCGGCTTGCTGCCCGGCCATGGTGGTGTCCTGGATCGCATTGATGCCCTCCTGCCCACACTGCCGTTGGCAATGATGCTCTCATCCTTTGTGCATCCATGAAACAAAAAATCACGGTTCTGGGTTCAACCGGTTCCATCGGAACCAATACCCTGGATGTGGTGGCGCGCCACCCCGATCAATACGAAATCTTTGCGCTGAGCGCTGCCACGCAAGTGGACCTGATGCTCAAGCAGTGCGCCCAGTTCACGCCAAAGTTTGCGGTGATGGCCAGCGCGCCGCATGCACAGCAACTGGCAGAAAAATTGAAGCAAAATGGGCTTCAAACCCAGGTGCTGCAAGCGCAGGATGCTCTGGAAACCATAGCTTCTCACCCTGATGTCGATGCCGTCATGGGCGCAATCGTGGGCGCGGCCGGTCTGTCGCCTTGCCTGGCGGCCGCCAAGGCCGGCAAGCGCTTGCTGCTGGCCAACAAGGAAGCTCTGGTGGTTGGCGGTGCGCTGTTCATGGACACCGTCAAGCGCCATGGTGCGACTTTGCTGCCTATCGACAGCGAGCACTCGGCCATCTTTCAGTGCCTGCCTGAAGACAGCAGCACCTGGGCGCAACGTGTGGATTCCCTGCTGCTGACTGCATCGGGTGGCCCGTTCCGCCAGCGTGATCCTGCAACCCTGTCTGAAATCACGCCAGAGCAGGCTTGCACTCACCCCAACTTCTCCATGGGGCGCAAGATCTCGGTGGACTCGGCCACCATGATGAACAAGGCGCTGGAAGTGATCGAGGCGCGCTGGCTCTTCGATATGGCGCCTGAGAAGATCAAGGTCGTCATTCACCCGCAGCAAATCGTGCACTCCATGGTGCAGTTCAACGATTCATCCGTGCTGGCTCAGCTCGGCACGCCCGATATGCGCGTGCCCATCGCCTGCGGTCTGGCCTGGCCTGAACGCATTGCCAGCGGAGCGCCTCTGCTGGACTTTGCCCAACTGGCGGCACTGACCTTCGAAGAGGCAGATGCCAAGCGTTTCCCGGGCTTGCATCTGTCCTGGCAGGCGCTGCGTGCGCCTGAAGGCACAACCACAGTGCTCAATGCGGCCAATGAAATTGCTGTGGCGGCTTTTCTGGAGCGCAGGCTCTCGTTTGATCGCATTCATGCGGTCAATCTGCAGGCGCTTGAGTCGGTACAGCCTAGTGTCATCAACTCTCTGGAAGACCTGATGGCACTTGATGCACGTACCCGTGAGCGTGCAGCTGCCATTGCTCAGCAATGGGCTTTGTGACGGCTTTTTGATAGCGTTTTGATGCCATGTAGCTGGCGGCAAGGGAACTGATTGCCGTCGGCACATCTCCAAATCAAATTGCAAACAAGGAGTATCAGGTGTTGCTGACTGTTGTTTCTTTCGTCGTCGCGCTTGGCATTCTGATTGCAGTGCATGAATGGGGCCACTACCGCGTGGCTGTGGCCTGCGGTGTCAAAGTGCTGCGTTATTCCATTGGCTTTGGCAAGCCGCTGCTGCGCTGGACCAGCAAGAAATCCGGCACCGAATACGTTATTGCCATGCTGCCGTTGGGTGGCTATGTGCGCATGCTGGATGAGCGTGAAGGCGAGGTCAAGCCAGAAGAAAAACACCTTGCGTTCAACAATCAGCCGCTGCGCTCGCGTGCCGCCATAGTGGCTGCCGGGCCTGTTGCAAATCTGGTGCTTGCAGTGGCTTTGCTGGCTGCGGTGAACTGGATGGGCATGAGTGAGCCCGCTGCGCGTCTGGCAGCCCCCCCTCAAGGCTCGGTGCTGCAGTTGGCGGGTGTTCAAAGCGGCGACTGGGTGCAGCGCATCTCCAAAGATGGGCAGGACTGGCAGCCGGTCACATCGCTGAGCAATTTGCGCTGGGCCATCACCACGGCGGCGATTGAGGGTGAAAAAGTCAGGCTGGAAGTGGCATCTGGCAAAGATGCCGCTCCCCGAACCTTGAGTCTTGAGCTGGGGGCTCTGGGGCAAAGCGAGCCTGATGCAGCTTTCATGAAGCAGGTGGGCTTGCTGGGTGCCTGGACCCGTCCTGTAGTGGACGATGTGGTTGAGGGTGGCCCGGCTGATCGCGGTGGCTTGCGCAAAGGCGATTTGGTTCAGAGCGTCAATGGCCAGCCCGCGTATGACGGAGTGCAACTATTGGGCTTGGTGCGCCAACTGGGGGAGTCTGGTGGCGGGCAAGTGCAGGTCTGGAAAGTGCTGCGAGCAGGCCAGGCGACAGAGCTGCAAATCACGCCGGATGTGTTGGAGGGCAAGAATGGTCAGCCAGCCAGTGCCCGCGTGAATGCTTACCTTGGTGGTCAGCCAGATATGGTGACTGTGCGCCTGGGCTTGTGGGGTGGCTTGCAGGCTGGTGTGCAGAAAACCTGGGAGCTGTCTTCCATGACGCTGCGCATGATGGGGCGCATGCTGATCGGGCAGGCATCGCTCAAAAATATCAGCGGGCCACTGACGATTGCTGACTACGCTGGCAAATCGGCCAGCATGGGACTGGTGCAGTATTTATCGTTTCTGGCACTCATCAGCATCAGTCTGGGCGTGCTCAACCTGCTACCATTGCCCGTTCTCGATGGTGGGCACCTGATGTATTATCTTTGGGAGGGCGTGACGGGGCGAAATGTCTCTGATGTCTGGGCCGAGAGACTGCAGCGCGCTGGCGTGGCTGTGATCTTGCTGATGATGTCAGTCGCCTTTTTCAACGATATCAACCGGCTTTGGGGCTGATTTTTTACCGCTTTCGGTAAGCCGCGCTGGCGGCAATTCCACACATGAAAAAACATTTCAATCGCTTTGGCAAGCGCACAGCTATTGCCTTAGCTGCTATGGTTTTGGCTGCGCAGGCCGCGTGGGCGCTGGAGCCTTTTAAAGTCCAGGATATTCGTGTCGAAGGTCTGCAGCGTGTGGAGCCGGGTACCGTTTTTGCATCCATGCCCGTGCGCGTGGGTGACGAGTACAACGACGAAAAGGGCGCAGCCGCCATTCGCTCGCTGTTTGCGCTGGGCCTGTTCAAGGACGTGCGCCTGGAGGCCAATGGCAATGTGCTGGTCGTGGTGGTGGAAGAGCGCCCCACCATTGCTGAAGTGACTTTTGCGGGCACCAAGGAATTTGACAAGGACACGCTGACCAAGGCCATGCGTGATGTGGGTCTGGCCGAAGGTCGTCCTTTTGACAAGGCGCTGGCAGACCGCGCGGAGCAGGAACTCAAGCGTCAGTACATCAACCGCAGCCTGTATGGCGCTGAGGTGGTGACGACGGTGACGCCTATTGAGCGCAACCGAGTGAATCTGACTTTCACGGTGTCCGAAGGTGACCCGGCCAAGATCAACGAAATCCATATCGTTGGCAACAAGGCATTCAAGGAATCTACGCTCAAGGATCTGTTTGACCAGGACACTGGCAACTGGATGAGCTGGTACACCAAGTCTGACCGCTATGCGCGCAACAAGCTCAATGCGGACTTGGAAGCGCTGCGCTCTTACTATCTGCAGCGTGGCTATCTGGAGTTTCGGGTGGACTCCACACAGGTTGCCATCTCACCAGACAAGCAAAACATCGGCCTGACCGTCAATATTCACGAAGGTAACCAGTACGTGGTGTCTGGCGTGAAGATGGAAGGCAACTTCCTGGACCGTGACGACGAATTCAAGTCGCTGGTCAAGATCAAGCCCGGTGAGCCCTATAACGCCGACCAGGTTTCTGAAACCATCAAGGCTTTTACGGACTATTACAGTAACTTCGGTTTTGCCTTTGCCAAGGTCGAAGCAGTGCCGGAAGTGGACCGCACGAACAACCGTGTGCAGGTCGTTCTGCAAGCCCAGCCTTCACGCCGCGCCTATATTCGCCGTATCAATGTGAGCGGCAATAACAAGACCCGTGATGAAGTGATTCGCCGGGAATTCCGCCAGTTTGAAGCCTCCTGGTACGACGGCCAGAAGATCAAGCTCTCGCGCGACCGCGTGGACCGTCTGGGCTTCTTCACCCAAGTGGAAATCGAAACTCAGGAAGTGCCCGGTTCTCCCGATCAGGTGGATTTGCTGATCAACGTAGTTGAAAAGCCCACGGGCTCGATTCAGCTGGGTGCTGGTTTCTCCAGCGCGGAGAAGGTGTCGCTGTCCTTTGGTATCAAGCAGGAGAACGTCTTTGGCTCCGGTAACTACCTGGGTCTGGACGTCAATACCAGCAAGTACAACCGCACCATGGTGGTGTCGACAACCGATCCGTATTTCACGGATACCGGTATTTCGCGCACTTACGATGTGTACTACCGTACAACACGTCCGTACTACGACGATGGCGCTTACAAGATCGTCACCAAGGGCGCGAGTGTGCGCTTTGGTGTGCCCTTCAGTGAAGTGGATACGATCTTCTTCGGTGCAGGCGTTGAAGGCAATGAAATCAAGCCTGGCACCTATATGCCCGCTGTTTACAGCGAGTATTGCGGCGGTACAGCGGACTCCAATACAGGTTGCTCCAAGACCGGCATTCCTTTTACCCTGGGCTGGTCGCGTGATAACCGCGACAGCGCACTGGCTCCCAATGCAGGTCGCTACCAGCGTCTGAATCTGGAAACCTCCTTCTTGAGCGATATGCGCTACTGGAAGGCTAATTACCAGATTCAGCAATATATTCCGCTGAACAAGAAGTACACCATTGCCCTGAACGGCGAATTGGGCTGGGGCAAGGCCATTGGCAGCAATCCTTATCCCATTTTCAAGAATTTCTATTCGGGTGGTCTGGGTTCGGTTCGCGGCTTTGAGCAAGGCTCATTGGGTCGTCGCGATAGCGTTAATGCCAATCTGGCCTTGGGCGGTACACGCAAGCTGACGCTGAATGGCGAATTCATGGTTCCATTCCCCGGCGCAGGAAATGACAGAACTCTGCGTTTGTTCGGTTTTGTGGACGTGGGTAATGTGTGGGCAGAAGGTGAAAGCATGGAGCTGAACTCCCTGCGCGCCTCCACAGGTATCGGTATTAGCTGGATTTCTCCACTGGGTCCGCTGCGTTTGGCTTATGCTCAGCCTATTCGCAAGGAAACCGGCGATAGAATCCAAAAACTGCAATTCCAAATCGGAACATCTTTCTAATGAAGTCTCTTTCTAGCCATCTTTCTCTGGCTGTGCTGCTGGGCGCTATGGCCGTCTCTGCGCATGCACAGGAATTCAAGGCAGGCTTTGTCAACACGGATCGTATCTTCCGTGAGGCATCCGCTGCCAAGGCTGCTCAGTCCAAGCTTGAGCAGGAGTTCTCCAAGCGTGAAAAGGATTTGGTCGACCAGGGCAATTCCTTGAAGAATGCTTCGGACAAGTTCGAGCGTGAAGCGCCCACCATGGCTGAGAGCCAGCGCGCTTCGCGCCAGCGTCAGTTGGTGGATCAGGATCGTGAATTCCAGCGCAAGCGCCGCGAATTCCAGGAAGACCTGAACGCCCGCAAGAACGAAGAACTGGCTGCAGTGCTCGATCGCGCCAACAAGGTGGTCAAGCAAGTGGCTGAGACCGAAAAGTACGACGTGATCCTGCAGGAAGCTGTGTATATCAACCCCAAGTTTGATATCACAGACAAGGTGATCAAGGCGCTGAACGGCGCCAAGTAAACCTGAGGGTTACACAACGTGAGCGTTTCATTGGGACAGATTCTCGATGCGCTCGGCGGTGAACTTGTCGGTGGTGGTCGCGAGATGGTTATCTCGCGTATCGCCCCGCTGGACTCCGCGGGCCATGGTGATCTGAGCTTTCTCAGCAATCCCCGTTATCGCCAGCAACTGGCCGCCTCACAGGCGGCCTGTGTCATTGTGGCGCCTGCCATGCGTGACGAGGCTGCGCAGCGCGGTGCCTGCATTGTCACCGCAGATCCTTATGCCTATTTTGCGCGAGCAACGCAGTGGTGGAAGGCGCATCAGCAAGGTGGCCGACCCCGTGGCATTCATGCCAGTGCGGTAGTAGACGCATCTGCCCAGGTCCATGAGAGCGCCTATATCGGCCCGCAATGCGTGGTGGATGCTGGTGCTGTCATTGGTGCTGATACGGTGCTCAAGTCGCGTGTCACCATCAGCCAGGGCTGCGTGGTGGGTGCGCGCTGCATCATTCATTCGGGTGTGGTGATTGGCGCTGATGGCTTTGGTTTTGCACCATCGGCAGGGCAGTGGGAAAAGATTGAGCAGCTGGGGGCTGTGCGCATTGGTGATGACGTGGAAATCGGCGCCAACACCTGTGTGGATCGCGGGGCACTCGACGACACCATCATTGAAGATGGCGTCAAGATCGATAATCTCGTGCAGATTGCTCACAATGTGCACATTGGTGCGCATACAGTGATTGCTGGCAATACCGGCATTGCGGGCAGTGCGCGCATTGGAAAGCACTGCCAGATTGGCGGAGCTGCCAATATTCTGGGGCATTTGACAATTGCGGATGGCACGGTGATCTCGCCGACCTCCATGGTCACTCGCTCCTTGCCCAAGGCAGGTTTTTATACAGGCATCTTTCCGTTGCAAGAAAACGAGCAATGGGAAAAGAACGCTGCAACCTTCAGGCAGTTGTACACGCTGAGAGAGCGGGTCAAAAAGCTTGAACAAGCGCTGGCTGAGGGCCGGCAAAGCAACAACGGAAATTGATGATGGATATTCAAGAAATTCTCAAGCAACTGCCTCACCGCTATCCCTTCCTTTTAGTGGATCGTGTGCTGGAGCTTGAGCGCAACACACGCATCAAGGCGATCAAGAACGTCACGTTCAACGAGCCGTTCTTCACCGGTCACTTCCCCGGTCGCCCCGTTATGCCTGGCGTGCTGATTCTTGAAGCTCTGGCACAGGCCGCAGGCCTGCTGGCTTTTGATGCCATGGGCCAGGTGCCTGATGAAAACAATATCTACTACTTCGTGGGTATCGATTCGGCACGTTTCAAGCGTCCCGTGGTGCCAGGAGACCAGCTGGCTCTGGAAATCACCATCGACCGCGTGCGCGGTGGCATCTGGAAGTTCAATGCCGTGGCCAGCGTGGACGGCGAAGTGGCGGCCGAAGCCCAGCTGATGTGCACCATGCGCCACGTGGGATAAGCATTGATGGCGGCTGAGAGCTTGATTCATCCCACCGCCGTGGTGGACCCTGCGGCCCAACTGGACACCACGGTGTCCGTTGGGCCGTATGCCGTCGTTGGCCCCAAGGTCCGCATCGGTGCGGGCACCAAGGTGGGCCCGCATTGCGTGATCGAGGGTGACACCACCATCGGCCGCGATAATCATATTTTCCAGTTTGCGTCGCTGGGTGCTCAGCCTCAGGACAAGAAGTACGCGGGCGAGCCCACGCGTCTGGTGATGGGTGACCGCAACACGGTGCGCGAGTTCTGCACCTTCAACACCGGCACCGCCCAGGATCGTGGCGAGACCACCATTGGCCATGACAACTGGATCATGGCATATGTGCACATTGCGCACGACTGTGTGGTGGCTAACAACACCACGCTGGCCAACAACACCACGCTGGCGGGCCATGTGCATGTGGGCGACTGGGTAACGATTGGTGGTCTGACCGGTGTGCTGCAGCGCATGCGCATCGGCGCGCACGCCATGGTGGGCTTTCAGGCCCACGTGAACAAGGATGTGCCGCCTTTCATGACGGTGGATGGCAACCCGCTGGCTGCCCGCAGCGTGAATCTGATTGGCCTCAAGCGCCGTGGCTTCTCGGACGCGCGCATCGCCGCCGTGCGGGAAATGCACAAGCTGATGTACCGCCAGGGTTTGACGCTGGAGCAGGCCATTGCCGCCATGGATGCCATCAAGGCCGATACGCCAGAAGCCATGCAGGACGTGGACTTCATGCAGGCTTTCCTGGCGTCTGCCACCAACGGCATTACACGTTGATAGCAGCTTGCGCTGATCCTTTTTAGGTTTGAGACGTGAATCCCTCTGATATGCTCAAACAGCGTGCGCAAGCAGCTGCAGATTTAGTAGCGCCCCGCATCGCCATGGTGGCGGGCGAGGCCTCGGGCGATCTGCTGGCTTCCCTGCTGCTGGATGGCCTGCGCCAGCGCTGGCCCGATGCCACATCGATGGGCATTGGCGGCGAGAAGATGCAGCAGCGCGGCTTTGACGCGTGGTGGCAATCCGAGCGTCTGGCCGTGCACGGCTACAGCTGGGAAGTGCTGGCCCGCGTGGCCGAGTTGCTGGGCATTCGCAAAAAGCTGCGCCAGCGCCTGATTGCGCATCCGCCATCGGTTTTTGTGGGTGTGGATGCACCGGACTTCAATTTGGGCCTGGAGACTTCGCTGCGTGAGGCCGGTGTCAAGACGGTGCACTTTGTCTGCCCGTCCATCTGGGCTTGGCGTGCCGATCGTGTGGAAAAAATCCGCAAGGCGGCCGACCATGTGCTGTGCATCTTTCCGTTTGAGCCAGAACTGCTGGCCCAGCACGGCATTGAAGCGACTTACGTTGGCCATCCGCTGGCCCAGGTGATTCCGCTGCACCCCGACCGCGCGGCGGCCCGCGCGCGGCTGGGCCTGCCCGAAGAGGGCCTGGTTCTGGCCTTGCTGCCTGGCAGCCGCCGCTCGGAAGTGCGCTATATCGCTTCAGGCTTTTTCAAGGCTGCAGCCTTGGTGCTTAAAGCGCTTCCAGCTACCAAAATCGTAGTGCCAGCCGTGCCCTCGCTGTTCGAAGAAGTGCAGCGCATTGCGGCAGAGGCCGGCATGCAGGACCGCTGCTTGATCGTCAAAGGCCAGTCGCACGATGTGCTGGCCGCCTGCGACTGCACGCTTATTGCCAGTGGCACCGCCACGCTGGAGGCCGCGCTGTACAAGCGCCCGATGGTCATCAGCTACAGCATGCACCCCTGGAGCTGGCGCCTGATGCAGCGCAAGCAACTGCAGCCCTGGGTGGGGCTGCCCAATATTTTGTGCGGCGACTTTGTCGTGCCCGAGCTGCTGCAGGATGCCGCGACCCCCGAGGCACTGGCGCAAGCCGCACTGGGTTGGCTGCGGGCCAGCCAGGATTCTCCTGCCACCATTGAAGCGCTGGTTGAGCGCTTCACCGCGCTACACCACGAACTGCGCCGAGATACTGCCGAACTGGCTGCCCATGCGATCGAAAAAATCATTGCCACCCCCTCTGCTTGAGCAAGACTGCCTGCCCTGGCATCCGCCCGGGCTGGTTGCAGGGGTGGATGAGGCAGGGCGCGGCCCGCTGGCGGGTCCTGTCGTGGCGGCGGCTGTCATCCTGGATGACATGAAGCCCATCGCGGGCCTGAACGATTCCAAGAAACTCACGGCCAACCGCCGCGAAGTGCTGTACGACGAGATTCGCGCCAAGGCCTTGTGCTTTTGCATAGCGCAGGCATCGGTGCAGGAAATTGACGAGATCAATATCCTCCAAGCCACTTTGCTGGCCATGCGCCGTGCGGTGATGGGCTTGCGCCTCAAGCCCGTGCTGGTGCTGGTCGATGGCAACCAGCTGCCGCAGATTGATGTGCAGGCCGAGGCCATTGTCAAAGGTGATGCGCTGGTGCAGGCGATTTCAGCGGCTTCCATTCTGGCCAAGGTCACGCGGGACCGCTGGTGCGAGCGTCTGGATGCCCAGTACCCGCAATACGGCTTTGCTGGCCACAAAGGCTACGGTACGGCAGCGCACCTTGCTGCTTTGCGCACCCATGGTGCAACGGCCGAACACCGCCGCTCTTTCTCGCCCGTGGCCCAGGTGTTGCAAGCCGGGCAAGTGTGTGAAGGGGTTGCGGCCCAGCCCGTGGTGTGCGAAACCGGCGTGTCCGGCGTTACCTCCATGGTGATGATGTCGCAGGCATCGCTGTACAACTGATGCATTCCCGAGCGCGGCGCAAGGCTGGCTCGGGCGTTTAATCTTCTTGATTCAGGCTCGGCAGGCTGGCGCTTGCCGGGTTTTTGCTTTTTTACCCAGAGGTTGACATGGCTGCACGCCCCCAGGTCACAGACATTCATTCGCGCGACAACGCTTTCGTCAAAGAGCTGCGCCGCCTGTCGCAAGACAGCACGGCCTACCGCAAGCAGGGCCAGGTCTGGCTGGAGGGTGACCACCTGTGCCGCGCCGCGCTGGCGCGTGGGTTGGCGCCCAAAGTGGCGGTGTTTGCAGAGTCTTTTTGGCCTAAGGCGCCTGATGAGTGGGCGCAAGCAGCTAGCAAAGTCATAGTGCTGGCCGATGTGCTGTTCGATGAAATCAGCAGTCTGGAGTCTCCCGCCCGTATGGGCTATGTGATGGACTGGGACGCCAGCGTGCAGGCCCAGGCGGGCGTAGCCACCGTGGTGCTGGACCGGGTGCAGGATGCCGGCAATGTGGGCAGCATCTTGCGCAGCGCCTCGGCCTTTGGTTTCAAGCAAATCGTGGCACTCAAGGGCACGGCCGCACTGTGGAGCCAGAAAGTGCTGCGCGCTGGCATGGGCGCGCACTTTGGCCTGCATCTGGTGGAAGCCGCTTCGGTCGAAGACGTGCAGTCTTTGCAAGTACCGCTGATAGTGACCAGCTCCCACCAGGGGACATTGATTCACGAAGCCGATCTGCCCTGGCCCTGTGCCTGGGCCATGGGGCACGAAGGGCAGGGTGTGGGTGATGCGCTGATGGACATGGCGCAGCACCGCATCAGCATTGCCCAGCCCGGAGGTGAGGAATCACTCAATGTGGGGGCGGCTGCTGCGATTTGCCTGCATGCCAGCAGCGTAAGCATGCTCAAGCGTAGAGGGTAATCCCGAGGCAATCCGAGGGGCTGTCGCCGACCGCGCCTATAATGGGCGGCTTTCAAGCATTCCTTCTACGCCTAGCGACGCTACCTCGCCATCCCCTGCAGACAAAACTGTCCCAGCGCACCGCCTGGGCATCGTTGGGCGTACCGTAATTAAAAAACCGGAGAACCCAGTGCTTTTGTCTCTCAAGGGAGCCTTCCCCCCCGCCATCCTGGCGCTCGCAGACGGCACGGTCTTTATTGGCAACTCGATTGGTGCGCAAGGCACCACCGTTGGTGAAGTCGTTTTCAACACTTCGCTGACCGGCTACCAGGAAATCCTTACCGACCCCAGCTATTGCCAGCAGATCGTGACGCTCACGTATCCGCACATCGGCAACTACGGTGTCAATCCTGAAGACGTTGAAGCTGACAAGATCCATGCCGCAGGTCTCATCATTAAGAACCTGCCTTTGCTGGCCAGCAACTTCCGCAGCACCCAGACACTGTCTGAGTACCTGACGGCAGGCAAGACCGTCGCCATCGCCAACATCGATACCCGCAAGCTCACGCGCCTGCTGCGTGACCATGGTGCGCAAAACGGCGCCATCGTGGGTCTGGCTGCGGGTGAAGAAGTCACCCAGGCCAAGATTGACGAAGCCATTGCCGCTGCCAAGGCTGCGCCCAGCATGAAGGGCCTGGACCTGGCCAAGGTGGTGACCACCGACAAGTCCTACGCCTGGACCGAGACCGAGTGGAAGCTGGGCGAAGGCTACGGCAAGCTCGAATCGCCCAAGTTCAAGGTCGTGGCTTATGACTTTGGCGTGAAGAAGAACATTCTGCGCATGCTGGCCGAACGCGGCTGCGACGTGACCGTGGTGCCTGCCCAGACGCCTGCCAAGGACGTGCTGGCGATGAACCCCGATGGCGTGTTCCTGTCCAATGGCCCTGGCGACCCCGCACCTTGCGACTACGCCATTGCTGCCGCGCAAGAGATCATGGCCGCCAAGATGCCTTTGTTCGGCATCTGCCTGGGCCACCAGATCATGGCGCTGGCCTCGGGTGCCAAGACCTTCAAGATGCAAAACAGCCACCACGGTGCCAACCACCCCGTGAAGGAGCTGGCATCGGGCCGCGTCAGCATCACCAGCCAGAACCACGGTTTTGCGGTGGAAATTGATTCGCTGCCCGCCAACGCACGTGCCACGCACATCAGCCTGTTCGACGGCACGCTGCAAGGCCTGGAGCGCACCGATGTGCCCGCCTTCTGCTTCCAGGGTCACCCCGAAGCATCGCCCGGCCCGAACGATATCGGCTATCTGTTTGACCGCTTCACAGCGCTGATGGAGAAACACAACAATGCCTAAGCGCAACGACCTTAAAAGCATTCTGATCATTGGCGCCGGTCCTATCGTGATCGGTCAGGCCTGCGAGTTTGACTACTCCGGCGTGCAGGCCTGCAAGGCCCTGCGCGAAGAGGGTTACAAGGTCATTCTGATCAACAGCAACCCCGCCACGATCATGACCGACCCGGCCACGGCCGACGTCACCTACATCGAGCCCATCACCTGGCAGACGGTCGAGAAGATCATCGCCAAGGAACGTCCCGATGCCATCTTGCCCACCATGGGTGGCCAGACCGCGCTGAACTGCGCGCTGGACCTGTGGAAGCACGGCGTGCTGGACAAGTACAAGGTGGAGCTGATCGGCGCCAAGCCC
This sequence comes from Comamonas fluminis, assembly GCF_019186805.1. Taxonomy (NCBI): domain Bacteria; kingdom Pseudomonadati; phylum Pseudomonadota; class Betaproteobacteria; order Burkholderiales; family Comamonadaceae; genus Comamonas; species Comamonas fluminis. The sequence goes on along the minus strand of NZ_CP066783.1, from coordinate 3,112,309 downwards.
GAAGCCATCGACAAGGCTGAAGACCGTCTGAAGTTCAAGGACGCCATGACCAAGATTGGTCTGGGCTCCGCACGCTCCGGCATCGCCCACTCGATGGACGAAGCCTGGGCCGTGCAAAAGCAGATGGGCTTCCCCACCGTCATCCGCCCCAGCTTCACGCTGGGCGGCACGGGTGGCGGTATTGCCTACAACTCGGAAGAGTTCGAGACGATCTGCAAGCGCGGTCTGGAGGCATCGCCCACCAACGAGCTGCTGATTGAAGAATCTCTGCTGGGCTGGAAAGAGTACGAGATGGAAGTGGTGCGCGACACCGCGGACAACTGCATCATCGTCTGCTCGATCGAAAACCTGGACCCCATGGGCGTGCACACCGGTGACTCCATCACCGTGGCCCCTGCCCAGACCCTCACCGACAAGGAATACCAGATCATGCGTAACGCATCTCTGGCCGTTCTGCGCGAAATCGGTGTGGACACTGGCGGCTCCAACGTGCAGTTCTCGGTGAACCCCAAAGACGGTCGCATGATCGTCATTGAGATGAACCCCCGCGTCTCACGTTCCTCGGCACTGGCTTCCAAGGCCACGGGCTTCCCCATCGCCAAGATCGCGGCCAAGCTGGCTGTGGGCTTTACGCTCGATGAGCTCAAGAACGAAATCACCGGTGGCAAGACCCCCGCGTCGTTCGAGCCTTCGATCGACTACGTGGTCACCAAGATCCCACGTTTTGCGTTCGAGAAGTTCCCCGCTGCCGACAACCGCCTGACCACACAGATGAAGTCGGTTGGTGAAGTGATGGCCATCGGCCGTACCTTCCAGGAATCCTTCCAGAAGGCCCTGCGCGGTCTGGAAGTGGGCGTGGACGGCATGAACGAAAAGACCCAGGACCGCGAAATCCTGGAAAAGGAACTGGGCGAGCCCGGTCCCGACCGCATCTGGTATGTGGGTGACGCTTTCGCTGCCGGTTGGACGCTGGATGAAGTGCACAACATCACCAAGATCGACAAGTGGTTCCTGGTGCAGATCGAAGAGATCGTGAAGATCGAACTCGACCTGGACAAGCACTTTGAAGCGCATGGCGACAAGGCCTTGTCGCTGCTGGATGCCGCTACGCTGCGCACCCTGAAGCAAAAGGGCTTCTCCGACCGCCGTCTGGCCAAGCTGTTGCACACCACCGACAAGGCCGTGCGTGAAGCACGCAAGGCCCTGAAGGTGCGCCCCGTGTTCAAGCGCGTGGACACCTGCGCGGCCGAGTTCGCCTCCAACACCGCGTACATGTACTCCACGTACGACGAAGAGTGCGAAGCACAGCCCACGGACAAGAAGAAGATCATGGTGCTGGGCGGTGGCCCGAACCGTATCGGCCAGGGTATCGAGTTTGACTACTGCTGCGTGCACGCCGCCATGGCCATGCGCGAAGATGGTTATGAAACCATCATGGTTAACTGCAACCCCGAAACCGTGTCCACCGACTACGACACGTCGGACCGTCTGTACTTCGAGCCGCTGACGCTGGAAGACGTGCTGGAAATCGTGGCCGTCGAGCAGCCTGCTGGCGTGATCGTGCAGTACGGCGGCCAAACGCCTTTGAAGCTGGCTCTGGGCCTGGAAAAAGAAGGCGTGCCCATCATCGGTACCTCGCCCGACATGATCGACGCGGCCGAAGACCGCGAGCGCTTCCAGCACATGCTGCAGCAACTGAACCTGCTGCAGCCGCCCAACGCCACCGCCCGTACCGAAGAAGAAGCGCTGCAACACGCCACTTCCATCGGCTACCCGCTGGTGGTGCGCCCTTCCTATGTGCTGGGTGGCCGTGCGATGGAAATCGTGCACGAGCAGCGTGATCTGGAGCGCTACATGCGCGAAGCCGTCAAGGTCTCCAACGACTCGCCCGTGCTGCTGGACCACTTCCTGTCCAACGCCATCGAGTGCGACGTGGACTGCGTGCGTGACCGCGAAGGCAAGGTCTTCATCGGCGGCGTGATGGAACACATCGAGCAAGCTGGCGTGCACTCCGGTGACTCTGCCTGCTCGCTGCCTCCGTACTACCTCAAGCCCGAGACCGTGGCCGAGATCAAGCGCCAGACCGCTGAAATGGCCCATGGCCTGAACGTGGTGGGTCTGATGAACGTGCAGTTCGCCATTCAAGAGCGCGACGGCAAGGACGTGATCTACGTGCTGGAAGTGAACCCCCGCGCCTCGCGCACGGTGCCGTTCGTCTCCAAGGCCACGGGCATCCAGCTGGCCAAGGTGGCAGCACGCTGCATGGTGGGCGATACGCTGGCAGAGCAGGGCATCACCAAGGAAGTGACGCCGCCTTACTTCAGCGTCAAGGAAGCCGTGTTCCCGTTCGTGAAGTTCCCCGGTGTGGACACCATCCTCGGCCCCGAGATGAAGTCCACCGGTGAAGTCATGGGCGTGGGCAAGACCTTTGGCGAAGCCTTTGTGAAGAGCCAGATGGGCGCCGGCGTCAAGCTGCCGACCGAAGGCAAGGTCTTCCTGTCCGTGAAGAACGCAGACAAGGTGCGCGCCGTGGCCGTGGCCAAGGAACTGGTTGCCATGGGCTTCAGCCTGTGCGCCACCCGAGGCACCGCTGCCGCGCTGACCGAAGCCGGCCTGCAAGCGCAGACCGTCAACAAGGTGGCCGAAGGCCGTCCGCACATCGTGGACATGATCAAGAACGGCGAAATCGCCCTGGTCATCAACACCGTGGAAGACCGTCGCAACGCCATCGCTGACTCGCGCCAGATCCGTACCAGCGCATTGCTGGCCCGCGTGACCACCTTCACCACCATCTTCGGCGCGGAAGCCGCCGTGGAAGGCATGAAGGCCATGCGCGGCAGTCTGGATGTGATCTCGGTGCAGGAAATGCATGCACAGCTGCAGCATTGATCGGCAACATTGATTTGCCGCACTGATGTGCATCACAACCCGTGACAGCCCGAGAGGGCGACCGGGTTTTTACCGGATTTATGCCGTGGCAAACGCGGCATAATACTCGGTAATGAATTTCAACCGCCGCGCGGCAACGTGCGGCGGTTTGCTTTTGGGGCACAGGCCCCTGTTGGGCTTTCCCAGCGGTCTGTGCAAGAAGTGCCGCGCCCGCCGCGGCGTTTGCTGAATCTGGAGACTTGACCATGGCCACCATCCCAATTACCAAGCGCGGAGCAGAAAAGCTCAAGATTGAATTGCAACGTCTGAAGACGGTGGAGCGTCCAGCTGTGATTCAGGCGATTGCCGAAGCCCGTGCACAGGGCGACCTGAGCGAAAACGCTGAATACGAATCTGCCAAGGAACAGCAAGGCTTTATCGAAGGCCGTATCGCTGAAATCGAAAGCAAGATGTCTGCAGCGCAGATCATCGACCCCTCGGCCTTGGACGCCGGTGGCCGTGTGGTGTTTGGCGCCACCGTGGATCTGGAAGACGAAGACAGCGGCGCCGCTGTGACCTACCAGATTGTCGGTGAAGACGAGGCCGATCTGAAGCACGGCCTGATCAATGTTTCCAGCCCCATTGCCCGTGCTCTGATCGGCAAGGAAGAGGGCGATACCGCCGTGGTGCAGGCGCCGGGTGGTGAGCGTCGGTATGAGATCGTGGGCGTGAAGTATCTCTGATCACCCCTGAGGCGCTGCGCGCCTTCCCCTCTCTCTACGCGCTTTCGCGCTAAGGGAGGGGACGATGCCGTCGCCGCGAGGCGGCTCTTGCTCGGCATCTCTGGTTTGCGCTCTGCCATGCTGAAAGTTCATCGTCATGTTTGATCGCTTGCCTGTTTTCTTTGCGGCTCTTTGGTGGGGCAGTCTGTCGGCCATAGGCTTTGTGGCTGTGCCCATGTTGTTTGCCAATTTGCCCCAGCCTGCCATGGCTGGCTTTATGGCGGCTAAGCTGTTTGCGACGCAGACATGGATTTCGATAGCATGCTGCGCGCTGCTGCTGGTGTTTTCCAAGCGAAAACATGTTGAAAAGATGGAGTCGTGGGCGCAGGCAGCTATTGGTTTTGTGATTGCTGGCATGCTGCTGGCCCTGCTGGTGCAGTATGGTGTCTCGCCCAAAATCGTGGCGCGAGAGAATCTCAAGCTCTGGCACAGCGTGGGCACTGGCATGTATGCGCTGCAGTGGCTGTGTGCGGCCATTGTTTTGTGGCGAGTTGCAGGGACTCGCAAGCAGGCTTGATCCATGCCAAGCCCGGTCAATGCGGCCGGAGTAAACTGGCCGGGCCATGGAATCTCAAATCGTAAAAATCGACGCGACAGACTGGAACAATGTTTCGGGTCGCGATGAATGGACTGCGGCTGTTGAAGCTGGCAAGGTCCTGTATTTCCCGCAGCTGACTTTTCAGCTGACCGAGCAGGAAAAAACGCTGCTGCGCCCCGATGTGCGTGACCCCAAGACGCGCAATATCAGCCTCAATGTCGATGGCTCGATCAAAGGCGTCGTAGGCGATGAAGGCACCCAGCAGCAGGTTGCTGCCATGGTGACCCGCTTTCGCGATCAGGCCACAGCGTTGATTGCGGGCTTGTTTCCCGCCTACATGCCTGTGGTGCGCATGGCGCCCACCAGCTACCGTCCTTCACAGGTTGAAACGCGTGCCCAGTCCTGGCGCGCCGATGACAAGCGCATGCATGTGGATGCATTTCCCTCGCGCCCCAATTACGGCGAGCGCATTTTGCGCGTGTTCACCAATGTGAACCCCGATGGGCAGCCACGTGTTTGGCGTGTGGGCGAGCCCTTCACCGATGTCGCCAAGAAGTTTGTGCCACGCGCCAAGCCCTATAGCGCCTGGCAGGCCAAGGCGCTGGAGTTGCTGCATGTGACCAAGTCCTATCGCAGCGAGTATGACCACCTGATGCTGCAGCTGCACGACGGCATGAAGGGTGATATGGACTACCAGCAAAACGCGCCGCAGGAAACGGTGCCGTTTGCTGCGGGCTCTACCTGGGTGTGTTTTTCCGATCAGGCCGTGCATGCCGTGATGGCAGGGCAGTACATGCTGGAGCAGACCTTGTTTTTGCCGCCAGGCAGCGAATACAACCCGGAGGCCAGCCCGCTGTCCATCCTCACGCGCATGAAGGGCCATGCGCTGGTGGATGTCAAGCACCGATAGCTCACCGCCGTCGGACAACAAAAAAGGCGTTGAACCTTGTGGTCAACGCCTTTGTTTTTGTGCGCAGAGACTGTGTGATCAGCCCCAGGCCTTTTCAATCCACTTGGCGGGCTCGATGTGGCGGAAGCGCTTGTTGCGGCGGCCTTCCAGTGCATCAGGCGGGTTCACCTCGCCGTGGAAGATTACGATGCGCGCATCAACGGGCGGCACAGGCTCTTTCCAATAATTGGTAGGCCAGGTCGGAATGCAGTAGTACTTGAAGCTGGGGCACCATGCGGCAGGCCAGTAGTCCAGCTTGCCCTGCTTGTGCAGAAAGTGCGACAGGTATTCCTGCTCGTTGCGGTACTTGGCGCGCATTTCTTCGGTGTGTGCGCGGAAATAATCCAGCACATCGGCGTGCGCGCCCAGCTCAAAGCGATAGACCGAGGAATTGCCGACAATGCGCTCGCCAAAACGCCAAAAGCGCGGGTAGTCGTGAATGATGCGGAAGTCGCCAGGCAGCGTGAAAAACTCATCCATGCTGCCCACGATCACCACATCCAGGTCCAGAAACAGGGCCTGACCCTTGAGTCCATGCAGATCGCGCTCAAAGGTGGTGAGCTTCTTCCAGGCTCCATCACGCTGGCCGGGCGCCAGATGAATATTCAGGTCTGGAATGGGCAGGCATTCCACTTCGGGGCGTACCCCTTCGGAACTATCGGTCAGGCAGACAAAGCGAAAATCTCCGCTGAGATGGCGGCGCACCATGGCATAGAGTCGGTTGACGTACTCCGGGCCGTACTTGGTGCCCCATTTCATGCAAAGAATATGGCGTTGCTGCTGTGTGGTCTGAACCATGGATAAGCGGTCTCAGCAAAAAAGTGGGCAAATGGGCGATGGCGGACGAATCTGCGATTAGTCCAGACGGCCTTTTTTGACCGATTTTTGCTTGGGCTTGGCGCGCTTGATGGTGCCACCTGCTGTCAGGCGTTGATTGCCCAGCACGCGGATTTGCTTGACTTCAGGCTTCTGACCGGCGCGGCCGAACTTGAGCACCTTCACATCACGAGGGCCGGGCATGCGGTCGTCGTCATGGTGGCGTTCTTTTTCGGGCATGGGGCGCCACAGCACCAGCAACTTGCCAATGTGCTGGATGGGAGCGGCGTTCAGCTCGTCGCAAAGTTGTTGGTAGATTTGCTCACGGCCAGCGCGGTCATCGCTGAAAACGCGGACCTTGATCAGACCATGGGCATTGAGTGCGGCGTCCACTTCCTTCTGTACGGCAGTGGTCAGGCCATCGCCACCGATGAGGACCACAGGGTCCAGATGGTGGGCTTCGGCGCGGTGTTCCCGGCGCTCTGCGGGAGTTAATTCAATTTGGGGCATACCCGTATTATCAAGGCTGCGAGAATTCAGGCATGAATACCAAAACTAAAAGCAAGAAGGTCAATAAGAATTGGCTGTACGACCACATCAATGACCCGTATGTAAAAGCCGCACAAAAAGACGGCTATCGGGCCCGTGCGGCCTACAAGCTCAAGGAAATTGACGAGTCGCTCAAGCTCATTCACCCCGGTCACACTGTGGTGGACTTGGGCTGTGCACCCGGCGCGTGGAGCCAGTATGTACGCCGCCGTCTGTCGCCCAATGGTGCGGCGGTGGGCGCACTCAATGGCCGCATCATCTCGCTGGATTTGCTGCCCATGGAGCCTATCGAGGGTGTGCATTACATCCAGGGGGATTTCCGCGAAGAGTCCGTGCTGGCGCAGTTGGAAGAAGCCATGGGCGGCGGCAAGGCCGATGTGGTGGTCTCCGACATGGCTCCCAATCTGTCCGGACATGGCTCGACGGACGCCGCACGTGTTGCGGTGCTGATCGAGATGGCGGTGGATTTTGCGGTCAACAACATGAAGCCTGAGGGCTCGCTGGTCGTCAAGCTGTTCCATGGCAGTGGCTACAACGAGCTGGTGGATCTGTTCAAGCAAACCTTCAAGGTCGTCAAGCCCATCAAGCCAAAGGCATCGCGTGACAGGTCGGCAGAAATTTTCCTTGTCGGCACGCAGCTCAAGAACCCCGCCTGATGGCTTGATGCGCAGGCTTAGGGGTATATGACCTTATGCTCTGCTGCAGCAAATTGGCGAAACTGATAGCGCAAAGCCTTGATAAAACATTGGCTTAGGGCTAGTTGGGTGCAAGACCGCATTCTGCCTATGGCCGCTATAGCGGGGAATAGGCTGCTTTGGCGCTTGAAACACCTAAAATGAACCTCAACTAGGTCTGGAAGTTCGCTTTCGACCTCTACATCTGAATATTCCTTTGGAGCCCCGTTTGAACAATCAGTGGTTTTCAAAAATTGCCGTCTGGCTGGTCATCGCCATGGTGCTGTTTACGGTGTTCAAGCAATTTGACACCCGTGGCGCTGGCGGTGCCTCCCATGTTGGCTACTCCGAATTCCTGGAGCAGGTGCGCAGCAATCGCATCAAGAGCGCCACGATTCAGGAAGGCTCTGGCGGCACTGAAGTCGTGGCAACCACGACGGATGATCGCAAGATCCGCACCACCGCGACTTATCTGGATCGCGGCCTTGTGGGCGATTTGATCAACAACAACGTCAAGTTTGACGTCAAGCCCCGTGAAGAAGGCTCGCTGCTGATGACTCTGCTCGTCAGCTGGGGCCCCATGCTGCTGCTGATTGGCGTGTGGGTGTACTTCATGCGCCAGATGCAGGGTGGCGGCAAGGGCGGCGCTTTCAGCTTTGGCAAGTCCAAGGCGCGCATGCTTGACGAGAACAACAACACTGTTACTTTCGCGGATGTGGCAGGTTGCGATGAGGCCAAGGAAGAAGTCAAGGAAGTTGTTGACTTCTTGAAGGACCCCAACAAGTTCCAGAAGCTGGGTGGTCGTATTCCCCGTGGTCTGCTGCTGGTGGGCCCTCCTGGTACTGGTAAGACGCTGCTGGCCAAGTCCATTGCGGGCGAAGCCAAGGTGCCTTTCTTCTCGATCTCGGGCTCCGACTTTGTGGAAATGTTTGTTGGCGTGGGCGCGGCTCGCGTGCGCGACATGTTCGAAAACGCCAAGAAGAATGCACCTTGCATCATCTTCATCGACGAAATCGACGCCGTTGGCCGTCAGCGTGGTGCTGGCATGGGTGGCGGTAACGACGAGCGCGAGCAGACTCTGAACCAGATGCTGGTGGAGATGGATGGTTTCGAGACCAACCTCGGCGTGATCGTGGTCGCAGCCACCAACCGCCCCGACATTCTGGATGCCGCCTTGCTGCGCCCAGGCCGTTTTGACCGTCAGGTGTATGTGACATTGCCCGATATCCGTGGCCGTGAGCAGATCCTGAACGTGCACATGCGCAAGATTCCTGTTGGTCAGGATGTGAACCCCGCGATCATCGCGCGTGGCACGCCTGGCATGTCGGGTGCCGATCTGGCGAACCTGTGCAATGAAGCTGCCCTGATGGCTGCTCGCCGCAATGCACGTACTGTAGAGATGCAGGACTTCGAAAAGGCTAAGGACAAGATCATCATGGGCCCCGAGCGCAAGACCATGGTCATGCCCGAGGAAGAGCGTCGCAATACTGCGTACCACGAAGCAGGTCACGCACTGATCGGCAAGCTGCTGCCCAAGTGCGACCCTGTGCACAAGGTCACCATCATCCCTCGTGGCCGTGCGCTGGGTGTGACAATGAGCCTGCCTGAGAAGGATCGCTACTCCTACGATAAGGAGTACATGCTCAACCAGATCGCCATGCTGTTCGGCGGCCGTATTGCAGAAGAAGTCTTCATGAACCAGATGACCACTGGTGCGTCGAATGACTTTGAGCGTGCTACCGCAATCGCTCGCGATATGGTGACCCGCTATGGCATGACCGATGCACTGGGCCCTATGGTTTATGCAGAGCAGGAAGGTGAGCCTTTCCTGGGCCGCTCCATGAGCAAGTCCAGCAACATCAGCGAAGAAACCATGCAAAAGGTGGATGCTGAAGTGCGTCGCATCATTGATGAGCAGTACACGCTGGCGCGCAAGCTGATCGAAGACAATAGCGACAAGATGCACGCCATGGCCAAAGCCATGCTGGACTGGGAAACCATCGATGCCGAGCAACTCAACGACATCATGGCAGGCAAGGAGCCACGTCCGCCCAAGGACTGGACTCCACGCAATCCTCCTTCGTCGGATGGCGGTAATTCTTCCGGAGGTACTCCGGCCTCGAATGCCGAGCCTTCACCTACTACCGCTTGATTGACAAGCCGGTTACAAAAGGTCCTTCGGGACCTTTTTGTCTTTTCTGGAAAGCTGGAGTCGCTATGGCACCGCAGTGGCAAACATCACGTTTTTTATTGAGTCTGGAAAAGCCTCTGGTCATGGGCATTGTGAATGTGACACCAGATTCTTTTTCCGACGGTGGAAGGCCTGGAGGACTCTCAGGTGCCATGGCGCATGCAGAGCAGCTTTTGAAAGACGGTGCTCATATCCTAGATATTGGGGGGGAGTCCACGCGCCCGGGCTCTCCGGCAGTTCCCTTGCAGGAAGAGCTGGATCGTGTGATGCCTGTGCTTGCCGAAGCTGTGAAGCTGCAGGTGCCGGTTTCAGTCGACACCTACAAGCCTGAGGTGATGCGTGCAGCTCTGGACCTGGGGGCCGACATCATCAATGACATATGGGCATTACGGCAGCCAGGTGCACATGAAGTTGTAGCAGCGCACGCAAGCTGCGGCGTTTGCCTGATGCACATGCATGCCACGCCGCAGAACATGCACTTGAATCACATGCAAGGCAATGCGGTGGCTGAAGTCCACGATTTTTTGATGCAGGTAACACGGCCCTTGCTGGCCTCTGGTGTTGAGCGTCAGCGCATTGTCTGGGACTACGGCATTGGCTTTGGCAAAAGCGTTGCACAAAATTTTGCCTTGCTTGCACACCAGCAGGGCTTGCTGGAACTAGACTTCCCACTTTTGGCAGGCTGGTCCCGTAAAGGCTCTTTAGGGCAGGTCTCGGGCCTTCCTGTGGATCAGCGAATGATTCCTAGCGTTGCTGCAGCTTTGCTTGCTGTAGAGCGGGGTGCCCGTATTGTGCGGGTGCATGACGTCAAAGAGACGGTGCAGGCTTTGTCAGTTTGGCAGGCCATGCATGACGCCTCCCTCTAAGTCAGGGCATTGCCCGACTGTGTTTGATTGAGAAGAAAAGGATACAGAAGCCATGGCTCGTCAATATTTTGGTACCGACGGTATTCGCGGAACAGTAGGCAAGTCGCCGATTACACCTGATTTCGCATTGCGTCTGGCCCATGCGGTGGGGCGCGTGCTGCGCCGCACGCAGGAGCGTCCGCTGGTGCTGATTGGCAAGGACACCCGTATTTCTGGCTATATGCTGGAGAGCGCGCTGGAGTCGGGCTTTGCGTCTGCTGGCGTTGATGTCATGCTGCTGGGGCCGCTGCCTACTCCTGGCGTGGCTTATCTGACGCGTGCACAGCGGGCTAGCCTGGGTGTGGTGATCAGTGCCAGTCACAATCCTTTTTATGACAATGGCATCAAATTCTTCAGTGCCCAGGGCACGAAGTTGCCAGACTCCTGGGAAGAGGAAGTTGAAGCCGCTTTGCTGGAAGAGCCGTCCTGGGTGGACTCCGCAGGTCTTGGTAAAGCCAGCCGCTTGGAAGATGCAGCGGGGCGCTACATCGAGTTCTGCAAGAGCACGTTTGACCACAAGCTCTCGCTGCGTGGGTTGAAGATTGTGGTGGACGCGGCGCACGGCGCGGCCTATCAGATTGCGCCTAAGGTGTTTCATGAACTGGGTGCCAGCGTCATCGCCATTGGCTGCACACCAGATGGCTTGAACATCAATGAAGGTGTGGGGGCCACGCATCCTGATGCATTGGTACGTGCAGTACGTGCCAACAGTGCAGATTTCGGCGTGGCGCTTGATGGTGATGCCGACCGCCTGCAACTGGTGGATTCCAAGGGGCGTTTGTTCAACGGCGATGAACTGCTGTATCTGATGGCGGCTGATCGATTGGCCCGCAATGAGCCTGTGCCTGGTATTGCAGGTACCCTGATGACCAATATGGCTGTCGAGCAGGCTCTCAAAGCACAGGGCGTGGGCTTTGTGCGTGCGAAAGTTGGTGATCGCTATGTGCTGGAGGCCTTGGCTGCCAATGGCTGGCAACTGGGCGGAGAAAGCTCGGGACACCTGCTGGCCCTGGATAAGCACACCACTGGAGATGGTCTGGTCAGTGCGTTGCAGGTTTTGCAGGCTTGCGTGCGCTCAGGCAAATCTGTGGCCGAGTGGCTGGAACAGGTCAAGTTGTTTCCCCAGGTCATGATTAATGTGCGTCTTCAGCCGGGGCAGGACTGGAAGCAGAACACTCAGCTGCCCCTGATGCAGAAGCAGGTAGAACAAGAGCTGGGCGACAGTGGGCGTGTACTCATTCGTGCCAGTGGTACAGAGCCATTGTTGCGAGTGATGGTGGAAGCTCGTGACGAAGCCACTGCCAGCAACTGCGCAGAGCGCCTGGCCCAAGTGGTCAAGGCAGGCTGATAGGTATTTATTCGACGCGGGCAAGTCATTAAACAGTCATGAGAACGTCATAAATGACGGGCAGACTGTAGGAAAGCCCTTAAAGGGCGCTTCTAGGCTCTCATGCCTTTGATGACATGTCTCAATCTGTTTCGGGTTCGGTTACGTCTCTTCGTGTTTCTGAGGCGCCTGACGCCTCATCTTCATCAGAGCTTTCTGTTAGTTCAAAGTCTGCCTCGGTAGAGGCTGGCCCCGCTTCACTGGGGTTGGCTCGTGACAAAAGCGGCGAAGCGCCAGTGGAAGCGGAGGCCGCTGTCACACCATCGTTAAACCCACAACTGCCTCAAGCCATGGAGCCTGCCAGTCGCAAAGCACCAGTTGCCAAAGCTGCACCACGGCGCAGGGCTGCGGCCAAAGCCCCTGTGGCTAAAGCTGCTCCGCCTGCGCCACCAGCATCAGAGCTGGAGTTGCTGGACCGTGACAACAGCATTCTTGCGTTCAACGAACGGGTGCTGAGCTGGGCAGAGCGCGAGGATGTTCCTTTGCTGGAGCGCTTGCGCTACCTCTGCATTGTCTCGTCCAACCTGGATGAATGGTTTGAGGTGCGCAGCGCCCCCCATGTCTCAGCGGCGATTGCGGGGGATGAAAAAGGCATCTACACCCGCAGCAGCTATGAGTCGCTGATGACCACGGCCCACGCGCTGGTGGCTCATCAGTATCAGCTCTACAACCACTCCATCATTCCGGCATTCACCAAGCATGCGATCCGGCTGGTTTCGCACGGTGAGCGCAATGCCACCCAGCGCAAATGGGTGCGTGAGTTCTTTCTGCGCGAGGTTCAGCCACTGCTGATGCCCGTGGGGCTGGATCCCTCTCATCCATTCCCGCAGGTTGCCAACAAGGCGCTGAATTTCATCGTTCGCCTCAATGGCGTAGATGCGTTTGGCCGCTCCAACGAAGTGGCAATTGTCAAAGTGCCACGTGCGCTGCCGCGGCTGATTCGATTGCCAGAGAAAATCTCCGGCAAGCAGCGCCTGTTTGTCAGTATCTCCAGCGTGGTGCGAGCCCATCTGGCAGAGCTGTTCCCAGAGCGTGAAGTGGCTGAGTTCTCGCAGTTTCGCGTGACGCGCAATTCCGATCTGGCGGTTGACGAAGATGATCTGGTCGATTTGCGCATGGCGCTGCGCCAGGGACTCAACCATCGCCATTACGGTCAGGCCGTGCGACTGGAGGTTTCCTCCTCGTGCTCGCCCATGCTGTCGGACCTGCTGCTGGAGCAATATGGCCTGCCGCCAGAAGCGCTTTTCCGGGTTAAAGGGCCGGTGAATCTGGTGCGCCAGATGCAGCTGATTGATCTGGTGGATGACCCGGCTTTGCTGTTTCCCAAGTGGAAGCCCGCATGGCCTGCGCAGCTCACGCCGGGGCGCTCCATCATGGCGCAGATGCGCAAGAACGACATCATCATCCATCAGCCCTTCGAGAGCTTTGATGCGGTGCTGGAGTTGCTGCGCGAAGCGGTGAATGACCCGCAGGTTCTGGCCATCAAGCAGACGATTTATCGCACGGGCTCCGACTCTGAAATCATGCGGCTGCTGGCCGAAGCGGTAGGGCGGGGCAAGGAAGTGCTGGCAGTGCTGGAGCTCAAGGCGCGCTTTGACGAAGAAGCCAATATCAACTGGGCCGAGAAGCTGGAGTCTCTGGGCGTGCAGGTGGTGTACGGTGTGGTGGGGCTCAAAACCCATGCCAAGATGCTGCTGATAACGCGCCGCGAGAAGCGCACCAACCAGCTCAAGCGTTATGCGCACCTGTCCACTGGCAACTACAACGTGCGCAGCGCACGTCTGTACACGGACATTAGCCAGCTCACTTGCGATGCCGAAATCACGGCGGATATGGATGCGGTGTTCCGTCACCTTTCCAGCCACAACGCCATGCCCAAGCTGGAAAAGCTGGTGATGGCCCCCTTTCATCTGCAAAACCGCATGCTGGAGCTGATTGCTCAGGTGGGTGATGCGGCGGCCAGGGGCGAGCGTGCACGCATGGTCATCAAGATGAATGCGCTGACTGATGAGCCACTGATTCGCGCTCTGGTGGATGCTGGGCGCAAGGGCGCGGAGATCGATCTGATCGTGCGTGGCGCCTGCATGTTGCCCGCGCAGCGCCCGGGCTTGACGGACAACATTCGCGTGCGCTCCATCATCGGGCGCTTTCTGGAGCACTCCCGCGTCTTCTACTTTGCCTGGGGCAAGGAGGAAGAGTTGCTGCTGTCCAGTGCTGACTGGATGAGCCGCAATATGGTGCGCCGTGTGGAGCTGGCCTGGCCGGTGATTGACAAAAAGCTGCGCCAGCGTGTGATTGACGAATGTCTGGTCGCCTACCTGGGCGATGAGCGTGATGCATGGACGCTGGAAGCGTCAGGCACCTATCAGAAGCCCAAGCGTGTGGCGGATGGCACAGGCGCCCAGCGAGCCTTGATGGACCGCTACGGCCGCGGGCGCTGATGGGGCACTCAGGACGTGCCTTACTGCTTATTTTGGGTGAGCTGCTTGCGTATGTTCTGGGTGGATATCTGAAAGAAAAGCATGAAAAGCTGCCTGCAGCTACGCGCTGGCAGCTATCAGTTGCATAGCAATATCAATAAGCTCAAATGAAAAGGGACTGCATGGCAGTCCCTTTTTGCTGAGATTTGAGCGACCCGCGTTGGCAGGTCAGCGTGGCTGCTGCTGTTTCAGCGCAATTGCAGCTTCAAGCTCCAGGGGGTTTTGCTCCAGGCCAGCGCTTCTTCTTCCAGCAGCCGCGCTGACTGGGGGTAGTTCTGCATCCAGCCTTGTGGCGTGCTCAGTTTGCATTCCATGCCTGCGCGCTTGAGCTGCAAATCTGCCACATCAGGCTCGCGCCGTGTGTGGCACAGCTGCACAGCAATGCGCAGTGCCATCAGCGGCAGGGCCAGATCAGGCTCTTCAATGGCGTCTTCCAGCTTGCGCAGCTTGCCCTGATGACCCAGCACCAGCTGCGTGATGCGCTGGCGCAGGGCAGGGTCCCAGGTGGCCATGCCACAGTGCTCGGTGATATAGGCGCCGTGACGGTGGTAATTGCTCAGTGCCACGCGCATGCCAATTTCATGCAGCTGGGCTGCAATGTTCAGTGACTGGCTGCAGCTTTCAGGGGCAATGTCCGGGCGAATCCTCTGCCACAGCTCGCTGGCAATGCGCGATACGCGCAGCGCATGGGATGTGTCCACACCAAAGTCCTGCTGCAGGGCCTCGATTTCGGCCAGCTCTTTGTCGGCAGGCGGTTCATGGTCCAGCAGGTCATGCAGCACGCCCTGGCGCAAGGCGCCTTGCGCCACTTCCAGCTCGTTGATGCCCAGCAGCTCCACCACGGCCAGCATGACGCTGATACCGCCGGCCACCACAGGGCGGCGGTCTTCCTTGAGGCCGGGAATGCGAAGCTTGTCTACATGACCGATTTCCAGCAACTGTGCCTGCAGGTGGCGCAGTTTGGCCAGTGTGATGACCTTGCCATCCATGCCCTGTGCGCTTAGCGCATCCCCCACTGCGTTGGCGGTGCCCGAAGAGGCATAGGCGCAGTCCCAGGCTGTGCCCGGGTAGGCAAACTGGGCCTGCGCCAATGCCTGCTTGGCTGCGGCGATGGCCTGGGCGAAGTTGGATTTGCTCAGTGCGCCATCGGCAAAGAACTGGCTGCTCCAGGAAACGCTGCCCAGGGCAAATGAGGCCAATTGCTGGGTGTGACTTTGCTGGCCAATGATGATTTCGGTAGAGCGTCCGCCAATGTCGATCACCAGGCGACGTTGCTGGCTGGGTGGCAAAGAGCTGGAAACGCCGCGATAGATCAGCCGCGCTTCTTCTTCGCCAGCAATGACTTCGATGGGAAAGCCCAGCAGTTCGCTGCCGCGGCGCACAAATTCATCGGCATTGCAGGCTTCACGCAGTGTCTGTGTTGCCACGGCGCGCACATGGGCCGGTGCAAAGCCGGTGAGGCGCTCGCCAAAGCGGGCCAGGCATTCCCAGCCGCGCTGCATGGCTTCCAGAGAGAGCTCGTGGCGGTGGTTGAGCCCATTGCCCTGGCGCACGGTTTCCTTGAGGTATTCCACGCGCTCTATGCGCTGATGTGAGCCGACACGGCCGATTTCCAGACGGAAGCTGTTGGAGCCAAGATCAACGGCAGCAAGCAAAGATTCGGGAGCCATTCAAAAAGCTTTTCGGGGAGGAGTATTTTTGAAAATATGCAACAGCTGGGCTGAGGCAGTTGTGAGCGTCTGCTTGAAACCTCATGGCGCTCGGGTATTTGAGCCGTTTTCTGTAGTGCAGCAAGGCTGCAGCACACAGTGGGCGGTCAGTCTGTAGTCGTTATATGTCAGCAGTATGACGAGAAAAAATAGGCGAGATGACAAATTAAATGACGGAAATGTTTGTGTCACAACGCTGTCATAAATGGTTTTTACAGTCCACCCATCGAATCTTCCAACCCTTAAAGGTCGTTTCATGAAGTTGTCTCTGATTCACGTTCTGGTGGCTACCGCTCTGTCTGCTGCCGGTATGGCACACGCAAGCCAGGAAGCCACTGGCGCTGGTGCGAGCTTCCCCGCCCCTTTGTACTCCAAGTGGGCCGCTGACTACCACAAGGCTACCGGCGTCAAAATCAACTACCAATCCGTGGGCTCCAGCGCTGGCGTCAAGCAGATTGAAGCCAAGACCGTGGACTTCGGTGCTTCCGATGAGCCTCTGAAAGACGACGAACTGGCCAAGAAGGGCCTGGTGCAGTTCCCCACCGTGATCGGCGGCATTGTGCCCGTGGTCAACATCAAGGGCGTGGCTCCTGGTCAGCTGAAGCTGTCAGGCCAGGTTCTGGGTGACATCTATCTGGGCAAGATCACCAAGTGGAATGATGCAGCCATCACAGCGCTGAACCCCGGTGTGGCACTGCCTGACGCAACAATCGCTCCCGTGCGCCGCGCTGATGGCTCTGGCACCACTTTTGGTTTCACCAACTACCTCTCCAAGGTGAATGCCGAGTGGAAGGAAAAAGTGGGTGAGGGCAAGGCTGTGAACTGGCCCACAGGCGCCGGCGGCAAGGGTAACGAAGGCGTGGCCGCTTTCGTGGGCCGTCTGCCTAACTCCATCGGTTATGTGGAGTACGCCTATGTCAAGCAAAACAAGCTGACATTCGCACAGCTGCAGAACAAGGATGGCGCTTACGTCTCTCCTGATGACGAAACCTTCAAGGCCGCTGCTGCTGGTGCTGACTGGGCCAAGAGCTTCTATCAGATCCTGACCAACCAGCCTGGCAAGAACGCCTGGCCCATCACCTCGGCAACCTTCATCCTGATGCACAAGAGCCAGGACAAGCCTGCTCAGGCCACTGCTTCGCTGAAGTTCTTTGACTGGGCTTACAAGCAAGGCGACAAGACTGCTGCAGATCTGGACTACGTGCCCATGCCTGACGCTGTCAAGAACGTGATCTACAAGTCCTGGGGTGAAATCAAGGACACCGCTGGCAAAGCTGTTTCCCACTAATTGGTAAGTAACAGGGTGCCGTGCCGGACGGCACCCTGGTCACTTCGTTCAACCCTTTGCGAATAAAGGCGCTCACGTGTCCACTACGTCGCCCTCCAGTTCGCTGGCAGCCTCCAACGATGCCGCCAAGCGACGCTCTCCTTCTCCGCCACGTGCCCCGATGATCTCGGGCCGTCTGGCGGATCGTTTGTTTGGTGGCCTGGCTCGCAGTGCAGCGGTTTTGACGCTGGCGCTGCTCGTGGCCATCATGGTCTCGCTGATTTTTGGTGCCTGGCCTGCCATCACTGAGTACGGTCTGGGCTTTCTGACCAGCAGCGTCTGGGATCCTGTGCAGGATCAGTACGGCGGTCTGGTCATGATTTACGGCACGCTGGCTACATCGGCCATCGCGCTCATCATTGCAGTGCCTGTGAGCTTTGGCATTGCCCTGTTTCTGACGGAACTCTCGCCAGCCTGGCTCAAGCGCCCTCTGGGCACTGCCATTGAATTGCTGGCCGCCGTTCCTTCCATTGTTTATGGCATGTGGGGCCTGATGGTGTTCGGCCCTGTGCTGGCCACCTATGTTCAGCAGCCTTTGCAGAACCTGCTGACGGGCGTGCCTTACCTGGGGGCGTTTGTCTCCGGTCCTCCCGTGGGTATCGGTATCCTGTCTGCCGGCATCATCCTGGCCATCATGATCATCCCGTTCATTGCTTCGGTGATGCGCGATGTGTTTGAAGTGACCCCGGCGCTGCTCAAGGAATCGGCCTACGGTCTGGGTTCCACCACCTGGGAAGTCGTCTGGAAAGTGGTTCTGCCTTATACCAAGACGGGTGTGCTGGGTGGGGTCATGCTGGGTCTGGGCCGCGCGCTGGGTGAAACCATGGCGGTGACCTTTGTGATCGGCAATATGAACCAGCTCAATTCGCTGTCCGTGTTCGAGGCTGCCAACAGCATCACATCTGCGCTGGCGAACGAATTTGCCGAAGCGGGCGAAGGCCTGCACCAGGCATCGCTGATTTACCTGGGCCTGGTTCTGTTCTTCATCACCTTTGTGGTGCTGGCAATGTCCAAGGTATTGCTCAACCGCCTGCAAAAGAACGAGGGAGCACGTTCGTGAACTCGACCTCTACTTCTACCAAGATGCTCAATGCTGCGGATCTGGCGGCTGTGCGCCAGGCTAAATACAACAAGCGCAAGCGCCTCAACCAGGTTGCCCTGACCCTGTCCATGGCCGCCATGGTGTTTGGCGTGTTCTGGCTGGTGTGGATTCTGTGGGAAACCATTCGCCAGGGCGTGGGTGGACTGAACTTCGCGCTGTTCTCGCAGATGACTCCGCCGCCCAACGAAGAGGGCGGTATTGCCAATGCGATCTGGGGCTCGCTGATGATGGTGGCACTGGCCACGTTTGTCGGCACGCCCATCGGCATCATGGCTGGCGTGTATCTGGCCGAATATGACAAGCGCGGCTGGCTGGCTTCCGTCACCCGCTTTGTCAACGACATTCTGCTGTCGGCGCCATCCATCGTCATCGGCCTGTTTGTCTACACCGTGGTGGTGGTGCGCTTCAAAAGCTTTTCGGGCATGGCTGGCGTGATTGCACTGGCGCTGATCGTGATTCCCGTGGTCATTCGCACCACGGAAAACATGCTGGTGCTGGTGCCTGCCAGCCTGCGTGAAGCGGCTTACGCACTGGGCACGCCCAAGTGGAAAGTCATCACCATGGTGACCTTGCGCGCTGCACGCGCTGGTGTGATTACCGGTGTGCTGCTGGCGGTGGCCCGTATCGCCGGTGAAACTGCTCCGCTGCTGTTTACTGCGCTGAACAATCAGTTCTGGAATGCGGACATGACCAAGCCCATGGCAAGTCTGCCCGTGACCATCTTCAAATTTGCAATGAGCCCATATGAGAACTGGCAGCAACTGGCCTGGGCCGGTGTGTTCCTGATCACCGTGGCTGTGCTGGGCCTGAATATTCTGGCTCGCTTCATCACTCGCCAAAAGTAATTCGAGAGTTCAAGACCATGACTGCAACCACTGTTTCTGCCAACTCCAAGTTGTCCGTGCGTGACCTGAACTTCTATTACGGCAAGTTCCACGCACTCAAGAACATCAACCTCGACATTCCCGAAAAAAAGGTTACGGCCTTTATCGGCCCATCGGGCTGTGGCAAGTCCACGCTGCTGCGCACTTTCAACCGCATGTTCGAGCTCTATCCCGAGCAGCGCGCTGAAGGCCAGATTCTGCTGGACGGCGAAAACCTGCTGACCAGCAAGCAGGATGTGGCGCTGATCCGTGCCAAGGTGGGCATGGTGTTTCAGAAGCCCACGCCATTCCCCATGTCCATCTACGACAACATCGCCTTTGGCGTGAAGCTGTTCGAGAACCTGAACTCTTCCGATATGGACGACCGCGTGGAGTGGGCGCTGCGCAAGGCGGCTCTGTGGAATGAAGTCAAGGACAAGCTCAACCAGACGGGCTCCGGCCTGTCCGGCGGCCAGCAGCAGCGTCTGTGCATTGCGCGCGGCATTGCCATCAAGCCTGAAGTTCTGCTGCTGGACGAGCCTTGCTCGGCACTGGATCCGATCTCGACTTCCAAGATCGAAGAGCTGATTGCTGAACTCAAGGACGAATACACCGTGGTCATCGTGACCCACAACATGCAGCAGGCCGCGCGTTGCAGCGATTACACCGCTTACATGTATCTGGGCGATCTGATGGAATTCGGTGAAACTGAAAAAATGTTCTTCAAGCCCGAGCGCAAGGAAACCGAGGACTACATCACAGGCAGGTTTGGCTAAACCTCCCTGAGCCGCTGCGCGGCTTCCCCTGAAAGGGGGCGACAGCCTTTGCTGCGGGCGGCCCTTGCTGGCTGTCTCGCACCCAGGTTGTGTGGGGCAAGTGTCAGGTCCTGAATCATCGAGAAAGAAAAAGCAATGACAGAAAAACATCTCTCCAGCCAGTTCGATACTGAACTCAACCGTGTTTCTGCCCGCGTGATGGAGCTGGGTGGCCTGGTCGAGTCGCAGATTCGCAATGCCGTTTACTCGCTCACCAGCTTCAGCCGCGAGGCTGTGGATGAGGTGGTGGCGACGGAAAATCGTGTCAATGCCATGGAAGTGGAGATTGACCACGAGCTTTCCTCCATCATCGCCCGTCGTCAGCCCACAGCGCGTGACCTGCGCTTGCTGATCGCCTTCTCCAAGGCAACGGCCAACCTAGAGCGCATGGGCGACGAGGCCTGCAAGATGGCCCGCATGGTCAAGTCCATCATTGAAAGCGGCGCAGCCCGCTCTCTGCCCAGCGGTGAGCTGCGCGTGGCTGCGCAAATGGCCTCCGAGCTGCTGCGCAAGACGCTGGATGCATTTGCCCGCCTGGACACCAAGGCGGCTGTTGCCATCCTCAAGGAAGACGATCTGATCGATGACGAGTTTGACGGCTTTGTACGCAAGCTCATCACCTACATGATGGAAGACCCGCGCACCATCTCGGCCAGCCTGGACTTGCTATTCTTGGCCAAGGCCATCGAGCGTATTGGCGACCATTCCAAGAACGTGGCCGAGCTGATCATCTATCTGGTTGAAGGCAAGGATGTGCGTCACCAGACCATGGCAGATATTGAATCTGCCGTGCTGTAAGCAGAGGAGGCATTCCAGGGATGAAGAAGATGCCCATGGTCCTCATCGTGGAGGACGAACCCGCGATTGCAGAGTTGATTGCGGTCAATCTGAGGCATAACGGTTTTCAGCCCGTCTGGGCAGAGGACGGTGTTTCTGCGCAGCGTGAGCTGGATGCAGTCTTGCCCGAGGTGATTTTGCTGGACTGGATGCTGCCGGGCGCCAGTGGCCTGACTCTGGCGCGCAAATGGCGCGCAGACAGCCGCACCAAGGCGGTTCCCATTCTGATGCTGACAGCACGCGGTGATGAACCCGATAAGGTGGCTGGCTTGGATGCGGGTGCTGACGACTACATCACCAAGCCGTTTTCCACGCAGGAGCTGCTGGCGCGCATTCGCGCCGTGCTGCGTCGCCGCGCACCCGAGCAGGTGCAGGACAAGGTCAGCATTGGCGAGCTGGTGCTGGACGCAGCAGCCCACCGCGTGAGCTGGCAGGGTGATCTGCTCAAGATCGGCCCCACCGAGTTCAAGCTGCTTAACTATCTGATGAAGCACCCCGAGCGTGTGCACAGCCGTGCCCAGTTGCTGGACAAGGTCTGGGGCGACCATGTGTTCATCGAAGAGCGCACTGTCGATGTGCACGTCAAGCGTTTGCGGGAATCTCTGGGCGTCGCTGGCACGCTGATTGAAACCGTGCGCGGTGCAGGCTATCGCTTCAGCGCCCAGGCGCTGGCCTGATCGGCCAGTCAGCGCAGCTCCTGCCATGTCCCGGCCTGCACATGCCGGGGTTGCATAAAAATCACAAGAAAGTTCGATATGGGGTGGCGTGGATTTCGTTTGCTGGCCTCTCAGATAGCAGCAGCGCTGGTGGTGTGGGCGGTGTGGAGCTATGCGATCCATCCGGAGGCAGGTGCTGCGCCGCAGTGCTTGGCCGCGGCGCTGGGGGCCTTGCTTGGCGGCTGGATCTGGTGGCTGGTTGATAGCTGGAATGGCGCACGTTTGCTGAGCTGGCTGCGTCAGTCCAGTCTGGATGGTGCCCCTGATCTGTCCGGCATCTGGGGTGAAGCCAGCGTGCGCATGCGCCGCTGGATTCGTCAGACCGTCCAGCAAGCCCAGCAGGGCGATCAGCGGCTCAACGATATCTTGTCGGCACTGCAGGCCAGCCCGAATGGTGTGGTGCTGCTGGATGCGCAAGGCCGTATCGAGTGGTGCAACCAGATCTCTGCGCGGCAGTTCGGTTTTGATGCGGAGCGCGATGTTCTGCAAAGCATTGGCAATCTGGTGCGCGACCCGCAGTTCAGTGCCTATTTTGCGGCGCAGGATTTCACGCATGACCTGGTCATGGCTGGCCGTGAAAGCACGGCCTCGCGTCCCGTCAAACTGTCGGTGCAGCTGTACGGTTATGGCGAAGGACGCAAGCTGCTGCTGGCCCGCGATGTGACGGCGGTGGAGCAGGCCGAGGCCATGCGCCGCGACTTTGTGGCCAATGTTTCGCACGAAATTCGCACGCCTTTGACGGTGCTGGCGGGCTTTGTGGAAACGCTGCAGACCCTGCCTCTGGAGGTGGATGAGCGCAAACGCTATCTGGAGCTGATGTCACAGCAGGCCGAGCGCATGCAGCATCTGGTGGAGGACTTGCTCACACTGTCCCGTCTGGAGGGCAGTCCACCCCCCAGCAATACGGACTGGATGTCGGTGGCGCAACTGCTCAAGCGCTGCGAGAACGAGGCGCGTGGCCTGTCGGTGACGCTGACGCGCAAGCAGGGCAAGCCACATGCCTTGCATTTTCCGGATGAGGCATCTCTGGCCCAGGCGGGTGAAGTGGCTGGTGCTAGTGCCGAGCTGCACAGTGCATTTTCGAATCTGCTGGCCAATGCCATGCGCTACACCCCGGCGGGTGGGCGCATTGATGTGAGCTGGCAGCGCCTGCCAGATGGCTCGGCCCGCTTTGCCGTCAAGGATTCAGGCCTGGGCATTGACCCCAAGCATGTGGCGCGACTGACGGAACGCTTTTACCGCGTGGACCGCAGCCGCTCTCGCGATACCGGTGGTACCGGGCTGGGGCTGGCCATCGTCAAGCATGTGCTGCAGCGCCATGGTGCGGTGCTCAGCATTCAAAGCGAGCAGGGTCAGGGCTCGGAGTTTGCAGTGACGCTGCCCGCAAACCGTGTTCGTGCCGCCGCTGCAGTGCCTGCGCTGCAGTCTACGGCAGCGCAGCCTTGAAGTGGTGTGATGGGGCGGTTCAGGCCTGCTCAGAAGCGGGCCTGATGACCTTGAACAAAATGGCGCTGAAGGCCAGAGCCGTCACAAACAGGGCTGCAGTGCTGCAGACCCAGAAAGGCATGGGCGTGGCCTGCCAGTCATGCCAGCTGGCAGGGGCTTGCCACACATAAGCCAGCGCATAGCCCAGGCCCAGCCCGCCGCCCCACAGCAGCACGCTGTAGATGATCAGCGGCGCGACGGTGATGCGGTAGCTGCGCAGCACAAAGATGCAGTAGGTCTGCACAGAGTCGGCCACATGGTAGGTGGCCACGCAGATCAGCAGCCATGAACCCATTGCCATGACCCGGGGCGAGTCGGTGTAGATATCGACAATCAGTTTGCGCGCTATGAAAAGCGTAGCTGCTACCGCACATCCCATTAGCGCTGAGAGCTTGAAACACTGAAAAATCAACTGCCGTGCCTGTGCTTCGTCACCCGCGCCGCGCCAGTAACTGACGCGGGCGCTGGCCGCAATGGCCAGAGACAGTGGAAACATATAGGCAATGGCGGCGAGATTGGCGGCAATCTGGTGGCTGGCCGAGGACAGCGAGCCCTGGCGTGCCACATACAGCGCCATCAGCGTGAAGGAGGTGACTTCCACCAGAATCGCCAGACCGGCAGGAATGCCCAGTTTGCAGAAGCGGGCCAGCATGGCGGTATCTGGCCGCTCCATGCGCGTCCACAGCGCCAGTGGCGCGTAAAGGTCCTGATGGCGCACCAGCCACAGCGCCACGCCAAACATGGTGTAGTTGACAACCAGCGTTGCCAGCGCGCAGCCCACGGCGCCCATGGGGTTCAGGCCCAGGCCACCAAAGGTGAACCAGATGGACAGCGGTATCTTGATGAGCAGCGATATGACCTGCAGCCAGGTGACCAGCTTGGGATGGCCCAGAGCCTGATTGAGTGCGCTGTAGATGCGAAACAGCAGCGAGGGCGGCAGCGCCCAGGCCAGCACATACAGATAGCGTTTGACTTCCTGCTGCATCTCGGGGGGCACGTCTGTCCAGCGCAGTAAGGCGTCGGGCATCATCAGCACGGACATGCCCAGTGCGCAGGCCAGCAGGCACAGATACATGGACTGGCGCAGGGAGTAGCCGATGGCCTGTGGCTGGCCGGCACCGCGCTGCTCGGACCACAGCGGCAGCAGGGCCTGGAAAATACCCATCAGCGAGGCATAGACGCTAACGAAGATGGCAGAGCCCACGGAGAGTGCAGCCACGGCATCCTGCGAATAGCGGCTGGCCACGATGGTGTCGGTCGTGCCAAAGGCCATGACCGCCAGCTGGCCGGCCAGTACCGTGACGGCATGGCGGCCTATGTGCTGTAGCTCGGCCTTCATGGCTTGTCAGTTGCGCCGCTGCGCTGCAGCAGGATCAGCACTTCCTTTTTGCCCGACAGACGGGTGATGCGCGAGACCTCACGCCAGCCCTGGCGCAGCTTCTGATTGTGGTCGCCAGCCCAGCGGTCTGCATCGACCAGTGCCCAGTTGCAGCGGCCAGGCGGGCTGTGGCGCAGCAGGGCGGTGTCTGTATTTGTGTAGTAGCGCACAGCGGCGATCTGAGCGCGGCCCAAGCCGTAGGTCAGCATGCAACCGCTGGCGTGGTTTTGCTGCATGTTCTGAGCCAGCTGCTGCATCTGAAATTCATAGCTGCGGGCATGGTCCAGCGGCGCCATCCAGAGGGTGGACAGCAGCACCCAGCCCAGGGTTGCACCGCTTGCGGGCAGCACCAGGCTTTTCCAGATGGCTGCGCGGTTGCGCGAGGTGCGCCAGGCCACCAGCACAAACCACCCTGCAGTGGCAAGCAGTGCCACGATGACAACTGGCCAGGAAACGCTTGCTTCAAATTGAGGAGCAAGTCGCGCAATATTGGCAGCGATTTTGGGCGGATATCCTGTCTGAAATGCCAGCCATACCACCCAGATGACGATTGCCCCGGCGGTGAAGAAGAGCAGGGTGAACCAGTCAATCAGCGCGCTGATGCTGCGGCGGAAGGTGGGCAGCGCAAAAGCGGCCAGTGTTGCAATGGCTGGCAGGCCCAGCAGCAGGGCGCGGTCTGCTGGCAGGCTGCTCAGGCAGGCAATGACAGGCAGCAAGGCAAAGAGCAGGGCAATGCTCAGATGCGGATAGTGGGTGGGTGCGGCGATCTGGCGGCGCCAGACCCAGACAGTCCAAAGTGCCAGCGGCCATGCGGGCCAGCAAAACCACAGCAGCATCTGCAGCAGCTCGCCGCTGTCCTTGGTGGAGTCCACCAGATGCCAGCTCCACTGATCCAGAGCGGTGGTCAGTGCAGCGCCAATGATTGTCGCTATCAGCCACGCGCCAGCCCACATGCGAGCTTGCTGGTGCACGCGGCCTGCGTTGTCGCCCCAGTTGCGCTGGGTAAAGACGATCAGGCTTGTGGCAACGCCAAACATCACCGACATGGTGGGCGCGCCACTCAGGCTCATGCCCAGCAGGCCGAAGACCATGGCTGTGGCGGCCTTGTAGGGGTGGTAGGCCATGGCGGCCGCCGCAAAAAACAGCAGCGCCGTGCAGCCTAGCTGGGTGACATAGCTGGTGATTTCATGAGAGGGCTGGGCCAGACCCAGACAGGCGACCAGTGCCAGCAGGGCAGCGTCTGCCATGGCGCGGGAATAGTCCACCAGATGGGCTTCACCGCCAAAGGCGAAGGCCACAGGCTGGGCGCCCGGTGTGCGAGCCAGGTAATAGGCGCCCCACCAGGTGGCGGCCAGCGTCAGCACCAGCAGTGCGATGAAGGGAATGCGCGCAGCCATTTCCGGGCCGATCAGCCAGCCCAGCGCCTGCAGTGAAATAGCGCCCAGCCAGTAAGGCAGCAGGCCATCCATGCTGGGGGCCAACCCTGACAGCTGCGGTGCCAGCCAGGAGGTATGGCCCAGCACCATTTCGCGCATATAGCCAAATGCCTCCATGTCGTTGGCCCGCCAGGGGCCGCGCATGACAAAGCCCGGCACCACATAGGCCAGGCAAAGTAAAAGCAATGCCCAGCGCGGCAGTCGGCGCACGGCACTCTGGGCAACGATGGCGGGGGTGGGTTGATTCACGCAAACAATCCTGAGGGGCTTCGCTGGCCAGTCGCAGCCAGATCAAGCGGTAGCGCTTTCTGTGCAAGCGCAAGATGCTCCGATGATAGGAGCATTGGGAGGCAAAAGGGAGAGGGCATGCAGAGAGTCTGCGGCTGGCCCGTGCTCTTGATGCTCTAAGCCCGCTCATATCCAGGGATAAAACGACGGGCAAAAAAAAGGCAGCACGGTCGCCCGGCTGCCCTTGTTCGCAAAAAGCAGGAATTACTTCTTGCCGAAGCGATTGCGGAACTTCTCCACGCGGCCGCCCATGTTGTCCACCGACTTTTGTGTGCCAGTGTAGAAGGGGTGCGATTCAGAAGTGGTATCCAGCTTGAACAGAGGGTAGTCCTTGCCTTCGAAGTTTTCGGTTTCCTTGGTGGAAACGCAAGAACGTGTCACGAACTTGAAGCCGTTGGACATGTCCACGAACAGAACTTCGCGGTAGTTAGGGTGAATGCCTTCTTTCATGATCTTCCTTTTTGGTCAAGTGCGGTAGCCGTGCCGGGCCTGCTACAACCCTTGTAGCAGTCGTGAACCAAGCGTACTTTCCGCAATAGAAAAAGCCCTCCATTATTGCATAGATGGAGGTGCATGTGTTTTTCCGTCAGGCCATGCTGCCCAGTGTCTTGCGAAAACGTGCCAGAGAGCCAGAACAGCAGGGCGCCGATGATGGCCAGCCACAGAAATGGCTTCCAGACGGTTTCAAGGCTACGGGCGTTGCTGCTAAATCGTTGTTCAGCCAGCGGTGGGCTTGGAACATGAGTCAGCTCTGCAAGCCCGTTACCGCACCACCAACGGGAAGCAGTACAAGGCAGTGCTTCCAGCTCGCGGCTCGTTGTCCATTTGGCTAGACAAGCGCATGACGTGGTTGGCGGCTGCTAGCGGCCAACGCGTGCGAAGCCTGAAGTTCTCCGATGCAGCGATCCGGTTCTGTTGGCCGCTCTTAATCAATCAAAGTGCCAGGGCCAGAAACAACAAAGCCCCTGAACGGGGCTTTGCTGGGAGAGCTGCAGTGGCTTAGCCGCCGCGACGCATCATGTCGAAGAATTCGACATTGTTCTTGGTGGCCTTCATGTTCTTGATCATGAGTTCCATGGTCTCGATCTCGTCCATGTTGTACATGAACTGGCGCAGGATGCGGGTCTTTTGCAGAATCTCTGGCGAGAGCAGCAATTCTTCACGACGGGTGCCACTCTTGTTGAGTTCGATGGCAGGGAACACGCGCTTTTCATAGAGGCGACGGTTCAGGTGCAGTTCGCTGTTGCCTGTGCCCTTGAATTCTTCAAAGATCACTTCGTCCATGCGGCTACCGGTATCGACCAGTGCTGTGGCAATGATGGTCAGCGAGCCGCCTTCTTCCACATTGCGGGCTGCGCCAAAGAAGCGCTTGGGGCGTTGCAGAGCGTTGGAGTCCACACCGCCAGACAGCACCTTGCCCGACGAAGGCACGACGTTGTTGTAGGCGCGGGCCAGACGGGTAATGGAGTCCAGCAGGATGACCACGTCCTTGCCCAGTTCGACCAGACGCTTGGCGCGCTCGATCACCATTTCGGCCACGTGAACGTGGCGGGTGGCTGGCTCGTCGAAGGTGGAGGCAATGATTTCGCCCTTCACGGAGCGCTGCATTTCCGTCACTTCTTCAGGGCGCTCGTCCACCAGCAGCACCATCAGGTGCACATCGGGGTAGTTGGCCGTGATGGCGTGGGCAATGCTTTGCATCATCATGGTCTTGCCGCTCTTGGGAGGGGCAACAATCAGCGCGCGCTGGCCGCGGCCAATGGGGGCGATGATGTCGATGATGCGGCCGGTGATGTTCTCTTCACCCTTGATGTCGCGTTCTAGGCGCATCTGCTGCTTGGGGAACAGCGGGGTCAGGTTTTCGAACAGCACCTTGTGCTTGTTCTGCTCGGGTGGGTTGCCGTTGACTTTGTCGAGCTTGGTCAGGGCAAAGTAGCGCTCGCCATCCTTGGGGATGCGCACTTCGCCTTCGATCATGTCGCCGGTGTGCAGATTGAAGCGACGAACCTGGCTGGGGGAGATGTAGATGTCGTCCGTGCTGGCGGTGTAGCTGGTGTCGGGGCTACGCAGAAAGCCAAAACCATCGGGCAGGATTTCGAGCACGCCATCGGCAAAGACCTGTTCACCGGCCTTTGCACGCTTTTTGATGATGGCGAACATCAGTTCCTGCTTGCGCATGCGACCGACGTTTTCGATCTCAAGCGCTTCGGCCTGCTTCAAGACTTCAGACACGTGCAGTGCCTTGAGTTCATTAAGGTGCATGAAATAACTCCAAGTGTGGAGTGAGGAATAACCAGAGGGGGAGGCGTAGGGCCTAACGAAACACTGTGAAAGTGGGCAGGCTTGCCTGAAGAAAATTCAGCGCGGCTACTGCGGCAGCCGGCGATTTGTACATTATGACAGGAAAATCAGTGCGGACTGCAAGGATTTTTTGAGGGCGAGCCCTCGGTGTTCACCGTGTTCTGCGAACGCCTGAGAAAACAGAGCGCAATGTGTGCTTGCGGCTCAAAAAGAACAAGGCCTGAAAGAGGCCTTGTCATGAAGCATGTGCTTTAGATGTGCTGGTCCAGGAAAGCGGACAGCTGGGTCTTGTTCAGCGCACCCACCTTGGTGGCGGCCAGTTGACCATCCTTGAACAGCATCAGTGTAGGAATGCCGCGAATGCCGAACTTGGCAGGGATTTCACGGTTTTCGTCCACGTTCATCTTGGCGATCTGCACCTTGCCTTTGTAGCTTTCGGCAGTCTCGTCCAGGATGGGGGCAATCATCTTGCAGGGGCCGCACCATTCAGCCCAGTAGTCCACGAGAACCGTGGTGCCGGGTTGCAGTACGTCAGATTCAAAGCTTGCATCAGTGATGTGCTTGATCAATTCGCTAGCCATTTGTAGTCCTGGATTTTCTTGAGTCAAAAATCAAAAGAGCGGTGAAATATCCGCCTTGTGAATTTCATTGTGACAGAAACTCATCTCCCGCTGTGCTGTGTGGGCGGTTGTTTGCTGCTATGGCGGCAATAGTGCCAGTCTTATCGCCGAAATAGGGGCGGTGGTATTCTGCGCAGCCTTTGGCGGCAGGAAGTTGAATATCGGCCGCCGCATGTTGAATGGATATAGAGAACTATGAATGTTTCGGAGCCTGTGGCGACCGATGAGGTGCTGAGCTGTGATGTGGCGGTGGTGGGTGCAGGTCCCGCCGGTTTGATGGTGGCCGAGCAACTGGCGCAATCGGGTCTGTCTGTGCATGTGTTTGAGGCCAAGGCTTCGCCAGCGCGCAAGTTCCTGATGGCTGGCAAGGGCGGGCTCAACCTCACCCACTCGGAAGACTTTGCCCATTTTGTGACCCGGTATGGGGCACGCAGCGCCCAGCTGGAGCCTTTGCTGCGCCACTGGGGCAGTGATGCCTTGCGCGAGTGGGTCAAGGGCCTGGGGTTCGATACCTTTGTGGGAACCTCGGGGCGTGTGTTCCCTGCTGATATGAAGGCGGCTCCCTTGCTGCGCGGATGGCTGGCCCGTATCAAGGCGCAAGGTGTTGTATTTCATATGCGCCACCGCTGGCTGGGTTGGGGTGATGATTCGTTGCCTGTTTTTCAGCGTGAGCAGTCGCAGTTGAAAGTGCAGTGCAGGGTGCTGGTGCTGGCCACGGGCGGCGGCAGCTGGGCCAGGCTGGGCTCGGATGGAGCCTGGTTCCCCTGGCTGCAGCAGCGCGGTGTGGATATGGCGGCGCTTCAGCCGTCTAACTGCGGCTTTGATGTGGGCTGGGCCGATGGGCGAGAAGCAGGCTGGAGTGCGGTGTTCAGCCAGCGCTTTGCCGGGCAGCCGTTCAAGTCAGTCGTGCTGCGCCATGCCGATGAATCTGGCACGGTGTTTGAACGCCAAGGCGAATTCGTGGCCACCGAAACAGGGGTTGAAGGTAGCCTGATCTATGCAGTCTCGGCCTTGCTGCGTGAGCGTATTGCCAAGGCGGGCAGTGCGCAGTTTGAGCTGGACTTGCTGCCGCAGTGGAGTGCCGAGCGTGTGGAGCAGGAAGTGTTGCGCCCCCGCGGCTCGCGCAGCCTAAGCAGTCATTTGAAGGGGCGCCTGGGTCTTGATGGCATCAAGGCGGGGCTTTTGTATGAGGTGCTGGGCAAGGATGGCATGGCGGATTTGCCACGTCTGGCGCGCACCATCAAGGCTGTTCCCGTTACGGTGACTGCGCCGCGCCCCATGGATGAGGCCATCAGCACTGCTGGCGGCGTGCGCTTTGAAGCGCTGGACGCCAATGGTATGTGCACCGCCTTGCCCGGCGTGTTTTGCGCCGGCGAGATGCTGGACTGGGAGGCACCGACCGGTGGCTATCTGCTCACGGCCTGCCTGTCCTCGGGGGTACATGCGGCGCAAGGCGTTCACCGCTATCTGCGTGGTTGATGGTTTGTGTATTGAAGTGGGTTTTCTGATAGTGAATCTGCATTGACTCCCTGGGTGCACCTGCACCCAGAACGGGTATTCTTGATTGGAGTCAGTACATAACAGGCAGTGCCGCCGCTGCCCATATCAGAGGGACGCCTTCATGCCCAAGCGCATGCTTGATTTGTTGAGACAGCCATCGCTCAGACTGACCATCATTGGCATCGTCTTGCTGGTGCTGGTGCCGACGCTGGGCGTGGTCATGGCGACGCTGTTCAACACCAGCAAGTCCTTCAACGAAGCCAGCACCCGTCAGTTGCTGGAGACGGCGCGCACGGTGGCACGCTCTACGGCTAATGAGCTGGAACTGACCTCCAGCGTCCTGCTCAACCTTGCGGAACTGCACTCCGCTGGCGAGCAGCTGGAGCACAGAGGCGCGTCCAGTTTTGCCAATGGGCGTTATGAGCTGTATGAAGTCAGTGGCAAGCAGGGAAGCTGGCAGTTTGTGGGCGGCGGCCCTGAAGAGCAGGTCGTCAAAGATCTGACGATTGCTGCTGCGCAGAGCGGGCGGCCTCAGGTGTCCAATATTATTGAAAGCGCAGGCAAGGCTGGCGGGCTGCAAGTCGTGCTTGCGGTGCCCGAGATCAGTGGCAGCGCTCGGGTGCGGGTGGCCACGTTGATCACTTCGCCTGCAGACCTGATTCATTCTCTGTCCAAGCACAGCGAAAACAATCTTTCGGTGATCCTGGCTGTGACTGATGGAAGCGGCCGGATCATGGGGCGCTCTGTGGATGGTCAGCGCTTCATTGGCAAGCCCGTGCCGGACTGGAAGGCGCTCAAGCAACTGGGCAGCGAGAGCGGCTCTTTCAAGGCGCAGACTCTGGAGGGCAAGCAGATCATGTTTGCGTTTCAGGCGATTGCTGGAACACCAGGCTGGGTAGCAGTGGTTGGGGAAAGCGCCTCCAGTTTCGATCAGCGCTGGCGCCAGCCCATGATGGTCATGCTGATTACATCGACTGCGACCATTCTTTGTGCGCTGCTGCTGGCTATTTGGCTGGTGCAGCGGGCGCTGCGCCCCATTCGGCACCTGGCCGACAGAGCGCAGCGCATTGCCACCGGGCACGCCGCTGCAGAGCAGAGCATTGATGACGATGTTCCTCCGTCATTCATTGCGGAGTTTGAGGCATTGCGCGTCAGCCTCGACAAGGCTGACAAGGTGCTTCACAAGAGCCTGGAAGAAAGCCGCAGTGCGGCGCGACTGGCGCAGGAAAACAACGAGGTGCTGCGTGCGGCAGAGCGTCAGGCCAAGCTGGGGCACTGGTCGCTGGATGTCAAGACGGGTGTTCTGACTTCTTCTGAAATGCTGTCCACCTTGTATGGCATTGAAGCCGAACCTGACGGCATTCCTTTGCACACGCTGGGCACCCGGCTGCTGCCGGAAAGCGCCCAGAGAATCGAAGCAGCCGTCGAAAACTGTGTGGCGACCGGCGTGCCTTACGCCATGGAGGTTGAGCACTTGCGCGTAGATGGCAGCACTTTTTCTGCCTATGTGCGCGCCAACCCTGTGTTTGATGATCATGGGGAAGTTGTCAAGATCATTGGTGTGCTGCAGGACATCAGTGAGCGCAAGGAGCAGCGTGATCGCCTGATTGCGCTGGCCGACAATCTGCCATCCGGTGTGATCTTCAGAATGGAGCGGGATTCACGGCGCTACCTGAGTCTGACCTTTCTGAGCGCGGGGCTGGAAAAATTGACCGGACTTTCGGCCAGCGAAGTCCTGCTCAATCCGCGCAAGCTGATTGCGGCGTTGCCTGCAGAAAGCGTGCAGCATCTGATGCAGTTGCTGCGCTATGCGGATCGCCCAGGGGAAGTGCTGGACGAAGTTTTCCCCTTGCACATCACCTCGGGGGCGGTCATCTGGATTCACTGCCGCGCTGCGCTGCGCTATATGCGCGGTGGCGGCGTTGTGTGGGATGGCATTGCCCGCGATGTGACGACAGAGCGCGAGGTGGCAGACGCCTTGCGTGCCGCCAAGGATTCGGCCGAATCAGCAGAGCGTGCCAAGAGCGATTTTCTGGCCACCATGAGCCATGAAATTCGCACGCCCATGAATTCCGTCATTGGCATGGCGCGGCTGGCGATGCGAACGAATCTGGACCCTAGGCAGCGCAACTATCTGGAAAAGATCAATGAATCTGCCAATGTGCTGCTGGGCATCATCAATGACATTCTGGATTTCTCGAAGATCGAAGCTGGCGGGCTGACGCTGGAGGGGATTCCGTTCCGGCTGGAATCTGTGCTGGAGACCGTGTCTTCCGTGACCGCTTTGCGGGCCGAAGAAAAAGGGCTTGAGATTACCTACGCCGTGGCGCCAGAAACGCCAGCGGTTATCAAGGGCGACTCGCTGCGGCTGGGGCAGGTCATTACCAATTTGCTGGGCAATGCCATCAAGTTCACGGAGCATGGTGATGTGGTGGTTTCCGTCAGCCCTGTCTGGGATGAGCAGGGGCTGAGCCGCAAGCTGCTGTTCTCCATTCGCGACACAGGCATTGGCATGAGCGCGGACCAGATTCAGAGCCTGTTCAGCCCATTTGCACAGGCGCAGACCGATATTTCGCGCCGCTATGGCGGCACGGGCCTGGGGCTGGCTATCTCCAAGCGGCTGGTTGAGCTGATGGGGGGCGAGATCTGGGTGGAGAGCGAAGTGGGGCTGGGCAGCACGTTTTTCTTCACCATCCTCATCGAAGAGGTTGCGGTTGAATCGGCGGAGCACCATGTTCGCAATCAGGTTGCCGTCAATTTGCGCGGCAGGCGCATTCTGATCTGCGACGACAGCGCCAGCGCAAGACAGGCGCTGACCGATATGGTGGAAGGCTTTGGCATGCAGACCACGGTGGTTGCCAGCGGCCAGGATGCCTTGCGCGTGCTGCGTATTGAAACCAGCCGTGGCCGCCCGTTCGATGTGGTGCTGCTGGACTGGCGCATGCCCGTCATGGACGGGGTGGAAACCGCGCGCCACATCAAGTCGGATGCGCAGCTGGAACATATGCCCGCCGTCCTCATGGTCACCGCCTACGGGCAGGAGGCGATGATGCAGGCCTCTTCGGATATCGGTCTGCAGGGGGTGCTGCTCAAGCCCGTCACCCAGTCGGTGCTGTTCAATACCTTGCTCAATGTGTTCTGCCGCCCCGTATCGGCAGGGGATCTTCCCGTCAAGTCATCGTCGGCCTATGTGCCCAGCGATTTAACCGCCTATGCCGCGCTGCAAGGCAAGCGGGTATTGGTGGCCGATGACAACGCGCTGAACCGCGAGGTGGCCACGGACTTTCTGGAGTACGTGGGGGTGCAGGTGGTCACCGCGGTTGATGGCCGTGATGCCATCCGCCAGCTGCAAAACCACGAAGTCGATGCCGTGCTCATGGACATTCACATGCCCGAGATGAACGGCCTGGAAGCCACGCGTGAAATACGTCGGCATGCCCGCTGGCTGCAGCTGCCCATCATTGCGCTGACTGCCCAGACCCGCAGCGAAGACCAGTTGCTCAGCCGTGAGGCGGGCATGAACGGCCACCTGACCAAGCCGATTGAGGAAGTGGCTCTCTACTCCACCCTGATGCAGTGGTGCGTGGACAAGAGCAAGGTGGTCGCAGATGAAAGCCCAAGGCGCACGGTTGACGAAGCACCCACAGACGCCGCCATCTTCTCCCGCCTGTCTTCATCTCCCCAGCGCAAGGCGAATTTGCTGCGCGGTTTTCTGGATGATTTCAACAACCTGCCGCAAGACTATCGGGATTTGCTGCGTCGGGGCGCTTTGCCGGAGCTGGGAGAGCTGGTGCACCGCATCAAAGGTAGCGCAGGGTACCTGGATTCCGAACAGCTATGCCGCGTGGCCGATGTGATTGAGCGTGCTGCCCGCAATGCAAATATCGAAGTGGTGCAAGACCTGTCCGAAGAGTTTTTGCGTTTGGTGAAAGATTGTCTGGACCGTGTTGACCAGGGGCTGCGGATGCTGGTCAGCCAGACTGCTGCGCCTGAACCTGGCCCGGCGCAGGCTGAGCTATTGCAAGATCTGCTTCAGCGTGCTTTGCCGCTGGTGAAAAGTGGCGACTTTGAAGCCAAGGCCTTGCTGGAAGCGCTGGTGCGTGACACGGCAAATACCGACCATAGCCAGCTGGCGCAGCAGGCGCTGGATGCGTTTGATGATCTGGAGATCGAGCAGGCAGCAGAGCTGCTGATGCAATTGCGCAGTCGCCTGGGCTGATGTGCAACAGGGTCGCGAAAGCGGCCTGTGCCAGCCTGAGCGATTGGAATGATTTCTTTTGGGGGAGCCTTTGGTGGAAGACATGGCTCTTGTCGAAAGAGCTTTCCAGCTAAAGGTGACGAGCCTGATCTCGGCACTGGTTTCACAGTTAGGGCTGCTTGGTTCCCCACCTGACCCGGTTGGCTGCTTCCCCATGCGAGGAGGCCCGTCACCGGCGATTATAGGGGTAAAAGACACACTCCTCGCTGACTTGCCACGGGATTCCTGGTGCAGCCTTGTTGGCATGCGCTGGCCCCGTAGAATTGCGGGCTATGTCTTATCTAGTGCTTGCTCGCAAATACCGGCCCCGAACCTTCTCCGAAATGGTGGGGCAGGAGCACGTGGTCCAGGCTCTGACCAATGCGCTGACGCAGCAGCGTCTGCACCATGCCTATCTGTTCACAGGCACGCGAGGCGTGGGCAAGACCACGGTATCGCGCATTCTGGCCAAGTCCCTCAATTGCCAGGGGGTGGACGGCAATGGTGGAATTACCGCAACCCCTTGCGGAGTTTGCGCAGCATGCACTGAAATTGATAGCGGACGCTTCCCCGATTACACCGAGCTGGACGCCGCCTCCAACCGTGGCGTGGACGAGGTGCAGAGCCTGCTGGAGCAGGCCGTGTACAAGCCGGTGCAGGGGCGCTTCAAGGTCTTCATGATCGACGAGGTGCACATGCTGACGAACACGGCGTTCAACGCCATGCTCAAGACGCTGGAAGAGCCGCCCGAATATCTGAAGTTTGTGCTGGCCACGACGGACCCGCAAAAAGTCCCGGTGACCGTGCTCTCGCGCTGCCTGCAGTTCAATCTGCGTCCCATGGCCCCTGATACGGTGCTGGAACATTTGACCGATGTGCTGGCCAAGGAAAGCGTGCCTGCCGAGCCGCAGGCCCTGCGCCTGCTCTCGCGTGCAGCGCGTGGCTCCATGCGCGATGCGCTGAGCCTGACCGATCAGGCCATTGCCTTTGGCAGCGGCCAGCTGCAGGAAGCCACGGTGCGCCAGATGCTGGGCAGCGTGGACCGTAGCCATGTGTTTCGCCTGATTGATGCGCTGGCGCAGGGCGATGGCCGCACGGTGGTCGAGACTTCGGAAGAGCTGCGCCACAACGGCCTGTCTGCCGCTTCCACGCTGGAAGAAATGTGCAATGTGCTGCAGCGCATGGCGGTGCTGCAGGCCGTGCCCGACATGGCACTGGATGCCAGCGACCCGGAGGCGGCAGAAGTGGCCCGTCTGGCTGATTTGATGCCGCGTGACGAGACGCAGTTGCTCTACAGCATTGGCCTGCATGGCCGTGCCGAGCTGGGTCTGGCCCCCGATGAATATGCGGCGCTGACCATGGCTTTGCTGCGGCTGCTGGCCTTCAAGCCAGAAAACGCCGAAACCGGCGCGGCTGAAAAAAAAACTCCAGCGCTGAGGCCTAGCCGCGCGGCTGC
This sequence comes from Comamonas fluminis, assembly GCF_019186805.1. NCBI lineage: Bacteria > Pseudomonadati > Pseudomonadota > Betaproteobacteria > Burkholderiales > Comamonadaceae > Comamonas > Comamonas fluminis. The sequence continues at coordinate 3,076,100 of NZ_CP066783.1, read as the reverse complement.
AGCACCGGTGGCACCCGCAGCGCTGCCAGCCGCCGTGCCTGCAGTGGCTCCGGCAACCGCGCCGGTTGTGGCGGCTGCACCCGTCGCTTCGGCTTCAGCGCCTGCCGTGCCCCACGCTGCTGCGCCCGCAGTGCCTGAGCCTGTGGCTGAGGGGAATCAGGAAAAATCGGCTGAAGTCCAGGTTGATAAAGCGCTGGTAGCTCCTGAAAACATAGCTGATGTCGCGCCTGTCAATTTGGCTGTGGATGAGGCCGCTGCGCAAAATCAGCCTGCAGCAAAAGTGGCAGAGACTGTAGAAGCGAAGCCTGATTCGCAACCGGAGTCTCTACCTGTATCTGCGCCAGTTCAGGAGGCCGCAGATGGCCCGGATAGCGATGATGCGGGTGCTGATGCCAGTGATGAAGGCGGCCCTGATGAGGGGGCCTGGGCCGGAATGCCTGATGAAGGCTGGGCCGATGACGGGCGCTGGGGCGACGATGCGGACGTGGATGCAGGCTTGCCTGCGCCAGCGGCATATCCGCAGCCGCAGCCGCAGCCTCAGGACGAGGTGGATGCCCCGTCTGGCAGCTCCGGCTCTGCACTGGATGCCCCTACGGTAGAGCGCACCGCCGAGGGCGATCTCTGGCAAACCGTGGTGCAGGAGCTGCTGCAAAGCGATGCCATCGTCGCCCTGGCGCGGCAACTGGCTTTGCAGGCGCAACTGGTGGCGCGCGAGGGCGATCAGTGGACTTTGCGGGTCGAATCCAACTCACTCAATCAGGCTGGCGCACGCGAGCGTTTACGCGCTGCGCTGGAAACAGCCGGTCATGCGCGACAATTGCAGATCGAACAGGGTGCGGTCACGGATAGTCCGGCGCGCCGTCTGGCCGTGGAAACCTATCTGCGTCAGGGTATTGCTGAAGACATTGTGAACAGCAACGCTCTGGTGCAAACCTTGAAGCGGGACTTTGGCGCGAAGATCGTGCCGGGCAGCATCAAGCCAATCTCCATTCAGCCTGAATAAGGCGTTTCAACAAAAGAAGGAATTCATATGTTCAACAAAGGACAACTCGCCGGTTTGATGAAACAAGCCCAGTCCATGCAGGACAACCTGAAGAAAGCTCAGGAAGAGCTGGGCAACATCGAAGTGGAAGGCGAGTCTGGCGCCGGTCTGGTCAAGGTTGTGATGACCTGCAAGCACGACGTCAAGCGCATCACCATCGACCCCAGCCTGCTGGCCGAAGACAAGGACATGCTGGAAGACCTGGTGGCTGCGGCTTTCAATGCTGCGGTGCGCAAGGCGGAAGAAACTTCCAACGAGAAGATGGGCAAGATCACGGCCGGTATGCCTGGTCTGCCTGGTGGGATGAAGTTCCCGTTTTAAATGGATACCCCCCTGAGCGGCTTTGCCGCTTCCCCCTGAGGGGGACGGCAACTTTGCTGCGGGGCGGCCCTTGCTCGTTGCCTCTGAGTTGGGGCATGCTCGTTCCAGGGTGTGTTTCTCCGGGCAGAGTTGGGCAGAATACGAATGGCGATCTGCGGCTTGCAGATCGCTTTTTTCTTGGTGAATGAAAGGACGGGCGCTGTGTCGGATGTGCAATCTCTGGATGCCTTGATCGAGGCGCTGCGCAAGCTGCCGGGCGTGGGCATCAAGTCGGCCCAGCGCATGGCGTTTCATTTGCTGCAGCGCGATCAGGCGGGGGCGCTGCAGCTGGCGCGGGCACTGGATTCGGCGGTGAATTCGGTACATCACTGCGAGCGCTGCCACACTTTTACCGAAGGGCGTATCTGCAGCATCTGTGACGATGCGGGCCGTGATGGCGCTCGTCTGTGCGTGGTGGAGGCGCCGGCCGATCTGGCCGCCATGGAGCGCACGGGCGCCTATCAAGGCTTTTACTATGTGCTGATGGGGCGCTTGTCGCCGCTGGATGGCGTGGGGCCCAAAGAGATTGGCATGAAGCAGTTGCTGGAGCGCGCCTGCGATGGTGTGGTGCAGGAGGTGATTCTGGCCACCAGCTTTACGGCGGAAGGCGAGGCCACGGCCCATGCGATTCAAGAGGCGCTCAAGGCCCGTGGCTTGCTGGTGACGCGGCTGGCGCGTGGTGTGCCGATTGGCAGCGAGCTGGAATATGTCGATCTGGGCACGATTGCCCATGCGCTGGTGGACCGGCGCTGATTGGGTGAAAAACAGGCTGTAGCGCTTGTCTATCAAGCGCTGGAAGCTATGAAAAGCATAGAAAAAGCCCGCTGCCGGAAACGGTCAGCGGGCTTTTTGGTCGGCTGGTGAAGTTACTTGCGCTTCTTGGCCGGTGTGCCGCCGCGTGGCTTGGGCTCACTCTTGCCGCCGCGTGCCTGAGGGGCCGCCTTGCTATTGCTGCTGGACTTGCCGCGGGCTGCAGCCTTGCTGTTGCCGCGTTCGCTGCGTTCGGCTCGGCTGTTGTGACCGTTGTGCGAGCTGGACTCGCTGGCTTCTGCCCGGGCTGCGCGGGCCGCGCGGGCAGGCAGATAGGCAACCAGTGACTGGCCTGCATGCAGCGACGCAGTGGATTTCAGGTCGTTCCAGTCTGCGAGGTTGGAGACACTGATGCCGTAGCGGCTGGCAACGCTGACCAGCGTGTCGCGCTTGCGGGCACGCACGGTGGTGCGCACGGTAACGATTTCCGGGGCAAAGGAGATCTGGCCGTTGTCTGCCACGTGGCCAGGCACGTCGGTCTTGACGTTGGGGTCACGCGGCACCATCAGCGCCGAGCCTGCCTTGATGAGCATGCGCGGGGGGATGTTGTTGATGCTGCGCAGATCGGCTTCACTCAGGCCAGCTCGCTGGGCGGCTTCGGTCACGGTGATGGTGGTGGGGACGGTCCACACGGTCCAGCTGGCGAACTGGCCATCGGTGTAGGCCTGCAGATTGCGACGGAAGACCTTGGCGTTCTCCCAGGGCAGCAGCACCTGGGGCGTGGCGCGCGCGAAGATCACTGGCTTGTGAAAGCTGGGGTTCAGAGCCTTGAAGTCCTTGATACTGACGTCTGCCAGTCTGGCCACCAGTTCCACGTCAATATCGTGGGGCAGGCTCACTGCCTGGAAGTAGGGGTGGTTTTCAATGACGGGCAGCTCGGCGTTGAAGCGCTCGGGGTGGGCCACGATGTTCTTCACGGCCTGCAGCTTGGGCACGTAGTTGCGGGTTTCGGCCGGCATCTGCAGATCGGTGTAGCCGGTAGGCAGGCCCAGCTTTTCATTGCGCTTGATGGCGCGGCCCACGCTGCCTTCGCCCCAGTTGTAGGCGGCCAGAGCCAGGTGCCAGTCGCCAAACATGCCGTAGAGCTTTTGCAGATAGTCCAGCGCGGCGCGGGTGGAGGCCAGCACGTCGCGGCGGTCATCACGGAAGGCGTTTTGCTTGAGGTCGAAGTAGGTGCCCGTGGCAGGCATGAACTGCCACATGCCTGCGGCCTTGGCGCTGGATACAGCCTGCGGGTTGAACGCGCTTTCGATGAAGGGCAGCAGCGCCAGCTCGGTCGGCATGCCACGGCGCTCCAGTTCCTCGACAACGTGGAACAGGTATTTGCTGGAGCGCTCCGTCATGCGCTGGATGTAGTCGGGGCGGGAAGAGTACCACTGCTCCTGATCGCGAACCAGGTCCTGATCCAGATCGGGCATGCCAAAGCCGCCGCGAATGCGCATCCACAGATCGCCCGTGGCTTCAAGGGCGACAACTTCGGAGTTGCCTATCTTGCCCTGGCCCAGGGGTTTGAGGGGGCCATCGGGATACATGGGGTCAACGCTGCCAGTGGTGGCGCAACCGGTAATGACCAGTACGCTGGAGAGCAGCAGGGTGTGGATCAGCTTCATCAAAAAACGTTTTTCCATTGGCGCAAAGTTGCCAGCACACTGGCTGGGTTCTGAGGCTGAGTCTGAGAGTCATGCTTTACGGCTGCCGAAATGACATCGGCGGCGCGGCTGCGCATGAAAGGGTTGATAGCCAGCTCGGTCTGCAGCGTGGAGGGCAGCGTGGGCTGCCCTTGCGAGCGCAAAGACTGGCAATGTTCCAGGTACTGAGCCAGATCCTGGTTGTTTGGTTCCACAGCCTGCGCAAAACGCAGGTTGGAAAGTGTGTATTCGTGGGCGCAGCAGACCTGTGTGCTGGCGGGCAGGGCCGCCAGAGCGTCCAGCGATGCCTGCATCTGCGCAGGCGTGCCTTCAAACAGGCGGCCGCAGCCGCCTGAGAACAAGGTGTCGCCACAGAACAGCACGGGCTGGGGCAGTGCCCCGGTGCTGAAAAACGCAATATGGCCGCTGGTATGACCGGGCACATCAATGACCTGCCAGGGGCCGCCCAGCAGGTCAACCGTGTCGCCGCCTTGCACGCGGGTGATGGGCTCGGGCAGGGTCTCATAGGCGGGGCCCCAGGCCGGGGCGCCGGTGGCCTGGCGCAGTGCCTCGACGCCGCCCACATGATCGGCGTGATGATGGGTGACTAAAATGCCCTGCAGTTGCAATTGCAACCGGGCCAGTACCTTCAGCACTGGCTCGGCCTGCCCTGGGTCAACCACGATGGCCTGCTTGCCGTCATGCAGCAGCCAGATGTAGTTGTCGGAAAAGGCAGGGATAGGCAACAGGTTCATGGGCTGCAAAATTATAGAGATGCATCACTGGACGGAATCAGCCCTAGGGCACTACCTCCTGGAATGGGAGCAGCAGCGCTGTGACGAGGCGGTGGCCGATATCTTTGGCTATCACGCCGTCCAGCTGGGCTTGCCGCAGCTTCAGGGGCTGCGCAGCAATCGCATGCCGCATCGCTGGCTGGCGCTGCAGGCGGGCGAGTCTGTCTCGGATGCAAAAACAAGCACTGTAGCGCAAGCAGGGCGGCCTGGGCTGTCAGAGCAGAGCTTACCTAAATCAGAGGATGGGGCTGTGCTGCCTGCTTTGGTCGCCGATGCCACGGCTTTGCCTTTTTCCGAAGCCAGTCTGGACTTGCTGCTGATGCCGCACACGCTGGAAGCCTCGCCAGACCCGCACGCGGCCCTGCGTGAGGCGGCGCGGGCACTGGTGCCCGAGGGGCGGCTGGTGATCTGTGGCCTGAACCCTGCCAGCCTGCTGGGCCTGCAGCGCGGCGTGGAGCGCAGTGCAGGCCATTTGCCCGATCTGAGCCTGGGGGTGGGCTACTGGCGGCTGCGTGATTGGCTCAGATTGCTGAGCTTTGAGATCGAGGCCGTGCAATTTGGCTGTTATCGTCCTGCTACCCGGAGTGCGCAGTGGCTGGACCGGTTTGCCTTCATGGACAGGCTGGGGCACCGCTGCTGGCCTGTGCTGGGCGGTGTTTACTGTGTGGTGGCCGTCAAGCGTGTGCGGGGCATGCGCATGGTCACACCAAGCTGGCGCGGGCGCAATGCGGCCTCTGGCATGCAGGTGCCGGTTGCGAACAAGCAGCCGCCAGATACGGTCTGGCAAGACGCACTGCGCCACCGGGCGAACAAGGAAAAAAATTGAATCAAGTTGTGATCTATACCGACGGCGCCTGCAAAGGCAATCCCGGCCCAGGTGGCTGGGGCGCATTGCTGCAAGCCGGTGCGGCGCAGAAAGAATTGTTTGGCGGCGAGCTGGGCACTACCAATAACCGCATGGAGCTGATGGCGGTGATTCAGGCGCTGTCGGCACTGAAACGCCCCTGCGATGTGGTGCTGTATCTGGACAGCCAGTACGTGCGCAAAGGCATTACCGAGTGGATTCATGGCTGGAAGGCCAAGGGCTGGGTCACGGCGTCCAAAGAGCCCGTCAAAAATGCCGAGCTGTGGAAGCAGCTGGATGCGCTGGTGCAAGGCAGTGGCCACCGCATTGACTGGCGCTGGGTCAAGGGCCACGCGGGCGACCCCGGCAATGAGCGCGCTGATGCACTGGCTAACAAGGGCGTGGAGCAGGCGCTGAAAAAGGGTTGAAAACCGGGCGATAGTGCAGCGGCAGGCTGATTGAACACCACCGCGTATTCAATCAGCCTTCGCCAAGCCGCCGCTGTCTGCCACTGTCTGCTGCTGGCAGCCTGACTCAGGCGGCGATGCTGGACAGCGCTTCAGCGATCTGCTGCTCGCTCTCGGGGCGCACCAGTCGTGCAACTTCCTTGCCATCACGCAGAAAAATCAGGGTAGGCCAGAGCTTGACGCGGTAGCTGCGGCCCAGAGGGCGGCCCGGCCCGTCTTCGACCTTGATGTGCGGTAGATCAGGGTGCGCGGCCAGTGCCGATTGCAACAGGGGCTGGGCGCGTTGGCAGTGGCCGCACCAGGGCGTGCCGAACTCCAGCACATTGGCGCCTTGCAGCGCATCAATGGCCTGCCTTGCGGGTTCTGTCGCCCAGTGGGTGGCTTGGTAAGGCATGGTGGTTCCTAAAGTGTCTGATGTGGGGTAAGTCTTAAATCAGTCCTTGCAGGGGCAGGATGTGCACGGCTTCGCCTGCTTGCACATCGCCACGCGCGTCATCGAGCACGATGATGCAGTTGGCCTGCACCATGGAGCTGAGCAGGGCAGAGCCCTGCGGGCCGGTGGTGCGCACTGTGGCCTGGCCTTGCGCATTGAGCGCCAGCACGCCGCGCAGATATTCGGTGCGGCCAGCGCGCTTGCGCAGGCGCTCGGTGGCCACGGCCTGCAGCATGGGCGTGGGGGCGGCCAATTCGCCTGCAAGCAAGCCCAGCGCCGGGCGCACAAATATCAGAAAGCTCACCATGGCCGCGACGGGATTGCCGGGCAGTCCCAGCAGGACGGCGGGGCGCTTGGTGGAGAGTGGAATGCTCTGCTTTTGAGAGCTTGAAGCGCTTTCTGGTATTGCGCCAATGGCGGTTTTTTCTGTGAATTTCTCGGCAATGGGGTTGAGAGCCATGGCTGCGGGTGCCAGCAGGCCCACGGCCAGGGGGCGGCCAGGGCGCATGGCCACACGCCAGAACTGCACTGTACCCAGGCGCTGCAGCATGGCGCGGGTGTGATCGGCCTCGCCCGCGCTGATGCCGCCGCTGGTCAGCACCACATCGGCCAGCGTTGCCGCTTCGCGCAGGCGCTCTTCCAGCGCATCGGGCTCATCAGGCACAGAACCCAGATCCAGTACATGCGCGCCCAGGCGGCGCAGCAGGCCTTGCAGGCTGAAGCGGTTGCTGTCGTAAATAGCGCCTTCGCGGGGTGCTGTGCCGGGGCTCAGCAGTTCATCGCCAGTGGAGAAGTAGGCCACGCGCAGGCGGCGGCGCACGGTGGCCTGACCCAGGCCCAGGCTGGCCAGCAGGCCCAGTGCAGCGGGTGTGAGCTTTTGCCCGGCTGGCAGCGCCACTTCGCCCTGGCGCAGGTCTTCCCCGCGCAGGCGGCGGTTGGCGCCCGGTTTCAGGCTGGCGGCTTCAACGGAAATATGGTCGTCGCTGGCGCTGACTTGCTCATGCGGCACCACGGTGTCCAGCCCCTCGGGCATGACGGCGCCGGTCATGATCTTGACGCACTGGCCTGCACTGACGGGCTGCGACCAGGGGGCGCCAGCCAGCACGGTGCCCACCACCCGAAGGCGCAGCCAGCCGCCTTGCACGGCGACCAGGTCGGCGCTGGAGAAGGCATAGCCATCCATGGCGCTGTTGTCATGGGGCGGCACATTGACGGGGCAGATCACGGCCTCGGCCAGCACGCGGTCCAGCGCCTCGGGCAGGCTCAGGGTTTCTGTCTCGGTCACAGCGCCCAGCGGTTGCAGCAGGGCATGCAGTTGCTCCTGCACCTGTGCAGTGGTCAGGTTTTGGGCAGAAGCGGCGGCAGCAGGATGAAAAATCGCAGTCATGGCAGAAAAGAAAAAACCGCATGGCTGGATGTGCGCATGGGGTGTGGGGCCAACTTTACGCTTTTGGCACGGCGTGGCCGGGGTTCAGGGCTTTGCGGCAGGGCTTGCTTGCTCCAGATCATGGAGCTGGGCCAGTGTGTTGGCGTTGCTGAAGGCCTGAGCATCTTCGGGGTCATCAAAGACGGCGGCGATGCTGCGGTGCTGGCTGGTCCAGGCATCAATCTTGCGGCCACCTGCGGTGATGAAGCTGTGCAGACTGTCCCTGAGCGAGGCTCGTATCAGGCAGAACACAGGCTGTGCGCGCAGTTCCGGCATCTGGCCGGGGGCAGCGCGTTCGGTATCGCGGCCGTGGGCAATGATGATGTCGGCCTGGCCTTGCTCTTGCTGGTAGGCCTGAGTCATACGGGCGACAAGGTCTGCGGGAAATAGCGGCGTGTCGCAGGGCACGCACAGCAGCCACTCGGTTTGGCAGTGCGTCAGGCCTGCCAGAAAGCCCGCCAGTGGCCCGGGGTAGTCGGGCAGGGCGTCTGCGCAGATCTGCGCGCCCAGCGGGCCTGCCAGCCGGGCATAGACATCGGCATGGCGGTTGGCATTGATGAGCAGCGGGCCGACCTGCGGCGCCAGGCGCTGCAAGGCCTGCAGCGCCAGCGGCTGGCCGCGAAACAGCTGAAGCCCTTTGTCCACCCCGCCCATGCGCGTGCCGCGCCCACCGGCAAGCACGCAGCCGGTGATCTGTGAGGAGTGGATGGAAGACTCAGTCATATCTTGCGAGGCCGTGACATGGTTCAGCAGCGGGCTAAGCGCCACTCAGCCCCCGATATAGCTCATCTCGATACGGCGCCCGCCATGGGCCGGTGCAGCATCGGGCGGCATTTCGCTGCGCAGCTGGGAATAGCGGTCGTCGCGCTGCTGCCAGATGGGAGCGATGGCCGCGGCGATTTCTTCATCGCTGGCACCGCTGCGCAGCAGGCTGCGCAAATCCCAGCCCTGGCTGGCGAACAGGCACAGATAAAGCTGGCCTTCGGTGGACAGGCGGGCACGGTTGCAGTCGCCACAGAAAGCGTGGGTCACGCTGCTGATGACGCCCACTTCGCCCAGCGCAGGGTCGTGCAGGCCATCAGCCCCCGCGTAGCCCCAGCGCACGGCGGTTTCGCCCACGGTGCGGGCGGCCAGCGGCACCAGGGGTAGCTCGGCACGCAGGCGGGCAATGACTTCATCTGAAGGCAGAACCTCGTCCATGCGCCAGCCATTGGTGGCACCCACGTCCATGTATTCGATGAAACGCAGCGTGATGCCCGTGCCGTGAAAGTAGCGCGCCATGGGCAGGATCTGGTCATCATTGGTGCCGCGCTTGACCACCATGTTTACCTTCAGGCCCGTCAGCCCCGCATCCTGCGCAGCCTGAATACCGGCCAGTACATCGGCCACGGGGAAGTCCACATCGTTCATGCGGCGAAACACCGCGTCGTCCAGGCCATCAAGGCTGACAGTGACGCGGTTCAGGCCCGCGGCCTTGAGCGCTTTTGCCTTGCGGGCCAGCAGCGTGGCGTTGGTCGTCAGCGTCAGCTCCAGCGGCTGGCCATCCGGCGTGCGCAGTGCTGCAAGCTGTTCAATCAGGGTTTCGATGTTTTTGCGCAGCAGTGGCTCGCCGCCCGTCAGGCGCAGCTTGCGCACGCCGTGGGCGACAAACATCCGCGCCAGGCGCGTGATTTCTTCAAAACTCAGCAGCGAGCTGTGGGGCAGGTACTGGTAGTTTTTGTCGAAAACTTCCTTGGGCATGCAGTAATTGCAGCGGAAGTTGCAGCGATCGGTGACGCTGATGCGCAGGTCGTGCAGCGGGCGCCCCCATTGGTCCTGCAGCAGCCCGCTGGGGGCTTGCAAGCTTGAGGGGACGACTGCGGGGCGCGATGCCACACGTTCATCGACCAGAGGGATCACACGTTCTGCCATGGCCCGATTGTGCCGCAAGCCCTAAGTCCGGGTGGGGTGCGGGCTTGTTGCTGGCTCTCAAAGTTGATAGCTGCTCGCGCTTATTGGTATTGCGCTTCAGGCTTTTTCGGCGCTGTGGCTTTCTGTGTCAGCACGGGGCTGCTGGGTCAGCGGCTTCCAGCCCTGGAACTGCGGATAGAACTGGGCCACACCCGGGCCATCGAAGTCCCAGCCCAGGCATTGGCCCAGGTGGCGCGGCGGCAGGCCAGAGTCATCGGTATCAAACTGATTGAGCACCGTGTGGAAGGCGGGCGTGGCCATATTGAAGAGCAGCTCGCGCAAATGGGTGCAGCCCACCACGCCGCCCAGCTTTTCCTGAATGGCGCGGCGCCAGCCCCGGGCGATGCAGCTGCCCACCATTTTCTGCATGGCGCGTGTAGCCTCGGGGCAGTGGTTCAGCGGGTGGTCGTCCATGGCGGATTCGATGCCATGCACCACCATGTCGGCATCTATGGTCAGGCGAATCCACATATGGTGAATTGGCTTGCCAGCGGGCACTTCGCGGTGGCCGTGCAGCTCGATGTCATAAGTCTTCTGGTCGATGAGTTCGGCTTCCACATCCCACATGCCGTCATCACGGGCATAGCCTCGGTATTTGACATCGCGCATGTGAATGGGCAAGGGGGTGCGGCTGGCGCTGGGGGGCAGGGGCATGGGTGGGTCTTGTTGTGGCGAACCGTGGGTTCGCTGGCTTTTGTAATCGTGGATGCTGCGCCGCAGCAATCCGGCACATGGTCCATTATCAAAGCTCGGGCGCGGCTGTCCAGTGCCAAAAGGACAGCGCTGTCCGCGCCGTCAGCTTGTCGTGTTGCCAATACGCCCCGTCGCTGCGGCGGTTTTGAGGGCGCCGAGGTCCATCACTTCCAGCCGGCCACGCCTGACCTGCAGCCAGCCAGCTTGCTGCAGCTCCTGCAAGATCTGGTTGGTGGTCTGGCGCGACAGGCCCAGCATGCGCGCCAGCTGTTCCTGGGATACGGCCAGTTCGCGGTGCGTGCGCTGGCGGTCGGCCCACTGCTCATGGCCATGCGCCATCTGCACCAGTCTGCACATCAGGCGCTGGTGTGCGGGCAGCACGGTCTGCTCTTCCAGCGCCGTCAGGCTGGTGCGCAGCTTGTCTGTCAGCAGCAGCGCCATGTGGCGCCAGTGTTCGGGGTGGGTGTTGAGCCACTCGCGCAGCGGCGCAATGGGGACGTGAAGCAGGGCGCAGGCGGTGTTGGCATAGGCATCGTGGGTGCGAGGCTCACCGTCAAAGAGGGCGATCTCGCCTAGCCACATGGGCGGCTCCACCAGCGTCAGCAGCGCGGTGCGGGTTTGTTCCTGCAGGCTGGCTGTGCCCGAGATATTGAGCGAGCCGCGTGCCACGGCGTAAATGCCGCAGGGGGCGTCACCCCGGCGAAACAGCCATTCGCCAGGCGCCAGCATGCGGGTTCTGGCGGCGCGCTGCAGCTCCTGCGCCAGTTCTGCGGGCAGGCCGCGAAACCAGCGCCCGGCCTGAACAATGGCCCACAGATCATGGGCCGAGGGTGCGGGCGGGCTACGTCTGCGTGTGGGGGCCAGCGCAGGCTGCTGAATAGGAGCTTGTGTCGGTTGCATGACAGACATGGCGGTTGAGGCTGCATCAACATGCTGGTGCATGACATCAGGAGTGACAGCGATGAAAACCCTAGTCGATCAGCTCTCCAGCTATGCGGATTACCACCGGGACCCGCGCAATATCGTGACGCATTACATTGGCGTGCCCATGATCATGCTGGCCGTGGTCGTTTTGCTGGCGCGTGCCCAGTGGGGCGTGCTTTTCGGTGTGCCGCTTTCGCTGGCCCTGGCAGGCGCTGTGGCGGCCGCGCTTTATTACTGGCGGCTGGATGCCCGCTACGGCCTATTCATGACGGGGCTGCTTGCCGCCATGCTGGCGGTGGCCGCGCCGCTGGCTGGGCAGACCACGGCCATCTGGCTGGGCTGGGGGCTGGGCCTGTTTGGCGTGGGCTGGGTCATCCAGTTCATTGGCCACTATTACGAGGGGCGTAAGCCTGCATTCTTTGATGATGTGATGGGCTTGATCATCGGCCCGCTGTTTGTGGCCGCTGAGCTGGGTTTTGCGCTTGGTCTGCGCAAGGAAGTGCAGGCTGAGGTGGAGCAGCGCAGCGGCCCGGTGCGCCGAAGGGAAATGGCCAGCGCCTGACTGTCAGACCTGTGTTGCTCTAATTTGCTATATTTTAGATAGCTGTAAGCGCATTTGTATAAGGGGCTGGAGCCTGTTTTGGCTGAAATTTTTCAGTTCAAGCCCTGTGGGGTGCGTGCAAAGGTGGCGCATCTTTCATACATGTAATGCCAGCGTTAGGGTCATGCGCCTAGAATTACGGGGTGACCCCTAGCGGGGGCTTTTTTGTTTTATCACTTCCAAACATCATGTCTCTGAACAATGTGACCCCCGGCTCCAAGGCGCCTGAAGTCTTCAACGTCGTCATCGAAATCTCGGCCAACTCCGCTCCCGTGAAGTACGAAGTGGACAAGGAAACTGGCTGCCTGTTCGTGGACCGTTTCATGGGCACTGCCATGCACTACCCCGTGAACTACGGCTATGTACCCAAGACGCTGGCTGGCGACGGTGACCCCGTGGACGTGCTGGTGATGACTCCCTTCCCCCTGCCTGCCGGTGTGGTCGTGCCTTGCCGCGCCATCGGTATCCTGCAGATGGAAGACGAAGGCGGCGTGGACGGCAAGGTGCTGGCTGTGCCCACACAGAAGCTGCTGCCATCGTATGACCGTATCAACACGCTGGCCGACATTCATGACCTGACGCTGCAGCAGATCGCTCACTTCTTCGAGCACTACAAGGATCTGGAAAAGGGCAAGTGGGTCAAGGTTCTGGGCTGGAAGGGCCTGGACGTGGCACACAAGGAAATCACCGACGGTATCGCAGCCTACAAGGGCTGAGCCAAGGCTGATCCAGAACAGTAAAGAGTCTCTAACCCAGATGCGCAGCGCTGCTGTGCATACTGGCTGGATACAATTTGAAACGCACCCGGTTTTGCGCCTGGTGCGTTTTTTATTGTCTGAGCGCAGGCAAGGACAGAACAAAAAGTATCGGGGAGGCGGAGCATGGACTGGCAAATATCAAACTGGCGCGTAGGCACCAAGCTGGGCATCAGCTTTTTGCTGATGGTGTTTTTCTCGGCCTTGCTGGGGCTGGTGGCCTGGCTGCAACTGACGCAGATTCATGCGGCAGGCACGGCGGTGTCCGAGGTGGCGCTGCCCAGTGTGTACAACGCAGCCTCCATGCGCTCCGAATACAACCGCCTGCGCCGCCATGAGGCAGGTATTGCCACCGCTCGCTCGCTGCAGGAAGTTGATGGCTTTGAGCAGCAGATTCAGCAGCGGCTCAAGACCATTGCCGATCAGGAAAAGGTGATGCACGACCTGATCGAAGGGGATGCGCTGCGCGCAGCCTTTGATGACTATCTGAAATACAAGGCGGCGTTCCTCGAACTGCACCAGCAACTGCTGAACCGCACCAAGGACGGCAACTATGGCAGCGTGGAAGAGCAAGCCGCCATGGTCGATGCCATGGGCCTGTTCTTTGCGGGTGAGTCCGAACAAGCTTTCAGCAAGCTGGCCGAAAGCACAGGCAAGTTCATGAACCTGCAACTGGAAGCGGCGTCCGCTGCGCAGCACGCCGAAAAATCCGCATTTGCATTGGCACGTTACTGGCTGCTGGGCACGCTGGCGCTGGTGGTGCTGATTGCTGCCGGTGTGGGCTTGACCATGACGCGCGCCATCACCGCGCCCGTGGCAACAGCGGTCAAGCTGGCGCAGGACGTGGCGGCTGGCAGGCTGACATCCGTCATCCACAACCAGCGTCGCGATGAAATGGGGCTGCTGCTCAATGCGCTGGAAGACATGCGCCGCCAGCTTGCCAGCGTGGTGCAGGACGTGCGCAGCAACGCGCAGGGCGTGGCCCTGGCATCAGGAGAGATTGCCCAGGGCAATGCAGACTTGTCTTCTCGCACCGAAAGCCAGGCCAGTGCGCTGGAGCAGACGGCTGCCTCGATGGAGCAACTGGGCTCCACCGTGCGCCAGAATGCCGACAACGCCCAGACGGCCAATCAGCTGGCAAAAAGCGCATCTGATGTCGCTGGCCGTGGCGGCGCCGTGGTGGCCCAGGTTGTGGACACCATGAAGGGCATCAACGAAAGCAGTCGCCAGATTGCCGACATCATTGGCGTGATCGACTCCATCGCCTTTCAGACCAATATCCTGGCGCTGAATGCTGCCGTGGAAGCGGCCCGGGCCGGTGAGCAGGGCCGGGGCTTTGCCGTGGTCGCGGGCGAGGTGCGCACGCTGGCCCAGCGCAGCGCCGAAGCTGCCAAGGAAATCAAGCAACTGATAGGTGCCAGCGTAGAGCGGGTGGAGCAGGGCTCTGACTTGGTGGACAAGGCTGGCGCAACCATGGAAGAAATCGTTACCGCCATCAGCCGCGTCACCGACATCATGGGCGAGATCAGCGCGGCCAGCCGCGAGCAAAGTCAGGGTGTTGCCCAGGTGGGCGAGGCGGTCACACAGATGGATCAGGCCACTCAGCAAAATGCGGCCCTGGTGGAGGAAAGTGCGGCCGCCGCCGATGCGCTGCAGCGCCAGGCACGGGCATTGGTGGATTCTGTGGCGATTTTTCAGCTGGGGGGCGCGGATAAGGGTTTTGCGCAGGCTGCATTGACCGCTAGGCCCGTGGCTGCGGTTCGGGCTGCGAGGCAGATATCAAGACCTCACTCAGTTGCCAAAGCACCTGAAATTGCCAAAGTGGCTGCCATGCCCGCCTTGGCGGATGAGAACAGCTGGGAGAGGTTCTGAGGCTTTCGGCATTGCCGCGTCTGTTCATGGGCCACAATCCTGACGGTTGCGCCAGTGCCATTTCCAAGTCTTCATCATGAACCTTTCCATCTCTGAGCTGCCCTCATCCTGTGATGTCCTGATCGTAGGAGCTGGCCCTGCCGGAAGCGCTGCTGCGACACTGCTGGCCCGTGCGGGCTGGAGCGTGGTGCTGGTGGATCAGCGCAGCTTTCCCAGAGAAAAAGTGTGTGGTGACGGCTTGATTCCCGACACGCATGCGGCCTTGAAGGCGCTGGGTGTTCTTGATGAGGTCATGGCTCGCGCACAGCGTGTGGAGCATGTGCGCTGCACTGGGCCGCGCGGCGGTCAGGTGGATGTGCCTGCCACGCTGGCCGTGCTGCCGCGTCGGGAGCTGGATGAAATTCTGTGCCGCAATGCCGTAAGCGCGGGTGCACGCATGCATGCCCCGGTGCATTTTGACAAGCCTTTGCAGGATGCCGATGGCAGAGTCATCGGTGCGCATTTGTCGCAGGCGGGTGAAACCTGTGTATTGCAGGCCCGGTGGGTGATTCTGGCCAGCGGAGCGGTGCCCAAAGCACTGATGGCCGCCGAAATGTGCGAGCGCCAGACGCCTTCAGGCATTGCCCTGCGCGGCTACGTCAAAAATGACAGCATGCGTGAACGCCTGACCGAGCTGGAGATCGTCTGGCACCGTCATCTCAGGCCCGGTTATGGCTGGATTTTTCCCTGCGGTGATGGAGTCTTCAATATTGGTGTTGGTGTGTTTGACATGCACAAGACGGCTGCCGATGGCCGGCATGTGATGGAGGACGTGAACCTGCGTCAGCTGTTTCAGGACTTCTGCAGCATTTACGAGCCTGCGCGTGAACTGATGGCCGGTGGTGCGCTGCAAGGCGGCCTGAAGGGGGCGCCGCTGCGATGCACTCTGAGCGGGGCCCGGTTTGCACGCCATGGCTTGCTGGTGGCCGGGGAGGCGGCTGGCAGCACCTATGCATTTACCGGGGAGGGCATAGGCAAGGCCCTGGAAACAGGCATGCTGGCAGCTCGTGCCTTGCTGCAAGGCGATGAGCAGTCGCTGGCTGATGAAGCAGTCTGCCAGCGCTATCAGGCACAACTGGCCGCGTTGCTGCCGCGCTTTAAGCCTTATGAGAGAGCCAATCAGGTCAATGCACACCCCTGGTTGGTGGATCTGCTGATCTGGCGGGCGCAAAAAAGCAGGCGCCTGGTGCAAAGGATGAGCGGCGTGCTCAATGAAACAGCCCATCCGGGGCAGCTGTTCACTGCGCGTGGCATCTACAAACTGTTCACAGAATAGCCTCCACCCGCTGGGCGCAAAACTGGAATGCCGTTGTTCGGGGGGCGGGCGCTGGCTGGTGTGCCAGCGCTTTGGCGCGGCCTCATCCTTCAAATGTTAATAAATGTTCAATATTCTGGCGATGGAGATCGTCGAAATACTTGAGTTATGGTTTTCTTTTGAATAATCAAAGCTTGTTACATAAAAAGTAGGATTCATCCTACTTTGTTGTAGGAATTTAAAGATATCCAAATTTGATTAATTTGGAAACAATTGAATACAAATCTGGAATTGGCAGCTTCCTCCTCTGAGAAAGAAGGTATGCAATGGGTGCCTGGCACGCTTGCTTACCTTATCAAAATGTCAAAACCATGAATGTTTTTTGTTTCAAACAAAACATTCGAGAGAACTTAAGGAAATACAGGGGGGCGCTTGATTTATGAAGAACATCAAAATCTCCACACGCATATTGGGAACCATCAGTATTTTGGTGCTGCTGCTGGTTATTGTCGTGAGCATCGCCTTGATGCAGCTGCGCTCCATGCGTGGCAACGCCGAAGCCATCACAGGCAATGCACTGCCCAGTGTGGAAGTCATCAACACCATGAGCACGGAGCTGGTGCGCGCGCGCCTGCTGGAGCTGCGTCACGTCAACAACACCGAGCCAGCCTACCTAGATCAGGTGGAAAAGCAGTTCGCCGAGCTTCAGGGCCGTCTGGCACAAGACAAGAAGCTGTATGAGCCGCTGATCATCTCCAAGGAAGAGCGTGACCTTTATGACCAGTTCATCAAGGAGCGCGAGCGCTACGTGGAGCTGAATGCTCAGCTGTTCAAGCTCTCTCATGATGGCGAAAAGGACAAGGCCAAGGAGTTCATGGCGGGCGAGTCGCTCAAGCTCTACAACCAGTCTTCTGCCACGCTGGACAAGCTCATCAAATACAACAGCGACATGGCGCGCTCCGAGACCAAGGCTTCGGGCGAGGTGTATGACGGCGCAATCATGATGCTGGTTCTGGCCACGGTGGTGGCGCTGGTGCTGGCGGTGATCGCTGGCATCTGGCTGGTGCGCTCCATTCGTGCGCCACTGGATCAGGCCGTGAAGGCTGCGGACCGTGTGGCCAATGGCGACTTGAGCGGCAACATTCATGTGGAGCGCCATGACGAAACCGGCCAGTTGCTGACGGCCCTTGAGCGCATGCAGACCAGCCTGGTGCAGACTGTGCGTACGGTGCGTCTCAATGCGGAAGGCGTGGCTTCGGCCAGCTCGCAAATCGCTTCGGGCAATGCGGATCTGTCCAGCCGCACCGAAGAGCAGGCCAGTGCGCTGGAGGAAACGGCTGCTTCGATGGAGCAACTGGGCTCCACTGTGCGCCAGAATGCAGACAACGCCCGCGCTGCCAATCAGATGGCGGTGAATGCCTCTCAGGTGGCAGAGCAGGGTGGTGCTGTGGTGGCTGAAGTGGTGGAAACCATGAAGGGCATCAACAACAGCAGCCACCAGATTGCGGACATCATCTCCGTGATTGACTCCATCGCCTTCCAGACCAATATCCTGGCCCTGAATGCAGCAGTCGAAGCCGCCCGTGCAGGCGAGCAAGGCCGTGGCTTTGCAGTGGTGGCGGGTGAAGTGCGCACGCTGGCTCAGCGCAGCGCCGAAGCGGCCAAGGAAATCAAGGCCCTGATTACCACCAGTGTGGAGCGTGTCGAGCAAGGCACTCAACTGGTGGACAAGGCGGGCACCACCATGGCCGATATCGTGGCGGCCATCCGTCGTGTGACGGACATCATGGCCGAGATCAGCGCTGCCAGTCAGGAACAAAGCCAGGGCGTGGCGCAGGTGGGCGAGGCAGTTACGCAGATGGACCAGACCACGCAGCAAAATGCGGCGCTGGTTGAGGAAAGTGCGGCGGCTGCAGGCTCTTTGCGCAAGCAGGCACAGGATCTGGTGCAGGCCGTGGCCGTGTTCCAGCTGCCCGCCAATGCCATGTACGACCATGCGGCTCGCAACAACGCATCTGCTGCCGCTGTGCGTGTAGCAGCCCCTGCAGCCAGCTCCGTGGGCAGCGTGCGTGCACCTGCTGCGCGCCGCCCGCTGGCGCCCAAGACCATGCCCCAGCCAGCGCCACAGGCGCTGATGGGCAATGCCCAGCGCAAGTCGTCATCGCATGAGGATGACTGGGAAACTTTCTGATTTTGTGTGTGAGGCTGTTCAGTCTCTTCCTTTGGCCGCTGCAAAGCGGCCTTTTTTATGGGCGCTGCACAGGCTGCTGGCGCAAGGGGCTGTGGCTTTGTAGCGCCTCGAAATAGTCGGCCATGCCTTCGCCTTCGCGCTGCAGAAAGCGGGCAATGGCATCGGCAAACGCCGGGTGCGCCACCCAGTGCGCGCTGGGCGTTTCCACGGGCAGCAGGGCGCGGGCCATTTTGTGCTCCCCCTGCGCACCGCCTTCAAAGCGGTGGTAGCCGTTGGCAATGCACCATTCAATAGGCTGGTAGTAGCAGGCCTCGAAGTGCAGACTGTCCACCCGCTCCAGCGCCCCCCAGTAGCGCCCGTAGGCCACTTTGTTTTTGATAGCTGCTAGCGCTTGCTCCTGATTGGATTGATTAATATTTGATGCTGAAATGTCCGTGCAATCAGCGGTGACAGCTATCAAACTGCAGGCAATTGGACGCTGCTCATGCTCGGCAATGAACATCACCCAGTTCTCGGGCATGGTTTCGCGCATGGCAGCAAAGAACTCGGGTGTCAGATAGGGCGGGTTGCCATGCTCCAGATATGTGCGCTCATAGCAGCGGTAAAAGAAATCCCAGTCGGCGGTGCTGATTGCGCGGCCCTGCAGCGTTCTGAAGCGCACGCCGGCATCGTGCACCTTGCGCCGTTCCTGGCGAATCTTCTTGCGTTTTTCCTGCTGCAGAGATGCCAGGAAATCGTCGAAATCACGCCACAGGACTGGCGTTAGGGGCAGTGATGCACTTGCCGTGGGGGGCGTTGGGGCTACCAATCCGCCGCCGGGCCGCCCCAAGGCGGATTGGGCCCCCTCGGGGGGCAGCGATCCACACGCAGTGGGGAGCGTGGGGGCCATATTCTTCCAGTGAAACTGCACCGTGCTGCGCTGCATCCAGCCCGCTGCCCCGCAGGCGCTCAGGTCTTGGGCATCGCCAAACAGCAGGTGAACGGAAGACAGTTGCTCCGCTTCGCACCACTGCTGCACGGCTTGCACCAGTGCTTGGCGAAGTGCCTGGCTGCGCGCCATCAGCCGGGTGCCGGGCACGGGGGTGAAGGGCACGGCGGCAATGGCCTTGGGGTAGTAGGGCAGGCCGTGCTGCTGATAGGCTCGGGCCCAGGCCCAGTCAAACACGTATTCGCCATAGGAATGCGTCTTCAGATACAGCGGGCAGGCGGCCAGCAGTTCGCCCCCATCCCACACGGTGATGACGCGGCAGACCCAGCCTGTTTGGGCCGTGGCGCTGCCGCTTTGCTCCATGGCCGCCAGATATTCGTGGCGCATGAATGGTGTGGGCGTGGGCTGCTGGGCCAGCAGGGCGTTCCAGATTTGTGCGTCCAGCTGCTGCACGCTGGTAAGCACGCGAGTGATAATCGTGTTTTCGGCCATGCCCTGATTGTGCTGGTGACAGCTCGTCCTCGCACCCAGCTTGCTTTTCATGACGCTCTCCATCTGCTGTGCCCAACGCAATTTTGTCGTGGGCGATCTCTCTGGCAATGTCCAGAAAATCATTGATTCCGCAACCCAGGCCTATGCCCAAGGCGCACGCTTGCTGCTGACGCCCGAGCTGGCTCTGTGCGGCTATGCCGCGGAAGACCTGTATTTGCGCCCGGCGTTTATCGCGGCCTGCGAAGAGGCCATGGAGCAGCTGAAAGCTGCCAGCGCCCAGTGGCCCGGTATGGCGCTGGTTATTGGTCACCCCGAGCAAGATACCTCTGGTTCGCAGCTATTCAATGCCGCCAGCGTGCTGCGCGATGGCGCACGGGTGGCAACGTATGCCAAGCAACTGCTGCCCAATTTTGGTGTTTTTGATGAGCAGCGGTATTTCGCAGCGGGTGACAAGCCCTGTGTGGTGGAAATTGATGGCGTGAGCATCGGCCTGCTGATTTGCGAAGACGCATGGCACCCCGGCCCCGCCAAGGCGGCGGTGAATGCTGGCGCACAGCTGCTGGCGGTCATCAATGCATCGCCATTTCATGCAGGAAAACAGGCTGAACGCGAAGCAGTGCTTGCGCAGCGTGCTACAGAAACAGGTGTGCCGCTGGTCTATGCCCATCTGGTGGGCGGTCAGGACGAAATCGTGTTTGACGGTGGCTCGTTCGCCATTCAGGCCAATGGCCAGATCGCTGCACGTGCTGCGGCGTTTGCGGAGGATTTGCCAGTGCTGACGGCCCACCTGGCGGATGGCCGCGTCGCTGTGGCGGGTGAAGTCCAGCCCGCGCCCAGTCACTATCAGGCGCTGTGGTCGGCGCTGGTGCTGTCAGTGCGTGACTATGTGGGCAAGAACCGTTTTCCGGGCGCCATCATTGGTTTGTCGGGGGGTATGGATTCGGCGCTGGTGCTGTCGATTGCCGTGGATGCGCTGGGCGCAGACAAGGTGCGCACGGTAATGATGCCCTCGCCCTATACCGCAGACATCAGCTGGCTGGATGCCCGTGAGATGGCTGAGCGCGTGGGCGTGCAGCATGAAGAAATCAATATCGCCCCGCAGTTTGAAGCCTTCAAGGCTGCGCTGGCCCCCGCTTTTGCGGGCCGCGCCGAGGATACGACCGAGGAAAACCTGCAGGCGCGCATTCGCGGCACCTTGCTGATGGGTATGAGCAACAAGTTCGGCTCCATTGTGCTGACCACGGGCAACAAGAGCGAGATGTCCACCGGCTACTGCACGCTGTATGGCGATATGGCGGGTGGCTTTGCCGTCATCAAGGACGTGTTCAAGACCGAGGTGTTTGCGCTGGCGCGCTGGCGCAATGCCAATGATCCATTTGGCACAGGCCTGGACCCCATCCCCGAGCGCATCATCACCCGCCCGCCCAGTGCAGAGCTGCGCCCCGACCAGAAAGACCAGGACAGTCTGCCCGCCTATGAGGTGCTGGACGCCATCGTCTCGCGCTACATGGAAAATAATGAGAGCATAAGCTCCATCATTGCCGAGGGTTTTGCGGCGGCGGATGTCGAACGGGTCACTCGTCTGATACAAATCAATGAATACAAGCGCCGCCAGGCTCCCATCGGCCCGCGCCTGACTGTTCGCAGTTTTGGCAAGGACTGGCGCTATCCCATCACCAATAAATTTCGTGCCTGAGGCGCTTGTCTCATGCACATTGCCGATTCAATCTAGTCAGGAGTAAGCCCCATGAAAATGATCACAGCCGTCATCAAGCCATTCAAGCTCGAAGAAGTGCGCGAAGCCTTGGCCGAGTGTGGGGTGAACGGCCTGACCGTGACGGAAGTCAAGGGCTTTGGCCGTCAGAAAGGCCATACCGAGCTGTATCGCGGCGCGGAATATGTGGTGGACTTTCTGCCCAAGGTCAAAATTGAAGTGGTGGTGAAGGACGAGGACGTGGACCGCTGTGTTGACGCCATTGTCAACGTGGCCCGCACCGGCAAGATTGGCGACGGCAAGATCTTCATTACCCCCGTGGAACGCGTGGTACGCATTCGTACCGGCGAGCTGGACGACGGCGCGGTGTAAACGCCGGGGGCTCCGGCCTGAGCCCCGTGTTTTAGTTTTTTAGAGCAAGGTAGGGCGCCTGAGCCAGTCAGGCGTGTAACGCCTGTAGATCAACAAGCCCAAGGCCCGGTTTGCTTATTGCACCGTGCACTTGGCCTGTTGCGATGATCCCCATGCACGGGCATCGCTGGCAATGCGGGCAGCCAGCGCGCTGACTGCTCGCTGCTGCGCCTGAACCAGGGCGGGGTATCCATCTGCCGCTGCCTCATTGAAGCGGCCCTGGCAGACCAGGCGGGCTTTGCTGCTGTTGTTCGCAAACCCGAGGCTCCAGCCCGCCTCCAGCTGGACTTGATTGCCCGGCCAGGCATCCAGACGGCGAACTTGTACTTTCACCCGCAGCACTTGCTGTTCTGCAGAGCTGGCAAGCCCTGAGACATCCTGCGTTCCCAGTCGCTCTGACAGGTGCACGGACAAGGCGTTGCGCAGCTCATCGCCCAAAGGCCCCACCCAGCGCTCCTCATCCAGCACGGCCACGGTGCCACCACGGCCCTGGCGCACCACCAGCGGCTGCTGGTCCAGGTGCTCGGGCAGGCCCACGGGCAGCATATCAATCAGAAATGGAACAGGGGCTGCTGCTGGATGGCCGTCAGCTGCTGGCGGTGGCAGCAGGGTGTAGTGGTGAATCGGCGCAGGGCTGCTGCAGGCGGTAAGGCCCAGTGCTGCGCATAGCAGGGCAAGGGCTGCCAGTCGGTTCATCATCGGGATTCCTTGGTCGTGTTCGAGGCTGGCTCGGTCGTTGCATCAGCGGGGCGGCCGCGAATCACCGATTCGGGGTGGCGGCCCAGCAAATCCGTCAGCGTGCGCAGCGACCGGGCTGTGCGGCGCACTTCTACCAGTGTCTCGCCCAGGTCCTGCTGCAGCGGTGCATCGGCGGCAATCAGGCTTTGCACATCGCCCAGCGTTTGCTGCACGCCCACAAAGGTCTGCTGCGCGCTGCCGATGGCTTTTTGCGCTTCCTGCAGGGTCTGGGTGGTCTGCGGCAGCACCTGGCCATTGACCTGTGCCAGTGTCTTGTTCAGATTGGCGATGGAGCTGTCGAGGTTGCGCCCGATCGAGTCCAGCGGAATCCGGTCGATCTTGCTGACAATGCTGGCCATCTGCTCCTGCAACTGGTCAAAGCTGCCGTTGACGGTGGGCAGCGTCAGTGGGCGGGCCTTGGGGTCGAAGACTACCTTGGGTGTCTTGGGAATGAAGTCGAGCGCGATATAGAGCTGGCCGGTCAGCAAATTGGCCGAGCGGGCCTGGGCGCGCAGACCTTGCTCCACCATGCGGGCCATGAGTTGTGCGGCATTGTCCTCATCGTTGCCTTCGGTTTTGGGGAGTTTGCTGAGAACGTCTCCCAGCCGCTCGGGGTAGATCTCGATGCCCACTACCGTAGGAAAACGCTCTTTGGAGGCGTCGTAGTCCGGCTTGATGAACAGCACCCGTCCCAGGTCCATGCCGATGAATTGCACGGGGGCGCCAACGGACAGGCCGCGCAGTGATTGCTCAAAGCGCAGGCGAATGAACTGAGAAGGGCCATCCGGCGGGGCCAGAGCGGACTGCTGGTCTTTGGCCAGCGAAAACTGTGTGTCCTTGGGGGCAGGCTGGGCGCTGCTGAGCGGGGAATTTCCGAAGGCAATGCCGCCGGACAGAATGGTGGCGACAGACTGGGTCTGCATCTTCAGGCCGTCGGCACCGATGGAGACATCAATGCCGCTGGCGTTCCAGAAGCGCGTGTCGGGGGTGACAAACTTGTCGTAAGGCGCATCCACAAACACCTGCATATTGACCGAGCGGCCATCATCACTGAGCTGATAGGAGGCCACGCGGCCCACGGGGATGCGGCGGTAGTAGATGGGCGAGCCCACGTCCAGCGAGCCCAGGTCGCTGGTGCGCAGCACAAAAGAGGTGCCGGGCATATCGCCGATCACCGTGGGCGGGGTTTCCAGCCCGGTGAACTCATGGGCGGTTTCGGTCGACTGGCCTTTATCGACGCCAATGTATGCGCCGGACAGCAGGGTATCTACGCCCGAGACGCCACTGGCTCCGATGCGGGGCCGCACAACCCAGAAGCGAGAGTCTTTCAGCGCAAGGCCAGCCGCGCTTTTGTCAATGTCCACATGGGCCAGCACCTGAGAGCCGTCTTTGCTGAGGGTGATGGCCTTGACCAGGCCTACCGTCACTTCCTTGTATTTCAGCTGGGTCTTGCCAGCTTCAAGCCCGGCGGCTGAGCGAAAAGAGATGGTGATTCTGGGGCCCGCCGAAGTCCATGCGTGGATCAGCATGGAAATGCCGATCAGTGCAGCCAGGGCAGGGACCAGCCAGATCAGCGATACCCGCCATTTGTGCGGTGCAGTCACTGAAGGGTTGCCGGGTGTCGGGCGGGTGGGAGGGGTTTCATTCATGCCGTTTCACCATCGTGTCTGCTGCCGGTCTCTGCATCCCAGATCAGTCTGGGGTCGAAGGACATGGCGGCGAGCATGGTGAAAATCACCACCATGCCAAAGAAAAGAATGCCGACGCGGGGCTCGATGTCGCTGAGCCCCTGAAATTTGACCAGCGCCGCCACAATGGCCACCACCAGCACGTCCAGCATGGACCAGTAGCCAATGAATTCCACCATGCGGTACAGGCGGGCGCGTTCGCGCATCTTCCAGACGCTGCGCCGCTGTGATGTGATGAGCAGCAGGGCCAGCGTAAGAAATTTGGCGCACGGCACAGCCACGCTGGCAATGAAGATGACCAGGGCAATACCGTAAGAGCCGGATTTCCAGAACTCGACCACGCCTTCCATGATCGTGTTGTCCATGCCGCTGCTCAGCAGGCTGGTGTACATGACGGGCAGCACATTGGCGGGGATGTAGAAAATGACGCCTGCCAGCAGCAAGGCCCAGGCGCGCATGATGCTATTGGGGCGTCTGCGGTGCAGATCGGCATCGCAGCGCGGGCAATGTGCATGGGGGCTGGTGTTCAGCGTGTCTTCGCAGACCATGCCGCAGCTGTGGCAGCCAATCATGGCAAGCTGATCTGCCCGGGGGGCTTGTTCGCTCTGGTGCGGTGGCGTGGCCTGGCTCATGCTGCAGCCGCCTGTGTGCCCTGATGGTCTTCTGTCAGTTCCCAGAGCCAGTGCAGGTCATTCTTTGCAATCACAGTGATGAGCACCATCAGCACCGCCGTGGCCCAGATGCCAGGGCCGGGTGCAACCTGCACAAAACTGGTGAGTTTGATAATGGCCACCAGCAGGCCCAGCATGCCCACTTCCACCATGCTCCACGGCTTCAAGGCTTGCAGACTGCGCATGGCGGCCGCAAAGCCCGGGGCGCGGCGGCCCAGGCTGGCGTATGTCAGGACCCAGAGCAGCAGCGCAATCTGCATCAGTGGCACCAGCACAATGGCCAAAGCGGTAGGCACGGCAATGGGGGAGGCTGCGCCATGCGCCAGTGCGGCGGCTGCCTGCCACATGGTGGCCTCGTTGTGCAAACCCTGAAGGCTGATGTGCACGACCGGGCACACATTGGCAATCACGAAAACGATGGCCGCTGTTACTGTCAGGGCCAGCCAGCGATCCACAGACATGCGATTGGCGCGGTACAGCACCGCATCGCAGCGCGTGCAGCGTGCGGTGGTGCCAGCGGCGATGGCAAGCCGCTGATGAACGCTGTCGCAGTGTTCGCAAATGATGAGCTGAGGGTAGGTCTTCACGATTCGCAGGCGGACAAGACGGAGTCGTCCAGCGTTGAATGATTGGAAATATGGTCTGGTCAGGGCGATGTGGCGTGCATTTCTGAGAAGAGGGGAAAGAAATGCATAGCAGCCGCCTCAGTATGACAAGCGCCCAAGAGCCTGTGCTGTCAGACAGATAGCCGCAAGAGTGCTGGGCGGTTGCACCTGATGAGCCAATCATGCCGGGAAGGCACGAAGGTGGCGGTATCCCTCTTTAGCAGATCGAGTGAGTGCAGGGCGCCATGAATGAGCGGTGCCCAGTTGCCAAGAGGGCGACAGGCTGGCTGCTGGCCTCGTCTGCTGGCCACATGGCCGTGCAGACGAAGGCTTACCGGGCAGGCTTAGATGACGTCCCGCAGCGACGGTGTTTCCATTCGCGTGCCAGAGTTTTGAACCAGGTTCTGCAGCAGGGCTGGGGCATCGTTGCTGCTTTCGATCAGACCCATCTGCCATTCACCCATCAGGCCGTTGGTGACGCAGGACTGCAGGAATTGCATCATGGTGTCGTAGTAGCCATCGACATTGATCAGGCCAATGGGCTTGTCGTGATAGCCCAGCTGGCGCCAGGTCCAGATCTCAAACAGCTCTTCAAATGTGCCGATGCCGCCGGGCAGTGTCACAAAGGCATCGCTGCGCTCGGCCATCATGGCTTTGCGCTCATGCATGTTCTTGACGATGTGCAGTTCGTCGCAAGCTTGGTTGGCCAGTTCCTTGTCCACCAGGGCCTGGGGAATGATGCCGACGACGCGGCCGCCCGCCTGGCGGGTGGCTTCAGCAACAGTGCCCATCAGGCCGGCGCGCCCGCCGCCATAGACAAGCTGGCCGCCGCGCTCGCCAATCCATTGGCCTACAGCCTTGGCGACTTCTGTGAATTGAGGGTTGGTGCCGGGGCGTGAGCCGCAGTACACGCAGATGGAGAAAGCAGGATTTGTCATGCGATGAAACGGTGGTAAAGCGCTGCGGCCCAGACGGCGCCGCATAGCCACAGAGAGAGAAAGACAGCAGCCGTACCCATGTCCTTGGCCTTTTTGGACAGCTCATGCCACTCAGGGCCAATGCGGTCTATGGCCGCTTCAATGCCGGTGTTGAGCAGCTCCACAATCAGCACAAGAATGGCGGTGGCAGCTAGCAGCGCCGTCTGTTCCCAGCTTTGGCCCAGCCAGAAAGCCGCGGGCACCATGATGAAGGCGCAGATGGCTTCCTGGCGGAACGCGGGCTCAAACCAGGCCGCTTGCAGGCCTTCCAGTGAGTATTTGCCTGCATGCAGAAAGCGGGATAGCCCGGTGCGGCCTTTTTGCGGGTTGACGGGGTCTTGCTGGGGCGAAGTCATGAGGTGATGAAAATTCAGCGAATGCGTTTGGGAGCGGGTGCCTGATGAACCAGACGTGTGCCTGCCCAGGCATCGTGCCAGAACTGGCGCTGGGGATGAAAGCGGCTGAGCAGTGCCCAGACCAGTACCCAGCCCATGAGCAGCACCAGCACTTCCAGAGGCGGCAGTCCCAGAGGGTAGAGTACGGCTAAAGGCGGCAGCCACCACATCCAGCTAAAAGCATAGCGCAGCAGGGCGCGGCTCTGTGTCAGGGGGCGGCCCTGTGCATCAACCACGCGAATATGCCAGGTCTTCATGGCCAGCGTCTGGCCTTTGCTCCAGAACCAGGCGAAATAAATACCCAGCACAACCAGCATGAAGGCTTGAAGCAGGTGACGGTTATCGAGTGCGTTGCGCGTTTGCGACAAGGTGCTGAACAGATAGCCTGCAATGAAGACTACGCCAAAGAGCAGCATGCCCTCATAAAGCCAGCAAGCCATTCTGCGGCGCAGGCTGGGCGCTATTAAAACAGGGGTGTCGGTGGGAGCTGAACTGCCCTCATGAGCCGGTACTTGTTGCTGCATGGGGTCATTGTAGAGGCCGTGTCAGTTGCCCAGATGACTGCTGCCGTGGCTGTTGCCGGAATCTTGCGCTGGCGCATCCAGCGGCGGCAAAGTGGTGGGCGTTGCGCGAGGAATATCGACAGGCGCTGTTTCCACAATGATGGAAGGCGTGCGCACCGGCGAGGTTTCCACCATGGCTGGCGTGGCGGGCACAGGGGGTGGAGGGTGGTGAATCGTTGTGGGCGGAATCTTGGGCAGATTCGGCACATTGCCGGGGGTGGCATTCGCTGCGGGGATACGTGCCAGCTTCTTTGGCGCCACGGGCTTGATGGCAGGGGCTGCCGTCACGACCTTGGGCGCTGCGCGTGCGGCCAGCAAACGCTTTTCTTCGTCGCTCAGGGCCTGGTAGGCCTCCCACTGGGCTTGCTTGTCCGTAGCCAGCTTATTGGTAATGGCAAAGTTCAGCCGCGCCTGGTTGCGCTGCGCTGCGCTCAGGCTGGACCAAGACTCCATGCGGTCACGCAGTTTTTCTTGCTCGCGCTCGCTGAGTTTGTCAAAACCATCGGCCAGTGCCATCCAGCGGCGCTTCTGGCCTGCGCCAATCATGGCCCAGCGGTCTTCCAGCGGGGTCAGAATGGCGCGCTGGTGCTGGCTCAGTTCCGCCCAGCGCGGTCCGGCGGCAATGGTGGTGGCGCGCTGACGGGCGCCGGGGTCTGAGTGGACTGACTTGGACGCCGCAACCGTAGCCGGTGGCACGGAGCTTGGGGCAAGACGCACCTGCTGAACCACATTCCAGCCTGTGTAGCACAGAGCCATCAACAACACCGCCGCCATGATGGCGGCGGTGTTGCCTGGTTGCAAAAGAGTGCGATTTTCAGAAGGCATTCAGAGGGTGAAGGGCGAATCAGTGCTCTGAGCTGGCTGCAGAGGTCTTGAGGTATTGCACAAAGCCGGGGTCCGCATAGGCGGCAGGCGGCAGATCGTCTGTGAGCAAGGCGGTATCCACTTCGGTGACTTCGCTCAGCAGGCTCTGGTCGGACTGAGAGTTATAAACCACTAGGCCGGCAATCAGGGCGAAAACTGGAATGGCCGAAACCAGGGTGCGCCACCAGCCACTGCCTTCATTTTCAGGCGTGCCCATGGTCATGGTGTGACCGTGAGCCGAAGCGGCGGTGCTGGTCTGGGTGTGCAGAACCGAGATTTCACGGCGACGCTCGGAAACAGCGCGCTCGCGTGAGGCGCGCAGTCGCTCGGTCACTTCGTAAGGGAGCAAGGCTTCGCCTTCCGTCAAGCGAACGGTGATTTGACGGGCGATACGATCGGCAGCCTGTTCTTGCCGGAAAGTGGGCGCGGATTTCATAACTCGATTCCTTTGGCCTTGAGTGCCTTGCTCAATGTCTGTATGGCGCGGAAACAATGCGTTTTTACACTACCCTCGGAACAACCCATGGCGGCAGCGGTCTCAGCGACATCCATCTCCTCCCAGTAACGCATGAGGAATGCTTCCCGTTGACGCGCTGGTAACTCTTGTATTTCTTTTTCTATGCTTTGTAGCACCTGCTTGCGTTCGGTAAGGGTTTCCGCATTGTGGGCTTCGGCTTCGTCCTGGTTGGTGGCATAGGTTTCCAGCCAGTCGAAATCGCCGTCTTCGTCGGAGGACTCCAGGTCGCTGAAGTGCGTGAAGACGGCTTTCTGGGTCTTCTGGCGGCGAAACCAGTCCAGGGTGCAGTTGGAGAGAATGCGCTGGAACAGCATGGGCAGTTCCTGGATCGGCTTGTCTCCATAGTGCTGGGCCAGCTTGAGCATGCTGTCCTGCACGATATCCAGGGCGGCCTCTTCATCGCGAACGTGAAAAAGGCTGCGCTTGAATGCGCGCTTTTCGACGCCCTTGAGGAATGAAGACAGTTCTTGTTCTGTAGCCAAGAGAGAAAAACCCTGGAGAAGCCGGTCGTGGGCCGGCGAAAAAGTGAGCGATTATCGCATCGCTTGATGTTTTTTACCGTAATGCAATTGAAGGTCTTGTTGCAGTGCGATAATGTTCTCAACTTAAATAGAAGCAAACGGATCACGGTCCGGCGTACACACAAACGCCCATGGCTTGTGGTCTTAAGTCCTAAACCGGCCTCAAAAGGGCTTCAGGCTAAGGGCACCGAAGGTTTTTCGTTAGAGAAATTCACAAAGGTTGATCATGGAAATCTCCAAAGCCGAGCTGGCCTCCGCGGCAGCCGCATCTTCCCCCAAGGGCGCTCAGGAATTGATGGGCGCTGAAATCCTCGTCAAGTCTCTGCAGGCAGAAGGCGTCAAGCATCTGTGGGGCTATCCGGGCGGGGCTGTTCTCTATATCTACGACGCGCTCTACAAGCAAGACACTATTCAGCATGTGCTGGTGCGCCATGAGCAGGCTGCCGTGCACGCTGCCGATGGTTTTGCTCGTGCCACAGGCGAAGTGGGCGTCGCGCTGGTGACTTCCGGCCCAGGCCTGACCAATGCCGTGACCGGTATTGCTACCGCCTACACAGATTCCATTCCTATGGTGGTGGTGTCGGGCCAGACATCGACCAATTACATTGGTACTGACGCGTTCCAGGAATGCGATACCGTGGGTATCACTCGCCCCATCGTCAAGCACAACTTCCTGGTCAAGGATGTGCGCGACTTGGCCGAGACCATGAAAAAGGCATTCCACATTGCCCGCACCGGTCGCCCCGGTCCTGTGGTGGTGGATATTCCGAAGGACGTGTCTTTCAAGAAGGCGCTGTACACCGGCTATCCCGAAAAAGTGGAAATGCGCTCGTACAACCCCGTCAAGAAGGGGCACGCAGGCCAGATTCGCAAGGCTTTGCAGTTGCTGCTGAGCGCCAAGCGCCCCTATATCTATACCGGCGGTGGCGTGTTGCTGGGCAATGCCTGCAACGAGTTGCGTACGCTGGTGGACATGCTGGGCTACCCTGTCACCAACACCCTGATGGGTCTGGGTGCCTATCCTGCCAGCGACAAGAAGTTCCTAGGCATGCTGGGCATGCACGGCACCATCGAAGCCAACAACGCCATGCAGAACTGCGATGTGCTGCTGGCCGTGGGTGCGCGCTTCGATGATCGCGTGATTGGCAACCCCAAGCACTTCATGTCGGTGGAACGCAAGATCATCCATATCGACATTGATCCATCCTCCATTTCCAAGCGAGTGAAGGTGGATGTGCCTATCGTGGGTGATGTCAAGGATGTGCTGGCCGAGCTGATCTCCATGATCCGCGAATCCACACAGCGCCCTGATGAAGGGGCTCTGGGCCAGTGGTGGAACACCATTGAAGGCTGGCGCAGCCGCGACTGCCTGAGCTATGACAAGGGCAATGGCGAAGTCATCAAGCCTCAGTACGTGGTCGATACCCTGTGGAACATGACTAAGGGTACGGACACCTACATCACTTCGGACGTGGGCCAGCACCAGATGTGGGCTGCGCAGTACTACCGCTTTGATGAACCCCGTCGCTGGATCAACTCCGGCGGCCTGGGCACCATGGGTGTGGGTCTGCCCTATGCCATGGGTATCAAGCTAGCCAAGCCGGATTCTGAAGTTTTCTGTATCACGGGCGAAGGCTCGATTCAGATGAACATTCAGGAACTGGCCACCTGCAAGCAGTACAACACGCCTGTGGTGATCTGCGCCTTGAACAACCGCTTCTTGGGCATGGTGCGCCAGTGGCAGGAAATTGAATACTCGGGCCGTTACTCCAGCAGCTATATGGATTCGCTGCCCGACTTCGTGAAGCTGGCCGAGGCCTATGGTCACCGTGGTCTGCTGATCGAAAACCCTGCTGATGTGGAAGGTGCCCTGCGTGAGGCTCGCCGCATCGTGCGCGAAGAAAGCAAGACGGTGTTCCTGGACTTCCGCACTGACCCCACGGAGAACGTGTTCCCCATGGTTCAGGCGGGCCGCGGCATCACCGAAATGCTGCTGGGTGCTGACGATTTGTGATGACTGATGTGCCGATTTGTGAATGAAATCGGCATGCAGCCAAAGTAAAGTAAGCGCTAGCAGCTATATTCTTTATAGCGATCTTTTTTGACGAATCTATTGTCCGCCGAGCCTGGCACTTACCGGTGTCAGGGGAGGGCGGCGAAAAGAGGAATCTCATCTCATGAAACACATCATCGCCGTGCTGCTCGAAAACGAGCCTGGAGCACTGTCGCGCGTCGTGGGCCTGTTCTCGGCCCGTGGCTACAACATTGAATCCCTGACTGTGGCGCCGACGGAAGACCCGTCGCTGTCGCGCATGACCATCCTGACCACCGGTTCGGACGACGTCATCGAGCAGATCACCAAGCACCTGAACCGCCTGATTGAAGTGGTGAAGGTGGTGGACCTGACCGAAGGCGCCTATACCGAACGCGAATTGATGATGGTCAAGGTGCGCGCCGTGGGCAAGGAGCGCGAAGAGATGAAGCGCATGGCGGATATCTTCCGTGGCCGCATCATTGACGTCACCGAAAAGAGCTACACCGTAGAGCTGACCGGTGACCAGTCCAAGAACGACGCCTTCCTGCAAGCCATTGATCGCACTGCCATTTTGGAGACAGTGCGTACAGGCGCCTCGGGTATTGGCCGTGGCGAGCGCATTCTGCGTGTCTAATGGCGGGTTTGCGCCATTTTTGAAATCGAATCAACCTTTTTAACCCCCTCAAGATAAGAGACCTGGAGCCAACATGAAAGTTTTCTACGACAAGGACTGTGACCTGAGCCTGATCAAGGGCAAGACTGTTGCCATCATCGGTTACGGCAGCCAAGGCCACGCACACGCTCAGAACCTGAACGAATCCGGCGTGAAGGTGGTGGTCGGTCTGCGCAAGGGCGGCGCTTCCTGGGATAAGGTTGGCAAGGCTGGCCTGACCGTGATGGAAGTGGACGAGGCAGTGAAGGCTGCTGACGTCGTCATGATTTTGCTGCCCGACGAAAACATCCCTGAGGTGTACAAGAACAACGTTGAGCCCAACATCAAGCAAGGCGCAACCCTGGCTTTCGCTCACGGCTTCAACGTGCACTACAACCAGGTCGTGCCCCGCGCTGACCTGGACGTGATCATGGTTGCCCCCAAGGGCCCAGGCCACACCGTGCGCTCCGAATACCTCAAGGGCGGCGGCGTGCCTTCCCTGATCGCCATTTACCAAGACAAGTCTGGCAAGGCCCGTGATGTGGCGCTGTCCTACGCTTCTGCCAATGGCGGCGGCAAGGGCGGCATCATCGAAACCAACTTCAAGGAAGAAACCGAGACCGACCTGTTCGGCGAGCAAGCCGTTCTGTGCGGCGGTGCGGTGGAACTGGTGAAGATGGGCTTCGAAACCCTGACCGAAGCTGGTTACGCTCCTGAAATGGCTTACTTCGAGTGCCTGCACGAGCTCAAGCTGATCGTCGACCTGATGTACGAAGGCGGTATCGCCAACATGAACTACTCCATCTCGAACAACGCCGAGTATGGTGAGTACGTGACGGGCCCTGAAGTCATCAACGAAGAATCCCGCAAGGCCATGCGCAACGCTCTGAAGCGCATCCAGAGCGGCGAATACGCCAAGATGTTCATCAGCGAAGGCCGTCTGAACTATCCTTCGATGACTGCCCGTCGTCGTCAGAACGCTGACCACGCTATCGAGCAAGTCGGTGGCCAGCTGCGTTCCATGATGCCCTGGATCGCCAAGAACAAGCTGGTTGACCAAAGCCGCAACTAATGATGTGATTGGCCGGGTTTGCGCCCGGTCAATGCGTGTCAGTCAGAGGCCACCTTCACGGTGGCCTTTTTCATGCAAAGTGCAGCATGCGTGGCGGGTACACTGGAACCAGTGGCATTGTCCTTGTGGCATTGCTTAAAATACTATGGTTTTAATAGCTGCATGCGCTTGACATGCAAGCACTGGAGGTCTGTTGAATGCAAAACAGCAATGAGTCTGGCGATATCGGTGCCACCTCGCGCAAGATGCGCAAAGGCATTTATGTGCTGCCCAATCTGTTCACCCTGGCAGCGCTGTTTGGCGGCTTCTACGCCATCGTCATGGCGATGAACAACAAGTTTGAACTGGCTGCCGTGGGCGTGTTCTGCGCCATGGTGCTCGACAGCCTGGACGGCCGTGTGGCGCGTATGACGCACACGCAAAGCGCCTTTGGCGAGCAGATGGATTCGCTGTCCGACATGGTGTCCTTTGGCGCGGCCCCTGCGCTGATTGCCTATGAATGGGCGCTGCGCCCGCTGGGTCGCTGGGGCTGGATTGCCGCATTTGTGTACTGCGCCTGCGCCGCACTGCGCCTGGCGCGCTTTAACGTCAATACCGGCGTGGTGGACAAGCGCTACTTCCAGGGCATGCCTTCGCCTGCGGCGGCGGCACTGGTGGCGGGCTTTATCTGGCTGACCAGCGCACTGATGGTCTCGCACCGCGATGTGCCCATCTTCGGTGATGTGATTTCCTGGTTTGGTGGCTACCCCACAGACCGTGCGGATTTGTCCTGGATCATGTTTGCCGTCACACTGTTCGCAGGCCTGACCATGGTGACCAATATTCCTTATTACAGCTTCAAGGACATTGGTGGCGCCAAGAGCATGCCCTTTGTCTCGCTGGTGGTGGTGGCCCTGCTGATGGCAGTGGTCAGCATCGAGCCTGCCACCATGCTGTTCTTGGTGTTTGTGGGTTATTCCATCTCTGGCTATGTGATTTATGTGTGGCGCCGTGCCAAGGGCGAGCATGTGAGCATTGTTGCGACCAGCAAGGACGAGCCAGACGAGCGCGGTCTGCACGACGATTGATGCGCTGCAAAAAATCTTGTCCTTATCAACTTTTCTTGTGTTAAAGTGATCCGCATGCAAAACCTGTCGCTAGCTCTACTACTAATGTCCAACGGGCAGAGGAAGTAGCGCGCGCGTACAAACGTACAAACACACACCTTCTTGACGGCCCGTAGCACCAGCGACGGGCCGTTTTTGCGTTTGGGCGTCGCTGAATGGGTTTTCACCTTTTACCAATTCCACTCAAGAGACTGACCATGTTGCAAAACCCTTCCACCAAATACCGTGCTTTCGCTCCTGTGCGCCTGACCAATCGCACCTGGCCCGATGCGGTGATTACCAAGCCTCCGGTCTGGTGCAGTGTGGATCTGCGTGATGGCAATCAGGCCTTGATTGAGCCCATGGACATCGAGCGCAAAGTGCGCATGTTCGAGCAGTTGGTGAAGATTGGCTTCAAGGAAATTGAAGTGGGCTTTCCCTCGGCTTCGCAAGTGGAGTTCGACTTCATGCGCAAGCTCATTGATGAAAACCGCATTCCCGATGATGTGACGGTGCAGGTGCTGACCCAGGCGCGTGAGCACCTGATTCGCCGCACTTTTGAAGCGCTGGAGGGCGTGCCCCGCGCCATTGTTCACCTCTACAACGCAACGGCTCCCGTCATGCGCCGCGTGGTGCTGAATATGAGCGAAGACGAGATTGTGGAACTGGCCACGACCAATGCACAGATGTTCAAGGACATTGCAGCCAACTACCCGCAAACCCAATGGACTTTCCAGTACTCGCCCGAAATGTATTCGGATACCGAGCTGGAATTCTCCAAGCGCGTGATCGACGCGGTGACTGCCGTGTGGCAGCCTACGCCTGAGAACAAGTGCATCATCAATCTGCCCACCACGGTGGAGCATTCCACCCCCAATATCTTTGCCGACATGGTGGAGTGGACGCACCGCAATATCGAGCGCCGCGACAGCGTGGTGATCTCGGTGCACCCGCATAACGACCGCGGCACAGGCACGGCCGCCGCCGAGCTGTCGCTGATGGCGGGTGCTGATCGCCTTGAAGGCTGCTTGTTCGGCAATGGCGAGCGCACCGGCAACCTCGATGTGGTCAATGTGGCTCTGAATATGTATATCCAGGGTGTGAACCCCGGCCTTGATTTCTCGAATATCGACGATATCCGCGCAACGGTTGAGCACTGCAACCAGTTGCCCGTGCACCCTCGCCACCCTTACGTGGGCGAGCTGGTCTACACCTCCTTCTCGGGCTCCCACCAGGACGCCATCAAGAAGGCCTTCGCCGCTCACAAGGATGGCGATATCTGGGATATGCCTTATCTGCCTATCGACCCCAAGGATCTGGGACGTAGCTATGAGGCCGTGATTCGTGTCAACAGCCAGTCGGGCAAGGGCGGTATCGCCTATTTGCTTGAGAGCGAGTTTGGCTTGCAGTTGCCCCGTCGTCTGCAGATCGAATTCAGCCAGGTTGTGCAGCGCGAGATGGACGCCAGCGGCAAGGAATTGTCGGCTGCCGACCTGTGGGAGCTGTTCCAGCGTGAATACGCGGTGAACACCGTCAAGGCGCCTCAGTACCGCTTGCAGGAAGCCGATGGCGTGGTCAGCATGACTGCCGAAATCGAAGTGGAGGGCGAGAAGTATTTTTTGGACGGAGAAGGTACGGGCCCCATTGATGCCTTTGTACAGTCGCTCTCGGCGGCCGTGGGCCGCAATGTGCGCGTGCTCAACTATGCAGAGCATGCCATTGGCGAAGGTGCAAATGCCAAGGCCATTGCCTATGTGGAGTTGCGTGTGGATGACGCGCAGGTCTGCTACGGTGTTGGGGTGGATGCCAATATCGTCTCTGCCTCGCTTCGCGCCATCATCTCGGGTGTGCAGCGCGCCCCGGCAACCGTAGAAGCGGTTGCTGCCTGATAGAAGTGTTCCAAGCCGGAGTCGCCAAAAGCGTTCCGGCTTTTTAATTGCCAGACCCTGAATAGAAACGGCGTATAAGCAATGCGCCATAACTTCACAAAGTGAGACCCACCATGTCCGATCAGCTCATTATTTTTGACACCACCTTGCGTGACGGCGAGCAGTCGCCCGGCGCGTCCATGACGCGTGACGAAAAGCTGCGCATTGCGCGCCAGCTGGAGCGCCTGAAGGTGGACGTGATCGAGGCGGGTTTCGCGGCGGCATCGAATGGGGACTTTGAATCCATTCAGGGTATTGCCCGTGCCATCAAGGACTCCACCGTTTGCTCGCTGTCTCGTGCAAACGACCGCGACATTGCCCGCGCCGCAGAGGCCTTGAAAGACGCTAACCGTGGGCGCATTCACACATTCATTGCCACCAGCCCGCTGCACATGGAAAAGAAGCTGCGCATGACACCTGAGCAGGTGCTGGAGCAGGCTAAGCAGGCGGTGCGCTTTGGCCGCAACCTGATCGAAGACATTGAGTTCAGCGCTGAAGATGGCTATCGCAGCGAACCCGACTTTCTGGCCCGTGTGATTGAGGCGGTCATCAACGAAGGTGCGACCACCATCAACGTGCCCGATACCGTGGGCTACGCCGTGCCTGAGCTGTATGGCGAGTTCATTCGCAACCTGCGCGAGCGTGTGCCCAACAGCGACAAGGCCATCTGGTCCGTGCACTGCCACAACGACCTGGGCATGGCTGTGGCCAACTCGCTGGCAGGTGTGAAGATTGGCGGCGCTCGTCAGATTGAGTGCACCATCAATGGTCTGGGCGAGCGTGCAGGCAACTGCTCGCTGGAAGAAGTGGTCATGGCGATCAAGACACGCAAGGACTACTTTGGCCTGAATGTGAATATCGACACCCAGCACATCGTGGCGGCCAGTCGCATGGTCAGCCAGACCACGGGCTTTGTGGTGCAGCCTAACAAGGCCGTGGTGGGTGCCAATGCTTTTGCCCATGCTTCCGGCATTCACCAGGATGGCGTGCTCAAGGCACGTGATACCTACGAAATCATGCGCGCTGAAGATGTGGGCTGGACTGCCAACAAGATCGTGCTGGGCAAGCTCAGTGGTCGTAACGCTTTCAAGCAGCGCTTGCAGGAACTGGGCGTGGAACTCGATAGCGAAGCCGCCATCAACCAGGCGTTCACGCGCTTTAAGGAACTGGCTGACCGCAAGAGCGAAATCTTCGACGAAGACATTCTGGCGCTGGTCAATGTGGATGGTGCGCAGCACCATGAAAACCAGTTTCAGTTCATCTCTCTGGCTCAGCAAAGCGAAACTGGCGAGCGCCCACATGCCACCGTGGTCTTCAGCAACGAGGGGCGTGAAATCAAGGCGACTTCCGAAGGCAATGGTCCGGTGGATGCCTCATTCAAGGCCATTGAATCCGAGGTGAAAAGTGGCGCCGAAATGGTGCTGTATTCCGTCAATGCCATTAGTGGCTCTACAGAGAGTCAGGGCGAGGTGACAGTGCGCCTGCAGCGCAATGGCCGTATCGTCAACGGAGTGGGTGCTGACCCCGATATCGTGGTCGCATCGGCCAAGGCTTATCTGGGTGCATTGAACAAATTGCATAGCAATATGGAAGTTGTAGCTGCACAAGGTTGAACGCAGGATTTATAATTTCACTCAGATTATCGAGAAGGTTGTGCAAGTGCCTGTCACTTCACAACTTTTTTGATTGAATTAAATCCTTACACCTTGTTGTCTGGGGTATCGCATGCCGCTGCTTAGTCCCTTTCGCCTTGCCAAGCTTCCTCAATTGATGTCCGTAGCTCTTTTGAGTTGCGCACTGGTCGTGCCTGCTGCCCATGCCGCAGGGAAAAAAGACGACAAGAAGCCGGTTGCTGCGGCATCTGCCAAAAAGGCGGGGGCAAAGGAATCTGCAGGGAAAACAAAGGTGGTGGCCGAGGCCAAGGGCGGCAAAGCTGGCAAGTCTGAAAAAGCTGGCAAGGCCGACAAGGCAGAGAAAACAGCCAAGGGCGGCAAGGCGGACAAGGCCGTTGCTGCAGGCAAGCATGGCGGCAAGACGACAGTGGCCAAGGCTGAGCGCGCCGAGCGAGCCGAACGCTCGTCCTCCAGAAAACATCTGGCCAAGGCGGGTACTGCCGCAGGCGGTGCCGCACTGGCTGCAGCAGCGGTTGCTGCACCCATTGAGCCCGCCCGTCAGTCCTACGGTCAGATGGCTGGCCTGCATGCCGTCACCGACCCTCTCGATCTGCAGTCCAGCGTAGCCTATGTGGTTGACCAGGATACGCATGAAGTGCTGCTGCGCAAGAATGATCAGGCCGTGCTGCCGATTGCGTCGCTGACCAAGCTGATGACCGGTCTGCTGATTGCGCAGGCGCATTTGCCCATGGATGAGATGATCACCATCACCCAGGATGATGTGGACACCGAAAAGCACAGCAGTTCGCGTCTGCGTGTGGGCACCACGCTGAGTCGCTCAGAGATGATGCACCTGGCGCTGATGTCCAGCGAAAACCGTGCAGCCCATGCTCTGGGTCGTACCTATCCTGGCGGTCTGTCGCAGTTTGTGCAGATGATGAATGCCAAGGCGCGTCAGCTGGGCATGAAAGACACACGTTATGTGGAGCCCACGGGCCTGTCCAGCAGCAATCAGTCCAGCGCACGCGATCTGGCTTTGCTGGTGGGTGTGGCGCATGGTGAGCCATTGATGCGCGAATACTCCACATCGCCCGGTTACGAAGTGGCTGTGGGCCGCCGCACACTACAGTTCAACAATACCAACCGTCTGGTCAAGAGCGACAACTGGGATATCGGTCTGCAAAAGACGGGATATATCTCGGAAGCTGGCCGCTGCCTGGTGATGCAGGCTCAGGTTTCGGGTCGCAAGCTCATCATGGTCTTCCTGGATTCCGCAGGCAAGTTCAGCCGTATTGCCGATGCAGAGCGCGTGCGCCACTGGGTCGAAGGTATGGGTCCCACTGCCAGCAATGTGATTGCGCAGCGTATTCGCGGCTGATCTTCTTTCGCCTGTCAAAAAAAGCCACCTGAAAGGTGGCTTTTTTATTGGGTATGCGTCTGAGGCGCTTGTTTTACGCGCGCAATGCGCTATGAAATTTGATTTTCAGCCGTGGTGATGGCTGCGGCTGTAAGGGGAGGCTGCCTGAGGTGCGGGGCGCTGGCGGTTGTATCCCAGCGCTTCAGAAATTTCCTGCACCGTGGCTTGCAGCTTGGGGGC
This sequence comes from Comamonas fluminis, assembly GCF_019186805.1. NCBI lineage: Bacteria > Pseudomonadati > Pseudomonadota > Betaproteobacteria > Burkholderiales > Comamonadaceae > Comamonas > Comamonas fluminis. The sequence continues at coordinate 3,036,950 of NZ_CP066783.1, read as the reverse complement.
CCAGCTTTCGTCCAGGCGATCTGCGGGGGCAGAGATGGACAGGCCCGCAATCAGCTTGCTCTGGTCGTCGTAAATACCGGCAGCCATGCAACGCACGCCCAGTTCCAGCTCTTCATTGTCGCGGGCAATGCCGTACTGGCGCACTTTTTCCAGCTCATGCTCCAGATCGCTTTGCTGGGTGATGCTGAAATGGGTTTTGCCGGGCAGACCTGTACGGGTGGCATAGGCGCGCACCTGCTGAGGGTCGTCGGCTGCCAGAAAAAGTTTGCCGTTGGACGTCAGGTGCAGCGGCGCATGCCCGCCAATCGCCCGCACCACCTGCATGCCGGAGCGTTCGCTGTATGCGCGCTCGACATAGACAATTTCATCGCCTTGGCGCACGGACAGGCTGATGGGCTGCTGAATCTGCTTGTAGAGCTGGCGCATGGGCGTCAGAGCCACTTCGCGTACGTTCAGGCGTGCCTTGACTAGGTTGCCCAGCTCCAGAAAGCGCATGCCCAGGCGGTAGCTGCCAGATTCTGGGCGGTCCACAAAGCGGCCCAGCGCCAGATCATTGAGGATGCGGTGCGTGGTGGAGGGGTGCAGGCCGGTGCGTTCGCTGATCTCCTTCAAAGAGACCGCTTCCTCACGCGATGCCAGCACGTCAATCAACGTGAACATGCGTTCCAGAACCTGGACGCTAGGCTTTGCGGAGGCCGAGAGATCGTCTTTTTTCATGCGTTGGAGGTGCGTTTCGGGATGAGGGCATTCTAGCGGTGCAATCACCGTGCAGACATGTCATCTGCTCATATCTGTATGCAGCGAGACTGCCGCAGGCTTGCTGCGATATCGCTAGGGTCTGTTGAGAATTGAGCGAGGTCGCGAAGGATTCTGGCCGCTTGCCAATCTAGGCGCGTGACGCCGTGCGGGTGCCCACCCGCACAAGGAACGCAACAACGAGTGGCAAGTGGCCAGAGTTCTTCCCTTCGGGTTGCAGCGACAGGAGGCCGTCTGCGTTGTTGCATGCCCTTGCAAGGCATGAGCATTGCTTCGGTCATGCGCCTAGCATCCAGCCTTCTGTCGCTGCAACGCGATCCTCGTCTAAATCTCAACAGACCCTAGCGTCTGCCGCTTTGCTGGTCTACGCGCTGCCAGCGTTCGCCTTCGCGAATTTCGTGCGGCAGAAAGCTGGCTTTGTAGTTCATCTTCGGGCTCTCTGCGATCCAGTAGCCCAGGAACACATAGGGCAGGTTCATGGCGCGGGCCTGCTGGATTTGCCACAGCACGTTGTAGGTGCCATAGCTGGCGTGGTCCTGTGGCTCGTAGAAGGTGTAGACCGCAGACAGGCCATCTTCAAGTACATCAAGAATCGAGAGCATCTTCAATGCGCCGGGCTGGCCGTCTGGCGTGCTTTCCCGAAATTCCACCAAGCGCGAGTTGACGCGGCTTTGCAGCAGAAACTGCGTGTATTGATCCACGCTGTCTTGATCCATGCCGCCGCCGCTGTGGCGATGCTGCTGATAGCGCAGGTAAAGCTGATAGTGCTCGTCGGAGTAGTGCAGGCGCTTGATGGAGGGGGTCAGGTTGGCGTGTCGCGCTGCGGCGCGGCGCTGGCTGCGATTGGGCTGAAACTCTGCGGTCAGAATGCGCAGGGGAATGCAGGCTTGGCAGCCATCGCAATAGGGGCGGTAGGTGAACATGCCGCTGCGCCGGAAACCCAGATTGACCAGTTCGGAATAGGCGGGGTTTTGAATCAAATGGCTGGGGGTGGCGACCTGTGAACGAGCCATTCTCCCGGGCAGATAGCTGCAGGGGTAGGCGGCTGTGGCATAGAACTGCAAAGCCTGCAGGGGGAGGTCGTTCGGGTGCGTCATGTTCAGGCCGAAGCTGCTGGCGGTGGAGCGGTTTGGGGAGGGCTGTCAGGTGATTGGCTCAGCAACTGATTCCAGTATACGGGGGCAAACTTCCATTGCATATCGGGGCGCTGGCGCTGCTGTTCGACGACCCGCGCAAAGTCGGCGCGGGCGACCTCGCGTCCGCCCATGAAGGATAGGTGTGCAGTAGCTTGCTGGCAGTCGATTTGCGGCACATCATGCGCCCGGCACAGCGCAACCAGGGCTGAAAGTGCAATCTTGGAGGCATCGCTTTGCAGCGAAAACATGGATTCGCCAAATACGGCGCGGCCTAATGCCACGCAGTACAGGCCGCCGACCAGCCTGCCATCGACCCATGTCTCCACACTGTGTGCAGCGCCTTGCTGATGCAGTTCGCTGTAGGCGTCAATGATGCTTTGCACAATCCAGGTGCCATGCTGGCCTTCGCGTGGCGTCTGCGCGCAGTGCTGCATCACGGTGCTGAAGGCGCTATCGATGCGGATCTCGCATTCGGGGCTGCTGCTGAACTTCTGCAGTGTCTTGCGCAAGCTGCGGCGCAGGCGGAACTCGGGCGGGTGCAGCACCATGCGCGGGTTGGGCGACCACCACAGAACGGGCTGCCCCTCGCTGAACCACGGAAAAATTCCCTTGCTGTAGGCCAGGCGCAGATGTGCGGCATCCAGTGTGCTGCCCGCTGCCAGCAATCCAGGAATCGGATCCTGGTCTCCCCAGGTGGTATCAATCGGGGGAAATTCCTGGGTGGGTTGCAGCCATGGGAGGTGGTGTGTCATCGTGCGGTCAAGGGATGGATTGCTTGCAGTTTTGCACAGCTTTACGGGGTGCTGTGGGTTGCAGCCTGGGGTGTTTCACCAATGGGTCATGGAGGTAAGCCGCGTTCCTACGAATTGAACTCTTTTCATGGGACAAGGGCTTAAGATGGGCTGAGTTACTCTGAATTTGTTGGCTGCCGGATGCATGCAATGGATGTGTGCACCGCAGACAGGAGGAGGCGGAAATGGCTTTTGGAAAATTCTTCAGCTTTGGCTTCTCTGAGCCGCGTTACATCCGCCGTACCCGAGCCTATCTGCAAGAGGCTCGCATGGCCATGCTTGAGCACTCCATTGCTGCCGAGTACTACCAGTCTTCGGCTCAGATGTATGCCGAACGCGCGGCGCGTCTGGAGGAGGAGTTGCGGCTGTGGGAGTCTGGTGACCCGCATCACATGCCCGAGGTGGCCCATCATTACGGTGCGGCGGCCCATATTTCGACCGCCAAGCCTGTGGTGATGGATGCACCTCAGGTTTCCCCTGCAGTCGGGGTGGTGCGGGCAGCCTGAAATGACAAAGAAAAAAGCCCACATGCGAACATGTGGGCTTTTTATTTGGCTCCTCAACCTGGGCTCGAACCAGGGACCTACGGATTAACAGTCCGGCGCTCTACCGACTGAGCTATTGAGGAATATGTCGGTGTGACAGTGCTTTGAACGATTGCAAAGCGTCTAAATTTTGGCTCCTCAACCTGGGCTCGAACCAGGGACCTACGGATTAACAGTCCGGCGCTCTACCGACTGAGCTATTGAGGAATGTGTCGGTGTGACAGTGCCTTGATCGATTGCAAGGCGTCTAAATTTTGGCTCCTCAACCTGGGCTCGAACCAGGGACCTACGGATTAACAGTCCGGCGCTCTACCGACTGAGCTATTGAGGAATGTGTCGGTGTGACAGTGCTTTGAACGATTGCAAAGCGTCTAAATTTTTGGCTCCTCAACCTGGGCTCGAACCAGGGACCTACGGATTAACAGTCCGGCGCTCTACCGACTGAGCTATTGAGGAATGTGTCGGTGTGATGCTTTGAAAATCCGCAAAGCATCGAAATCTTGGCTCCTCAACCTGGGCTCGAACCAGGGACCTACGGATTAACAGTCCGGCGCTCTACCGACTGAGCTATTGAGGAAGAAGACTTGGATTATAGAACGTAAAACTTGGCTCTGAAGAAGATCGCCAGAATTTCATCAAAAAATGTCTGGAGAAGCTCTGAATCCTTGGCTGTGGCATTGGCTGTTGGCATCGCGCTATGCTTTTGGAAGATGCCAAAGCCTTTGGATTCGTTCAGCGTTCCCTGCTTGGGCTTGTTCTAAACCATAAAGTGATCGGCTTGCACTCTGATTGGCAGGGTGGGCTGAAATTCAATGCCATGACGATTCGCACAATCTTGAAAATGGGTGACCCACGTTTGCTGCGCACAGCCAAGCCGGTGACGGAGTTTGATACCGATGCGCTGCACTTCTTGCTCAAGGATCTGCTGGACACCATGCATGCGGCCAATGGCGCAGGGCTGGCGGCCCCTCAGATTGGAGAAGACCTGCAGATGGTGGTTTTTGGCTCAGGCCTTTCCAATCCGCGCTATCCAGAGGCGCCAGTGGTGCCGCGCACGGTATTGATTAACCCAGTCATTACACCAATAGGGGAAGAAGAGCAGCTTGACTGGGAGGGCTGCCTGTCAGTGCCAGGTATGCGGGGCATGGTGCCGCGCTGGAGCAAGGTGCGTTACACGGGCTTTGATATTTATGGCGACGCCATTGATCGCACGGTAGAGGGGTTCCATGCGCGCGTGGTGCAGCATGAGTGCGACCACCTCTGGGGAAAACTCTACCCCATGCGCATGCGTGACTTTAGTCAATTTGGCTTTACCGATGTGCTGTTTCCCGGGATTGCTGCCGCAGAAGACGATTGAAGCGAATGTGCCGTTGTCCGGTGATCTCTTGCTATAGATTTGTGATTTTTTGGTGAGTTTTGCGGTCGTTTTGTGGTCTGACTCCAAAGCTGGCGTTTTGCTTCGGACAGTTCTTGTCAGGACTTTGTATACAAAACGGTAGACAATTTTGGTGTGCCGAGATCGTACAGTCTCAACATCATGTCCTAACCGGCATGGCTTTGATAGCAAAGTGGAATGGTTCGCCGCATAGAACCGCTTCATGGGCTGTCACTGGTTGAGTCTTGTTTGTCCCAGATGGTGAAGAGTTGTCAGCTCTCACCAGCAGTTCTGAAGGTGTGACTGCATTGGGCTGGCATGAAATAGCGCCGCTTTGGCTGCCATCTGTCTGGGTGGCAGCGATTTCGCGTGTAAATGAAAACGATAAGTCACTGAAAGAAAAGGCCACCAGAGCCTTGGTCAGCAGGAAGAGTATTAGGAGACAGCGATGAACGAGCAATCCGGATCATCAAACAACGCAGGTGTTCAGCGTCCTGAGGACGAGAACCTTGGTTTCGCGGCCAACTTGATGTATGGCCTGCAGCACGTGCTCACCATGTATGGCGGCATTGTGGCTGTGCCACTGATTGTGGCGGAGGCTGCCGGCATGTCGGCGGCGGATGCAGGTCTGCTGGTGAGGGTGTGCAGAATTTTGTGTAAACGGACAATCCACCGCCGGCGCAAGCCGGCCTATCCGTAAGCACAATGAGCACCAAGAAACACGACGTACCCGAAGAACTGCTGTCTGGCCTGCTGGCCAACTACAAGAAACCCGAAGACCTCATCGGCGAGAACGGCCTGCTCAAACAGTTGACCAAGCTGCTGGTGGAGCGAGCCCTGGACGCCGAACTGACCGAGCATCTGGGCCACGAACGCAACGAAGCGGTAGCCAACACCACTGGCAACACCCGCAATGGCAAGAGCAAGAAGACCCTCAAGGGCGATTTCGGCGAGTTGCCCATCGAGGTGCCACGTGACCGCCATGGCAGCTTCGAGCCCCAACTCATCCCCAAGCACCAGACCCGCTGGGCCGGCTTCGACGACAAAATCATCTCGCTGTACGCCCGCGGCATGACGGTGCGCGAGATACAGGCCCACCTAGAGGAGATGTACGGCACCGAGGTCTCGCCCAGCCTGATTTCCTCGGTGACCGACGCCGTGGCCGATGAGGTCAAGACCTGGCAAGCCCGCCCGCTCGATGCAATCTACCCCATCGTCTATCTGGACTGCATCCATGTGAAGGTGCGCGAGGGCGCTGTGCGGGTCAAGGCGGTGTACCTGGCCATCGGCATCACCATGACGGGCGAGAAGGAGGTGCTGGGCCTGTGGCTGGCGCAGACCGAGGGGGCCAAATTCTGGCTGCAGGTCGTGACCGAGCTGCGCAACCGGGGCGTGCATGACATCTTCATCGCCTGCGTCGATGGCCTCAAGGGCTTCCCTGAAGCCATTGAGGCCGTGTTTCCCAGGACAGTGGTTCAGTTGTGCATCGTGCACATGGTGCGCCACAGCCTGAACTACGTCTCGTGGAAGCGTCGCAAAGAAGTGGCCGCAGACCTGAGACGCATCTACACGGCCGCCACCGCCGAGGAGGCCGAGCTGATGCTCGGTGAATTCGAGCAGCGCTGGGATGCCGAGTACCTGCCCATCGGCCAGTCCTGGCGCAGGAACTGGAGCCGCTTGACCCCGTTCTTTGACTACCCGCCGGAAATCCGCAAGGTCATCTACACCACCAATGCCATCGAGTCGGTGAACATGGGCCTGAGGAAGCTGACCAAGAACCGGGGCTCGTTCCCCAGCGACGAGGCGCTGACCAAGCTGTTCTACCTGGCCCTGCGCAACATCAGCCAGAAGTGGACCATGCCCATCCGGGATTGGAAGGCTGCGCTGACCCGCTTTACCATTCAGTTCGGAGACCGCATTTCCATCAATTGAAGTCCGAACCGTTTACACAAAAATTCGGACACGCCCCTGCTGGTGACTGCCTGCCTGTTCATGGGCGGCGTGGCAACCTTGCTGCAGACTCTGGGAATTCCATTTTTTGGTTGTCGCCTGCCGCTGGTGCAAGGCGTTTCCTTTGCCGGTGTGGCCACCATGGTCAGCATCTTGCATACGGGGGGCGGCATGCAAGGCGTGCTCGGCGCCGTGATGTATTCCTCGGTGCTGGGTCTGATCATTGCGCCCGTGTTCTCGCGCATCACCAAGTTCTTCCCTCCACTGGTCAATGGCTGCGTGATTACGGTGATCGGCATGTCGCTGATGCCCGTGGCTGCACACTGGGCCATGGGCGGTAATGCCAAGTCTGCGGATTACGGCAGCATGGGCAATATCGGTCTGGCGGGTCTGTCGCTGTTCCTGGTTCTGCTGTTCAGCAAGCTGGGCAACGCCATGCTGTCGCGTCTGTCCATTCTGATTGCGATCGTCGGTGGCACGGTGGCGGCGGTGTTTTTAGGCAAGGCTGACTTCTCGCAAGTCTTCAACGGCGCTATCTTTGCCGTGCCTACGCCTTTGCACTTTGGCTGGCCTACGTTTGACATGGCGGCCACCATTTCCATGTTCATCGTGATTCTGGTGATCCTGGTGGAAACCTCTGCCGACGTGCTGGCTGTGGGCGAAATCGTGGACAGCCCCGTGGACGGTCGCCGTCTGGGCGATGGTCTGCGTGCCGACATGCTGTCCAGCATCGTGGCTCCCATCTTTGGTGGCTTTACACAGAGCGCTTTTGCCCAGAACGTGGGTCTGGTCGCAGTGACGGGTGTGAAGAGCCGCTTTGTGGTGGCGTTCTCCGGTCTGATCCTGATCGTGTTTGGCGTGTTGCCTGTGATGGGCCGCATCGTGGCCTGCGTGCCTCCCTCGGTTCTGGGTGGTGCAGGTCTGGTGCTGTTCGGCACGGTGGCTGCCAGCGGCATCCGCACTCTGGCCAAGGTGGAATACCACAACAATATGAACCTGATCATTGTGGCTACTTCGGTGAGCGCAGGTCTGCTGCCAGTGGTGGCTCCCAAGTTCTACGACCAGTTCCCTGAATGGTTTGCCACCATCTTCCACTCCGGTATCAGCGCGACAGCTCTGGTGGCAGTGGGTCTGAATCTGCTCTTCAACCACTTCAAGCAAGGCAATTCGGATCAGCCTTCCGTGTTCGAAGCGGGTTATGGCCGTGCTCTGAGTGAGCATGTGCTGGAAATGCTGGCAGACGGTGACCGCGTGGAAGGCGGCAAGGTCTTTGATAAGGATGGCAAGGAAGTGCCCATCATTCCTGCCAAGCCGGTACACAGTCACTAAAGAATTTGCGAAGTGCGCGCGGTGGGGCCAGACCCCGTCGTGATTGATACCGCTATCCCTCTAAATGGGATAGCGGTTTTTTTATGCCTGCTGTTTGCTGTTGTGCGCGGACCGAAGGTGGGCAGAGCCTCCGTGGCTCAGAGGTAAGCCGGTGCAGATTCACTGCGCAAAGATCATCCACACGTTTTAAGGCAGCTGTTCCCGAAACGGTTCTGTGGCATTCACTACAAAATCAATCACGGCGCGTATCACACGCGAATTCTGCAGATCGGCATGAAGCACCAGCCAGATCTCGGGCTCAAACTCAGCGTCTTCAAAGGGGAGGCGCTGCAAAGTGGCATCCTTATCGGCTAAAAATCTGGGTAACGCCGTGACACCGACGCCGGTACGAGCAGCCATGTGCTGGCTGACAATGTCGCTGACTTCGCACACCACGGGTCGACCATTGGCAGCGGCAAGCATCCAGCGCTGCAGCGCAGTTTCTGCCAGGCTTTCTTCGTAAGTGATGAATTGCCACTGCGATGGTGACCTCGCATGTACATAGTCTTTGCTGGCATACAGACCAAACGGCATGGTGCCAAGCTTGCGCGCTACATTGGCAGCATCCTTGGGGCGAGACAGGCGAACCGCAATATCCGCTTCGCGTCGGGATAAGGAAATTTGCTGTGCCTGGCTGGATACCGCCAGGCGAATGCCCGGATGCAGGGCGTGAAAAGTCTGCATCAGGCCTGCAAAAAACTGGCTGGCTAGAATGGGCGGTGCACTCAGCGTGACTTTTCCGCTCATTTGTGAACTCTGGCCCAGCGCTAGTCGTTCAATCCCATAGGCGCTAGCTTGCATTTGTAGAGCCAGCGCCAGCACCTGCTGTCCCACCTCGGTGAGCGGGGTGGAGCGCGGCAAGCGCTCTACCAATCGGGTTTTCAACTCACCTTCTAGCGCCTGCAAACGACGGCTCACCGTTGCATGGTCGACCTTCAGCAGCCGCGCAGCCGCAGACAGGCTGCCTGTCTGACCCAGGGCCACAAAGTGGCGCAGATTTTCCCAATCCATCATGAGAGATTCTCTGTGCGTTATTTCACAGATGGTGTGCAGATTTATGGAATTTACGCATAGATGGCCGCTGCCTACGCTTGCCTCTTATTACCCCCTTTCGAAAGCGTGGTCAGCCAATGCCAACTATTTCTTCAGCGACAACACCGCCTGCACAGGCCGCAACCAGTATCCTTCAGCAGAGGTATGTGCAGTTTGCCGCCTGTCTGGGTTTTGCTCTGGTGCTGCTGGATGTCAGCGTCGTTAATGTGGCGCTTGACAGCCTCAGTACAGCCTTTCACTCCGGCATGACTGGCTTGCAATGGGTCGTCAATGCCTACGCGCTGGTGTTTGCAGCCTTGTTGCTCAGTGCCGGTTCACTGGGAGACAGGCTTGGCGCAAAGCGGGTGTTCATGCTTGGTTTTTCATGTTTTACCGTAGCGTCTCTTTTGTGCGGCTTGGCAACTGGTATGCCTGTGCTGATCGCTGCACGTGCATTGCAAGGACTGGGGGCCGCTTTGCTGGTGCCCAACTCACTGGCGTTGCTGCAACAAGTCTTCCCAGACAGTGCTCAGCGTAGCCGCGCTGTAGGTTGGTGGGGGGCTGCAGGGGGTGCTGCATTGGCTGCAGGCCCTGTACTGGGCGGTTTGCTGGTTACCTGGACAAGCTGGCGTGGAATTTTTCTGGTGAATCTACCCATTGGCTTACTCGGGCTATGGCTTACATATCGCCATGCACCCTCATCGACCCTCTCGTCTGCTCTAAAGGGGCGGTCTTTCGACATTGCAGGGCAAGTCACCGCCATTGCGGCTCTGGGCAGTCTGACTTTTGCACTCACAGAGGCCAGTCGTCAGGGCTGGAGTGCCGCTCCCGTTATTGCCTGCCTCGCCATCTTCGTCGCCTGCGCTGCGCTGTTTATACGCATTGAGCGACAAAGCGCCTCCCCTATGCTGCCTCTCTCGCTATTTCAAAACTCCACGGTCAGCGCAAGCGCGGTGATCGGGCTGCTCATCAACTTTGCCTTCTACGGCATGGTTTTCATTCTCAGCCTATTTTTCTCACGTATTCGCCACTTTGATGCGCAGCAAACGGGCTTTTCCTTTCTCCCCATGATGGGTGTGCTGGTGCTGACCAACTTGCTGGCGGGCCCTTTGTCAAATCGCATAGGCGCACGCCAACTGACTGTTGCAGGGCTGATGCTGGGGGCTCTGGGCTATCTGCTGCTGTTACCAACCAATTCCTCCAGCCCCTATGCACTGATGATCGTGCCCATGTTGCTTTCAGGAGTCGGTATCTCGCTGACCATTCCGGTCATTACCAACGCCACGTTGAGCAGTGTTGCGCGCAGTCAGGCGGGTATTGGATCGGGTTTGCTTAACTCGGCTCGCCAGGTTGGCGGCGTGCTCGGCGTCGCAGTGTTTGGCTTTCTTGCGCAAGGCGAAGATTCAGCGCAATTCATGTGGGGCATGCATTGCGCAATGGCTTTATCCACCGTGCTTTTGGCTCTGGGGGCTGTGCTGGGCCACCGGTATATCAAGTAAATGATGCAGTTGGCCCACTCGCTGACTTGTTCAGTGCGATACGCCCAGAATGGCATGCAGGCGTGCGCTGGTGGTGGTGTATTCCAGCAGCGGCTTGCTGCCTTGCAGGTACTCTGCAGCGGCAAATGCGGCCATGGTGGCCTCGTGAAAGCCGCACAGAATCAGGCGCTTTTTGCCGGGGTAGTTCACGATGTCGCCAATCGCGTAAATGCCAGCGGCGCTGGTGGCCAGCGTGGCGGGGTCCACCACCAGTTGCTTGCGCTCCAGCGCAAGGCCCCAGTCGGTCAAAGGGCCCAGGCGCGGGGAAATGCCTTGATAGACCAGCAGCAGGTCGGTGGCCAGCGGGTGCTCATTGCCCTCGCCATCCATCCACTGCACCGCTTTGAGCAGGCCGCCCTCGTGCTGTACCTCGGTGATTTGCCCGATCACCACCTCGATGGCGCCGCTGTCTCGCAGTTGCTGCAGTTTTTCGAGCTGTGCAGGCTCGGCATTGAAGGCGTCGCGGCGGTGCATCAGATAGGTTTTGCTAGCTTGGGCGCCATCTTGAGCGGCGCATTGCAGCGCTGCATTCACGGCCTCTTCATCGCCCCCATAGACCAGTACAGTGCGGCCTTGCACCATAGTCAGTTGATTGGGGTGATAAAAGAGCTGCCCATCAGCCAAGGCGTCCACGCCTGTGGCTTTCAATGCCTTGGGCACAAAAGCACCTACACCTGCAGCGATAAAGACCGTGCGGGCATGAAACACCGTGCCAGCGGTGGTTCCTACCTGCCAGCGGCCATCGGGCATGGACTCCAGCGTCTGTACCTGCTGAGACAGGTGACGAGGCACGGCCATGGGCGCAATCTGCTTTTCCAGCAACTGCACCAGCTCCAGGCCTGTACAGACCGGGATGCCTGGAATGTCGTAGATGGGTTTGTGCGCGTAGAGCTGGCTGCACTGGCCGCCGACATGGGGCAGGGAGTCGATCAGATGGCATTGAATGCCTTGCAGGCCCAGCTGAAAGGCCTGAAACAAACCCGCCGGACCTGCGCCAATGATGATGGCGTCGGTTTCCACGGCGGGTTGTTGGGGATGGGATGCGTCGGGCGTTGCGTTGGACAGGCTCATGCAGCCAAGCGTAGCGCAGTCCGCGCCCTGAATGGCTTAGCGTTCGAGCAAATCCACTTTGTTTGGCTTGCCATTCCAGTCATCAGCGTCGGGCAGCGAAGCCTTGCGCTTGGTGATGCTCTTCCAGGTCTTGAGCTGGGACAGATCGACGTTGAGCTTGATGAAAGCCAGTTGATCGGCGGGCACATCTTCTTCGGCAAAGATGGCGTTGGCGGGGCATTCGGGGATGCAGACGGCGCAGTCAATGCACTCGTCGGGATCGATCACCAGGAAGTTTGGACCTTCGCGGAAGCAGTCCACGGGGCAAACATCCACGCAATCGGTGTATTTGCACTTGATGCAGTTTTCGGTGACGACGTGAGTCATGGTGATTCTTCTTCTGGATGGGGATTGGTAAAACCCCGTGATTTTAGGTTTTTTCCTGAACTGCGCCAGAACCCGGCACGTATAAGGCCGCAGTGCGATCTGGTTTGATGCGCAGATCGCACTTTACGGCCGGCTCGAAAGCGGTTTTTTTACTGCACCAGCACAGCGCCTGCTGTGGCGTGGCTGGCGGTATCTACCAGAATCAGCGATCCCAGTTGACGGGCCTGAACAAAGGGGGCGGCGGGAATGGCTTCCTGCAGCGTCAGTTCGACCTGACCAATGGCATTGGCATCAAGCTGCTGGGCTTCTTCCTGGGCCAGGGTGTTGATGTTCAGGCGGTGAACGAGGCGGCGCACCTTGGCCTTGACCCAGCGGTGGCCATGCAGCGCCCAGTACACGCGACCGGGAACCAGGGGTTCGTTGTCCATCCACGCCACGGTGGCGGTAATTTCGCGCTGCGCGGGCCAGGGGCTGACGGCGGCTGTGTCACCGAAGTCGTCATCGGCTACTTGCGCTGCCACGGGCGCGGCAACAATCCAGTCGCCGCGCGACACATCGACCTCGCGGTCCAGTGTGATGCCGGCCGACAGACCTGCACTCACGGCATGGGGGGCGCGGACATGGTCAATGACGGCGGCCACGGTTGCCAGCTGGCCGCTGGGCAGAATCTGCACTTGTGCACCCACTTGCGCCACGCCGGTGGCCACACGGCCCCAGAAGACGCGGCGGCCCTGGCTGGTGTCGGCAGACGACGAGAACTTCTCCACCCACTGCACAGGGAAGGCCAGAGCCAGGTTGCTGTCGGTGGGGGTGTTGGGCAATTGCTCCAGCAGCTGCAGCAGGCTGGGGCCTTGATAGCCTGCCCAGCCGTCACCCGTGGCGTTGACCACGTTGAAGCCCTTGAGCGCAGACACAGGCACGGTGGCTGTGACCTTGATGCCTGCAGAGCTGGTGAACTTCTGCAGTGCAGCGCTGATGTGTGCAAAGGCCAGAGCCGGGTCTGCCACGGCGTCGAGCTTGTTGACCGCAAAAATCAGCGAGTTCACGCGCAGCAGGTGCACCAGCAGGCTGTGGCGGCGAGTCTGGGCCAGCAGCTCCAGCGAGGGGTTCTTCCAGTCAAGCTTGGTGGCATCGACCAGCACCACGGCAGCGTCGGCACTGGAGGCCGCGGTGACCATATTGCGGGTGTACTGCTCGTGGCCGGGCGCATCGCCAATGATGAACTTGCGCGATTCGGTGGCGAAGTAGCGGTAGGCCACATCGATGGTGATGCCTTGCTCGCGCTCGGCGGCCAGGCCGTCGGTCAGCAGCGCCAGATCGGTCTCGCCCGACTTGGTCACGCCCGCCAGCTGGTCCTGCAGCACGGCGCGGGTATCGACCAGCAAACGGCCAATCAGCGTGGATTTGCCGTCATCGACCGAGCCGCAGGTGATAAAGCGCAGCGCGGAAGCGGCATCAGTATTTTGATCAAACTGGCCTGTAGCGCTTGAAGGGTTTGCGCTAGCAGCTATGGAATTAGTAGTTTCAGTCATCGCATTCTTTCAGCGTGCAAGCACGCCCAATCTCTTTGAACAGGCATACCCCAACTCAGAGACACCGCGCAAGGGCCGCCCCGCCGCGCTGGTGTCGTCCCCCTCCGGCGCGCAGCGCCAGAGAGGGGGAAGCGGCGTAGCCGCTCAGGGGGTGCCTTAGAAATACCCATCCTTTTTGCGCTTCTCCATCGAAGCCTCGCTGGTCTTGTCATCCATGCGCGTCGCGCCGCGCTCGCTCACATCGGCGGCCAGCGTTTCGATCACGATGTCGGCGGCCGTAGCGGCCGTGCTCTCCACCGGGCAGGTGCAGGTGATGTCGCCCAGGGTGCGAAAACGCACATCGCGCACCACGACTTGCTCGCCATCCTTGGGCGGTGTCAGCTCGGTCACGGGCACCAGCAGGCCTTTGCGCTCGACGATGTCGCGCTTGTGGCTGTAGTACAGACTGGGCAGGGCGATCTGTTCGCGCTCGATGTACTGCCACACGTCCAGCTCGGTCCAGTTGCTGATGGGGAACACGCGGAAATGCTCGCCCGGGGCAATGCGGGTGTTGAACAGCGTCCACAGCTCGGGGCGCTGGGCCTTGGGCTGCCACTGACCAAAGCTGTCGCGGTGGCTGAAGATGCGCTCCTTGGCGCGGGCCTTTTCTTCGTCGCGGCGGGCACCGCCGATCAGCGCATCAAAGCGGAATTCTTCAATCGCTTCCAGCAGCGTGACCGACTGGTGCGCATTGCGGGGCTCTTCGGCGTGGGCCAGGCGCACCGTGCCGCGTGCCATGGAGTCTTCCACGCTGCGCACAATCAGCTCGGCACCCAGCTCCTTGGCGCGCAGATCGCGGAAGTCCGTCACTTCCGGGAAGTTGTGGCCGGTGTCGATCATCAAGAGCGGGTAGGGAATGCGGCCCACGCCAAACGCTTTTTCCGCGCAGCGCAGCATGACCAGCGAATCCTTGCCGCCCGAAAACAGCAGCGCAGGGCGCTCAAAAGCGGCAGCCACTTCGCGCAGGATGAAGATGGTTTCTTCTTCCAGCGCATCCAGGTGGCGATTGCTGAGCTGGTTCAACACAGAGGTATCCACACGGGCGTTCATTGTTTATCCAATCCAATCATGCTGTAGCGCGCATCGGTATTGCGCAAGCAGCTATCTTTTTTAAATACACAACCTACAAAACTGACCAACCCCATCTCAGGGGCACCGCGCAAGGGCCGCCCCGCCGCGCTGGTGCCGTCCCCCTCCCGTAGTGCGAAGCACGTAGAGAGAGGGGGAAGGCGCGAAGCGCCTCAGGGGGTGTCCCACTTTCAGTGCGACAGATGCAACCCACACTCGCGGTTGTCTTCGCCCTTGGTCGGGTCCACGTAGTCAAAGTTGTTGGGCAGACCGTGCTTTTCGCAGTACTCGTACAAATCCTTGGACGACCAGTGCAGCAGCGGCGCCACCTTGATCAGCCCGTCGGGGTTGATGCTGACCGGGTCCATGGCCGCACGCACGGCGGTGTCGGTGGCGCGCAGGGCGGTGAACCAGACCTTGGGCGCGGTCTCGCGCAAGGCGCGGGCAAAAGGCTCCAGCTTCACCTCTTCGGTGAACGCCGCGTGGCGCGGGTCGTCCAGTGCAGGTGTCTCGCCTTCCACGGCTTCGCGGTGGGCGCGGCTGCGCAGCGGCAGGTAAATCTTCAGGTTCAGGCCCAGTTGCTTGGTGACGGCATCGGCAAACTGGTAGGTCGCTGGCGTGTTGTAGCCGTTGTCCATCCACACCACGGGCACGTCGGGGTTGGCGCGGGTCACCATGTGCAGGATCACGGCCTCAAACGGGCGGAAGTTGGTGGTGACGATGGTGGCTTGGCCCAGGCCCACGGCCCAGTTCACCAGCGCCTGGGCGTCGCGGCCCAGCTCGGCATTGATCTGCGCCAGATCCAGCGCGGGTGCGGTTGCGGCAGTGGTCTGGCTCATGCTTGCTCCTCGGCGAAATGGGGTTTGGTGTGCACAGCATCGGCCTGGTAGTAGCCGCCAAAGCGCTCAAACTGGCGCTGGGCATCCGCAGCGTCCACGCCTTCGCGCAGCACGGCGCTGCTAAAGCCCGTGCGCTCCATTTGCACCAGTTGGTCGATCAGCACATCCCCGGTGGCGCGGATGTCGCCTGCAAACTTCAGGCGGCGGCGCAGCAAATAGGCCTGGCTAAAGGCGCGGCCGTCGGTGAAGTTAGGAAACTGCAGGTCCACCTGGGTGATGCCGTCCAGGTTGGCTTCCAGTGCATTTACATCGTTGGCCAGCACCAGCGTGCTGCCGGTGCTTTCAGCGGGGGCCTGGTATTCGTTGTTTGCCAGAATTTTCATGACTTGGTCCTTGTTCCTGTCTTGTTCTTATCGTTCAGGCCAGCACTTCTTCTTCAGCGGCGGCGGGGTGGCGGGCAGCCTTGCCGGCTTCCTTGAAGGGGTCCAGACCAATGCGGCGCACGGCGTCGATAAAGTGCTCGCCGGGCTGGCGCAGGTCGCGGTAGGTGGTCAGCACGGCTTCCAGCACATCGGGCACTTCGGCTGCGGAGAACGATGGGCCGATGACCTTGCCCGCCACTGCGGGGCCGGAGAGCGTGGCGCCGTCCGAGCCGCCCAGCGTGACCTGGTACCACTCCTTGCCGTCCTTATCCACGCCCAGAATGCCGATGTGACCGCTGTGGTGGTGACCGCAGCTGTTGATGCAGCCGCTGATGTGCAAGTCAATCTCGCCAATGTCGTCCAGCTCGTCCAGATCCTGGTAGCGGGCGGTGATGGCGTCGGCAATGGGCAGGCTGCGGGCATTGGCCAGCGCGCAGAAGTCGCCGCCGGGGCAGGCGATCATGTCGGTCAGCAGCGCCACATTGGTGCTGGCCAGACCCAGTTCCTTGGCCTTTTGCCACAGGGCAAACAGCTCGCTGGCGTGCACCCAGGGCAGCATCACGTTCTGGTCGTGGGTCACGCGGGCTTCACCGGCGGAGAACACATCGACCAGATCGGCCAGCGCATCCAGCTGATCGCCTGTGGCATCGCCCGGGGCCTGGCCCACGCGCTTGAAGGACAGGGTCACGGCGCGCAGGGCGGGGTTGGCATGGGCATGCACATTGCGCTGCACCCAGCGGGCAAAAGCGGGGTTGGAAGCAGTTTGCTGCTGCAACTCGGCGTTGGCCTGCTCTGCGGCCACAGCGGGGTGGCTGGACAGATCGGGCGTGGTGAACATGGCGGCCACGCGGTCAAACTCGGCCTGAGGCACGGTGTGGGGGCCGCCGTCCACTTCAACGATCTGGCGGTATTCCTCTTCCACGGCGTCGATATAAGCCTGACCTTCGGCCTTGACCAAAATCTTGATGCGCGCCTTGTACTTGTTGTCGCGGCGGCCCAGTTCGTTGTAGACACGAACAATGGCTTCGATGTAATTCATGATCTGGTTCCAGGGCAGGAACTCACGGATTACGGTGCCGATGACCGGCGTGCGGCCCATGCCGCCGCCCACGAAGACCTTGAAGCCGATCTCGCCTGCTTCGTTCTTGAGCAGGTGCAGGCCCACGTCGTGCCAGCCGGTGGCGGCGCGGTCTTCGGTGGCGCCGGTGATGGCGATCTTGAACTTGCGTGGCAGGAAGGCGAATTCCGGGTGCAGCGTGGTCCACTGGCGCAGGATTTCGGCGTAGGGACGGGGATCAACCGCTTCGTCGGGGGCAATGCCCGCCAGCGCATCGGTGGTGGTGTTGCGAATGCAGTTACCACTGGTCTGAATGCCGTGCAGGTTCACGGTGGCCAGCAAATCCATCACATCGGCGGCCTTGGCCAGCGGAATCCAGTTGAACTGCACATTGGTGCGGGTGGTGAAGTGGGCGCAGTTCTTGGGCAAGAACGTAGTGCCCAGCTTGCCCTGGCCTTCCATGGCGGCCTTGAAAACTTCGGCTTCCGGCTCGTCATACTCGCGGGCCACCTTGGCCAGTACGCGGATCTGGGCGGAGTTGATTTCACCATAGGGCACGGCCACGCGCAGCATGGGGGCGTAGCGCTGCACATACCAGCCGTTTTGCAGGCGCAGCGGGCGGAAATCGTCTTCCGCGAGCTTGCCTGCCTGCCAGCGCTCTAGCTGGTCACGAAACTGGTCGGCGCGTTGCTGGACGAAGGCTTTGTCGAAGGCTGTGTATTGGTACATGTGTCTACAGTTCTGGCGTGGGGCCGCTCAAGGCCTGCGGGTGCAGATTCACCTTGATCGTTGGCCCGAACTGTAGAGAGGCTTTATATAAAAACAAACGATTATTTCGTGCTTCATATATATCTGAATGAATATGTAATAGGGCTGGCGCTGGATGTCCTTGGGCTGCGCTGGCATTCTTCAAACCAGACTAGATGCGGGATTCCCTAGAATCGGGGCTTGTTTAACGATTGAGGCGCCTGGATTGAAAGCGGGTGCCTGACTATGGAAATAGCCATACTTTTCGCTCTTATCTGTTTGAACGGCGTATTCGCCATGTCGGAAATTGCGCTGGTCACCGCCCGCAAGAGCCGCATGCAAAAACTGGCAGATGAGGGCGACAGCGGCGCGGCGGCTGCTATCAAACTGGGAGAAGATCCCACCCGTTTTCTCTCCACCATCCAGATCGGTATCACCTCGATTGGCGTGCTCAACGGTATCGTGGGCGAGGCCGCGCTGGCGGGCCCGCTGGAGAACTGGCTGGTCGCGGTGGGCATGACCCAGAAGTACGCGGACTACCTGGCCACCGGCCTAGTGGTGGTGCTGATTACTTACTTCTCGATTGTTGTGGGTGAGCTGGTTCCCAAGCGCATGGGGCAGAGCAACCCCGAAGCACTGGCACGCCTGATTTCGCGCCCCATCAACTTCTTGGCGCTGGCGACCAAGCCTTTCGTGTGGCTGTTGTCGGCGTCCACACGCGGCTTGCTCAAGCTGCTGGGCGTCAAGGAAAACAATGGCAGCGTGGTGACTGAAGAAGAAATTCAGGCCATTCTGGTTGAAGGTCACACCGCAGGCGTGATCGAGTCGCAAGAGCACACCATGGTGCGCAATGTGTTTCGTCTGGACGAGCGCCAGATTGGCTCGCTGATGGTGCCGCGCAGCGATGTGATCTGCCTGGACATTGAAGACAGCCTGGAAGTGAATCTGGCCTGTGTGGAGCAGGCTGACCACGCACGCTTTCCCGTGGTGCGCGGCGATATGAACAATATTGTGGGCGTGCTCAATGCCCGCCAGTGGCTGGCGCAGACCGTGCGCAACAAGGGCGAGCAAAAGCTCAAGGATCAGCCGCTGCAGGCCGCGCTCTATGTGCCCGAGACGATTACGGGCATGGAGCTGCTGGACAATTTCCGCACGTCTGACCTGCAGATGGCCTTTGTGATTGACGAATACGGCGAGGTGCAGGGCATTGTCACGCTGCAGGATTTGATCGAGGCCATCACCGGCGAATTCCTGCCCGACGACCCTGAAGAGAGCTGGGCTGTGCAGCGTGAAGACGGCAGCTGGCTGCTGGACGGACATATTCCCGTGCCCGAACTCAAGGACCGCCTGGCCCTGAACACCGTGCCTGAAGAAGAGCGCGGCCGCTATCACACCCTCAGCGGCATGATCATGCTGCTGCTGGGCCGCGTGCCCAAGGAAGCCGATGTGGTGGAGTGGGAGTTCTGGCGTTTTGAAATCGTGGACATGGATGGCAAAACGCTGGACAAGGTGCTGGCCACGAGGCTGGAGCCGCTGGTAAGCGTGGCATCGCTTGGCAGCGAATAAGCACGCTTAAATATTTAAGTAAAAAATGCATAAAAACGGCAGGTAGCGCTTACCTATCAAGCGCTACCTGCTATTTTTTTGAGAGTTTTTTATGGCGCTGAAACCGCGCCGCGGCTCCACAGCCGCTGTGTGCCCAGCGCTTGCGCCAGTCTGGCATCCAGCGGCAGCGGCTCGCCATGCAGGCGTGCGGCCAGCAGCTCGCCGCACAGCATGGACAGCGTCAGCCCCCGTGAGCCTAGGCCCGTCAGCACCCACAGGCCGGGCAGGTCGTCAGCGCTCTGCCCCACAGGCCCGGCCAGCGGCAGACGGTCATAGGCCGCGCAGCGCACGCGCGCCCAGGTGGCGGGCTGCTGCGGTGCATCAAAGAAAGACTGCAGCGCCTGTCTGCACGCGGGCAGCAGCGCGGCCAGCTTTTCGCCATTGCTGGCATGTGCGGCTTGCTGGTCGGCGGGCGAGGGTGGCAGCTCGGTCACATCGCGCTCGAAGGTCGAACCCATGATCCACTGATGCGCATCGGCTGGCGCAGCCCCCGGAAAGTCTGGCACCAGATTGCCGTGCCCATTGACGGGGAAGGGCGGCATGGCGGCCTGCGTCCCGGCATCATGCTCGGCCATGCTGACCTGGCCGCGAATGGCCTGCAGTTCCCACTCGCCTGCGGGCAGGCCGCTGGCTTGCAGCAGGGCCTTGCTGTCCGGCCCCAGCGCCAGCACCAGCATGGAGGCCTGGGCCAGAACCTGGCCTTGCTCGTTCAGCACCTGCCATTGGCCACTGATGGAGTCGCGCTGCAGCTTTGCCACATGGGCATTGCCTTGCCAGTGAATGCCGGGTGACTGCAGCAGGGCGTGCACCAGTTGCGCAGGCCTGACCCAGCCTGCCTGTGTGTGCCAGATGGCGTGGCTATCCGGTGGCAGATGGGCGGCGCTCAGATGCTCGGGGTTGGCGGGGCTGCTCCATTGCAGTCCCATGCTGTGCTCTGCATTGCCTACATCCAGCCATTGCGGGGGCAGATGGGCGGGCTCGTTCAGGTCATGCTCCAGCACGCCAATATGCGCCCAGTCCTGAGCTGTCGGCAGCTTGGCATGGCTGCTGAGGTGCTGCAAAGTTTGTAGCGTGGTGCGCACGCCGCTTCTGGACAGGCGCGATAAAACACTGTCGTCGGGCGAAACATGGGGGCAAAACAGACCCGCAGGCAGGCCGGACGCACCGGCTGCGGGCTGGGCCGCCTTGTCCAGCACGGTCACCTGCCAGCCGCGCCGGGCCAGACTGGCGGCCGCTGCCGCACCGGCCAGACCTGCGCCCAGCACCAGACAGTGGCCGGGCTGATTGACCGGGGCGGGCAGGCCATCCGCGCGGTGGCGCGGCTCCCAGGCGGGGTTGTAGCGGGCTTGCAGCGCCTGCGGCTGTTGTGCGTGGATTGCATCGCCTTGCAGCTCAAAGCCCAGCTTGCGCAATGCGGGCGCCATGCTTGCCGTGGGCGCCGTCAGCAGCGTGCCCCGGCGGCAGTGGCGGGCCAGGTTTTTGAGGGCATCGGGGCTCCAGCAGGCGTCATCGGCATTGCGCATGTGGATGCCATCTGCCGCCAGTGGTGGCTGCCTGCGCAGCAGGTTTTGCGTATCACCCACATACAGCGTCAGCAGCACCTGGCCCTGCTCAAACGACAGGCGGTGAATGCCGGGCAGCAGCCCCCACCATTGCGCAGCCAATTGTTCGCCCAGTGGCTGCAGTGGGCCACTGGTGGGCAGGGCTTGCTGCAGTTCAGCGTGAGTGGGGGCATGACCCAGCAAAGCCACAAAATGCAGCATGCGAGGGCGCTGAGCACGGGCCTGCCATGCAGCCCAGGTCTGCAAAAAGCCCAGGCCGCAAGCAAAGTCGGTCTCCAGCACGCGCCACTGCTGGGCGTTCGGGGTCATACCTTCAAGCAGGCGATCAAGAGCTTCAGACATGAAAAAACGACATCAAAGAGGGCGTGGCACAAAAACTGGCGCACTCCAAAGTCAGTGGCACCGAGCAAGAGCCGGCTCGCGGCGAAGGTGCCGTCCCCCTCAGGGGGAAGGCGCGCAGCGCCACAGGGGGGGAGCCGTCTACTCCCAACGTTGTTGATAAGAGAAGACCGGCAGCCGCCATTTAAAGCGAATCGCCGCCAGACGGAAGGCCAGACCGCCCGCAAAGCAGATCGCGGTGCTGATGTTCGAGCTTACATCCAGATAGCGCAGGCCCAGGAACATCAGGCAGACGGTGAGCGAGACGCTGGCATATAGCTCGCGACGGAAGACCACGGGCACCTGGTTGCACAGCACATCGCGCAGGATGCCGCCGCTGATGCCGGTAATCATGCCCGCCATGATGACGACGATGGTCGGGTAGCCCAGCTCCAGCGCGGTGTTGCAGCCGATCAGCGAGAAAGCAATCAGGCCCATGGCGTCCAGCAGCAAAAACACCTGCTTGAGCTTGACCATATGGCGCGCAATCACCGTGGTCAGCAGGCCAAAGCTGATGACCAGATACACATATTCGGGGTGTTGCGTCCAGCCAATCGGGTAGTGGCCCAGCACCATGTCGCGAATGGTGCCGCCGCCCAGGGCGGTGACAAAGGCGATGACCACCACGCCAAAAATGTCCATATTGCGACGGCCAGCCGCCAGCGCGCCAGACATGGCTTCTGCCGTGATGGCCACCAGATAGATGACCAGCATGACGGTGAAATTGGAGGTCTGGAACGAATCCAGCAAAGAGACGGAAGGCAGCATGACGGCGCTTGGAGGCTTTTGAAAATAGACCCGCCACTCACATCGGCGGGAATGTCTGGTTTGCCTCTCCCGCTGTCCTTTGTACCTGAGAGTTGCGCACGTGCGCCAAGGCGTCTGGCGTGCTTGCCCCTTCGGTGAGTCCTGCAAACTTGTGATTGCGGACTGCTCTCCAGTTGGCGATATCCGGGCCATTGCCTGGCCCACCTGCGGTACTTATTGCCTGAGCGATTATGGGAGTTTGCGCCTTCGGCGGGAACCGTTGCCGGGTTCCGCTCTCCCGCAGGATGAGCGCGATTTTAGCCAGTTTCAGACAGGTATTCGGGTTAGTCCGTGGCCTGAAGCGGCCTGAGTCATGCAACTGGCCAAGGGCTGGAGCAGAAAACATCTGTTTTGATAGCGGTCACCGTTGATGTGGTGTGGCTGTCGGGCTGGTTCGTTTCGTGGCAACGGTGGAGGCGGTTTCTTTTCAGGCCTTCGCCTGCTTGTCGGGAGAGCTTGCCAATCCCGCCAGCCGCAGCTGTATCAACTCCAGCAGTGCCCGCACACGCGCAGTCACCGAGTGGCGGTGGCTATATGCCCCCAGCAATTTCAGGGGGGCGGGGCACAAGTCCAGTGGCACCTCCTGCAATCGGCCCGCAGCAAGGTCTTCCTGGCAGGGGTTGGCCGCCACAATCGCAAAGCCTATGCCTTGCCGTGCGCCTGCCACGGCCAGCTCTCCGCTGTTGACGCGGTAGCGGCTGCGCACCGGCACCTTGACGATGTCGCCCGCAGCGTTCTGAAACTGCCAAGGTTGGCCCTTGAGCGCACTGAGGGTGGTGATGCAGGGCAGCGATTTCAGCTCGCGCACATGGCGTGGCATACCAGTCTTAGCCAGCAAGGAGGGAACGGCCACCACGATGCTGGGCAGGGTGGCCAGTTCGCGGGTAATGAAAGTGCTGTCCTCCTGAGGGCCCCGGTGGAAGACGATGGACAGATCCACGTCTTCTCGCAGCACTTCCAGACCGGTCATGCGGGTGTCGCATTCAAGCTCAATCCCGGGGTGGAGACTGCAGAACTCGGCAAGGATGGGCGCCAGCAGCCTGGGCGCCTCGCCCGGCATGCACATCTTCAAAGGGCCGCGCAGCTCGCGCTGCACCGCGCCCAGCTCTTCCTCCGTGCCGAGCAAGGTGTCGAGCAAAGGTTTGGCGCGTTCGTAGAGCAGCCGGCCCGCTTCCGTCATGCGCAGGTGGCGGGTGCTGCGCTCCAGCAGACGTGTGCCCAGTCTGCGCTCCAGCGCGGCAACGTGGCGGCTGACATTGGACGAAGGCATAGCCAAAAGACGCGATGCACCCGCAAAGCTCTGCTCATCCACCACGGCCACATAGACACGGACGGTATTCAGATCGAGTGCATCACGCATGGATTATCCCGTTTGAGGTATGAAAACGTCCTGATTTTGACCGCTAGTGCTCTCTAGTGGCGAAATTTAAGATGCCGCTTTTGCCCGGTGCAATCGATGGAAGTGGCGCCGGGCATCGTATGGACAGGAGAGATTCAACGTGGAAATCGGAATATTGGGCGGTGGCATTGCAGGCCTGAGCGTGGCACTGGCTTTGCGCCAGCAGGGCTACAACCCTCGGGTTTATGAGCGCCGGGCGGGGCCAGCCACCATGGGGGCGGGCGTGACGCTGTGGCCCAATGCCAGCTTTGTGCTGAAAGAGCTGGGGCTGCTGCAAGACGTGGAGGCCATTGCGGGCCAGCCATTGAGCACGCGCCGCCAGGATGCTGCGGGCAATGCACTGGGCGGCCTCGATATTGCCTTGCTGAACAGCACGATGGGCTACCCCAGCTACACGGTGCTGCGCCGGGATTTGCAGCAGGTGTTGCTGGACCACGCAGACCGGGCCGGGATACCCGTGGAGTTTGGGCACCGGGCGGTGGGCATTGAGCTCGATGTCCATGGCAAGGCTGTCGCCCATTTCGAGAATGGCGCCAGCATCCGCCCGGATCTACTTATTGGCGCCGACGGCCGCATGGATTCGGTGGCGCGCCAATTTGTTGCGGGTGACAACCGGCCTGTTTATCAGGGCTTTGTGAACTGGATCGGCGTGGCACAGATGACGCAAGCACCGCAGGCGCTGGTGGGCGATATGGCGATTCAGGACTTCTGGGGCGTGGGCGAGCGCTTTGGCTGCGTGCCAATTCGCCCCGACCTGGTGTATTGGGCCGCAGCGCAGGCAAGACCCTTGGCTGAGGCTGGTTTGCGCCCGGATATGCGCCAGGAGGTTGAGGATGTTTTCGCACGCTGGCCCGAGCCGGTGGCGCGCATCATTCGGGCCACGCCAGCAAATGCCATGCGGCTGATTGCGGTGCATGATCTGGAGCCGCTGCAGACATGGAGCCGGGCGAATGTGCTGCTGGTGGGGGATGCTGCCCATGCGCCGTTGCCAACGTCGGGCCAAGGTGCTTGCCAGGCGCTGGAAGATGCCTGGCATCTGGCGCGGTGCCTGGAGGGTGCAAGTGGCGGCTTGGATGAAGTCTTTCAGGCGTTCACGAGGATTCGCGGCCCCAAAACCGCAAGGCTGTCGGAGCAAGGCCGAGTCTTCGCCCGCGCGCTGCTCGCCACCGATGCTGAAACCTGCCGCATCCGCAATGAGCGGGCCAAGTCGTCCGACCCAGTGAGTGATGTGCAGGCCCTGGCCGCTGGATGGGGGCAGGGCCTGCCAATGCCTGCTTGCCCCGACAGCGTGCCAGCGCAGGGTGTGGGCATGGACAGTTTGTACCGCATGGAATGACCTGTGCTAAACAGGTTTTAAGATTCCCAGCATCGTTTTTCCCGGGGCTGCTATGGATTTTTCACTTCAGTTTCGCCGCTGGCTGGACGCTGCCGCGTCGCAAACAAGCGCTGACATTGCCGCTTTCTCTTTCAATCTGTACGAGCCGGCGCTGGTGCCAGGCGTCAAGTTCGGCATAGAGCTGATTGGTGCCAGGGCCTTTTCTGCAGACGATCCGGACTGGCCGTGCGATGAAATCTGGTCGCCAGACCCGCGAGGCATTGACATTCCCGAAGAGTTCTCCGGCAGCGACTGGGAGGTTTGTCTGGAAAAGGCGAAAGCGCTGGTGCTGGACTACCTGGCCAGCCCGTCTGGCCGGTGGCTGCAGTCCGGTGAGGCGGTGGGCCTTGGCTTTGTGGATGGAGACCTTGAGGTGGTCTGGACCCGAGAGCCGTAACCGGCTCAGGTGCTGACGGAGGCTGTCAATGCTTGAATAGCAAAATTGATAGCTTTCTACGCTTTATCTGTATAGGGTAGAGCCGCATTTCATGATTGGAATGGCTTGTTGCGAAGCCACAAAAAAGCCCCGGGCTCAGAATGAACTAAGCCCGGGGCTTTGGGATTTCAGGCGCAGCGCTTATTCAGCACTGGGGGCCTGTGCTTTATTTCATTGCTCGCTGGGAGGCACATAGCCTTGTGCCGCGTCGGCTCCACCGCCGAAGAAATGGTTTTCCATCTGGCGGGCCAGGTACTGGCGGGCGCGGGCGTCGGCCAAGTTCAGGCGGTTTTCATTGATCAGCATGGTCTGGTGCTTGAGCCAGTCGGCCCAGGCTTGCTTGCTCACGCTTTCATAAATGCGCTTGCCCAGTTCACCGGGTGCGGGGGGGAAGTCCAGGCCTTCAGCGTCTTGATCCAGCTTGATGCAATGAACGGTACGTGCCATTTGTCGAGTCCTCTGGTTGTCTCAGATGTTTGGGTAATAACAAACTGAAATCTTAGTAGTTTGAGTTTTAAGTCTGTGGTTCAAGAATGCACAGCAACGGGGGAGAAGCCCGTTGACCATTCACTCCAAGAACACAGTCCAATGAAAAATCGTCGCAACTTTATCAAGTTTCCTCTGGCCGCCGGTCTGATCGCTGGCTTGACCCTCTCCGCTCTGCCCACATTGCCTGCATTTGCGCAAACAGGCGTGCAGTTGCTCAACGTCTCTTATGACCCCACCCGTGAGCTGTACGTGAACTACAACCAGGCTTTTGCCAAGCACTGGAAGGCCACGCAGAACCAGGATGTGACCATCAAGCAGTCGCATGGCGGCTCGGGCAAGCAGGCGCGCTCCATCATTGACGGCATCGAGGCCGATGTGGCCACGCTGGCGCTGGCTGGCGATATTGATGCGCTGGTCAAGAACGGCAGCGTCAAGCCCGACTGGCAAAAGCGCCTGCCGCACAACAGCGCTCCGTACAACTCGACCATCGTGTTTCTGGTGCGCAAGGGCAACCCCAAGGCCATCAAGGACTGGGATGACCTGATCAAGCCCGGCACCCAGGTGATCACACCCAACCCCAAGACTTCCGGCGGCGCACGCTGGAACTATCTGGCGGCCTGGGAATTTGCCAAGCGCAAGTACGGCGGTGATGCCGGTGCCAAGGACTTCATCTCCAAGCTCTACAAGAACGTGCCTGTGCTGGATACCGGTGCACGCGGCTCCACCGTGACTTTTGTGCAGCGCAACCAAGGCGATGTGCTGCTGGCCTGGGAAAACGAAGCCTATCTGGCGCTCAAGGAGTTTGGCGCCGAGAAGTTCCAGATCGTCGTGCCTTCGCTGTCCATTCTGGCTGAGCCATCGGTAGCGATTGTGGACAAGGTGGTCGATAAAAAAGGCACACGCACCGTGGCTGAGGCCTATCTGAAGTATCTGTACAGCGAAGAAGGCCAGCGCATTGCCGGTCAGAACTTCTACCGCCCCACAGATGCCAAGGTGGCGGCTGAATTCGCCAAGCAGTTCCCCAAGCTGGAACTGTTCACCATCGACAAGGCCTTTGGCGGCTGGACGGCTGCGGACAAGGCTCACTTTGCCGACGGTGGCAGCTTCGACCAGATCTACACCAAAAAATAAGCAAGGCGCGGCGGGCTGGCCCGCCGCACACCAGATCACAGCAAAAACAGGAGCGGGTCATGAGCAATTTCTGGAGCCGTCTGGGGCAGTTCTTTATCAGCGCAGGAGCGATGAATGCCCGCCAGCCACTGCTGGCGTGGGAGGCTGCCTGGGATGAGGCCGAGGCCTTGCTTGCCAGCGGCAAGCTCTGGTCTGAGCCGCAGCCACCCCGGGCTGGCAGCGCAGAGCTTGGAAACACGCTCCTGAAACACCCCCAAAGATAAAGCCAAGCCATGTCGATTTTGCTGATTGCCGGTAGTCCCTCGCAGCCCTCGCGCTCCAGCGCCTTGCTCAGTGCTGTGGCCACCCGCCTGCAGGCGCAGGGCCTGAGCACCGAGCCCGTGCTGCAGCTCAACCAGCTGGACCCTGCGGCCTTGCTGCATGCCAGGTTTGACCACCCTGAAATTCGCGCCATCACCGATCGCGTTGCCAAAGCGGATGCCGTGGTGGTGGCCACCCCGGTGTACAAGGCGGCCTACGCCGGTTTGCTGAAAGTTTTTCTTGATGTGCTGCCGCAGACCGCGCTCAAGGGCAAGCTGGTTCTGCCCCTGGCCACGGGCGGTAGCCCCCACCACATGCTGGCGCTGGACTATGCGCTGCGGCCCGTGCTGCAGTCGCTGGGCGCGCGCCATATCCTGCCCGGCATCTATGCCACCGACCAGGGCGTTCCCCTGCTGCCCGAAGGCGGCTATGGCCTGTCGCCCGAAATTGCCGAGCGCGTGGATGACGCCGCTCAACTGCTGGCCACCGATCTGCGCCGCAGCGCGCAGTGGGCTGCTGTCAATGATTTTGAAAGCATCGCGTTCTCTGACGTGCGATGTAGCGTTTGAACTAACGCCCCCCTGAGCCGCTACGCGGCTTCCCCCGAGGGGGACGACAGCCTCGCTGCGGGGCGGCCCTTGCTTGCTGTCCCTTGATGGGGCGGTGCCCATATTCCTATGTCTCTGTTTTTGATAGCAGTCCCCGCACTGTGAAGGCCGAGTTGCGCCTGAAATAAGGCCCAGAAGGTGGTCTGTGCGTGGGGACTGAGAACTCCAAGGATTGATTCTCATGACCGAACGAAACCACACTTCTGCCCTTATTTCGTCGCCATCGTCATCGTCATTGCCAAGCGCCACACGCCGTCAGTGGCTGGCAGGCACAGCGGCCTCGGCCCTGGCGCTGGCCTCGGGCAATCTGCTGGCACAGACCGGCAGCGGTACGGGTACGGGCACCGGCCAGCGCGTGCTGCGGGTGGGCCATCAAAAAGGCTGGCTGTCCATTCTCAAAAATCGCGGCACGCTGGAAAAGCGGCTGACGCCACTGGGCGTTTCCGTGCGCTGGGTGGAATTCAACGCCGGGCCGGTGCAGCTGGAGGCGCTGAACGTCGGCTCCATCGACTTTGGCGATGTGGGCGAAGCGCCGCCCATTTTTGCCCAGGCCGCTGGTGCGCCGCTGGTCTATGCTGGTGCCACCGTGGCGCGGCCAGGGCTTGAGGCGGTGATCGTGCCCAAGGGTTCGGCCATTCGCAGCGTGGCCGACCTCAAGGGCAAACGCATTGCCTATAACAAAGGCTCCAACGTCCATTACTTTCTGGTCAAGCTGTTGGAAAAGCATGGCCTGAAATACGGCGATGTGCAGTCCGTCTTTCTCGCTCCCGCCGATGCGCGTGCGGCGTTTGAAAAAGGCTCGGTCGATGCCTGGGTGATCTGGGACCCCTTCCTGGCCGCTGCCCAGAAGTCGCTGGACGCCCGCCTGCTGGTCGATGCCAAGGGCGTGGTCAACAACCGCACCTACTACTTCACCTCGCGTGACTTTGCCAGCCGCAACGCCGATGTGCTGCGCATTGCCATTGAAGAAATTGCCGCCATCGACACCTGGGCCAGCAAGAACAAGGGCGCTGCGGCGACCGAGCTGTCGCAGATTCTGGGGCTGGACCCCGCCGTGACCGAGCTGTACCTGAGCCGCGCTGAATACGGCACGAAGGTGGTGGACGCCAGCATTCTGGCCGAGCAGCAAAAGATTGCCGACACCTTCTTCGAGCTGAAGCTCATCCCCAAGAAGCTCAACCTGCTGCACGCCGCGCCCGTGGACCTGGTGGCGGGCCGCTGATTCAGATCAGACAAGGAGATTTTCATGAAAGTTTTCTGGTTCATTCCCACCCACGGTGACGCCCGCTATCTGGGCACCAGCGAAGGGGCACGCCAGCTCAGTTATGACTATGTCAAACAGGTCGCTATTGCTGCTGACAGTCTGGGCTATGAAGGGGTGCTGATTCCTACAGGCCGCTCTTGCGAAGACCCCTGGGTGGTGGCCTCCAGCCTGCTGCCTGTGACCCAGCGGCTGAAGTTTTTGGTGGCCGTGCGCCCCGGCCTGCACCAGCCCAGTCTGGCAGCGCGCATGGCGGCCAGCTTTGACCGCCTCTCCGGTGGCCGTCTGCTGATCAATCTGGTCACAGGTGGCGATCAGGCCGAGCTGGAGGGCGATGGCGTGTTCCTCGACCACGCCACGCGCTACGAGCAGTCGGCAGAGTTCATCCAGATCTGGCGCGAAATTCTGGAGCGCAGCCACCGTGGTGAATCGCTGGATTTTGAGGGAGAGCACCTGCAGGTCAAGGGTGCCAAGCTGTTGTTCCCGCCGCTGCAAAAGCCGTACCCGCCCGTGTATTTCGGCGGCTCATCGGCGGCAGCCCATGAGCTGGCGGCAGAGCAGGTCGATGCCTATCTGACCTGGGGCGAGCCCCCGGAAGAGGTCGCCAAAAAGATTACCGATGTGCGCGAGAAAGCCGCCCGCCATGGCCGTACCGTGAAGTTCGGCATTCGCCTGCACGTCATCGTGCGCGAAACCGATGAAGAAGCCTGGGCCGATGCGGAGCGCCTCATCAGCCGCTTGAAGGACGAGACCGTGGTGCAGGCCCAGGCCGCTTTTGCACGCATGGATTCCGAAGGGCAGCGGCGTATGGCTGCTCTCCACGCCGGTGGCAGCAAGCGTACCCGCAAGGACCTGGAGATCAGCCCCAATCTGTGGGCCGGTGTGGGTCTGGTGCGCGGCGGGGCTGGCACGGCGCTGGTGGGCAGTGCGCAAACGGTGGCAGATCGCATCAAGGAATACGCCGACCTGGGGATAGACACCTTTGTGCTCTCGGGCTATCCGCACTTGGAAGAGGCCTACCGCTTTGCCGAGCTGGTCTTCCCGCTGCTGCCCGTCAACGTGCAGGAAAAGCTGGGCGGTGGCAACCCCGGCGGGCCTTTTGGTGAAACCGTGGCCAACCTCTATACGCCTGAACGCGAAAACGTTCGCGTGTCGCAAAGCTGAAGGATCTGTCATGAGCGATGTTCCAACCCTTGCGCTGAAGTCTGCGAGCGATGCGCCGCTGCGATGGGGGCCGTTTGCCCGCCAGGTGGGCCAGCGGCTGCTGCCATGGCTGGTGCCTCTGGCGCTGATTGCCGTGTGGCAGGCCGCATCGGCCTATGGCTGGCTGTCCACGCGGGTTCTTCCTGCGCCGCTGGATGTGCTGCGTGCCGCGTGGACACTGGCCGAATCAGGCGAGCTGTGGACCCATGTCAAGGTCAGCGCCGGGCGTGCACTGGCGGGGCTGGCCATTGGTGGCAGCGCGGGGCTGGCACTGGGCCTGCTCACAGGTTCACTGCGCTGGGCCGAAACGCTGCTCGATTCCACCATTCAGATGGTGCGCAACATCCCCGCGCTGGCGCTGATTCCGCTGGTCATTCTGTGGTTTGGCATTGATGAATCGGCCAAGCTGTTTCTCATCAGCATCTCGGTGTTCTTTCCCATTTACCTCAATACCTTTCACGGCATTCGCAATGTGGACCCGGGGCTGATCGAGATGGGCAAAAGCTACGGCCTCACGCGCTGGCAGCTGTACCGCGACATCGTGCTGCCCGGCGCGCTGTCTTCCATTCTGGTGGGCCTGCGTTTTTCGCTGGGGCTGATGTGGGTGATTCTGATCGTGGCCGAAACCATCTCGGCGCAGGCGGGCATTGGCTACCTGACCATGAACGCCCGCGAATTTCTGCAGACCGATGTGGTGCTGGTGGGCATCCTGCTCTACGCCATTCTGGGCAAGCTGGCCGACTTTTTTGCCCGGGGGCTGGAGCGCTGGTGGTTGCGGTGGCATCCGAGTTATCGGTGACACCCCCTGAGCGGCTGCGCCGCTTCCCCCTCTCTCTTCGGGAGGGG
This sequence comes from Comamonas fluminis, assembly GCF_019186805.1. Classification (NCBI taxonomy): domain Bacteria; kingdom Pseudomonadati; phylum Pseudomonadota; class Betaproteobacteria; order Burkholderiales; family Comamonadaceae; genus Comamonas; species Comamonas fluminis. The sequence continues at coordinate 3,005,918 of NZ_CP066783.1, read as the reverse complement.
GACGACAGCCTCGCTGCGGGGCGGCCCTTGCTCGCTGTCTCTGGCTTGGGGGTGTGGCGGTTTTGAACAGACAAGATTGGAGTGGGTGATGAGCAGTTTATGGAATCGTTTGACGCAGTCGCTGGTCAGCGCCGGTGCTTTCAATGCGCGCCAGCCGCTGGTGGCCTGGGAGGCTTCCTGGGACGAGGCCGAGGCGCTGCTGGCCAGCGGCAAGCTGGGGGACAAGGCTCAGGCCGCTGATGCAGCGCAGGCCGGGCGCAGCGTGCCCAAGGGCGTGCATTTGCAGACCCAGCAGCTGACCAAGTGCTATGGCGATCGGGAAGTGCTCAAGCAGGTGCAGCTGGATGTGCAGCCCGGCGAGTTCATTGCCATCGTGGGGCGCAGCGGCTGCGGCAAGTCCACGCTGCTGCGGCTGGTGGCGGGGCTGGAGGGCGCTAGTGCAGGCCAGTTGCTGATTGACGAAACGGCAGCCAAAGAAGCAAAAAAGGACACGCGCATCATGTTTCAGGACGCGCGTCTGCTGCCCTGGAAGCGGGTGCTGGACAACGTGATTCTGGGCCTGCCCGAATCGGCGCGTGAGCAGGGCCGCAAGGTGCTGGCGCAGGTGGGGCTGGCAGATCGTGAGAACGAATGGCCTGCGCGTTTGTCGGGTGGCCAGCGCCAGCGTGTGGCACTGGCCCGCGCCCTGGTGCACCAGCCGCGTTTGCTGCTGCTGGACGAGCCGCTGGGAGCGCTGGATGCGCTCACACGCATTGAGATGCACCGCCTGATCGAAGGCCTGTGGCGCAGCCACGGCTTTACCGCCTTGCTGGTCACCCACGATGTGCAGGAAGCCGTGGCCCTGGCCGACCGTGTGGTGCTGATCGAAGACGGGCGCATTGCGCTGGATGAACGCATCGACCTGCCGCGCCCGCGTGTGCATGGCGATGCCCGTTTTGCCGCGCTGGAAACCCGCATTCTGGACCGCGTTCTGCAAAAGCCAGAGGCCGATATTGCCGATGAGCTGGGTGAGCCCCCGCAAAACAGCTGGCCCGGAGTATCCGCCAGCGGTTTGCGTTGGGCGATTTGATAAAACTAGAAAGAAAAGGGCTGCAAGTCCAGTAGATATACGGTCTTGCAGCTATCAAAATCATGAATTTTCAGCAACTGCGATCCGTAAGAGAGGCTGTGCGCCGTGGCTTCAATCTCACCGAAGTGGCGACCATGCTCCACACCTCCCAGCCCGGCGTGAGCCGGCAGATTCGGGAGCTGGAGGATGAGCTGGGTATCGACATTTTTGTGCGTGCAGGCAAGCGCCTGACGGGGCTGACGCCGCCGGGCACCAGCCTGCTGCCCATTGTGGAGCGCATGCTGCTGGAAGCCGACAATCTGCGCCGCGCTGGCGAGGATTTTCGCGCCAGCGAGCAGGGCGGTCTGTCGATTGCCGCCACCCATTCCCAGGCCCGTTATGCGCTGCCGCAGGTGGTGCGGGACTTTCGTGCGCTGTATCCGCAGGTGTCCTTGCATCTGCACCAGGGCTCGCCGCGCCAGGTGGCGGAAATGCTGCTCTCGGGCGAGGCCGATATCGGCGTGGCCACCGAAGCGCTGGGCAGCTATGAGCCACTGGTGACCCTGCCTTGCTACCGCTGGTCGCACAGCATTGTGGTGCCGCCCGGGCACCCTTTGCTGGAGGAAGCCGGCCCTGTGTCGCTTGAGGCGCTGGCGCGTTTTCCCATCATCACCTACGAGCAGGGCTACACGGGCCGCGCCCATATCGACAAGGCTTTTGCTGCAGCCGGTCTGGCCCCGGATGTGGTGCTGACGGCCATGGATGCCGATGTGGTCAAGACCTATGTGGAACTGGGCATGGGCGTGGGCATCATCGCCTCGATTGCCTTTGATGCCGAGCGTGACCGCCATCTGCGTGCCATTGACGGGCGCCATCTGTTCGAGGTCAACCTCACGCGGCTGGCCCTGCGCCGTGGCGCGTGGCTGCGTGGCTACGCCTATGCCTTTATCGAAAGCTTTGTGCCCACGCTCACGGCAGAGGTGGTGCGCAAGGCCTTGCAATCAGAGGCGGCCTGATCCTCGTTTTTCGCATAAGCAATCTGATTTTTGTTCGTTGGTGGAATGTCTTAGCAGGCGCAGCATGAGTGCATTGAATTCTTTAGATGAATCAGTCATGACAGATATCTCCAACCTTCCCGCACTGAAAGAAGCCGCCGCCCAGGCTGCGGCGCAGGGCTTGTCATTTGCGGGCTCTATCCCTCCGCAGGAGGCCTGGCAACTGGTAGAGCAGGGCCTGGCCTTGCTGGTGGATGTGCGCACCGCTGAAGAGCGCAAATTTGTGGGCCATGTGCCCGGCAGCGCCCATGTGCCCTGGGCCACGGGCACGGCGCTGTCGCGCAACCCGCGCTTTGTGCGTGAGCTGACGGCGCTGCTGGCCAGGCAGCCACAGCCCGCCATTGCCCTGCTGCTGTGTCGCAGCGGCAAACGCTCCACGCTGGCGGCACAGGAAGCGGCCAAGGCCGGTCTGCCCCATGTCTTCAATATCAGCGAAGGCTTTGAAGGCGAGCTGGATGAAGCGCAGCACCGGGGCCGGGCTGACGGCTGGCGCTTTCATGGCCTGCCGTGGCAGCAGGATTGACCCACTGAGCGGCTGGCCGTCTCTGGCCTTGGGCATGCCGCATGCAGCTTGCCGAGCCGTAACGGCTTATTGAATTTCAAAAACGATAGCTATCAGCGCTTTTGAATAAAGCGTTGTGGGGACTCTTTTGCCTCAAAAAAGGAAAACATCATGAGTGACTTTCCCATTTCCGACATCGTGGCTGAACTGCGTCTGGTGCGCGAGAGCTGGCGCGAATCGCAGGGCCGCACCGATATTGCGCAGCGCGAGTTTCCCTCGCGGGACGCGGTAACGCAGGCCATAGAGTCGCTCAAGGGCGTGCTCTATCCGCTGCGCCTGGGCCCCACGGAGCTGCGCCAGTCCAGCGAAGATTTCTTCATCGGCCACACGCTGGACACCGCCTTGCAGACGCTGCAGGACCAGGCCCGCATCGAACTGCGCTACCGCGCCCGCCAGGACGGCGAGCGTGATGCCGAGTACAGCGAGCACAGCGAACGCGCCCATGAGCTGCGCGCCGCCAAGGCAGTGCATGAATTTGCGCTGGAACTGCCCGGTTTGCGCAAGCTGCTGGATGTGGATGTGCTGGCCGCTTTTCATGGCGACCCTGCGGCGCAGAGCGTGGATGAAGTCGTGCTCAGCTACCCCGGCGTGCTGGCGCTCATTCACCACCGCATTGCCCATGTGCTGTACCGGCTGGAGCTGCCCCTGCTGGCGCGCATGGTGGCTGAGCTGGCCCACGGCCAGACGGGCATAGACATTCACCCCGGCGCACGCATTGGCGCTGGCTGCTTTATCGACCACGGCACCGGCGTGGTGGTGGGTGAAACAGCCGTGATTGGCCGCAATGTGCGCATCTATCAGGCTGTCACGCTGGGGGCCAAGCGCTTTCCGCGCGACGCCCAGGGCCATCTGCAAAAAGGCTGGCCGCGCCACCCCGTGGTGCAGGACGACGTGGTGATCTACGCCGGCGCTACGATTCTGGGCCGCATCACCATCGGGCGCGGCGCCGTCATTGGCGGCAATGTCTGGGTCACGCAGGATGTGCCGCCGCAAACCCATGTCTCCCAGTCCAGCCCGGTGGAAAAAGTGCATCCGCTGCCCGCTGCCGCCTGAGCTTTTCAGTTTTTCCTCAACCCGCTCCCCCAATCCGTTCCCCCAACCGCTGTAACCAAGCCTCATGACTACTTTGCACACTCTGGGCGACAACGCCGCCCGCCAGCTTGCTAACGCCACCAAGACCGCGCCCCAGCTGGCCACCATCACGCCGCGCTGGCTTACCCATCTGCTGCAATGGGTGCCGGTAGAGGCGGGCATCTACCGCGTCAATCAGGTCAAGAACCCCGAGGACATCAAAGTCACCTGCACCGCCAAGCAGTTTGAAAACCAGCTGCCGCGCACTTTTGTGGATTACGACGAAGCGCCGCGCGAGTATTTTCTGAACGCGGTCTCCACCGTGCTGGATGTGCACACCCGCATCTCGGATCTGTACAGCAGCCCGCATGACCAGATCAAGGAGCAGCTGCGCCTGACCATCGAAACCATCAAGGAGAATCAGGAAAGCGAGCTCATCAACAACGCCGCCTACGGCCTGCTGGCGCAGGTGACGGATGAGCAGCGCATCTTCCCCCTGAGCGATGACGGTGGGCCCACCCCAGACGATCTGGACGAGCTGCTGACCAAGGTCTGGAAGGAACCGGCCTTCTTTCTGGCTCACCCGCTGACCATTGCCGCCTTTGGCCGCGAAGCCACGCGCCGTGGCACGCCGCCGCCCACGGTCAGCCTGTTTGGCAGCCAGTTCATCACCTGGCGCGGCGTGCCACTGATTCCGTCGGACAAGATTCCCGTGGCCGATGGCAAAAGCAGCATCATCCTGCTGCGCGTGGGCGACCGTCGCCAGGGCGTGGTCGGTCTGTTCCAGCCGGGTCTGGCGGGCGAGCAAAGCCCCGGCCTGTCGGTGCGCTTCATGGGTATCAACGATCAGGCCATCAGCTCGTATTTGATCTCGCTGTACTGCTCTCTGGCTGTGCTGACGCCCGATGCGCTGGCCGTGCTGGACGATGTGCGCATTGACCGCTATCACGACTACTCGGCGCTGGACACCTATAAGTAAAAAGCGGCCAAAGTCTAGTGATTTAAGGCGCTGATAGCTATCAATTTCGATAGCTGTCAGCGAGCTCTCCATCCATTCAGGAGAAACGGTCTTGAGTTCCGATATTGCAAACATCGCGCCGGTCACCCCAGCAGGCATCGCCCCTGCCGGTGCCCAGCCGCACATCAGTCCACCTCTTCATCCTCCCCTTGACCCGGCCGTGCTGGCCCAGCTGGCCAACAGCCTGTTTCGCAGCCTTCCGGGCAACGCACCGGCCTTGCCCGTGCAGGGCGCGCAGCCGCCTGCCACATGGGCACCGGGCGGCTCACCACTGGCTGCGCCCTCGGGCTTTTCGCCCAATGTGCCGGGCACACCCATCCCGCAGGGGCAGGTGCCGGGCAGCAATCTGCTGCCGTCCAGCCCCGGCACATCGCTGTCGCTGGTCAATCGCGCTCCTTCTGCTCTGCCGCAAGCGCAGGCGGGCAATGGCCTGCCCGACAAAGCCTTTGCCGCGTTGCCCGCTTATGAGCCGCGACTGGCGGGGGCGACAGATGGCGCGAATCCTTCGCAAGCCCTTGCAGCAAACACCTTCAGTGCCCCAGCGGGTCTGGACGCCTTGAGCCAGCAAGCCGTGCAGGCTTTGTCTTCAGGTGGCGCTCGCCCCAGCTTTGTGGATGTGCCGCATCTGGACTTGGGCGCATCTCAGCCCGCTGCACCCGCCAGTGCTGCGGCTGTTGGCACGGCACCGCAGTTCTATTTTGTCGATGCTGTTACGCTGCCCAGCGGATTTGTCACTCCGGCCAAGCCGCATCCGTATGCCGCGAATGGGGTGCATGGGGCGCAAGCCGCCACGCCGCAATCGCAGGCCGACCGCCACCCCGGTTTTGACGTGAACGCCGTGCGCCGCGATTTCCCCATCCTGCAGGAGCGCATCAATGGCAAGCAACTGGTATGGCTGGACAACGCCGCCACTACGCACAAGCCGCGCCAGGTGATTGAGCGCATCGCACATTTCTACGAACACGAAAACTCCAACATCCACCGCGCCGCACACACGCTGGCGGCACGCGCCACCGATGCCTACGAGCATGCCCGCGAAGTGGTGCGCCGCTTTATCAATGCGCCCGATGCGCGCGAGGTGATCTTTGTGCGCGGCACCACCGAGGCCATCAACCTGGTGGCCAAAAGCTGGGGCGGCCAGAACGTGGGCGAAGGCGACGAAATCATCGTCAGCCACCTGGAGCACCACGCCAACATCGTGCCCTGGCAGCAACTGGCACAGGCCAAGGGCGCCAAGCTGCGCGTGATCCCGGTGGACGACCAGGGCCAGATTCGCCTGGACGAATACGAGAAACTGCTGAACGACCGCACAAAACTGGTCGCCATCGGCCATGTGTCCAACGTGCTGGGCACCGTGGTGCCGGTCAAGGAAGTGGTGGCCCGTGCCAAGGCGTGTGGCATCACCACGCTGATCGACGGCGCGCAGTCCATCGCCCACACGTCGGTGGATGTGCAGGATCTGGGGGCGGATTTTTTCGTCTTCTCGGGGCACAAAATCTTTGCCCCCACCGGCATCGGCGCGCTCTGGGGCCGCCGCGAGGTGCTCGAAGCCATGCCACCCTGGCAAGGCGGCGGCAACATGATTGCCGACGTGACGTTCGAGAAAACCGTGTTCCAGCCCCTGCCCAACACCTTTGAAGCGGGTACCGGCAACATCGCCGACGCCGTGGGCCTGGGCGCGGCGCTGGAGTATGTGGAGCGCATTGGCATTGAAAACATCAGCCGCTACGAGCACGCACTGGTGGACTATGGCATGCAGCAACTGGCCACCATCCCCGGCCTGCGCCTGATCGGCACCGTGCCGGGCAAGGCCAGCGTGCTGTCGTTCACCCTGGAGGGCTATACGACGGACGAAGTGGGCAAGGCGCTGAATGCCGAGGGCATTGCCGTGCGCACCGGCCACCACTGCGCGCAGCCCATCTTGCGGCGCTTTGGGGTGGAGACCGCCGTGCGCCCATCGGTTGCCTTCTACAACACCTTTGAGGAGATTGACCTGCTGGTGAATGAGGTGCGCAAGCTGGCGTCGCAGCGCCGAACAGTGCGCTGAAGCTTGCTTTTTAAAAGATAGCGGCTAGCGCTTGTATGACAGGTGCTAGCCGCTGTTTTTATTGGCATAGAGTAGTTGTGCCATCGAACAATCCCGCTATCGGCCCAAGTGGCTGTGACTTGTGCTGACTTGATCGGGAATGTCTTTGATCGGCCATGAGCGGTCGTATCCCGATAACGGTAAGCCTAGGCTGTTTCCGTGCTGGGGTCCATTTCAATCCCCCAGATGAAGCTTGCATGTACTTCGTAAATCAGCGTAGCTGTGGTGCCACCCCATGCAGACAAGTTAGGTATGTTCTCAAAGCGAGGAACAACCATCTTTGCTTCGGCAGCAATTGACATCTGGCTTTGGATGGTAAATGCGTTGTTCAGCAACGCGGAGGGGCGACTCAGATACATCGGGAGTTCAACGTACAAGTTCTCACCCTGAACACGATGAACAACCCCGACAAAAAACTGAGCACTGCTTGGGAAGTGAGAAACACCTCCAGCCAGCTTCACAAAAGTACCAGAGCGGAACTTTTTGAGAACCTCTTTGGCATTTTTTGCCAAATCTAAAGATACGTCGGGAAAGAAGTATCGGCGACTTGCCCACAAAGGGTTTGCATTCAAAAAAGCTTCGAGGGCCATCTTCGTGGCGTCACTTTTGCTGATGCCCGATGCATCACAAACTGCTTGCAAGCCATCAACAATACTGCTTGGCAAAGATACTTTAACGGCAACGCCCTTATCAAAATCGCCATCCGCCATAAATCACCTCACAAAAGAACCAATCGGAACCATATGGTACACAGCAGGGACCAATTTGTCCAATCTAGTTATTTTTATTGCACACCAATGCTATTTGTCCGACTTGAGTCAATGTCCGAAATGGGTCGATAGCTGCCAAAAAAGCCCGGAAATTCATCCGAACCCCGGGCTTGTTTCATGGGGCCGTAGAACGCAGTCTCAGTAGCTGGCCCACTCCCTCAATCCCCCCGATAAAAAGGCCTGTCCCCCAGCACGGTTGCGCGGTGCATCACGCGGCGGTGTGGCAGGTAATTGGCGCAGGCGTAGTGCTGGGTGCAGCGGTTGTCCCAGAAAGCGAGGTCGCCCACCTTCCAGCGCCAGCGCACGGTGAACTCGGGCTTGCTCACATGGGCAAACAACTGGCGCAGCACGGCGTCGCTTTCGGTGGTGCTGAGTTCTGCAATGCGGGTGGTGAAGCCTTCGTTGACAAACAGGCCCTGCTGGCCGGTTTCGGGGTGGGTACGAATGACGGGGTGCAGCAGCGGCGGGTGCTTGGCCTTGGCGGCCTCCCATTGCACGCGTTCTTCGGGCGTGCGGGCAAAGCGCCAGGCGGGGAAGGACTTCACAAAATCATGCTCGGCATGCAGGCCGGACAGCAGCTTTTGCCATGGTGCGGACAGGGCGTTGAATGCAGCGGTGTTGCTGGCCCACAGGGTGTCTCCGCCGCTGGGCGGCAGCAGCCGGGCCGAGAGCAGGGCGGCCTGTGCGGGCGCTTCGGTAAAGGTGATGTCGGTGTGCCAGTTGTCGTTGTCGGGCGGGTTGTTGTCATCGGTGTCCAGCACGATGATTTCGGGCACTTCGGGGATGTTGCGGTACACGGGGTGAATGTGCAGCGAACCGAACTGCGCAGCCAGATCGCGCTGCTGCTGTGGCGTGACGGGCTGGTTTTCAAAGAACAGCACCTGGTGCTTCAGCAGCGCGGCATGCAGTGCGTCGCGCAGGTCGGTGCGCAAAGGCTGGGTAAGGTCAACGCCGGTAATGGTGGCGCCCAAGGCGGGGCCCAGAGGCTGGATATCCATGGTGAACAAGAGAGCAATGCAGGAGAAAGGAAAGAGTGGGGCAGCGGTTTGTGCTGCCCTGTGACGCCTGGCAGTGTGGCCTGCGGTCAGGCTTTTGCCTTGCGCGGTTTTTGCATTAGCACATGCGAATTACGCGCATGCAGGTGGGGGCGGAATTTCTAGACTGGGCGCATTCCAACCAAGCGTTACCGAGTCATCCGCATGTCACAAAAAAACCGTCGTCTTTTTTCTCTGCTCCTGATCGCCTCTGCACTGGGTGCGGTGGCATTGCCCGCGCAATCTCAAACGCGTGAAGTGGTGATTGGCTACCAGGACATGGTGTTGCCTTGGCGCTTTGCGCAGGAAACCCAGGCCGTGGAAAAAGCCACGGGCTACAAGATCAGCTACCGCAAACTGGCCAGCGGTGCCGAGGTCACGCGGGCGCTGGCCAGCGGTGCCATTCAGATTGGCGAAGCTGGCTCTTCGCCGTTTGCCGCCGCGCTGTCGCAGGGCGTGCCCATTCAGATTTTCTGGGTGGCAGACAACATCCACAACGCCGAGGCACTGGTGGCCCGCAATGGCAGCAATGCCAGGACGCTGGCTGATCTCAAGGGCAAGAAGATCGGTATTCCTTATGTCTCCACCAGCCACTTCCACGCGCTGGTGGCGCTGCAGGCTGCGGGCGTGAACCCCAAGGATGTGAAGATTCTCAATCTGCGCCCGCCAGAGATTCTGGCGGCCTGGGAGCGCGGCGATATTGATGCCGCTTTTGTGTGGGACCCGGTGCTGGCCAAGATCAGGCAAAGCGGCCAGGTGCTGACCACCTCGGGCCAGATTGCCGCGCAGACGGGAAAGGCCACGTTTGATGCGCTGGCTGTGCGCACGGATTTTGCCAAGGCCAATGACGAGTTCCTGGCCCAATTCGTCAAGGTACTGGCCGAGGCCGATCAGCGCTACACCGCCAAGCCATCGGCATGGACACCAGATTCGCCCGAGGTCAAAGCCGTGGCCAAGTGGTCGGGTGCTGAAGCCGCCAGCGTGCCGGACAGCCTCAAGCTTTACGCCTTTATTCCGCCTGCAGAGCAGGCCAGCAGCCAGTGGCTGGGTGGCGGCAAGAGCTCGGTCGTGGCCAAATCACTGGCCGCCACCGCGCAGTTTTTGCAGACCCAGGGCTCGGTGCAGCAGTTGCTGCCTGACTACTCGGTAGGCGTGAACGACAGCTGGGTGCGCCGTGCAGCGCAGTGATTCATTGCTGCAAGCCTCGGGCCTGATGGATCAGGCTTTGTCGGTGCAGGGTCTGGCTGTACAAGGCTTGTCGGTGCGCTATGAAGGTGCAGCGGCGGGTGATGTGCAGGCCCTGGCCCTGCATCAGCTGGATCTGAATATCGAGCCCGGCGAATTTGTGGTGGCCGTGGGCGCATCGGGCTGCGGCAAGACCACGCTGCTCAACTGCATCGCGGGCTTTACCGCTCCGTCCGCGGGCCGCATTGCCTGGTGCGGTCAGGCTGTGGTGGATGCAGGGGCTGACCGGGGTGTGGTGTTTCAAAAGCATGCGCTGCTGCCCTGGCTCAATGTGATTGACAACGTGGCGCTGGGCCTGCGTCTGCAGGGCGTGGGGCGTGAGGAACGCCACCGCATTGCGCTGCAGCAGCTGGCCCATGTGGGGCTGGCGCAGCGTGCGCGCGACTATCCCTGGCAACTGTCGGGCGGCATGCAGCAGCGCGTGGGCATTGCGCGGGCGCTGGCGGGCAGCGCCGATCTGCTGCTGATGGATGAGCCACTGGGCGCGCTGGATGTTTTCACGCGCGAGGCTTTGCAAGAGCTGATCCTGAAGCTGTGGGCCGAGGCGCGTGCCACGCGCCGCACCGTGTTTTTCATCACCCACGATGTGGAGGAAGCGCTGTTTCTGGCCACGCGCATCATCGTGATGGCACCGCGCCCGGGCCGCATTACCGAAAGTCTGAACGTGGATTTTGGCCGTCGCTATCTGACGGGGGAAAGCGCCAGATCAGTGAAGTCTCTGCCCGAATTTATTTCCATGCGGGAGCACCTGATGGCCGCCATTGCGCAGGCATCAGACGTCGAACTAGCACCAGTTTGATATCAAAAAAATAGCTTCATGCGCTTTATCTGAAAGCGCTGCAGCCATACAAGGCATTTGCTGCCGCTGACAGACCCGAACAGGGGCTACTGATATGAGTACAAGCACTTTTTCCTCCGCAGGCCCGGCTCTGGCGGCTCAGCGACCGCCGCAAACCGAGGCCCGGTCGCCAGCCACAGAAGCGGTGCCTGCCGTCGCCGATATTCCGGCGGTCGCGCCGTTTCGCAATCACCGGCCCAGCCCGCGCCGCTGGTGGGCGCTGCTCAGCGTGGCCGCCTGGCTGGCGCTGTGGTGGCTGGCGACCGAGCAGCGCTGGGTGCCGCCGCTGTTCCTGCCGCCGCCAGAGGCCGTCGTCAAAGCCTTTGCCCAGGCCTGGCGCGGTGATATTCAGGGCGGCGACGCGCTGTGGGTGCATGCGCAGTGGAGCAGTCTGCGCGTGCTGGGCGCCTTCACACTGGCCGTCATCACCGCCGTGCCCGTGGGCATTGCCATGGGCGTGAACCGCTGGGCGCAGGTGGTGCTGGATCCGGTGCTGGAGTTCTACCGCCCGCTGCCGCCGCTGGCCTATCTGCCGCTGGTGGTGATCTGGTTGGGCATTGACGAGGCCTCGAAATGGCTGCTGATTTACCTGGCCTGCTTTGCCCCCATGGCCTTGGCCGCACGTGCAGGCACGCGCAACGCCAGCGCCGAGCAGATCAACGCGCTGCGCTCTCTGGGCGCCACGCGCTGGCAGTTATTGCGCCACGCCATTGTTCCGGCGGCCTTGCCCGACATTCTGGTGGGCCTGCGCATTGCCATGGGCTTTGCCTGGACCACGCTGGTGGCCGCCGAAATGGTGGCCGCCACGCAGGGGCTGGGGCAGATGGTGCTCAACGCCTCGAACTTTTTGCGCACCGATGTGGTGGTGATGGGCATTTTTGTCATCGGGGCCATTGCGCTGCTGCTGGACGGCTTGCTGCGCAGGCTGGAGCAATGGTTGCTGCCCTGGCATGGTCGTTAAAGCTCTAAAGATGTTTAAGGAATAAAAATTTAATTTCTTATTTGTTTGAGTTTTGAAATCCGCCATCCAGAATGGATTTCATCGGTGCAGCAATCGCCGCACCGCTTTCAGAAACAGACTTTTCAGGAGAGTGTTTATGTCGATTCAGGCCATCAATGTGCGCAACCAGTTCAAGGGCAAGGTCAAGGAAATCATCCGTGGTGATGTGGTGTCGGAAGTGGATGTGGAAACGCCCTGGGGCATCGTCACCTCGGTCATCACCACGCGCTCGGTCAATGATCTGGGCCTGGATGTAGGCTCGGAAGTTGTGGCGCTGGTCAAATCCACCGAGGTGTCCATCGCCAAGCTGTAAATCGCACAACTTCGATCAAAAGAGCACCCAGCGCAGGTACTGCTTGCGCTGGGTGCTCTCTATTTGATGGCGCATAAGCGCAGCGCAAAAAACTGGCGCACCGCAAGCCAGAGCGCCGAGCAAGAGCCGCCTCGCAGCGACGGTGCTGTCCCCCTCCCGCAGCGCGAAGCGCGTAGAGAGAGGGGGAAGGCGCGTTAGCGCCTCAGGGGGAGAGAGTCATAAGTGCCGCGTTGCCCCCCGCAGCCGCCGTGTTGTGCGACAGCGCACGTTCATGCCACAGCCGCTCCAGCCGCAGGGGCTGATCGGCATGGCAGCGCACGGGCAGCACCAGCGGGCCGCTGCGCTGGGCCAAGGCCTGAGACCATTGCAGAAACTGCGCGTCATCACACTCTAGCAAGGCGCTGTCCATGGCGGTGTTCTGGGCGATATCAGGCAGCGGCAGTCCATGCGCAAGCAGTTCGATATGTGCACGCAGCTCGGTCGGCAGGCTGGCAAACAGGTCGGTGCTGATGGCGGTGTTGACCCAGATGGCCTGAGAGCCGCTGGCCAGTGCGCCAGCCAGCTGCTGCAGCAGCGTGGCTTTGCTTTGCGCCAGGCACAGCGTGCGGGGCTTGCCGGTCAGGGTGTAGAGGTTGCGCTCGCCCGTGGGGCCGGGCAACAGGCGTGCGGCTTGCAGAGTGGGGAGCTGGGTCAGCAATTGCTGGATGGAGTCAACCGGTGCATTGCTCTGGGCATTGTTCTGGGCGTTGGCCCAGTCCACCAAAACCTGCAAGGGTTGGGCAGAGCTTGTGTCGATGGTCTGCGCGGGCCCGCATTGCTGCAGCACGCTGGCCAGCAACTGTAATGGCGTGCTGGCTGCTTGCTGCAGGCGCGGCAGATACAGCGGCCCGCCCGCCTTGGGCCCGGTGCCAGACAGGCCTTCGCCACCAAAAGGCTGCACGCCCACCACGGCACCCACCATATTGCGGTTCACATACAGATTGCCCACATGCGCGGCCTGCGCGACCTGTTGCACGGTTTCATCAATGCGGGTGTGCAAGCCCATGGTCAGGCCATAGCCCAGCGCGTTGATGGGCTCCAGCAGTTGCGGCAGCTCGCGGCGCTGGTAGCGCAACACATGCAGTACCGGGCCAAAGACTTCGCGCTGCAGGCTTTGCAGATCGCTCAGTTCAATCAGCGTGGGCGGCACAAAGTGGCCTTGTGCGGCAAGGCTTTCAGCCAGCGGCGATTGGTGAATTTTCAGGCCCTGTGCTTTGAGTTTGGCGATGTGCTGCTCAATGCCTGCCTTGGCTTCGGCATCAATGACCGGGCCAATATCGGTGGCCAGCAGGGCGGGGTCGCCACAGCGCAGCTCTTGCATGGCGCCTTTGAGCATGGCGATGACGCGGTCGGCGCAGTCGTTTTGCACACACAGTAGACGCAGGGCCGAGCAGCGCTGGCCCGCGCTGTCAAAGGCGGAGGAAACAATGTCCAGCACGGCTTGTTCTACCAGCGCGGATGAGTCCACGATCATTGCGTTCTGGCCACCAGTTTCGGCCACCAGCACCACGGGCTCGCCATCGGTGCGCAGGCGCTTGGCGGTCTGCTGATTCAAAAGACGCGCCACTTCGGTGGAGCCGGTAAACAGCACGCCCGCCACCCGCGCATCGGCTACCAGCGGTGCGCCTACGGTCTCGCCACGACCGGGCAGCAGTTGCAGCACTTCGGGCGCAATGCCTGCCTGATGCAGCAGGCGCACGGCCTCGATGGCGATCAGCGGTGTTTGCTCGGCAGGCTTGGCCAGCACCGTATTGCCCGCAGCCAGCGCAGCGGCAATCTGGCCGGTGAAGATGGCCAGCGGAAAATTCCAGGGGCTGATGCAGACCACCGGGCCAATGCCCGCAGCCAGCAAGCCATCGGCATCCTGTCTGCGCAATTGCGCGGCGTAGTAGCGCAAAAAATCAACGGCTTCGCGCACTTCGGATACCGCATTGGCCGCGGTTTTGCCCGCCTCGCGCATCAGCAGCGCCATCAGCGGCTGCATCTGGTCCTGGTACCGCTGGGCAGCAGCCTCCAGTGTGCTGGCACGCTGCGCGGCGGGTGTGGCACTCCAGCCGCGCTGGGCTGCATCGGCCATTGCCAGCGCCTGCTGCAGCTGTGCGGGCGTGGTCTCTGGCACATGGCACAGCACCTCGCTGTGGTTGGCGGGGTTGGTGATGGCGTCGGCTTGCTTTTCTGCGGCGGCAGGCGCTGTCGATTGCAGCGTCTGGGCCAGGGCGGCCAGCGTGCCGTCGTCGCTCAAATCCAGTCCGTCAGAGTTCTGGCGCTGTGCGCCCAGCAGCGCACGGGGCAGGGCGATGTGTGGGTGGGGCAGGCCGACAGAGTTAGAGCCATTTTGGCCTTCAGTCAAGGTTTGATCTGCGGGGGCTGCTATCAAATCTGAGATGGGCCAGTCGGGGTCGGCAATGCGATGCACAAAAGAGCTGTTGGCCCCGTTTTCCAGCAAACGGCGCACCAGATAGGCCAGCAGCGTTTCATGCGTGCCCACAGGCGCATAGATACGGCAGGGGCGGCGTGCGGCGCTGTCTGCTGCTTCAACCACGTTGCGGTACAGCGGCTCGCCCATGCCGTGCAGACATTGAAATTCATAGCGGCCCGCGCTGTATGGTTGTGCGCTGGCGAGTGATTCAATGGTGGCCACGGTCTGGGCGTTGTGCGTGGCAAATTGCGGGTAAATCGCGTCTGGCGCGGCCAGCAGCTTGCGGGCGCAGGCGATATAGGCAACGTCTGTGTGGTGCTTGCGGGTGTACACCGGGTAGTCGGCCAGGCCATCCATCTGGGCACGCTTGATTTCGCTGTCCCAGTACGCGCCTTTGACCAGTCGCACCATCAGGTGGCGGCTGCTGCGCCGGGCCAGATCGACCAGATAGTCGATCACGTAGGGGCAGCGCTTTTGATAGGCCTGAATCACAAAACCCAGCCCGTTCCAGCCGGCCAGACTGGGCGCATGGGCCAACTGCTCCAGCAGGTCCAGCGACAGCTCCAGCCGGTCCGCTTCCTCGGCGTCGATATTGATGCCGATGTTGTAGCGTTTCGCCTGCTCGCACAGTTGCAGCACGCGGGGCAGCAGCTCATCCATCACGCGCTGCCACTGCGCACGGCTGTAGCGCGGGTGCAGGGCGCTGAGCTTGATGGAAATGCCGGGCCCTTCGTAAATGCCGCTGCCGTTGCTGGCTTTGCCAATGGCGTCAATGGCATCCACATACGACTGCAGATAGCGTTGTGCATCGTCGGCGGTAAGCGCCGCTTCGCCCAGCATGTCGTAGGAATAGCGAAAGCCCTTGGCCTGCAGTTCGCGGGCGCGTTTGAGGGCTTGGGCAATGGTCTCGCCCATCACAAACTGCTCGCCCATCAGGCGCATGGCCATGTCTACGCCCTTGCGCACCAGTGGCTCGCCACCTCTGGCCGTCAGTCGCTTGAGGGCCGAGAGCAGGCCCGATTCGCTGTGCGTATCCACCAGCTTGCCGGTAATCACCAGCCCCCAGGCCGCGGCGTTGACAAACAGCGAGGGGCTTTTGCCCAGATGCGCCTGCCAGTCACCACCGCGCAACTTGTCGCGAATCAGCGCGTCGCGGGTATCGGCATCGGGAATGCGCAGCAGCGCTTCGGCCAAGCACATCAGGGCCACGCCTTCTTGCGACGACAGCGAAAACTCCTGCAGCAAGCCTTGCACCAGCCCCTGACGGCCCACGCTGGCAGGCTGTGCACGCAATTGCTCCACCAGCCGCTGGGCATGGGCTGCGATCTCTGCGGCCTGGGCGGCGGGCAGGATGGCCGCAGGCAGCAGCTGCGTGACCGCCTCGGGCTCGTTCATGCGCGTGGCGGCCGTGATGGCGCGGCGCAGTGCGTCGGCAGGGCGGGTGGCGCTTGGCAGCGGGGTGAATACAGAGGAGTTTGTCTGCATAGCGGTCGAAGGAATGCGGGCCAGACAGCGGGAGGGTGCGCTGCCATCACCATGTGCACACCTGCATTGCAAGCCGCTTGCGGCGTGGTGTCTACATAGGGGAAATCATTGCTGGTCTACCAAAGAATGAATCACTATATTTTGTGAATTCAAAAGAGGATTTCACCAATGAATGAGATTCTGGAAGTGGATTTGGACAGAATTGACCGCAAGATATTGGCAATTCTGCAAACCGATGGCCGCATATCCAATCTGCGCCTGGCCGATCAAGTCGCGCTGTCGCCCACCGCCGTCCAGGCCCGTGTGACGCGGCTCACACGCGATGGCTACATCCTCGGCTACGAAGCGCGGCTCAACCCGCGCAAGCTGGGCGTAGGCATGACGGTTTTTGTCGAGGTGCTGCTGGACCGGACCACCCCCCATGTCTTTGACGAGTTCAAAGCCGCCGTGCTGGCCTACCCGGCCATCATGGAGTGCCATATGGTGGCGGGCGGTTTTGACTACCTGCTCAAGACCCGCATGGCAGACATGAGCGCCTACCGTGAATTTGCAGGGCGCGTGCTGTGGCAGTTGCCGGGCGTGCGCGAGACGCGGACCTATGCGGTGATGGAGGAGGTCAAGGATGATGCGAGGTTGCCGTTATAGGGGCGTGGCGCTGAACGACCCACTCCGGACATCCAAATCTCGATAAATCCTGCGTATTGGCGTAGATCATCGAAAATGACTCCACTTAGTAGTAAAAATTGGAGGAGCTGAAGATGGATATGCCGTTAACGAAGTGGTACTGTGATGTCTGCGGTGAACCTATTGAGGACGCGAAAAAAGGATATGTAATCTGGAGTCCAGTAGAGGGGCATGGATTCAGAATCATTCATCAGAAGCGATGTGATCAAAAAGATCACATCGCTTCGAAAGCTTTAGATGAGTTTTTGGGGCTAGAAGGGCTTACGTACCTTCTAGCAAAGCTGAGCATTGGGCCCATTGCTCAAAACTCCGAGTCAAGTCCGGTGAGCAAGCTTCCCAACCTAGATGAGTACGTTGATTTCATGAGACGTGTGCAGGTGCCGTTCTACGAAGAGGCGCGCAGACTCTTTGGTACTGAGCGAGTACAGGCAGATTTCTATGACGCAAATGAATACATGCCATATCTACCGAGCCGACTTGAACGCATGATCCGGGCACAAGAAGATTAGTAGCTCCTCAGCTCCGGATAAGGATCTTTATCGCAGTGTCATCTATTGGCCGACAACTGCCCTCCAATCTTCACCCCCACAGCACCGGCTTATTCACCATCAAGTAATAAGTCCCCGCCATGGCAATAAACGCCGGGTAGCCCAGCGCCTCCCAGCGCAACTGGTAATGCTGATACAGGCGCGGCAGGGGTTGATTTTGGGTATGGGCAGCCGCTGCGATGGCGGCCATGCGAATCTGTAGCCACACCACAGGCAGCCAGCAGATTCCGGCCAGCACATACAGCCCCAGCGACAGCGCCAGCCAGGGCGTGGTGAGTGGCCAGCCCGCCATATGGGCCATGGCAATGCCGGTGATGGGCTGGATAAAGATGCAAGGCGTGGTGAACCACCAGTCCGCGCGCACCACCAGGCGGCTGACCACGGCCTGCGCTGGTACCGAGCCGCTGCGGTTAGCAAAGAACATATAAAAAGCCGACCCCAGCCCGGTGCCCACCAGCAGCACGCTGGAGAGGATATGGGTCATCTTGAGCAGCAGATAGGTATTCATGATTCACGCTCGCTGAATGAGGAAGTATTGACCTGCAGCAAGAACCACAGCATGGCGGCAATGGGCAGGTTTTTGAGCAGCGGCCCCAGCGGGTGCAGCCACAGCGCGGGCTGCAGCACGGTGCCCACCACGGTCATGGCGCACATCAGCACCAGCGCTGCCAGATAGCTGGCGCGGGCCGGGCGCAGCAGCAGGGCGATGCCAATGAGCAAATCGGCCAGCAGGCCTGACCAGATCAGCAATGCTTGCCACTGCGTGCTGGAAATTCCACCATCGGCCAGCAGGCGTGCGCCTTCATGGTTCAGACCCGAGAGACCGAAATAGTCCAGCGCGCTGACCAGTGCAGTGCCCAGCCAGATGATGACCAAGCTGAAATGCATGGCGCGCAGCGCGCCGGTGTTGCGAGGGGTGTCAGGCATGCCGGCTGCCCCAGTTTGGCAAGGTGTTCAGCATCTGGCTGATATCCACCGGCTCGCGCCCCAGCAGGGTGGCCAGGGTTTGCGGGTCGGTGATGTTGTCGTTTTCCAGCAGCGCAGCGGCTTCGCTGCACCAGGGCATCCAGGGCAGCCGGTCACCCAGCCTGGCGCTGGCGCTGCTGACCCAGTCAGGAAGCAGGCGAACTTTGGCCGGGCCGTATTGCATCTGCATGCGCAGGCTGGCGATAAAGCGTTCGATGGAAACGGGTTGGGGGCCGCCGATTTCGACCACGCCGCTGGGCGTGTCAGAGATCGCCATTTTTGCCAGGACCTCCGCCAGATCACGCACCGCCACAGGCTGGATATGGGCGCTGCGCATGACGGCAGGCAATGGCAGCAGGGGCAGGTTGGCCAGCATCAAAAACAGCTTGCTGCTGGCACCACCAGCGCCAAAGATGATGCTGGGGCGCACCACCACGGGGTTGAGCTGGCCCAGTTGTCCCAGTGCCAGCAGGTAGTCATCGGCCGCGCGCTTGGTGGTGGCATACAGGGTGTCACCCTTGTCCACGCCCAGCGCCGAAACCTGCACCACACGCTGGATGCCTGCCTGCGTGCAGGCATCGAACAGCGCAGCGGGGGCTTTCATGTGCAGGGTTTGCAAGTCCTGATCGGGCCGGTCGCGCAAGGCGCCGACGGCATTGATGACGGCGCCGATACCTTGCAAATGCTCAAGCCATGGCTCGGGGGTGATGCATTGGCCAAAGTCCAGTGCAGGGCTGGAGTGGCGGCTGCGCACCACGGGGTCGTGCCCCAACTGGGTGAGGGCGCTGACGATGTGTTTGCCCAGAAAGCCGGTGCCGCCGCAGATCAGAACGCGCATGAAATCCTCCTTTTTCTGCTTCAGCAGAAATTTCAGAACAACGGTTTCAGGCTTTGTCGCCGTCTTTGCCTGTGCCTCTCACAAACCTTTGCACGCTGGCGCCCAGGCGCAAAATTTTGTCCAGAGTGGCGGGCGACAGGCGCAGCATCTCGTCGGTCCACACGCCCATGGAATCCATCAGGCGCAAGGTCTCGTGCACGCGGTCTTGCGTGTCAGGTGTTTCCTGCTCGAACTCGGGCTGGGCAATCAGCTCGCGCAGCAGGGCGCTGGTGGGGTCGAATTCACGCTGCTTGCGCTCTCGCACAATGGTGCGCAGCAGCTCCCACACATCGGCCGAGGTTTCGAAATACTCGCGCCGATCACCGCTTTTGCGGCTGACTCGAACCAGGTTCCAGTTCAGCAGCTCTTTGAGGCTGTTGCTGACGTTGGAGCGTGCCGCGCCCAGGGTGTCGCAGATTTCATCGGCGTTGAGCGGGCGGCCATGGAAGAACAGCAGGGCGTGGATTTGTGCCACGGTGCGGTTCACGCCCCAGGCATTGCCCATGTCTCCCCAGTGGTGCACAAAACGTTCGGCGATAGGACTCAGTTGCATGCTGGGCAGTTTGATGCAGGTTGAAATTTCTGTAAATACAGAAATTTCAGAGAGTGTGCCCGCTGATAGCTATCAGATATTCCTGAATTGATAGCTGTAACCGTATGCTTTTTAAGCGGTTAGCTCTTATTTCTTTGAAAAATGAAATTTCCTGAAAACAGGTGTTTGAAGCTCTGCCCATAGAATGGGAGGCACAAAAGGGCGCAATGCCCTGTTCAGGAAGGGAGACTTTATGACTGCTGCATCCGCATTGCGCGCCACATTGCTGCTGTCGGCCTGCGCGCTGGCTCAGGCTGCTTCGGCGGCCTGCTACTTTGTCTACTCGCCCAGCAACGAGCTGATTTATCGCTCCAATCGCTCTCCCGTCGATCTGTCTTTGCCTTTGCATCTGACGGTGCCCAAGCTCTCGCCCGGCGCAACCATGCAGTTCACGCTGGATGAGTACAACTGCGCAACCGAGGTCAATCTGATCGCCGAGCGCGCCATGCTGGCCCAGGCCCGCAACAGCCGCGAGCGCCGCCTGCGTGAAGATTCTCGCTTCTGATTGCATAGCTGAAAGCGCTTGATAGATCAGCACTTGGCGCTGTTTTGAGTGTGTTTTTTGATGCGGCTTGCCGGTGCAGGCTGCAGCTTTTTGCCGTGGTCGGCTCTCGGGTATGGGGCAGCCTGAGACAATCGGGGCACCATGAGTGAATCCCGCGACAACAAAATTCCCGACAATCTGCCCGAAGTCCCGTCTGATGCCCCGGCGCTGCCCGAGGGCTGGCTGGAAGTGCTGTCCATGGATATGGACGCTCAGGGCGTGGCCCGCAAGCCCGATGGCAAGGTGGTCTTCATCGACGGCGCACTGACTGGCGAAATCGTCAGCGCCAACACCCATCGCAAGAAAAACAACTGGGAAGCAGCCACGCTGACCCAGATTCACCGCGAGTCATCGCAGCGTGTGACGCCCGGTTGCCCCAATTTTGGCCTGCATGTGGGCGCCTGCGGTGGCTGCAAGATGCAGCATCTGCACGTGGCGGCCCAGGTGGCCATCAAGCAGCGCGTGCTGGAAGACAACCTCTGGCATCTGGGCAAGGTCAAGCCCGAGACCCTGCTGCGTCCCATCGAAGGCCCGGCCTGGGGCTACCGTTATCGCTCGCGCCTGTCGGTGCGCTATGTGATCAAGAAGGGCAAGGCGCTGGTGGGCTTTCACGAGCGCAAGAGCCGCTACATCGCCGACATGGAGACCTGCAAGATTTTGCCTCCCCATGTGGACGCCATGCTGATGCCCATGCGCGCACTGATTGCCAGCATGGATGCACGCGAAACTTGCCCGCAGATCGAAGTGGCCTGCGGCGACCATGTGACAGCCCTGGTGCTGCGCCATCTGGAGCCGCTGTCTGACGCCGACAAGCAGCGCCTGCGCGACTTTGCCGCTGAGCACGATGTGCAGTGGTGGCTGCAGCCCAAGGGGCCGGACACCGTGCACCTGATGGAAGAGGGCGGCACGCAACTGTCTTATGGTCTGCCAGACTTTGGCATCACCATGCCCTTCAAGCCGACTGACTTCACACAGGTCAACCCGCATATCAACCGTGTGCTGGTCACACGCTCGCTGCGCCTGCTGGATGCGAAAAAAGACGAGCGTGTGATTGACTGGTTCTGCGGTCTGGGCAACTTCACCCTGCCCATTGCCACCATGGCGCGTGAGGTGTTGGGCATTGAAGGCTCGGAAACGCTGGTCAAGCGCTCGCACGAGAACTACGCCAGCAACGATGCCAGCCGTCGTGACGACGACAAGCTGGCTCCGACGAGCTTTGTGGCGCGCAATCTGTTCGAGATGACGCCTGCCATGCTGATTGCCGACGGCAATGCCGACAAGTGGCTGGTCGATCCTCCCCGCGAAGGTGCGTTTGCGCTGGCCAAGGCCATGGCCGATATTCACCAGATTCGCACGGGTGGCAAGCAGACCGGTGTGGCCACGGAAGAGCAGCCCGACCTGCTGCCACCGCTGCCCGAAGGCCAGGAAAGCTGGAACTTCCCCAAGCGCATTGTCTATGTGAGCTGCAACCCCGCCACGCTGGCACGCGATGCCGGTTTGCTGGTGCATCAGGCAGGCTACCGCTGCGTGGCCGCCGGTGTGGTCAATATGTTCCCGCACACGGCCCACGTGGAGTCCATGGCTGTGTTCGAGCGCGATTGATAGCGCTCTGATCGGCAAAAACGAAGCCCAGCTTTCACGCTGGGCTTTTTTGTGCCTGATCTATGCGCGGCTTCAAAGGGCGGTTGCCTCCATCACCAGCGCAGGAACAGCACCACCAGCCCTGCAAGGCAGATACACAGGCCCAGCGCAGTGCGGGTGCGCAGGCCGGGCTTGGGGTCGCTGCGCAGGGATTCAACATGGGTATTCATCAGGCAATTTCTTTCGGGTTCACTCCGGGGTGGTAGGGGCTTTCTTCCAGCCCGCTGTGTAGTTGCACCACGTGCAGGGCATTGCTGGATGCATCCAGCAGCACGCAGGGCTTGCCGGTGCGCTTGCAATGGTCCTGTACACGCCAGAACGCGCCATCGCTGATGCAGCCGGTCTGGCAAATCACCAGATCTGCTGCCTGCAGGCTGTTTTCCAGCAGTTGTTGCGCTTGCTGCTCATCACCCAGCGCATGGGGCTGCATGGCGTGGCTGCGCAGCAGGGGCGAGGGCTGCAGCGCCTGTGCCGGCGGCGCGCTCTGCCAGGCGATCAGCTGCTGCATGACCAGGGTCTGGCGTAGCTCTCGCTCCCAGGCCAGGGCGCTGTCGCGTGCAATCAACTGAGCGCGGCTGCGAATCAGTTGCTGGCTCAGTGTCTCAACTTGCCTGGTCAGTGACTGGATTTGGGCGCTGCAGCGCTGCTGAACTTCGCAATAGCTCAGCATCAGGGCCAGGTGCTCCTGGCGCAGTTGCTCAATTTCATCAGCGGTCACGGCATATCCCTTCAGAACTAGGCAGAGTAGGGAGACGGTCTCCGGCGTCTTGCGTGTTCCGAAGGATATTTTAATTGAGAATCATTATCAATAAAGAACCTGAGGATTGCGCGTGTATTGGAGAGCGGCCCGGCAAAGAAAAAGGCCGCAGTTGGTGGCTGCGGCCTTGGGGTGCATGGTGCGAAAGCTTGCTTAGCTGCGATTGCGGCTGGCGCTGCTGCTATCTGTTTCGGAGCTATTGCGCTTTTCAGGGGCGTTCTGGCCCAGCACGGACGGCACGCCTTCAATCTTGTTGCTGCGCATGTATTCGTCCATATCCTTCCAGCCCGCAAACACCAGAGCCTTGGAAGCCTTGGGGTTCAGTGTGTAGCAGTCCTCCAGGCCGCGCATGGCATGGCGGCAGGCGCCGCCAATGGCTTTGGCTTCAGAGTCTCGCGCCACGGCTCTCGGGTCTGGCCCCAGGCCGGGAATATCTTCAATCTTGCAGCCTGCCAGCACTAGCGGCAGCAGGGCCATGGCAAGTACACGGGGAAGGTGGTTTGGCTTCATCTTGATTGGGTATCGGCAACTGCAGCCTGAAATTTAGCCCGGACTCATAAAAAAGGAGTGCACGCGGCACTCCTTTCTGGCTTGGGAGGGAAAATCGCTTAGTCGCGGTCGCCGCCCATGATGCCCAGCAGGGACAGCAGGCTCTGGAACACGTTGAACAGGTCCAGGTACAGCGACAGGGTGGCGCTGATGTAGTTGGTCTCGCCGCCATCGATGATCTGCTTGAGGTCATACAGCATGTAGGCCGAGAAGATGCCGATAGCCAGCATGGAAATGGCCATCATGCCTGCGGTGGAGCCCACGAAGACATTGATGATGGCGCCCACCATCAGCACCAGAGCGCCGACGAACAGGAACTTGCCCATGCCCGACAGGTCACGCTTGATGACGGTGGCCAGCATGGCCATCACAAAGAACACGCCTGCCGTGCCGGCAAAGGCGGTCATGATCAGCTGGGTGCCGTTGGAGAAGCCCAGAATCATGCCGATCAGGCGCGAGAGCATCAGGCCCATGAAGAAGGTGAAGGCCAGCAGCACAGGCACGCCTGCGGCGCTGTTCTTGGTCTTCTCGATGGCGTACATGAAGCCGAATGCGCCGACCATGAACACGATCAGACCCACACCGCCACGCAGCGATGCAGTGATGCCGGTAGCCACGCCAATCCAAGCGCCCAGCACGGTGGGGATCAGGCTGAGTGCCAGCAGCCAGTACGTGTTGCGCAAAACACGGTTGCGCTCTTGCTGCGAGACACCGTAGCCCGCAGAGCCCAGTGTGGTGACTTGTTCGTTCATGTAGCCATTCCTCCTTCAGGAATTGTGTGTGGAAACATTGTCATTCTAGGTGGGGGTGTTTGCCATGCATTGCAATACCCCGGCGGAAACAAGCAGTTTTAGGATGAAATGTTTTGCACATGACATCTACTTTTGCCTTCTAAGTACAGAATATCCTCTCTACATTGAAAATCCAACGGAGCCTTGTACCTGTATGAAGACCAAGCACGAACTCGAACTGGCCGATGTGAAAGCCATTGCTGCAGCTGCTGAAGCCGAAGCGCTGAAGAACAACTGGCCCGTGACGATTTCCATCGTGGACGACGGCGGCCACCTGCTGCTGCTGCAACGCATGGATGGCGCAGCCCCTATTTCCTCGCACATCGCCCCTGCCAAGGCGCGCTCTGCTGCTGTGGGCCGCAAGGACACCAAGGCCTTTGAAGACATGATCAACAACGGCCGCACTGCTTTCCTGAGCGCGCCTTTTGTGGACGGTCTGCTCGAAGGTGGCGTGGCCATCGTCAAGGACGGCCAGGTGCTGGGCGCCGTGGGCGTGTCTGGCGTGAAGGCCAACGAAGATGCGCAGGTTGCCAAGGCTGGCATTGCGGCTCTGGGCCTGTAACGGAGGCTTTGTCCCGTGGCTGATGCTGCGGGGCCCAAAACAAAACCCCTGCACGCGCAAGCGGCAGGGGTTTTGTTTTGGCTGTAGCGATGTGGAAAAAACGCGTGGCTACTGGCAGGCGTGAACACAAGAGAGGGCTTGTGCTCTACAGCCGCTGTGGCTGGCGAATAACGACACTTGCGGTGTCGCCCCACGATGAAACGGTACGGTTTGTCTGGTGGATGGGCGCTTTTACTTGGTCAGGATGAGCTTGCCCAGCTTGGTGGCCTGCAGGCGGTAGGGCGTGCCGTTGTGCACGATGGTCACGGCCTTCTGGCCATTGAGCAGTTGGGCGCTGTCCAGACCTGCATGGCTGCTCAAACCTGCTGAGGAGGGGTTTGCTGCGGCCGTGGACGGTGCGCTATGGCTGTGGAGCTGAGAGGTCGCAACGTGCGGTGCAGACATGCCGGGAATTCCTTGATTTCAAAAACTGGTGTAATGATAACAATTCTCAATTGAAATGCAAGTGATACTTAGTCTCATTTGAAGAAAAAGGCTATTTATTTTCAGGATGGAATCGCTGTGCTGGCGGCAAGCCTTCATCTGCAGTGGATACCGGCCATTGCGCTGCTTGCAAATGCATAGCGGCTAGCGCTTATTCATCAAGGAGTAGAGGCAGTTTTTATTAAATTTTCCCCATGAAAAACGGCCCTCAAAGGGGCCGTTCGGGGAAGCTACGAGATAGTGGCTTGAGAGCGCAGTGGCTTTGGTGGCTTATTTGGCCGGGTCGGTCACAAAGCCAATCTTCTTGACGCCTGCACGCTGGGCAGCTGCCATGGCCTGGGCCACGCGTTCGTAGCGCACTTCCTTGTCGCCACGAATGTGCAGATCGGGCTGGGGCTCCTTGGCGGCCTCGGCCGTTAGATTGCTCTCCAGTTGATCGTCGCTGACTTCCTGGCCGTTCCAGGAGTATTTGCCATCAGCCGTGATGCCCAGTTGCACCGTGGCAGGCTTGGTGTCCTCGGGCTGATTCGTGGCGCGGGGCAGGTCCACGTTGACCGAGTGTTTCATCACGGGCACGGTGATGATGAAGATGATGAGCAGCACCAGCATGACGTCCACCAGAGGCGTCATATTGATCTCGTTCATCACCTCATCGCTGTCCCCATCGTCCATGGTTCCGAATGACATGGCTTAGGCGCCTTTCTTCAGGGGCAGCACATTGCCCGAAGCCTGGCCGTCGATGGAGACGCGGGCGCCGGTCACGAAATAGGCGTGCACGTCGTGGGCAAAGCTGTTGAGCGCATTCAGGATGCCCTTGTTGCCGCGCACCAGAGCGTTGTAGCCCAGCACAGCAGGAATGGCCACAGCCAGACCCAGGGCGGTCATGATCAGCGCTTCGCCGATGGGGCCTGCCACTTTGTCGATGGAAGACTGGCCCGACATGCCGATAGCCACCAGTGCGTGATAGATGCCCCAGACCGTGCCAAACAGGCCGATGAAGGGAGCGGTGGAACCCACGGAGGCCAGAATGGCCAGACCAGATTGCAGGCGGGCGGTGAATTCGTTGATGCCGTTGCGCAGGCAGCGGGTCACCCAGTCGCTGATGTCCAGCGTGTCATGCAGGTGAGCGCTGGTCTTGCGGTGGTGGGCAGAGGCTTCACGGCCTTCCAGCACCATGAAGCGGAAGGGATTCTGCTTGTCGTCACCCAGTTTTTCCAGACCGCTGGCCAGATCTGGGCTGTGCCAGAAGTCCTGTGCGGTGTTGGCGTACTTTTTGAACTTGATGATGTCCATTGCCTTGATGGCAATGACCAGCCACGAGGCCACCGACATGACCAGCAAGATGATGGCCACGGCTTTGGTCACGAAGTCGCCCTGTGTCCAGACGTGGGCAATGCCGAATTGGGATTCCATGGGTACTCCTGAGAACTGCTGTTTTATTTGAGAACAAAGTTGATGGGGACAATGTGCCACATGGGCTCTGCCACGCCGTTGCGCTTGCCGGGAACGAATTTCCACTGGCGCACGGTTGCCATGGCGGCATCGTCAAGGCGGTCAAAACCGCTGGACTGTTTGATTTCGATTTTCTCGGGCAGGCCCTGCTCGCTGATATACACGCGCAGCAGCACTTTGCCCTGTTCGCCCATGCGCTTGCTGACCGAAGGGTAGGCGGGCGAAGGGTTGTTCAGATAGGCCGCATTGCTTGAAGGCTGCTCAATCTTGGGCGGCGCTGGAGGTGCGGGCGGGGCCGGAGGTGCGGGCGGGGCCGGAGGCGCTGGCGGTGCCGGTGGGGCGGGAGGAGCGGGCGGCGCCGGCGGAGTCTTGTCCGGCTTGCTTTCGCTGTCGTCCGTCGAGCCCTTGGGGGCGTTGGGCGCGGGTGTGGAATCCTTGATGGCCTTGGGTAGCGGAGCCTTTTTGGTCTCAGGCTTGGGCTGCGGCTTGGTCTGGGGTTTCGGGGCGGGTGCCGGTGGCTTGGGCGCCGGGGGAGGAGGGGGGGCTGGCGGCGCAGGTTCAGGCGCGGGTGGCGCAATGAATTCTGCAATCACGGTAGCGGGCACCACCACCTCGGGAGGGTGCTGCTGCGCCAGGCCATGCTGCATGGCCCAGAGAGCAGCCGCATGTGCAACAACTACAGCACCAGCTACTGCCACCGTGCGGCTTTTGCCGCTGGCAGGAGCAAATCGATCAGACTGGGACATAGGAACGGAGAAGGCAACCAGCGCAGGCTGGGGGCAGGATAAAAAGCGCTGGTTAACCGGCTAGGAAGACTGGGAACGCTGGCACAACACAATCAGTCACGCAATATCCACCAGGTACAAGCCATGACAAGAATCAGGCTGCCGAGCAGGGCTGAGAGAGCGAAGTAGTTGAGGTGGGCCATGCTTTGCTTTCACGAATGTTGGCGGCAAGCTGAACCGTCTGAACGGACGCACCTGCGTGCGACTCGTTGTGGATGGCGGCGATCGGATGGCTAGCACTGCACTGGGCGACCACATCGCGTGCGCAGCCTTCGCAGCGCCCGCATTGCATGGCAACACCCAGCTCGAACTGGATTTCGTCAAAGCTCATGCCCGCATGCGCGTGGCGTGCTATCTCTCGGTCAGAAACCCGGCGGCATACACAGACGATCATGGCTACAGGCAGTTGTTGCTGGCTATTGATTTGATAGACGGAGTATAAATGAGAATCCATCGCATTTGCAATGCATGCTGCACAATTACTTGCATCGCTGCTGTGGTTAAAGCCGATTTTTCCTTGAAAACGCTTATCTGACAAGCAGTTGCGGCTGGATGTCGGCCAGCGTGGCGCAGCCCGTCTGGGCCATGGCCAGCTCCAGTTCGGCGCGCAGCAGATACAGCATATGGGCGACACCCAGCATGCCTGCCACCGCCAGCGCATACATCTGCGGGCGGCCCACCATCACGGCGCTGGCCCCCAGGGCAATGGCCTTGAGTACATCCGTGCCCTGGCGCACGCCGCTGTCCATCAGCACGGGAACAGCTTCAGGCAATGCGGCGCGAATGGCGGGCAGCATTTCCAGCGGCGATACCGCGCCATCCAGCACACGCCCGCCGTGGTTGGAAACGACGATGGCGTCTGCCCCCAGATCCACGGCCCTTGCGGCAATCTGGGGCGAGAGCACGCCTTTGACGATCAGCGGCAGCCTGGTTTGAGCGCGCAGCCAGATCAGATCATCCCAGCTGGGTGCATGGCGGGCCAGATCCGTGCCAAACAGAATCTGCTCACTCATCAGGTCGGCGCTATGGCGCTGCTGCGGCATACCGCGCAGGTTCACCGCCTCCACGCCGGGTGGCAGCGGATAGCTGGAGCGCTTGATATGCGCATCCACCGTCCACATCAGCGCTGTGTAGCCCGCCGCCTCGGCGCGGCGCACCAGTTGCAGCGTGTACTCACGCGTGGCTTGCTGATACAGCTGAAACCACAGCGGTCCGCTGCGCCCCAGTTCCTGGCTGGCAGTCTGGGCGGTCTGGGCAATGTCCTCCAGCGAATGGCTGGACAAAGTGCTGACCACCATGCCAGTGCGCATGGCCATGGCCGCGCGGGCGGTGGCCAGTTCGCCCTCTGGGTGGGCCAGTTGCTGATAGGCCACTGGTGCCAGCAGCACCGGCCATTGCAACTGCTCGCTCAGCAAAGCTTGTCGGGTATGGGCATTCGACAGGTCGGCCAGCGCCTGCGGGCACAGGCGAATCTGATCGAAAGCGGCGCGGTTATGGGCCAGTGTCAGGTATTGGTCTGCACCGCTTTCAATATGCGCCCAGGCCCCAGCTTCCAAATGCTCGCGCGCCAGGCGGACGTAGTCGGCAAGACTGGTGATGCTGGCCGGGATGCTTTGCAAAGGCGGCTGCACCGGCATGCCAAGCGTATTAAGAGGTGTGGAATTCATTGCAGGTGCATTCAAAAAGCGAAGTCAATGTGTGGGCGCTGCATGCAAGCAGGCATGAGCCAACTCAGAGACGCCGAGCAAGAGCCGCCTCGCGGCGGGGCCGCCCAGGCGATGGCGTCGTCCCCCTCGGGGGGAAGCGGCGAAGCCGCTCAGAGGGCTAGGCCTCACTCCACATGCGCAAAAGATTGTGATAAGTGCCAGAGAGCGCCGCGACGCGGGGATGCTCGGGCTGCTCTGCAGTGAGTTCTTGAATGCTCTGGTCCAGATCAAACAGCAGGCGGCGCTGCTCGGCAGACTTGATGAGGCTATGCGTCCAGAAAAACGAGGCATAGCGCGTGCCTCGGGTGACGGGGTTCACGCGGTGCAGGCTGGTGCCGGGGTAGACGATGGCATCGCCCGCCGCCAGCTTTACGCTTTGCTGGCCAAAAGTATCTTCCACGATCAGCTCGCCGCCTTCGTATTCCTCGGGGTCGCTGAAAAAGACCGTGGTGGAGATATCAGAGCGCACCTTGATGGCCGTGCCCGGAATGTTGAAAAAAGCGTTGTCGATATGGTTGCCGTAGGTGCCACCGCCTTCATATCGGTTAAAGCGCGGGGGCAGTACCTTCAGCGGCAGCGCGGCAGACATGAACAGCGGGTTGCGGCCCAGCCGGTCCAGCAGTAAATCGCCAATTTGCTGACCGGTCTTGCTGTCCAGCGGCAGTTGCAGATTGCTTTTGACCTGCGCCGCGACATGGCCTGCCGTCGTGCGGCCATCCTGCCAGGCGGCAGATTCCAGCGCCTGGCGGCAGTGGCGGACTTCATCGGGGGTGAGCAGGGCGGGGATTCGCAGCAGCATGTGTGAGAGTGTTGTTGATGTTCTTTGGAGCGAGAGCGCAACAAGGATAAAGAATAAGAAAAAGCCCCGACGCAGTAACTGCGCGGGGCTTGATCCGCTACAAGCAAATGCTGTTTAGAAGCGTGCTTGCAGTGTGGCGATCACAGAGCGGCCATAGCCAGGCGTTGCATAGTGAGTGCTATAGGTGGAGGCGTAGTAGCCCTTGTTGGTCAGGTTTTGCACGTTGACTTGCAAAGCCAGGTTCGGTGTGAACTTGTAGCTGACCATTGCGTCGAAGCGCACATAACCAGGAATGGCGCGTGTGATCAGGTGGCCGTCGGTGGTGTAGCCATAGCCGCCCACAGCTTCGCTCTGAGCAAAGGCACCCAGGCCGATAGTGAGCTTGTTGTCTGGACGGTAGTTGGCCCACAGGCTCAGGTTGTGCTTTGGCGTGTTGGGGAAGGCCAGACCAGTACCCGCTGCAGGCTTGCCTGTAAGGGCACCAGAAGTCACCGTACCAATGTTGTTCTGCGTGCTATCCATATAGGTATAGCCAGCGAACACATCGATTTCCTTGGTCACACGACCGGTCAAGCCCAGTTCCAGACCATCGACAGTCTTTTTGCCCACCATGGAGGCGGTGTTGCCTGTGGGGTCAATGACGCGGGCGTTGGTGGTTTCGTTGCGGAAGATGGCTGCAGTCACGCCCAGCTTCTTGTCCAGCAGGTCCCACTTAGTGCCGAACTCGATGGAGCGAGTCTTTTCGGGCTTGAGCAGGTCAGCATTCTTGATGGGGGTACGGCCGCTGGTGGGGTCCAGGGTGGCATCGGCGCCTTGACCCAGACCTGCATTGGCAGGAGTGGACGAGGAGCCGATGTTGGCGTAGAGGCTGCCGTTAGGCTGAACCTTGTAGACCAGACCCAGCTGATAGTTCAGCAGATTGTCATTACGGCTGTATTCGGTACCGCCGGTGTTGACGACGCTGGTGCTGTAGTGATCAAAGCGCAGGCCGCCGTTCAAGATCCACTGGGGTGCCAGAGTGACGGTGTCAAATGCATACAGCGATGCGGTATCCGTCTTGTAGTTGGTCCACAGGTTGTTGCGCACCATGGAACCAGTCCAAGGGTCATTGCCGTTAGGGTTGGTCAGGCTGGTGCACATGTATGGCGAGCCACCTGCACCGCATTGGTTACTGTTGGCAATAGTCTTGCCGCTGGCATCAACCATGCTGTAGCTGTCAACCTTGGAGCGCTCTGTAGCCAGTTCCAGGCCCAGCGCATAGCTGTGCTTGACGCTGCCGGTTTCGGCCTTGCCGGTCAGCTCGGTGGCATTTTGCAGTGTGAAGGTCTTGCTGTAGCGCGAGTTGAAACGACGCCAGACCTTGTCGCTGGAGGTGTTGCCTTGGCTGTCATCAGGCTGGGTCCAGATGTAGTCCTGGGTCGAGCCGCTCCAGCGCAGCGTGTTGCGAATCTGGTTGGTGTCGCTGAACTTGTGGATATAAGTGGCGCTGACTTGGTCGCTGTCTTCTTTTTGCTTGTCGCGGGCCTTCAGGCCATACCAGTTATTGCGATTGCCGCCATTGGTGGGGCGCAGCGTGACATCGCTGGTCGAAGCAAGCGTCTTGGTCTTGTCGTAGTAGTAAGGGACGCCGGTTTCCGGCATGTTGTCGCTGCTCAGGTGCTGATAGCTCAAGGTCACCTGATCGGCCGTGCCCAGGCCAAATGTCACAGTGGGGGCAATACCCCAACGCTTGTTCTTGGGGCCATCGCGACCGGGGATATCTGCATCGTGGGCCATGGCGTTCAGGCGCACGGCGGTTGTTTCATTGATGACGCGGTTCAGGTCGATGGTGCCGCGCTTGTAGTCGGCATTGCCCAATGACAGGTCGGCGTTGAAGAAATTTTCTTTCTTGGCCGTCTTGGTTGTCATATTGATGGAGCCACCAGCGCCACCACGGCCACCGTAGGCGGAATCAGCGCCTTTGATGACTTCGACCGACTCAATATTGAACATCTCGCGCGAACCCGCTGCGATGTCGCGCACGCCGTCAACATAAATGCTGCCTTGCGAGTCGCTGCCGCGGATAAAGGGGCGATCGCCTGTGGGATTGCCGCCTTCACCAGAACCAAAAGTAATGCCAGGGCTCAAGCGCAGTGCATCGGTCAGTGTGACGCTGCCGGTTTGCTGGATGACTTCCTGAGGAATGACATTGACTGTCTTGGGGGTGTCAATCAGCGGTGCTGTGAACTTGCCTTGAGTGGCAACTTCTGCTTTGAGTGGGTTCTCTGCAGCAGCTTCCACATTCACAGTGGACAGCGTGGTTTCCTGCTGAGCCATCGCGCTGGCGCCGATCAGGCACAGGCCTGCGGCAATCACGATTTGCTTGAGCTCGCAGCGCAAGCCGTTGGAGTCGGTCGGAGTCAGTTGGTTGTTGGACATGCTTTGGGATGAAGAGTCGGTTTTTTGTAAAGCGAGGCGGATTCTAGGTGATATTGATAATAATTCTCGATACGATTATCAAAAAATGCGAGGTGGAGCTTGATTTGTTGCAGTGCGGCAACAAATGGCAACACTTGGGCTTGCTCTGGTTTGTGCCAAACGGGTGGGCTGGCTGTGTCCGGATCGGATGGACTTGATGAGCGTGTGTTTGTTTACGCTAGGTAAAGTAAATAGAAGTGATATGCATTTAGAATTTCGCGCAACTAGAATGCCGCCATGCTGTGCCAGCCTTTTTGAGGGTTTGGAGCAGTGCGCCAAGCGACCCGCCGGGGTCTGGTGGCCTTGCAATCCCTGAAAGTTCTGAATGACAGCGGCTTCCTCCAACGCGCCTCAGCGGGCGTACTGGCTTAAAAAACTGCATGAGTGGCACTGGATCAGCTCTGCCATCTGCCTGATTGGCATGCTGCTGTTTGCTGTCACAGGCTTCACGCTTAATCACGCGGGGCAGATTGAATCCAAGCCCAAGGTCGAGACGCGTGAAGCACAACTGCTTGAAGATTTATTGAAAAAACTGCAGCAAGCCCAGCAACAGAGTGCGCAAGCTGCTAGCAAAGCAGGAGTGGCTTTGCCTGCGGATGTAAATGGCTGGCTGGCCGAGCAGATCAAGGTCAGCGCCAAGGGCTTCGCGGTGGAGTGGAGCGAGGACGAGGCCTATGTGCCCATGCCGCGCCCCGGTGGTGATGCATGGCTGCGGGTGGATCTCAAGGAGGGCGCGGTGGAGTACGAGCGTACCGACCGGGGCTGGATCTCTTATCTGAACGACTTGCACAAGGGCCGCAACACAGGCGGTGCCTGGAGTCTGTTCTTGGACGTGTTTGCGATTGGCTGCCTGGTGTTCTGTATCACTGGGCTGCTGATTTTGAAGATGCATTCGCAGCGTCGCCCCATGACTTGGCCCATGGTGGGCCTGGGTTTTGTGCTGCCAGCAGTGCTGGTGTTGCTGCTGGTGCATTGAGATGACCCCCCTGAGTTGCTTCGCGCCTTCCCCCTTGAAGGGGGACGACAGCCTTGCTGCGGGGCGGCCCTTGCTGGCTGTCTCTTAGTTGAGCTGTGACCGTTTTGTGGGGTTGTTGGCTGAATTTTGTGAAGGAAGATAGATGGCGAAGCGGATTTTCAAGACCTCGGTGGCTTTGAGCGCCGTGGTGGGCCTGCCAGCAATCGCTGGCGGTCTGGATGTGACGGTAACAGTGCCCCAGTTGCAGGTGGCCGAGTATCACAAGCCCTATGTGGCCGTGTGGCTGGAGAAGGCCGATGGCGGCGTGGCGGCCAATCTGTCTGTCTGGTATGACGTGAAAAAGCACGATGCCGAAGGCACAAAGTGGCTCAAGGATATGCGCCAGTGGTGGCGCCGTACCGGCCGCGAGCTGAGCTTTCCCATTGATGGCGTGACCCAGCCCACCAAGCCTGCAGGAGCTCATGCCCTGTCGTTTGCCGAGGGCAAGAACCCGCTACCCAAGCTGGCCCCCGGCCAGTACAAGCTGATGGTGGAGGCTGCACGTGAAGTGGGCGGCCGCGAGCTGGTGAGCATTCCCTTTGAGTGGCCCGTCAAGTCTGCCACCAGCCTGAGCGCCAGTGGCAAGACGGAACTGGGCGTGATTAAGCTGAACGTCACCCCCTGAGCGGCTTTGCCGCTTCCCCCTCTCTCTACGCGTTGC
Source organism: Comamonas fluminis (assembly GCF_019186805.1). Classification (NCBI taxonomy): domain Bacteria; kingdom Pseudomonadati; phylum Pseudomonadota; class Betaproteobacteria; order Burkholderiales; family Comamonadaceae; genus Comamonas; species Comamonas fluminis. Next base: position 2,972,066 of record NZ_CP066783.1, on the reverse strand, counting down.
GCACTAGGGAGGGGGGCGATGCCTTCGCCTGGGCGGCCCCGCCGCGAGACGGCTCTTGCTCGGCATCTCTGACGTTGGGTTGCGCCGGTTTTTAGCGTGTTGCAGATGGCGCAGCACCTTCCCTGTTTCGATTTGTCCCCTTTCTGTTTTCAAGGACCCGATATGAAGTTCCAAACTCGTGCTCTCGTTGCTGCAACTCTGGCGCTGGCCGCTCTGGGTGCGCAGGCCCATGACATCTGGTTCAAGCCTTCGAGCACCGTGCTGTCCAAGTCGGACTGGGTGACGGTGGATGCCGCCGTGTCCAACGATGTGTTCTTCTTCAACCACCGCCCTCTGGGTCTGGAAGCGGTCAAGGTGACTGCACCTGATGGCTCGGTGGTGGAAATGAAGAATGTGGCCAAGGGCGAGTTGCGCAGCGTTTTTGACTTCAAGCCCGAGCAGACGGGCACGCACCGCGTGACCATGCTGATGACTGGCGTGATGGGCAGCTACAAGGACGCCAAGGGCCAGCCCAAGCGCGTGCGTGGTTCGGTGGAGGAAGTTCTCAAGGAGATCCCCGCCGATGCCAAGGAAGTGAACGTGATCGAGAACCTGCGCCGCATGGAAACCTTTGTGTCGCTGGGCAAACCCTCGGCTCTGAGCGTGACTGGCAAGGGCCTGGAGCTCAAGCCCGTGACCCACCCCAACGATCTGGTGGCCAGCGAAGAGGCCACGTTTGACTTCCTGATCGACGGCAAGCCCGCTGCCGATCTGGAAATCGAACTGGTGGCGGACGGCATTCGCTACCGCGATGGCACGGACGCAATGAAGCTCAAGACCGATGCCAAGGGGCAGGTCAAGATCAAGTTCCCCCGCGCTGGCATGTTCTGGCTGAACACCGATGCCAAGGACAAGAAGACCACCATCTCCAAGGCAACCGAGCGCCGCCTGAGCTACACGGCCACTCTGGAAGTGCTGCCTTAATTCTCTGCGTGGTAATGACCGCTTGAGAGCTGCGCGCCCTGGGCAAATCCATGCCTTGGGCGCGTCGTTGTTTGGTGCGGCAGGCGTGCTATCAAAAATGCATCGCCAGCCGCTCTCAGGCCAAGACCGTATTCATGACTTCCTCCACCCCTCGCGTTCGCTTTGATGCCAGCCTGTGGCAGCTGCCACGGTCTGCCGCGTCTGATGGTGCGGCGCCCAGCACGGCTGTGAACTTCAGCAGCGCGCACTGGCAGCCTGCACGCATGCAGCAGCAAAGTGATGGCCGCATTCACCGCCTGAGCGGCACCACCATGGGCACGACCTGGTCGCTGCGGCTGGTCAACCCCGATTACCAGCCCATGGAGCCGGTGCAGGCGCTGGTGCAGCAGGTGCTGGATGCGGTCATTGCCCAGATGAGCAACTGGGAAGCAGATTCGGTCATTGGCCAGTTCAATGCATCAAAACCCGGTCAGGCCCATGTACTGCCTGCGGAGTTTGCTCATGTTCTGGAAGCGGCCCTGCACTGGGCCAGACTCTCTGGCTCAGCCATGGACCCTAGCATGGGCGCGCTGGTGTCGCTCTGGGGCTTTGGCCCGCGCCAGAGCCCCCTGCAGCCGCATGCAGCGCAGATTCCCGAAGCGCAGGACATTGCCCGTCTGCTGCAAACCAGCGGCTATCGCCATCTGCAGTGGAACGCTGCATCGCGCGAGCTGCTGCAACCCGGCGGGCTGGAGCTGGACCTGTGCGGCATTGCCAAAGGCTTTGCCGTGGACTGGGTGGTGCAAGGCCTGCAGGCCGAGGGCTGGCAGGGCGGCCTGTTTGAAATTGGCGGTGAACTGCGCAGCTGGGGCCGCAGGCCCGATGAAGGCCCGTGGCGGGTGCAGCTGGGCACGGGGGGGCAAGAGGCTGTCCCATTGGTGGTGAGCATGGAAGAGGGCAGCTTTGCCACCTCGGGCGACTGCTGGCACCAGTTTTCAGTCGGGGGGCAAAGCTATTCCCACACGCTGGACCCGCGTACCGGCTGGCCGGTACAGCACGATCTGGCCAGCGTCACCGTGTTTCATGAAGAGTGCATGCACGCCGATGCGCTGGCCACGGTGCTGACGGTGCTGGGGCCACAGCAAGGTATGGAATTTGCCCAGAAGCACGGCATTGCCGCCGTGCTGAGGGCGCACGGACAGGAACGCCAGGCGGTCAGTACACCGGCCTGGGTTCAACGATTTGGGGCATGACAGTGGAATGGATTTTGACGCCTGAGCGTATCTGGCCTGCTATGGGTTTGGTAGCTGCTTACGCAGGTATGTGCTGGGGTATCGGTCAGAAAGTACGTAAACAGCGATTGGCCGATGATGCCGAGGGTAATGTGGCGCTGGGTGATGCCAGTGCGCCAGCTGTTCTGGTGGCCTATGCCAGCCAGACCGGCCAGGCCGAGGCTCTGGCCCGCGCCACCGGCAAGATGCTCAGCGAGGGCGGCTTGCAAGTGCGCCTGCTGCCCGTGCAAAAGCTCAACGCCGAATTGCTGAGCCAATACCCGCAAAGCCTGTGGCTGCTGTCCACCACGGGCGAGGGCGATGCGCCCGACCCGGCGCTGGGCTTTGTGCAGGGGCTGATGGCCTCTGCCCCCAGTCTGCAAGGCCACCAGAGCCGCGTGCTGGCGCTGGGTGACCGTGAATATCAGCAGTTCTGCGCCTTTGGCCTTCAGGTGCATGAGTGGCTGCAGGCCTGCGGTGCGCATAGCGAAGTGGTCTGTGTTGACAATATGAACAGCCAGCACCTGCAGGACTGGCAGGCGCTGCTTGTGCAGATGCACCAAAGCCTGCTGGGCGATGCGGTGCAAACGCAGGCCTTGTCGCAGAACTGGCTGCAGGCCCCTGCCGCCGTGCCCATGGTGCTGAGCCAGCGCAAGCTGCTCAACCCCGGCAGCCAGGGCGGGGGGCTGTACTGGCTGGAATGGACGCCGCAGCCGGGGGCGCAAACTGGTGCGCAATCCGGTGCACCGTCCGGTGTGCTTCCCGACTGGCAGTCTGGTGATCTGGTGTCGCTGTGCGTGCCTGCGGACCCGGAACGGGCGCGCGACTACTCTATTGCCTCCACTCCTGCCGACGGTAGCCTGCAACTGCTGGTGCGCCTGAGTACGCGCGAAGACGGCTCGCCCGGCCTGGCATCTGACTGGCTGTGCCGTGGCATGGCCGTGGGCGATGTTTTGCCAATCACGGTGCGCGAACATGCGGGATTCCGGCTGCAGGAAAACGCACAGCGCCCCTTGATTCTGGTGGGCAATGGCTCGGGGCTGGCCGGTTTGCTCAGTCATATTCGCACCCGCGTTCAGCAAGGGCGTAGCGACCAATGGCTGCTGTTTGGCGAGCGCAGCCCGCAGCACGACGCGCTGTATGGCGATCAATTGCAAAGCTGGCTGGAGCAAGGCAGCCTGGCACGGCTGGATCAGGCCTGGTCGCGCCACGCCACGCAGCCGCAGTATGTGCAGGATTTGCTGCGCAATCAGGCCGACGAGGTGCGGCGCTGGGTGGCGCAAGGTGCGGCGATTTACGTCTGCGGCAGCCTGCAGGGCATGGGTCAGGGCGTACACCAGGCGCTGCAAGCCATTCTGGGCGAGGCAGCGCTGGATGCGCTGCAGACCAGCGGCCGCTATCGCCGCGACGTGTATTGAGGGGAATTCAGGGGGATGGAGGCGAAGCTTTGCTGAGCCTTCAGCTGCCAGCAGTCCTTTGCAACGCGTTCAATCCTCATCGGGCCCAGAGCCCGGAAACGAAAAAAGCTGGCAATGCCAGCTTTTTTCTTGTCTGCAAGCCGCAGCTTACTTGACGTGCTTGCCGATCAGGCCGGCCATCTCGAACATGGAGACTTGGGGCTTGCCGAAGACTTCCTTGAGCTTGGCATCAGCATTGATCATGCGCTTGTTGGCAGCGTCTTGCAGGTTGTTGGCCTTGATGTAGACCCACAGCTTGCTGATGATTTCAGTGCGAGGCAGGGGGTCCTTGCCGACCACGGCAGCCAGAGCGGCGCTGGGGGTCAGAGGCTTCATGAAGGCTGCGTTGGGAGTGCGCTTCTTAGCGGGAGCTGCTGCGGGTGCTGCAGCGGTTGCCTTCTTTGCAGTTGCCATATTGCTTATTCCTAATTGGTAGTGGACTTGTCACCAGCGAAAAACACCTGAAATCCACTGGCTGAACCTGATGCTAATGGCAAAAAAACGGTCTTCCAAGCTATAGACCGGTTTTTTTGCCTCGATTTGTTGCGCATGGGCCTTTGGAGGCCTGTTTTGCAGGGGTTTTCACTGGAGAGTGTTGTGAAAAAGTCGCTCTCTGTAGGTGGCTGCTGACGCCTTTGGGCTTGCGATGGGCTGCCAGCCCGTCAAGATGATGGTTTTTATCGCCAACGAAATGGAGAGATCGATGACGGAATCCCGACAAGCGCACTTCAGCACCTGTGACCTGTGCGATGCCCATATCAGCGATGACAGTGGCGACTTTCGTGTGCTGCCGCCTGTCTTTCGCAGCTTTGGCGGCCTGGCGCGTTTTGCTGGAGAGGTCAGCACGGTGCAATGTCTGGATGACAACAGCCTGGTACGCGCTGCGCTGGCCGAGGCAGGCCGGGGCCGCGTGCTGGTGGTGGATGGCGGTGGCTCGTTGCGCCGCGCGCTGGTGGGCGGCAATGTGGCGGCCTCTGCTGCGAACAATGGCTGGGCAGGGGTGCTGGTTTATGGCTGCGTGCGGGATGTGGCGGAGCTGAGTGCCACGCAGGTGGGCCTTTATGCGCTGGCGCTGAATCCCATGCCCACGGTCAAGCAGGGGCAGGGTCTGCGTGATGTGGCGGTGCAGATTGCTGGCGTGCCTGTGCGCAGCGGCGACTGGCTGTATGCCGATGAGGACGGTGTGGTTCTCAGCCGCCGCAATTTGCTGGTCTGATGGGTTGAGCTATCAATTTTGATAGCTGTCAGCGCTTATCCTGTAAGCGCTCTGGCCATGTTGCAATCAAAACGCTGGCCAGAGCGATGCCAAAGGCCAGCAATTGCATGCCGCTGATGCGCTCGCCCAAGGCCAGCATGCCCGTCAGCGCGGCGCTGATGGGCAGCAGCACGGTGAAGATGCCGGCCTGTGAGGCGGGCACAGTGCGCAGCCCCGTCATCCACAGCCAGACCGTCCACACACAGGCGGCCAGTGCATAGAACAGCAGCAGCCCCCACTGCGGCCCGCTGACCTGGGCAAAGTCAAACTGCCAGGCCAGATACAGGCCCGCAGGTGTGGAAAGGGCAAAGCCCCAGAGGTTGATCAGCGCCGTAATGCGCTTGGGGCTGACGCTGGCAGTGAGCTTTTTGCCGATCACGGCATATGAGGCCTCGCAAAGCACAGCGGCCACCAGCAGCAATTGCCCCAGCCAGGCCTGCGAGCCGGTGGCGCTGGCAGTGGCTTCTGCGGATTTATTCAGGGCGTTGAGGCTGATGCCCAGCACTGCCAAAAAGATAGCTGCCCACGTGCGTCTGCTCACGGCTTCACGCAGAAATAACCAGCTCATCACGGCGACGGCGGCGGGAATGGCCGCCATGGTCACACCGGCGGTGACGGCGCTGGTCAGCGTCACCCCGGTAATCATGCAGAGCGTAAAAAGAAAGTTGCCAAAAAACGACTCAAAAAACAGCAGCAGCCGGGTCTGGCGCGAAAGAGGGGGCTCATTGGCAGGGCGCCGCACCCAGCCCAGCATGGCAATGCCGCCAATGCCAAAGCGCAGCCAGGCCAGCAGCATGACCGGGAATATGGCGGCCAGCGGCTTGGATAGCGCCACATAGCTGCCCACCAGCGCCATGCTTAAACCCAGACAGAAATAGGCAACAGGGCGGCTTGTAGGGGTCATGACTGAAGGAACTGGACAAAGGCAGAGAGCTTGGGCACAAAGCATAGCGGCTGCCACCTGCTGTGCGGGTCTGTCACAGAACTGTTGCTGATATACGCCAGATTCTGGGCTTTGCTGCAGTGCAGCAGGGTTCGCGATGAAGGCGCATGGTGTGCCTGTCTTGTTGGCTGTTGTTTTTCTCGCAATTGATGGGGCGGCAAGTGGCCCAGTGCAGGGAATCAGCTGCTTTTCTCGTTCAGATGCACTAATTCATTGGAGGGTAGCGGTCATTGCAGCGCTTTGAAGCGCTGATTTTTCACTAGGCAAGATTTTGATTTCGCATTGCGAAAAATAGAAATGTTGCAGTGCCGCAATATTTCTCAATACGAGAAATTGGTTTTTGCATTGCGAAAATGAAAAATAAGTTGTTGTTTTTATTGGCGTAAATTTATAGTCTTTTATAAGACATAAGAGTAATTGAAGTCGATTGAGCGTCGTACAGTGGATCCCAAGGACGAACACCAACCCATCCCGTTTTAACCGCTAAGGAGTGCAACATGCCCCAATCTCTGAACCAGCAACTGAGCCGTGAACAGCAAATCGCCGCCCTCGAAAAGGACTGGGCACAAAACCCCCGTTGGAAGGGTGTGAAGCGTGGTTACTCCGCAGCCGACGTGGTTCGTCTGCGTGGCAGCCTGCAGCCTGAATACACGCTGGCTCAGCGCGGTGCAGAAAAACTGTGGGAAAAGATCAACGGCGATGCCAAGAAGGGCTATGTGAACGCCTTTGGTGCCATCTCCGCCGGTCAGGCCATGCAGCAGGCCAAGGCAGGTCTGGAAGCGGTGTACCTGTCGGGCTGGCAAGTGGCTGCCGACGGCAACACCAGCGAAACCATGTACCCCGACCAGTCGCTGTACGCCTATGACTCGGTGCCCACCATGGTGCGCCGCATCAACAACACCTTCAAGCGTGCCGACGAAATCCAGTGGAGCCGCGGTATCAACCCCGGCGACAAGGAATTCATCGACTACTTCCTGCCCATCGTGGCTGACGCTGAAGCCGGTTTCGGCGGCGTGCTCAACGCTTTCGAGCTGATGAAGAACATGATTACCGCAGGCGCTTCCGGCGTTCACTTTGAAGACCAGCTGGCTGCGGTGAAGAAGTGCGGTCACATGGGCGGCAAGGTGCTGGTGCCCACCCAGGAAGCCTGCGAAAAGCTGATTGCTGCGCGCTTTGCTGCTGACGTGATGGGCGTGCCCACCATTGTGCTGGCCCGTACCGATGCAGAAGCGGCCAACCTGATCACCAGCGACCACGACGCCAACGACAAGCCTTTCCTGACTGGCGAGCGCACCCAAGAAGGCTTCTACCGCGTCAAGAACGGTCTGGAGCAGTCCATCAGCCGTGGCGTGGCCTACGCTCCTTACGCTGATTTGGTGTGGTGCGAAACCGGGGTGCCTGATATCGGCTTTGCCCGTGAATTCGCCCAGGCTGTGCACGCCGCCTGCCCCGGCAAGCTGCTGAGCTACAACTGCTCGCCTTCCTTCAACTGGAAGAAAAACCTCAACGACAGCCAGATCGCTTCCTTCCAGGAAGACCTGTCGGCTCTGGGCTACAAGTTCCAGTTCATCACGCTGGCCGGTATTCACATCAACTGGTTCAACAGCTTCCAGTTCGCCCACGAGTACGCTCGCGGCGAAGGCATGAAGCACTATGTGAACATGGTGCAAGAGCCCGAATTCGCGGCTCGCGACAAGGGCTACACCTTTGTGTCGCACCAGCAGGAAGTGGGTGCCGGTTACTTCGACGACGTGACGACCGTGATTCAGGGTGGTTCGTCCAGCGTCAAGGCGCTGACTGGCTCCACGGAAGAGGAGCAATTCCACTGATCGTTGGTATCTCTGTCTAGGTAAGAAAAAAGTGGGTTATGCGCCCGGGGCGAAAGTCTCGGGCGCTTTTTTGTTTGCCGGGTTAAAATGGCAGAACTTCAATTCACAAGGGCGAGAAAGGCATCAACGGTTATGACACCGCGAACTACATCGGAGATGTATTTCAGCTGCTAAAGGCAGCTGGCGGTTCGCGCCTGCCCGAGATTTCTCGACCCCTTCATCAAAGCGCGGACTGGTTCCGCGCTTTTTGCTTTCAGGCAACTCCAAAGCTCTGGCGCTGGCCCACCCCCACACAAATTTGGTTTGACAAGGAATTTCATGATCAACATCACGCTCCCCGATGGCTCCAAGCGCGAATACCCGGCTCCAGTTTCGGTCGCCGAAGTCGCGGCTTCGATTGGTGCAGGTCTGGCCAAGGCTGCACTGGCCGGCAAGATCAATGGCAAGGTGGTGGACACCAGCTTTGTGATCGAGCAGGATTCGCCCCTGTCCATCATCACTGCCAAGGATGCCGATGGTCTGGATGTGATTCGTCACTCCACCGCTCACTTGCTGGCCTATGCGGTCAAGGAACTGTTTCCTGATGCACAGGTCACCATTGGCCCAGTGATCGAAAACGGCTTCTATTACGACTTCTCGTACAAGCGACCCTTCACGCCTGAAGATCTGGCTGCCATCGAAAAGAAGATGAGCGAGCTGGCCAGCAAGGATGAGCAAGTGGTGCGCCGTGTGCTGCCCCGTGATGAAGCGGTGAGCTACTTCAAGGGCCTGGGCGAGAACTACAAGGCCGAGATCATTGCCTCCATCCCCAGCAATGAAGATGTGAGCCTGTACCGTGAAGGCGCATTCGAAGATTTGTGCCGTGGTCCTCACGTGCCCAGCACAGGCAAGCTCAAGCACTTCAAGCTGATGAAGGTAGCTGGCGCCTACTGGCGCGGTGACCATCGCAACGAAATGCTGCAGCGCATTTATGGCACTGCCTGGGCCAGCAAGGACGAGCTGCAGCAATATCTGCATCGTCTGGAAGAGGCCGAAAAGCGCGACCACCGCAAGCTGGGCCGCGAACTGGACCTGTTCCACATTGATGAATGCTCCCCCGGTACCGTGTTCTGGCACCCCAAGGGCTGGTCGGTCTGGCAGCAGGTCGAGCAGTACATGCGCAAGGTCTATCAGGACAACGGCTACCAGGAAGTCAAGGCGCCCCAGATTCTGGACAAGGGCCTGTGGGAGAAGACAGGCCACTGGGACAAGTACCGCGAAAACATGTTCACGACCGAATCGGAAAAGCGTGAATATGCCCTGAAGCCCATGAACTGCCCGGGCCACATCATCATCTTCAAGCAGGGCATCAAGAGCTATCGCGATCTGCCACTGCGCTTTGGTGAGTTCGGTAACTGCCACCGCAATGAGCCCACAGGCTCGCTGCACGGCATCATGCGCGTGCGTGCCTTTACGCAGGATGATGGTCACATCTTCTGTACCGAAGACCAGATTCAGGCAGAAGTGACTGCCTTCACTGCGCTGCTGCAAAAGGTCTATGCAGATTTCGGCTTTACCAACATCCTGTATCGCCTCTCCACACGCCCTGAAAAGCGCATCGGTACCGACGAGTCATGGGACAAGGCCGAAAACGCACTGGCCGAAGGTCTGCGCGCTTCGGGCTGCGAGTTTGAATACCTGCCGGGCGAAGGCGCGTTCTATGGTCCCAAGATTGAGTACACCCTGAAGGACGCGCTGGGCCGCGAATGGCAGTGCGGCACCATCCAGGTGGACCCGAACCTGCCCGAGCGTCTGGATGCGGAATATGTAGGCGAAGATGGCGAACGTCACCGCCCCATCATGCTGCACCGTGCCATCGTGGGTTCGCTGGAGCGTTTCATCGGTATTTTGATCGAGCAGCACGCCGGCGCCTTGCCTGCCTGGCTGGCCCCTGTACAGGTGGCGGTGCTCAATATCACTGATGCCCAGTCGGACTATGCCCGTGAGGTGGCGGAAAAGCTGCAAAAAGCATTGCCGAATCAAGGCGTTAGAGTAGCCACAGATCTGCGCAATGAAAAGATTACGTATAAAATACGTGAGCATTCAATGCAAAAGCTGCCCTACATCCTCGTCGCAGGCGACAAGGAGAAGGCTGCTGGAGCGGTTGCAGTGCGCGCCCGGGGTAATAAAGACCTCGGTGTGATGTCGGTCGATGCATTTGTCGAATTGCTGGCCAAGGACATCGCAGCTAAGGCTTGATACAGAGAGTGATCTCTTCGTGGCGGGTCGTTTGCGTGCGCTGCACGCAAGCGGCTACGCTGTTGTAGCCATTTCAATCCAAGGGTGAAAACCATAGCTACTGAATTTCGCGATCGGCGCCACCGTGAAGAGCGCAAGCATCGACTGAACCGAGAAATCATGGCGCCTGAAGTGCGTCTGTCTGGTCCTGACAACGAACCACTGGGTATCGTGCCGCTGCAAGAAGCGCTGCGCATGGCCGGTGAGTTGGACGTCGATCTGGTGGAAATCGCTGCGACAGCAGTTCCTCCTGTCTGCCGTTTGATGGATTACGGCAAGTTCAAGTACCAGGAACAGAAGAAGGCTGCCGAAGCCAAGGCCAAGCAGACCGTCATCGAAATCAAGGAAGTGAAATTCCGCCCTGGTACCGATGATGGTGACTACAACGTCAAGCTGCGCAATATCCGCCGTTTTCTGGCAGATGGCGACAAGTGCAAGATCACACTGCGTTTCCGCGGTCGTGAAATCACGCACCAGCAACTGGGTCTGGATCTGCTGAACCGTCTGCGTGACGATCTGGCAGACACCATTCAGGTCGAGCAGTTCCCCAAGCTGGAAGGCCGCCAGATGGTGATGATGATTGCTCCGGCACGTGCTGGTGGCAAAAAGCCTGCTGCACCAGGCGCAAAAGCACAGGGCGATAACGCTACTGCTGCACCTGCTGTCGCAGATAAGGCATAATTGCGGTTTTGCCTTTGCAGGCAAAAGTGGGCTTGGCCCACTTTTGTTTTGTACAAGCAGATAAAGAATTTGCAGGCTTGCCTGCAAAACGCCAGTGGGATGCAAGTCCGGCTGGTGAATAAGTGCCTCGGAGGCTAGCGAAGTGTGTGCAGGTTGCACGCCGCCTTGCGAGCACAAATTCAATAGGAGCATTCACATGCCCAAAATGAAAACTAAGAGCAGCGCGAAGAAGCGTTTTCGCGTTCGTCCCGGTGGTACCGTCAAGCGCGGTCAAGCCTTCAAGCGTCACATCTTGACCAAGAAGACCACGAAGAACAAGCGTCACCTGCGTGGCATTGTTAACGTGCATTCCGGCGATATGGGCTCCATCGCAAAGATGCTGCCTTCCGCAGGCCTGTAATTCACTGACGAACTAGGAGAAAACACATGCCTCGCGTCAAACGTGGTGTAACGGCTCGCGCCCGCCATAAAAAAGTTCTGAACCTGGCCAAGGGTTTCCGCGGTCGCCGTGGTAACGTCTTCCGCGTTGCCAAGCAAGCGGTGATGAAGGCTGGTCAGTATGCCTACCGTGACCGCCGCACCAAGAAGCGCGTGTTCCGCCAACTGTGGATCGCTCGTATCAATGCTGCTGCACGTGAACTGGGTCTGACATACAGCCAATTCGCTAACGGCCTGAAGAAGGCTGCCATCGAAATCGACCGCAAGATGCTGTCTGATATCGCTGTGCACGACAAGGCTGCGTTTGCAGCTATCGTGAACCAAGTCAAGGCCAAGCTGGCTGCCTAAGGTCACGATCGGTAGTTACTCTTAAATCAGTAGCTGCTGGTGCACAAACAGCAAGGGCTAGGGCTTGAAAAGGCGCTAGCCCTTGTTTATTTTTAAGATTCGATAAAGAGTCGATATGAACGAGTTGGATTCTCTGGTCGAGAGCGCGCAACAACTGTTTGCGCAGGCCGCCACCCCCGCTGATCTGGAAAACGCCAAGGCGCAGTTTTTGGGCAAGTCGGGCAAGATGACCGAGCTCATGAAGGGCATGGCGCAGCTTTCCGTCGAAGAGAAAAAGTCGCGCGGCGCTGCCATCAATGTGGCCAAGCAGGCGATCGAAGCGGCTTTGACCGCCCGCCGCAAGGCCCTGGCCGATGCCGAGCTGGAAGCCCACCTGAAGGCCGAAGTGCTGGATGTCACTTTGCCTGGCCGCCGCCGCGGCACCGGTGGTCTGCACCCCGTGTCGCTGACGCTGGAGCGCATCGAGGGCATTTTTGGCTCCATGGGCTTTGATGTGGCCCAGGGCCCCGAGATCGAATCCGACTGGTTCAATTTCACGGCGCTGAACACGCCCGAAGACCACCCCGCGCGTTCCATGCACGACACCTTCTATGTGGAAGGCGGCACGGCCCACGCCCCCAACTTGCTGCGCACGCACACCAGCCCCATGCAGGTGCGCCACGCCGTGCAGCACGTCAAGAAATACCGCAATCAACTGGATGCCGGCCAGACCATGCCCGAAATCCGCGTGATTGCCCCCGGCCGCACCTACCGTGTGGACTCGGATGCCACCCACTCGCCCATGTTCCACCAGTGCGAAGGCCTGTGGATTGGCGAGAACGTGAGCTTCAAGGACTTGAAGGTCGTGTTCACCGACTTCTGCAAGACCTTCTTTGAGCAGGATGACCTGGTGCTGCGTTTCCGCCCCAGCTTCTTCCCATTCACCGAGCCTTCGGCTGAAATCGACATCCAGTTCCAAAGCGGCCCGCTGGCCGGCAAGTGGCTGGAAGTGGCGGGCTCCGGCCAGGTGCACCCCAACGTGGTGCGCAACATGGGCCTGGACCCCGAAAAGTACATCGGCTTTGCCTTTGGCATGGGCCCCGACCGCCTGACCATGCTGCGTTATGGCGTGAACGACCTGCGCCTGTTCTTCGACGGCGACATCCGTTTCCTGTCGCAGTTCCAGTAATTAAAAAAGTGAGCTGCTTGCGCGCATCCATCAAGCCTTTCAAATCGATTTGATTTTGAAACCCTTATGCAACGCGCGCTGACAGCTCCTCTTTTAAAAGTACGCATGCCCAGCCAGTTGCAGACCGCCTACGGTGCAACTGGCATGAACGCCAAAGAGTCTGACTATGCAATTTCCTGAATCCTGGTTGCGCGAATACTGCAACCCGAAGCTGACGACCCAAGAGCTGGCCGATACCCTGACCATGGCCGGTCTGGAAGTCGAAGAACTCGACCCCGTGGCACCTCCCTTCACCGGCATTGTGGTTGGTGAAATCAAGGAAGCCGTGCAGCACCCCGACGCCGACCGCCTGCGCATCTGCCAAGTCGATGTGGGCGGCCCCGAGCTGCTGAACATCGTCTGCGGCGCGCCCAACGCACGCGTAGGCATCCGCATCCCTTGCGCCACCGTGGGCGCCGAGCTGCCCCCGGGCGAAGACGGCAAGCCTTTCAAGATCAAGATCGGCAAGCTGCGCGGCGTGCAGAGCTTTGGCATGCTGTGCTCGGCCAAAGAGCTGGGCATTGACGAAGACGCCAGCGGCCTGTTGGAGTTCCCCGCCGACGCGCCCCTGGGCCAGAACGTGCGCGAGTACCTGAATCTGGACGACACGCTGTTCACGCTGAAGTTGACGCCCAATCTGGCGCACTGCCTGAGTGTTTACGGCGTGGCACGCGAGCTGTCTGCCCTGACCGGCACGCCGCTGAAGGCTTTGAGCTTCCCCGCTGCAGCCGTGGCCTCGCAAGACAAGCTGCCCGTCAAGATTGAAGCCACCGACCTGTGCGGCCGCTTCTCCGGCCGCATCGTGCGCAATGTCAACACGCAGGTGAAGACGCCCCAGTGGATGCTGGATCGCCTGGCCCGCTGCGGCCAGCGCGGCGTGTCGCCCTTGGTGGACATCTCCAACTACGTGATGTTCGAGCTGGGCCGCCCCAGCCACATCTTTGACCTGGACAAGATCCACGGCGGCCTGAACGTGCGCTGGGGCAAAGAGGGCGAAACGCTCAAGCTGCTCAACGGCAACACCATCAAGGTCGATGATTTCATCAAGGTGGGCGTGATTGCCGATGACCAGGGTCTGGAATCGCTGGCAGGCATCATGGGCGGCGACGCCACGGCCGTGTCGGACGATACGAAGAACATCTACATCGAAGCCGCGTTCTGGTTCCCCAAGGCAGTGGCCGGCCGCTCGCGCCACTTCAACTTCTCGACCGACGCCGGTCACCGCTTTGAGCGCGGTGTGGACCCTGAGTTCACCACCGAGCACATCGAGCGCATCACCGCACTGGTGCTGGAAATCTGCGGTACGCCCGAGACCCAAGTGGGCGCCATGGACGACCAAAAGCCCAATATGCCCGCGCCCAAGACCGTGCAACTGCGCGTGGCGCGTGCAGCCAAGGTGATTGGCATGCCTGTGAGCCAGCAGCAAGTGCTGGACGCCTTGAATGGCCTGGGCCTGCCTGCCACTGTGGCCAGCGAAGGCGTCATCAGCGTCACCGCGCCTACGTTCCGCTTCGACATCAATCTGGAAGAAGATTTGATCGAAGAAGTGGCCCGCATGATCGGCTATGACAACCTGCCTACCACCAAGCCGCTGGCGCCCATCTCGCCCAAGCTGCGTGCCGAGAACGAGCGCAGCCCGTTTGGCGTGCGCCGCGAGCTGGCAGGTCTGGGTTACCAAGAGACGATCAACTTCAGCTTTGTCGAAGAAAAGTGGGAGCAGGACCTGGCGGGCAACAACAATGCCATCAAGCTGCTCAACCCCATTGCCAGCCATTTGAGCGTGATGCGCTCGTCGCTGCTGGGCTCGCTGCTGCAAGTTTTGAAGTTCAACGTGGACCGCAAGGCCCAGCGCGTGCGCGTGTTTGAACTGGGGCGCGTGTTCTTCAAGGACGAATCCGTGGTCGAATCCGACACCACCGTCAAGGGCTTCTACCAGCCCATGCGCGTGGCCGGCTTGGCCTATGGCGCGGCTGACCAGTTGCAATGGGGCAGGGCGGATGCCAAGGTTGACTTCTATGACGTCAAGGGCGACGTGGAAGCGTTGCTGGCCCCGGCCAAGCCCGTATTCGAGCCCGCCGAGCATCCCGCCATGCACCCCGGCCGCTGCGCCCGCGTGCTGCTGGACGGTAAGGCCATCGGCTTTGTCGGCGAGCTGCACCCCAAGTGGCGCCAGGAATGGGATCTGGCCCAGGCACCCGTGATGTTTGAGCTGGAACTGGACGCCGTGCTGGCCCGCCAAGTGCCCGTGTTCAAGCCCGTGGCCAAGCACCAGGCCGTGGAGCGCGACATTGCCGTGGTCGTCAAGGAAGCCGTGACCCACGCACAGGTGATGGACGCCGTGCAAAACGGAGTGAAGGGCGGCATTCTGCGCTCGGCCACACTGTTTGACGTGTTCCGCCCCAAGAAGCTCAAGGCCGGCGAAGAAGCTGCGCCCGGCAGCCTGGCCCAGGACGAAAAGAGCCTGGCCGTGCGCCTGACGCTGGGCAGCGACACTGCGTCGCTGACCGATGCCGAAATCGACGCCGCCATGCAGGGCGCGATTGCTGCCTTGACCGAACGCGTTGCTGCGCGCCTGCGTTGATATGTTCAATCCTCAAGGAGATCGACCCATGGAGCTAGCCGTAGAAAGCATCGACAGCCCCGCGCTGACCAAGGCGCAGCTGGCCGATCTGCTGTTTGACGAGATCGGCCTGAACAAGCGCGAAGCCAAAGATATGGTGGACGCGTTTTTCGACCTGATTTCGCAAAAGCTGGTGGACGGCGAAGACGTCAAACTCTCGGGTTTTGGCAACTTCCAGATCCGTACCAAGGCTCCGCGCCCCGGTCGCAACCCGCGCACCGGCGAACTGATTCCCATTGCGGCCCGCCGCGTGGTGACATTCCATGCCAGCAGCAAGCTCAAAGAGCTGATTCAGGGCGATAGCCCCGAGCTGTAAACATAGGCATGAGGCCTGATGCCGATAGGTATCAGGTGCTGCACAATGAAAGAGCTGGCAGGTCTGCATGATTTGTCAGCTCTTCGCGCTATATTGCTGCACCTCTTCTTTCAAAACGTCACACCTGTCTGCACACGCCATGGCTTCATTCTTGCCAGCGATCCCCGCCAAGCGTTACTTCACCATTGGTGAAGTAGCGGATCTGTGCGAGGTCAAGCCCCATGTGCTGCGCTATTGGGAGCAGGAGTTTGCGCAGCTCAAGCCCATGAAGCGCCGTGGCAATCGCCGCTACTACCAGCATCATGAAGTGCTGATGGTGCGTCGCATTCGTGAGCTGCTCTATGAGCAGGGCTTCACCATCAGCGGTGCGCGTAATCGTCTGCGGGAACTGGCGTCCGGTCATGCGGGCAAGCAGGAGTCGGCGTCGCCGGTTGCAACAGATATTCTGTCGCTGGAAGTGCTGGCCGAGAAAAATAGCGAGCTGCAGCAACTGATGGCCAGAGGGCCTGGTGCCGAGGTGCCTGCGCTGAGCATTGATGAGGTTAAAGAGGAGCTTTTTCAGATCAGATCGCTGCTTTCTCTTTGAGCTCCAAAATCTGTGTATAATTCAGGTCTTCGGAATGTAGCGCAGCCTGGTAGCGCACTTGCATGGGGTGCAAGGGGTCGCGAGTTCGAATCCCGCCATTCCGACCAAACTAGATAAGGGTTCCTAGCTATAAAGTTAGGAACCCTTTTTCTATTGCTGAAGATTTACCCCCAAAGGGGTAACTTTTATTTCCCTTGGGCCGCCAGCACCCGCACAGCGTACCGCGCTGCCACCCATTCTTCATTGGTCGGTTCAACGGCAACGGTGACTGGCGCATCTGGGGCAGAGATCTGCCATTCATCACGCGCATTGGCCTCATCGTCTAGCTTTATCCCCAAGAACGCCAAGTCCCGGCACACGCGCTTGCGGATGAAGGCGTTGTGCTCGCCGACGCCTGCGGTGAACACCAGCATGTCCAGACCGCCGAGAACGGCGGTGAGGGCTCCGATCTCGCGCACGATGCGGCGTACGTAAAGGTCCAGCGCCAGGCGGGCGCGCAAGCCGTTCTCACCATCATCACTTTCATGCTTCAGGATGACACGTGGCTCGGGCGACAGGCCGGAGATGCCCAGCAGGCCGGAGCGGTGGTAGAGGATCTGGCCCACCTGCTCCAGGGTCAGCTTTTCGATTTCCATCAGATACAGGATGGCGCCAGGGTCCAGTGCGCCGGTGCGGGTGCCCATCATCAGGCCGTCGAGTGCCGAAAAGCCCATGGTGGTGGCGACGCTTTGCAGATTGCGCATGGCACACAGGCTGGCGCCACTGCCCAGGTGGGCGACGATGGTGCGGCCACGGGCGCGGTCGCCATAGCGCTCGGGCAGGGCGGTGGCCATGTATTCGTACGACAGCCCATGGAAACCATAGCGACGAATGCCACGCTGCCAGGCGTCGAACGGCAATGGCAGCAATTGTTCGACCTGTGGCACGGTGTGGTGAAAGGCCGTGTCAAAGCAGGCGACCTGGGGCAATTCTGGTTGCTCGCGCAGCAGGATATCTATGGCTTCCAGCGCGAAGGGCTGGTGCAGGGGGGCCAGAGGGATCAGCTCCTTCAGCTCCGCCAAGGTCGCGGCGTCCAGGCGCACGGGTTCAAAGTATTTGGCGCCGCCATGCACCACACGGTGTGCCACGGCCACGATGCTGCGGCCGTTCAGCCATTGCTGCACTTCATGGCGAATGATCTGCAGCGCAGCTGTGTAGGGGTGCTCAGCATCCAAATTAATAGCACGCACGGGTACGGTGCGGGCTCCAAAGTCGGGCGTGGGGCCGCCAATGCCTTGTACCTTGCCGTTCCAGGCAGCCTGACGTGGCAGAGCGGCGCCGCCTGTTTCAAACAAGGCGAACTTGATGCTGGACGAACCACAGTTAAGAACCAGAATGAATTCGCTCATGGTGGGTTGTTCCTGAAGTGGTGGGCCAGCAGCACGGCGATGGCGCATGAGGCGATACGGGTTTCGCGGCTGTCAGCGCGGCTGGTCAGCACGATGGGCAGCTTGGCACCCAGCACGACGCCAGCGGTGGCGGCATCGCCCATGTACTCGAGCTGCTTGGCCAGCATATTGCCGCTTTCCAGGTCGGGCACCAGCAGCACATCGGCCTGGCCAGCCACGGGCGAGTGGATGCCTTTGGTCAGGGCTGCAGCGGCTGAGACGGCATTGTCAAACGCCAGCGGGCCATCCAGCAGGCCGCCGGTGATCTGGCCCCGGTCGGCCATCTTGCACAGCGCGGCCGCATCCAGGGTGGCGGGCATGGCGGGGTTCACGGTTTCCACCGCGGCCAAAATGGCTACGCGTGGCTGCTCTACCCCAATGGCGTGGGCCAGGGTGATGGCGTTGCGCACGATATCGGCCTTTTGCTCCAGCGTGGGGGCGATGTTGATGGCCGCGTCGGTGATGATGAAGGGCCGGGGGTAGGCCGGTGTCTGCATCACAAAGCAGTGTGACAGGCGGCGCTTGGTGCGCAGGCCCGCCTCTGCATTCAGCACGGCGCTGACCAGCTCGTCGGTGTGCAGGCTGCCTTTCATCAGCGCCTGCACCTGGCCCTGGCCGCCCATGGCGGCGGCGCGCGCGGCGGCGGCATGGCTGTGGGGCACGTCTTCGATGGCAATGCCTTCCAGGCTCAGGCCTGCGGCGGCGGCCACGGCTTCCAGCTTGGCGCGGGGTGCTACCAGAATGGGATCAATCAGGCCCGCGCTGCGTGCATCCAGTGCGCCGCCCAGGCTCAGCGCATCACAGGGGTGCACCACGGCCACACGGATGGGGCCCAGCGGCAGCACATGCTGCAGCAGCTGGGGCAGTCCGTTGGCGGCCAGCAGGCGTACTTCTGGCAGGGTGGCGGCGGGCCGCTCCACTTTTTCGGTGGGGGCCAGCACGCTGGCTTCACCCTCGATCACGGTTTGCCCATGCTGGTTGACACAGCTGCAGGCCAGGGTGACGCGGCGCTTGGCTTCGTCCTTGGCGCTGACGGTGACGGTGACGTTCACCTGGTCGCCCACGCGCACAGGGGAGCGGAACTTCAGTGTCTGGCTCAGGTACACCGTGCCGGGGCCGGGCAGGCGCGTGCCCAGTACGGCTGAGATCAGCGCACCGCCCCACATGCCGTGCGCGATTACGCCGTGGAACTGCGTGGCTGCGGCGTATTCGGCATCCAGATGCGCGGGATTGATGTCGCCGGACATGATGGCGAAGAGATGAATGTCCTGCTGGGTGAGCTGGCGCTGCATGCTGGCGCTGTCGCCAATGGCCAGCTCATCAAAGGTGCGGTTGCTCAGCATGGCGGGGGCGATGCTCATTGTGCAGCTCCTGTTGCTGGGGTCAGGCTATGCGTTGCCGCCTGCCACCAGCACACCATGGCTTGCTGCACGCCCGCAGCAAAATTGGCCTGGCTCTGCGCGATTTGCTCCACTTCTTCCTGGCGCTGGGCCCATTGCCGCTGGGCCAATTCAGCCCAGAAGTCTGCAGACAAGCCGGTGGGCAGACCTGCGCTGGCGGAGTGTTGCAGGCTGTCCATGCCGGCCCTGGCCTGGCTCAGGTTGTGCTCCACACGGCGCTGCAGCAACTCCAGCTGCTCTTGCGTGCTTTGCAGCACCAGGCGGCCCAGCTCCAATTGCAGATCGGCGTTGGCCTGGGTCAGCTTCAGGGAGGGAAAGTCTTGGCTCATTCGGTTCTCCAGTTGCGTGAGAAAGCGCCGCAGGGCGCGGGTAGATGGCGTCAGGCCATTGATCAAGCCATTTGTGAAATGGTCTTGCGAAAGCGCGCCAGCGACAGCGCGAATACGGTGGAGCCAATGGCAAACATGGCCAGAAACTGCGGCCACACCACGTTCAGGCCCGCACCCCGGTACAAGATGGCCTGGGCCATGCTGACAAAGTGGGTGGTGGGTGCCAGCAGCATCACGTCTTGCACCAGCTGCGGCATGGATTCGCGCGGCGTGGCACCGCCCGAGAGCAATTGCAGCGGCAGCAGGGTCAACACCATCAGCAGGCCAAACTGGGGCATGGAGCGTGCAATCGTGGCCATGAAGATACCCATGGCCGTGGTGGCAAACAGGCACAGCGCTGCGCCCGCCATGAACAGGGCCACGCTGCCTTCAATCGGCACATGCAGCCAACCTTGCACGACGAGCTTGAGCGACACCCCGCAGGCCAGCAGCACCACCGCGCCCATGGACCAGACCTTGGCCAGCATGATCTCGGCCGGCGTCACGGGCATGACCAGCAAATGCTCGATGGTGCCGTGCTCGCGCTCGCGGATCAGCGCTGCACCCGTCAGGATGATGGACAGCATGGTCACGTTGTTGATGATCTGCATCACCCCGCCAAACCAGGTTTTGTTGAGCGACGGGTTAAAGCGCGCCCGCACCACCAAGTCGACCGGCGCACTGGCCACTGCCCGGTGGCGCTGGGTGAACTCTTTGATCTCGGCACTCACAATCTGCTGCACATAGCCGCTGCCCGAGAAGGCCTGGCTCATGCGCGTGGCGTCCACGTTCAGCTGCAGCTCTACCGATTTACCAGCCAGCACATCGCGCTGAAAGCCCGGTGGAATGGTCAGGGAGAAAGTGATTTTCCCGGCGTCCATGGCCGGGTCAACCTGGGCAAAGCCCATGAACTGCGGCGCGGTGAAATGCGGTGGGTAGAAGGCCGAGCCGATGCGTGCCGACAGCGGCGACTGGTCTTCGTCCACGATGGCAATCGGCGCGTGGTGCAAGGTCTCGGGCATGGCCGATGCCGAGGTGTAGACCGACAGCGTGAAGGTGTAGACGATGAGCACCAGCATGACCGGGTCGCGCCACAGGCTCCACAGCTCTTTGACGCCCAGGCGCCAGATGTTTTTCAGGTGGTGCAGCATCTCAGCGCTCCTGCTTGGGCAGCGCCCAGATGGCAATCCCCATGATCACCGGAATGGCGATCAGCATGGGCCCAAAGGCGCTGCTCAGGTCTTGCCAGCCCAGCGCCTTGCTGAACACGCCGCGGCTGATGGTGAACATGTGGCTGGCCGGGTAGATCTGGCCCATCCAGCGGCCCGCGCCTTCCAGCGACGAGACTGGATCGGTGAGGCCCGAGAACTGTGTGGCCGGTATCAAGGTGCCCAGCATGGCAAAAAACATGGCGGCAATCTGGCTGCGTGTGATGGCCGATGCCAGCAAGCCCATGCCGGTGGAAATCACGCAAAACAGCAGCGCGGCCACGGTCAAGGTGAAAAAGCTGCCGGTGATGGGCACATCAAACACAAAAACGGCCATGGCGCACATCAGCAAATAGTTGAGCATGGCCAGGCCCACATAGGGCAGCTGCTTGCCCAGCAAAAACTCCACCCGGGTGACGGGTGTGACGTAGAGGTTGACGATGGAGCCCAGCTCTTTCTCGCGCACCACGGCCAGCGCGGTGAGCATGGCGGGGAACATCAGCAGCAGCAGCGGAATGACGGCCGGCACCATGGCCGGCAGGCTTTTCACATCGGGGTTGTAGCGAAAGCGCGTTTCTATGCTGACCTGGCTGGTCAGCGCCTGGCCTGTGCGCTCTCGCATCTGCTCGCCCAGCCAGTACTGGTGAATGCCTTGCACATAGCCCTTGACGGTTTCGGCGCGCGAGGGCATGGCGCCGTCAAACCAGGCGCCCACGGCGGTAGAGCTGCCGCGCAGAATATCGCGGCCAAAGCCGGGCGGGATTTCAATGGCCACGGCAATCTCGCCTGCGCGCATGCGGCGGTCCAGATCTTCGTAGGAGGTGATAGGCGCCTGCTCCAGAAAATAGCGCGAGCCCGACAGGCTTTGCGTGTAGCTCTGGCTCAGTGTGCTCTGGTCGCGGTCGAGGATGGCGAACTTGAGCTTTTCCACGTCCATGTTGATGCCGTAGCCGATCACGATCATCAGCACCAGCGAACCGACCAGAGCCAGGGTGGCACGCACGGGGTCGCGCTGCAGCTCCAGCGTTTCGCGCCACAGATAGCTCCACAAACGCTGCAGGCTAAAGCGGGGCGTGCTGGCTGTATGAGAAACCATAGCGCCTTGAACCTGCTCGGCTTGGCTTTCAGTGTGGTTTGATACGGAAACCGTTACGGGTTGAGCGCTGGAGGCTATTTTTTTAGTATCCAGGTCAGGTGCAGCTTCGCCCGATGCCTCCACCAGATAGCCGATAAAAGCCTCCTCCAGGGTGGCTGCGCCGCGCTTTTTCACCAGGTTGGCGGGCGTGTCGCTGTCCAGCACCTTGCCTGCGTGCATCATGGACATGCGATCGCAGCGCTCGGCCTCGTTCATGAAGTGGGTGGAGATAAAAATCGTCACCCGGTCGCGGCGCGACAGCTCTACCAGCAGGCGCCAGAACTGGTCGCGCGCGACAGGGTCTACGCCCGAGGTGGGCTCGTCCAGAATCAGCAGCTCGGGCTTGTGCACCATGGCCACGGCCAGCGACAGGCGCTGGCGCATGCCCAGCGGCAGCTGGTCGGGCAGGTCCAGGCGTGCATCCTGCAGGCCAAAGCGCTGCAGCATTTCTTCAACCCGGGCGTCGATCTCGGCCTTGGGCACATCAAACAGCTGGGCGTGCAGCACCAGGTTTTGCAGCACCGTCAACTCGCCATACAGCGAGAAAGCCTGCGACATATAGCCCACGCGGCGGCGCGTGGCGATGTCGTTGGGGTCAATCTCGTGGCCAAACAGCCAGGCCTTGCCCTCGCTCGCAGGCAGCAGGCCGGTGAGCATCTTCATGGTGGTGGATTTGCCGCAACCGTTGGAGCCCAGAAAGCCAAAAATTTCACCGCGCTGGATGCGAAAGTTCACATGGTCCACCGCCACAAAATCGCCAAAGCGCATGGTCAGGTCTTGCGCCTCGATGGCGATGTCATCGGCCTGGGTTTGCAGTGGCGGAATCACCACCTCGGCGTGGCCGCGTTTTTTGGATTCGGGCAGCAGGGCGATAAAGGCGGCTTCCAGCGATGTGGTGTGCGTGCGCGCCAGCAGCTCACTGGGCGTGCCCGTGTCCAGAATCTGGCCGTCATCCATGGCCACCAGCCAGTCAAAGCGCTGGGCTTCGTCCATATAGGCTGTGGCCACCAACACGCTCATCTGCGGGCGGGTGCTGCGTATGCGGTTGATCAAATCCCAGAACTGGGCGCGGGCCAGCGGGTCTACACCGGTAGTGGGCTCGTCCAGAATCAGCAGGTCGGGGTCGTGGATGAGTGCGCAGCACAGGCCCAGCTTCTGCTTCATGCCGCCCGAGAGCTTGCCCGCCGGGCGGCTCAGAAATTTCTTCAACCCCGTGCTTTGCGTCAGATCATCAATGCGGGCACGGCGCTCGGCCTCGTCGTGGCCAAACAGGCGGGCGAAGAACTGCAGGTTCTCTTCGACCGATAGCGTGGGGTAGAGGTTTTTGCCCAGGCCTTGCGGCATATAGGCGATGCGCGGGCAGACCGCGTCGCGGTGCGCTTTGCTGCGCATGTCGCCGCCCAGCGCCCAGACTTCGCCCTCCTGCACGCGGCGCGCGCCGGACAGCAGCGACAGCAGGCTGGATTTGCCCACACCGTCCGGCCCGATCAGGCCGACCATGCCGCCAGCAGGAATGTCCAGCGTCAAGCCCTGGAGTGCCTCGGTTTTGCCATAGTGCAGGCGCACGTTCTTCAGCTGGGCGACCACGGCGCTCGCCCCTTGTGCCATGACAGCGACCATGCGCTTACTCCGGCAGCTTCACTTGCAGGTGGGCGGGCCACTGTGCACCGGGCTCGGCCAGCACATAGGCCTGGCCGGGCAGGCCAGTCTTGACCTGGTTGAGGTGCTTTTTCAGCAGATCGGGGTCAATACGGGCCTTGATGCGGAACATGAGCTTCTGGCGCTCGCTGGCGGTTTCCACCGTCTTGGGCGTGAATTGGGCGGTGGCAGACACAAACGAGACCTTGGCCGGGATCACCATGCTGGGCGCGGCATCGAGCACGATGCGCACGTCCGAGCCCAGGGCGATGCGGCCCGCCACGGTTTCGGGCAGGAAAAAGCTCATATACACATCGGACAGATCAACCAGGTTCAGTACCTTGCCGCCAGCACCCAGCACTTCGCCGGGCTGTGCCAGGCGAAACTGCACGCGCCCGTCGCGCGGGGCGGTGAGGGTGCTGTCCTGCAGCTCCACATCGATGCGCTGCACCGTGGCCATGGCGGCTGCGACGGAAGAGTCGGAACCCGTGACCTCGGCCTGCGCTGCTGCAATGGCAGCCTTGGCGGCAGCGGCCTGGGCCTGCGTGGCCTTCAATGCGGCTTGCGCACCGCGCACGCGGGCACGGTCGTCGTCCAGCTCCTGGGCAGAGCTGGCACCCTCCTTGGTCAGGGTCTCCGAGCGGGCCAGGCGGCGCTGGGCGTTGTCCAGCTCAGACTCGCGCTGGGCCACCTGGGCCTGGGCGGCGGCATAGTCACTTTCGCGCAGCGCCACCTGGGCTTTGGCGGCAGCCACGGCGTGCACGGCACGATCCTTGCCGGCGAGTGCTTCTTTTTGCTGGGCCTGCAGCGACAGAATTTGCATGCGTGCCAGCGGCTCGCCGGATTGAACGAAGCTGCCTTCGCTGACCAGGATTTCTTCTACACGGCCGCCGAGCTTGGTGGCGACGTCGATTTCGGTGGCCTCAATACGGCCATTGCCGCTGGCCAGGCCCAGGTCAGTGTGGCTGGCTTGCCACTGCTTCCAGGCATAGCTGCCACCGGCGACCAGGATGGCGGCAATGGCAAGAAGGGTGAGGGTTTTTTGCTTGTTGGCGGGCTTGGACATGGGTGTTGCGGTGTTCAGTGAGCGGTGCGGGAGGTGGCGACAGGCGTGGCTTCGGCGGGGCTTGCGGGCAGGCCCAGGCCGGTGCCGCCGCCCAGCGCGGTGTACAGGCTGACCGAGGCAGTTTGCTGGTCAAAGCGGGCCTGCACCACTTGCTGCGCGGCGCTGAGCAGGTCGCGCTGGGCATCCAGCACATCGAGATAGGGTGAGGCACCGCTGTCATAGCGCAGCTGGGCCAGGCGGGAGCGCTCTTGCAGCGAATGCAGGTTGTCGCGCTGGATTTGCAGCTGCTGCGTCATCAGCTGTCGGGCGCTGAGGGCATCGGCTACCTCCCGGAAGGCGGTTTGCAGCGTGCGCTCATAGTCCACCACGGCGGCGTTCTGGCGCACGGCTGCCAGATCGAGCTGCGACTGGCGCAGCCCGCCATCCCACAGGGGCAGGGAGATGGTGGGCACAAAGTTCCAGGCTTTGCTGCCGTTGTCAAACAGGCCGTCCAGCTGGGCGCTGGCTGTGCCAAAGCTGCCCGACAGTGCAATGCGCGGCAAGAAGGCGGCGCGGGCGGCATCCACGCGGGCATGGCTGGCTTGCAGCTGGTGTTCGGCGGCCACCACATCGGGCCGGGCTGTGAGCAGGCTCGATGGCAGGCCCACGGGCACGTCGGCAAAAAACTGCTGGCCTCGTACCAGGGGCGGCAGCTGGGCCACATCGGCCCCGGTCAGCAAATGCAGTGCATGGGCGGTCTGGGCACGTTCTTGCTCCAGCTGCGCGGCCATGGCGCGGGCCTGGTGGTGCAGGCTTTCCACCTGGGTCAGCGCGTATTTGGAGATGCTGCCCACTTCATAGCGGCGGGTGAAGATGCGCAGCGTCTCGGCCCGGCTGTCCAGTGTGTGGCGGGTCAATGTCAGGCGCTCATCCATTTCGCGCAGGGTCAGGTAACTGCGCGCCACCTGGGCAAACAGGGCCTGGCGGGCGGTCTGTGTGCCCAGTTCGGTGGCCAGATACTGCTGCAGCGCGGCATTGCTCAGATTGCGCACACGGCCCCACAGGTCCAGCTCCCAGCTGCTCAGGCCCACAAACACTTCATGGTCGCTGCCGGTGGCAGCGCGGCCGCTGGCATTCAGATCACCGGGCACACGGGCGCGGGCGTGGCTGCTGCCTGCTGCCAGAGTGGGAAAGCGGCTGGCGTTCTCTATGCCATAGCTGGCACGCGCCTCTTGCGCTCGCAGCAGGGCTTGGCGCAGGTCGTGGTTGTAGCTGGCCGCTTGCTGCAGCAACTGGGTGAGCGCAGGGTCCACCACCATGGCTTGCCAGGGTGGCAGGGCGGCGTCGGCATTGCCCCGGGTTTGCGTATCGCCAGGCCATTGGGTGGGCAGCGCTTGCTGCGGCTGCTGCAGCGGAATGGTGCTGCTGGCACAACCGGCCAGCAGCAGGGCGACGGCCCAGGGGAGAAGTCGTGGAATCAGCATGCGTTCAGCGGAGAATGTGGTAGCCCGAGTCGATATAGAGGGTGTTGCCGGTGATGGCCTTGGCGTGGTCGCTGGCCAGAAAGCTGCACAGCGCGCCCACCTCGTGCAGCTCTACCAACCGGCGCAAAGGCGCGCGGCGGGCGGCGTCATCCATCAGTGCATCAAAGTTGGGAATGCCCGATGCCGCGCGCGTGGCCAGCGGGCCGGGCGAGATGGCGTTGACGCGTATGCCCTTGGGGCCCAGCTCGGCAGCCAGGTAGCGCGTGGTGGATTCCAGCGCGGCCTTGACGGGGCCCATGACGCCGTAGTTGGGCACGACCTCTTCGGCACCCACATAGCTCATGGTCATCAGGCTGCCGCCTTCGGTCATCAAGGGCTCAGCCAGATGGGCCATGCGGGTGAAGGAGTGGCATGAGATGTCCATGGCGCGCGCAAAGCCTTCGCGCGAGCTGTCGGCTACGCGGCCATGCAGGTCGCTCTTGGGGGCGAAAGCAATCGAGTGCAGCACGAAATCAAGCCGTCCCCAGCGCTGGGTAATGGCTGCAAACAGCGCCTCCATCTCGCCGGGCTGCTCCACATCCAGCGGCATGGCAATATCGGCCTGCAACTGGTGGGCCAGTGGCTCTACATAAGGGCGGGCTTTGTCGTTGAACCAGGTGACTGCCAGATCGGCACCCGCATCGCGCAAGGCGCGGGCGCAGCCCCAGGCAATGCTTTGCTCATTGGCAATGCCGACGATCAGGCCTTTTTTGCCAGATAAAAAACCGTTCACGCTTATTTCTCCAGAACATAGTGGCCAGGGGCATCGGCTTGTGCGGGGTAGGCTGCACTGCCCATGCGGGGCGGCTTGACGCGGGCCGCCGAGCCAGAACCGGAATGCGCAGCCAGCCATTGCTGCCAGGCAGGCCACCAGGAGCCCGCAAAAGAAGGCGCGCTGGCTTCCCAATCCGTAGGCGCCAGATAGCTGCCACCGGCAGCGCGGGTGAGCAACTGGTAGCGGCGT
This sequence comes from Comamonas fluminis, assembly GCF_019186805.1. Classification (NCBI taxonomy): domain Bacteria; kingdom Pseudomonadati; phylum Pseudomonadota; class Betaproteobacteria; order Burkholderiales; family Comamonadaceae; genus Comamonas; species Comamonas fluminis. The sequence goes on along the minus strand of NZ_CP066783.1, from coordinate 2,945,188 downwards.
TTGGAATCCGGCTTGGGCGGGTTGACGATGCCGGCGTTGTGCCCGCCAGTGGTGAGCGCGAAGGTGATTTCGGCAGGCGACAGATAGTGCAGCTTGTGTACCGAGCGCCAGGGCGCCACATGGTCGGTGGTGGTGCCCACCATGAAGGTGGGCAGGGTCAGGCTGCCTAGCGATACAGGGCGGCCGTCTACCGGGTAGCGGCCTTCGCTCAAGTCGTCGTTGAGGAACAGGCGGCGCAGGTATTGCGAATGCATTTTGGCGGGCATGCGTGTGGCGTCTGCATTCCAGGCCATCAGGTCGTTGACGCCGCTGCGCTCGCCCAGCAGGTAGTCGTGCACTAGGCGCGACCACAGCAGGTCGTAGCTGCGCAGCATCTGGAAGGCCCCAGCCATCTGGCTGGCCTTGAGGTAGCCGGTCTCTTCCATCTGGGCTTCCAGCAGGCTGACCTGGCTTTCGTCGATGAAAAGGCCCAGCTCACCGGGTTCGCTGAAATCTGTCTGGGCTGCAAAAAAGCTCAGGCTGGCCAGGCGTTCGTCGCCGTCGCGCGCCATGGCCGCAGCGGCAATCGCCAGCAGGGTGCCGCCCAGGCAGTAGCCCGTGGCGTGCACCTTGCGCCGGGGAACAATGGCGTTGACAGCATCGAGCGCCGCATGGAAGCCGTCGCGCAGATAGTCGTCCATGCCCAGATCGCGCTCTTCTGCGCCCGGGTTCTTCCAGGAGATGCAGAACACAGTGTGGCCCTGGTCCACCAGGTACTTGACCAGTGAGTTGTGCTGCGACAGATCGAGGATGTAGTACTTCATGATCCACGCGGGCACCAGCAGCACGGGTTCGGCATGCACGGTGGCGGTGGTGGGCTGGTACTGGATCAGCTCCATCACGCGGTTGTGCAGCACCACCTTGCCGGGGGTGATGGCCACGTCGCGGCCCACCACAAAGGGCGTCTCGGCAGCGCTGCCGCTGATGGTCTGGCGCAGGTCTTCCGCCAGGTGCTGTGCGCCGCGCACCAGGTTGGCACCCATTTCCTCAGCGGTCTTGCTCAGCACCACGGGGTTGGTGAGGAACTGGTTGCCGGGCGAGCCCATGTCCAGCCATTGGCGGGCCCAGAAGCTGACCAGCTTCTCATGGTGCGGCTCCACACCGCGCACGCCGTGCGTGGCCGCATCCCACCATTGCTGCTGCAGCAAAAACGACTGCTGCCACAGCCAGAAGGGCCACTGGCGCCAGCCGTCGTCGGCAAAGCGGCGGTCTTGCACCGGCGGTGCTACCAGCGCCTGTGCTTTGTCGGGCGCGGCGAGCAGGCGCTCTTGCACATAAGCCGCTAATGCTTGCGTCTGGCTGGTCGCCAGATGGGCTAGGTCCATTTGCTTGCCGGGCGAGGCTGCAAGATGCGCAGCCCAGTCCTGCAAGGCCAGCAGCGAGGAGATGGGCGACAGCGAGCCAGACTTGCGAGCCAGCAGTGCATGCGCATAGGTGTCTAGCTGTTCGGAGGGCGTGGGGGATGCAGGGCTGGGCAAGCTTGGACGGTTGGGCATGGCGGTGCAGGCGAAGCAGAGGCGTGTTGGGATGAGGGCTCTCACCCAAGCGAGACTGTAAAAAGTTGCCCGGTTTTATGGTTTGATTTAAATCAAAAAGTAACCGTTAAAAAACGACCGGTCGGTTTTTAACGGTGTGGGCGATAATCTCAGGATCAGAGATCAAAAGCAAGAACATGACTCCCACGACGCACCCTGTGTCTCCATCTCCTTTTGCGTTGGGCCCTGTCGCTGATGAAGGCGAACCCAAGCGAGCCCGCCGCCAACGCCTGCCGGCGGACTTGCGCGTGCCTCAAATCCTGGACGCGGCCCTGCTGGTGTTTACAGAAAAAGGCTTTGTGAGCGCGCGGATTGACGACATCGCGCAGCGGGCCGGCATGTCCAAAGGCGGTATCTATGCGCACTTCAAAAGCAAGGAATCCATCTTTCTGGCCTTGCTGGAGCGCGTGCTGGCACCCATGGCCGAGCCGGTTGTGGTCTCGGACGACGAGCCGGTGACGGTGGATTTGCTGATCGAGCGCATCATCAAGCCGGGCTACGACCATATGGCCAGCCCCGAGGTCATGATGGCGTTTCAGTTACTGCTAGCCGATGCCCGCAATATGCGCGAGCAAGTGCAGCAATGGCATTCCCGTACCGTGGAGCCCTTTGCCCAAAGCTTGGAGCATGTGGTGCGCCGAGGCATGAAGGAGGGCACTCTGCGCCAAAGCGTGGTGATGGAGTACCCGTGGTTTATTTTGATGCCCAACCAGCATGTGATGCTGTCCAACGTGCTGCTGGGCCAGAACTGGCATCTGGATCTGAATGAATGCCGCCGCATCCATGTCACCATGGTGCGTGAGTTGCTGACGCCGTGAGGTATGACTGGGGTAACTTTTGGGGCAACAGGCAAGGAAACAGGCTTGCAAACCCGCGCTTTTGCGGTGAGCCGAAGCCCCCAATTGTTGGACCTGCTCAAGGTGGTGTGGGACTAGCCCCAAAAACAACCGAAGGGGTCTTCGTCCACCGTCTTGCAGAACGCCTCGATGGTGGAAACGGTGGCCACGGGCTGGTAGCTATGCCACTTCAGGTCCGCTCGCTGCCAGTATAGCTTCCAGACTTCCTGTGACTTGACCCAGGTTGCTTTGGCAAATGGACGCTCAATTATTTCGCCATCCATCAAGCGTCGCTTTTCCAGCAGGGTGACCGACTGACCTGCTATCGAATACATCAAGTCGAACTCATTTCGGATGTGAGCCGGTGGTCTGCGTCTTTCTATGAAGTTGCCGACAATTTTGGCAAGACGCTTCTCTTCAAATTCGCTGAAAGCCATGGTGCTTTTGTCCTGTGCTTAAAACAATTCCTGTTGGGGTGAGGTCAGCATCGCAAAGCTCTCGCCCAGGGGTTGCAGGATCGAGTCGGCAATGGGCTGAATTTGCTTGTTCAAATAGTGCTCGTAGTCAATGTTTGCGCGGCGCACTTCCATTGGCTCGGGGCCGTTTCTGGTCATGACGTATTGAATCCAGCCGCCGCTTTGGTATTGGGTAGGGCGCCCCATGCTGGCGTTGTATTCGTCGGCGATACGGGCTGCTCGCACCTGTGGGGGCACGTTGGCCACATAGGCATCCAGACGGTGCCGCAGGCGTTTACGGTAGGTGAGCAGGTCGTCTTTGTGGCCTGCCAGCGTGGCGCTTGCATAGTCTGATACGAAATCGCGGTAGGGGGTGCCTTGGAATACGCGTGAAAGCAGGCCTTCCTGAAACTGCCGCGCCAGCGGCGTCCAGTCACTGCGGGCCATCTCCAGCCCACGATAGACCATGGCTTCCTTGCCGTCGCGATCCACGCTCAGACCCGCATAGCGCTTCTTGCTGCCGACGTCTGAGCCCCGAATCGTTGGCATGAAAAATTTCTTGTAGTGTGTGTCGAACTCGATTTCCAGAAAGCTTTCCAAGTCTTGTTCTTGGCGCAAGGTCTGCTTCCACCAGGTGTTGATCTCCTGGGCAAGTTCAGCGGCGACAGCATGTGCGTCTTCGTTGGTATGGGTACGCTTGAGCCAGATGAAAATGGAATCCGTATCGCCGTAGATCACCTCGTAACCACGCTTTTCCACCAGCTTGCGTGTCAGTTTCACCATCTCGTGCCCACGCAAGGTGATGGCTGAAATCAGATCGGGGTTGAAGAAGCGGCACTCCGAGGCCCCCAGCACTCCGGCGAACGAGTTCATCACCAGCTTGAGCGCTTGTGACAGTGGTTCATTTTTTGCGCGTTTGGTCGCATCGCGGGCTTGCCATAGGGCGGTCACTATCTCGGGCAGGCAATGCTTCTCGCGAGAAAACAGCGTGCCGCGTGGTCCTTGGATGGGCTGCGCTGAATCGCCTGCACGCTGCCCCTCCGCCAGACCGACGGGATCGACAAGAAACGTACGGATGATCGAGGGGTAGAGACTTTTGTAGTCCAGCACCACGACCGAATCGTAGAAACCGGGCTTTGAATCCATCACATAGCCACCAGGCGATGATTTGCCTTGCACATCGCCCACATTCGGTGCCACATAGCCCATGCGATGCATGCGCGGCAGGTAGTGGTGGCTAAAGGCGGCAATGGAGCCGCCAAAGTGGTCTAGTTGCAAGCCCGTGGCGTGGGCGCGTTCCATCGCAAATTGCAGCAGCTTGGCCTTCTCAAAAATGCGCAGCACCAGCTCGCAGTCGCGAATGTTGTAAGTGGCGAGCGCGGGCTTGTCCTCCTGAAAACGACGCTCGATCTCGGTCATCTTGTCGTATTCGCTGCCGATCTCCTTGCCTTCGCCCAGCAACTCCTGGGACACGTTCTCCAGACTGAATGACGAGAAACTCCAGACTGCGGCTCTGAGTGCTTCAATGCCATCAATCACGGCCCGGCCTGGCATCGGTGCAAACAGATAACCTTGCTTGCCTGGGTGCGTGCGCCATGCAATGGGGGTGCGCTCACGCCCCAGCAGCAGCGGCGTTCCGCAATCATCTGCCGTTTTCTGCAACACACGCAGGTCGAACTGGATCACATTCCAGCCGATGATGACGTCAGGATCATGCTGCTCAAACCAAGTGTTGAGTCGCTCGATCATGGTCTTGCGTGTAGCGCAATAGACCAGCTCAAAGCCGGGTGTGTGAGGTGGCTGCAGGGGCGACTCACCCAGCATGAACACCACACGCTCGGCCATGCCATCGAGTGCAATGGAGTAAAGGTCCTGGTGCTGGCTGGTCTCGATATCCAGCGACACCACCTTCAGACCAGGCCGGAAATCCGCAGCGGGCAATAGCTTGCAATCGAGCAATGCCGATTTCTCAAAATGCCCACCTTCCCATGTCACGCCCGCAGTGATAAAGCGCTCCATCAAATAGCGCTCATGGGGGCGAACATCGGCTTCCAGCAGTGGTACACCGAGTGGCTGCAGCGTGCGTGCCAGCCGGCTCAGTTGGCGAAAGCGCTTGGCATAGACACCCAGCACCAGCTGCTGCTGAAAGCTTTTAAGCGTCAAGTCGCGCAACTCGATATCCGAGCCCTTGGGGAGCTGGGCCAGCACCGCCGCTCTGTGCTGTTGCTCTACAAAAGCCACGCAGGTCTGCGCGGGCAGCAGCACCTTCAAGGGGCCAGACTCTGTCGCCAGCCAGTATTCAATCTCGCAGCCCGCAGGGGTATCCCGCCAGTTACGGGTCAGGATAAAGCCTTGGCGGTTGTTGGTGGACACGGCAGATCAAGCAATACGAAGCGGAAAGATGGGTGCGAGCGGGAGCTACGCACTATGCCAGCTTGGGTGAGGGCAGGGAGATTGAGGCTTGCGTAACCCATTTACCTTTCAGGCAAGTCGTTGAAAGAGTTATCAAACGCCTCTGGATTGGAGGAAGGACTTCACTCCTGTTGAATCCCGTGAGTCTCCAGCAATTCTTGAGCGTATCAGGCTGGCTGCTGCTGTGTAGTGCAGTGAATACCTCCGCCACCGGCTGCGATGGCATCAATGTTGAGCTGCACGATGTCTCGATTGGGAAATTGCTCTCGCAAGATGGCCTTGGTATTACGGTCGGACTGCGCATCGCCAAATTCCGGGCACAGAACTGCGCCATTGCACACATAGAAGTTGATGTAGCCCGCTGCAAAGTCCTTGTTTTCGTACTCTGGTCGAACATGCTTGGGTCCGGGCATAGTCACCACTTTTAGCGCAAGACCGCGCGCGTCCGTGGCTTTGCGCAGAATTTCAAGGTGGCGACGCGTGACCGCGTACTCGGGCGAGGATGAGTCGCTTTCAAAACCAGCCACCACCACTCCAGGCGCACAGAAGCGGGCATAAAAGTCGGTGTGGCCATCGGTGATGTCCTGGCCAGCAATGCCGGGCAGCCAGATGACTTTCTCAATGCCCAGCACCCGGCGCAGCTCTTTTTCGCATGCCTCCTTGCTCAAGCCCGGGTTGCGGTTGGCGTTCAGTACACAGCTTTCCGTGATGATGGCTGTGCCACGACCATCAACTTCGATGCCACCGCCTTCCAGCACCAGAGAACTCTTCAAAGAAGGAACACCTGCGCGCCCGGCTACGAAGCGGGCCACTTGCGCATCATCTTCACAGTCCTGCTTTTGACCCCAGCCGTTGAAGTTGAAGTTCACGCCCGCTAAGGCTTCGCCAGCACCTTTGACAAAGACTGGCCCTGTGTCCCGCATCCAGAGGTCGTCGATAGGCTGAACGATTAACTGAACCCTGCTGCCACACAATCGTGCAGCCAATTCGTAGTCTTGCTCGTTGACCAGCATGTGAACGGGTTCAACGCTGGCAATGGTCTGTGCGATTCGGGCCAGGTTGGCCTGTGCGCCAGATCTCAGGCGTTTACCCCACACATCGTCGTTTGCGCCAAAGGCCATCCAGGTGGAGGCGTGGCGCTCGCCTTCGTCGGGCATGCGCCAGTTGTCGGCAGCCAAAGCAGGCAATCCATGCATGCCAGCGGATGAGCCTGCTGCCAGGCCAAGAGCCGTATTCAAGAAATTTCGTCGCTGCATAGGGCATAGCTCATTGGGGGTCGCAGACATGTTTGAAGAGCCCAGTTTTCAGCAAGAGGCTCGTAAAGCTGTATTTGCCGCAAATATGGGATGGGTGTTTTATCGCGTTTTCCCTAGCTTGTGGAAGCGGCGCAACATTTCTGAAAAACGGCGAAATCGGGGTAACTGTCTTTATTTGATTATTAATAGAATCAAGAATCAATATCATTACAACAAGATTCTTAGATGCTATTTATTCCTTTGGGGAAGGGGCTGTTGCGCACGGCCTCGGCGTTAGCGTGGACGCTGTCTGTTGCTGCAATCCTGACGGCATGCGGGGGAGGTGGCTCGGACGGGGATCCGTCCAAGCTCCCGGGCGGCCCTTCTGCAGAACCTGCGCTGTCGGCAACGGCTCAGCTGGGGCAGAAGATCTTCAATGACACCTCGCTTTCTGCCTCGGGGCGCCAGTCCTGTGCAAGCTGTCATATCGATTCGTTTGGCCACGCTCAGCCGAATAATCTGGCGGCGCAGCTGGGTGGGCCTTTGCTTGATCAGCAAGGCAGCCGGATATCGCCATCCATTCGTTATCTGGCCACCAACAAAGCTTTTGGCTTTGGTAACGATGGCACGCCCACAGGCGGCTTCTTCTGGGATGGCCGGGCTTCTTCTTTGCAGGATCAGGCGGGCCAGCCGTTTCTGAACCCGGTAGAGATGGCCAATGGCAGCAAGGATGAGGTGATTCGCCGTCTGGCCGCCGCCACATACGCTGCCGAGTTTCGCCAGGTTTTTGGCGATGGCATTTTTGCCAGCACCGATGCGGCCTATCAGCGCCTGACCCTGGCTTTGCAGCAGTTTCAGCTGGAAGATCCCATCTTTCGCCCCTTCTCTAGCAAATACGACGCATTTTTGCTGGGAAAAATTACGAGGCTGAGCGATCAGGAAATGCGCGGGCTGGCGCTCTATAACAATCCGGCCAAGGGTAATTGCCTGGCTTGTCACCCGTCTGGTCGCGGCTCTGACGGCAGCTTGCCGTTGTTTACGGATTTCACTTTTGACAACCTCGGGGTGCCACGCAATCCAGAGATCAAAAAGAACAGCGATGCCGACTACTTCGATCTGGGGCTGTGCACACGTGAATCCGGTGATCTGACGCAGCGCAAGGACCTGTGCGGCGCGTTCAAAGTGCCATCGCTGCGCAATGTGGCTTTGCGTCAGGCGTTTTTCCATAACGGTCGCTTCAAGACGCTCAGCGATGTTCTGCATTTTTATGTGCAGCGCGACACCAACCCGGAGAAATGGTATCCGACAGACGCTGACGGCAGCATTCGCAAGTTCGACGATTTGCCGCAGGAGTTTCACGGCAATGTGAACGTGACGGAAGTGCCCTACAACCGCAAGCGTGGAGACGCGCCAGCGCTGGATGACGCAGAAATCGAAGACGTCATCGCTTTCCTCAAGACCCTGACCGACGGCTACCAGCCCTGAGCAGCCCTTTTCTCTTACCGAATTTCCATCCATGAACTCCACATTCAAGCGCAGCGGCGGCGCACTGGCCGCACGGGCGTTAGCCCTTTCTGTTGCTCTCTCTGCCTTGCCGGCAATGGCGCAAAAATCTGCGGCAGCGAAATCGGCTGCGGCCACACAGGCCGAGATGGCCCGCAAGCTTGAGCAACTTGCAACTGAACTGGCCGAGGTCAAGACGCAGCTGTCGCAATTGCAGAACCAGCAAGCCCAGCAAGTGCAACAAGCTCAGCAATCACCACAGAATGCACAGGCTGTGCAGCAGGCAGGCGCATCCGGTAGCGGCTGGTATGGCGGTGCGGCTGGCGGCACTGCTGCTGGCGCGTCACCCGCACCGGTCATGGCTGCAGCGGCGCCTGTCGATCAAGGCCCGGCAACTGTGATCTCCGGCTACGGCGAGCTGAACTACAACCGCCCCACGCGGCAATCAGACAAGGCGCAGCTTGATCTGCGTCGTTTTGTGATTGGCCTGCAGCACCGCATCAACGACCGCACCAAGCTGGTCACCGAGCTTGAAGTGGAGCATGCCGTGACATCCGCCAGCGACCCCGGAGAGGTTGCCGTCGAGCAAGCCTATGTTGAGCATCAGCTGACGCCCATATTGGCCGCGCGCGGCGGCCTGTTCCTGATGCCGGTGGGTCTGCTCAACGAAACGCATGAGCCCACGGCCTTTTATGGCGTAGAGCGTAATTTTGTTGAGACTGCCATCATCCCCACCACCTGGCGCGAAGCGGGTGCGCAGCTGATTGGCAATCTGGACAATGGCTTGACGCTGCAGGGCGGTATCAGCACCAGTTTTGATCTGACCAAGTGGGATCCCGCTTCTAGTGAAGGACGCGAGTCTCCGCTGGCCTCGATTCACCAGGAAGCTGCGCAGGCCAAGGCGCGTAACTTCGGAGTCTTCGGCGCAGCCAACTACCGCGGCGTGCCCGGTTTGCTGGTGGGTGCCTCGCTGTTTACCGGCAATGCCACCCACGGCCAGGCGGGATACCCCAGCATGCGTGTGACGCTGGGCGATGTTCACGCCCGCTGGACCCCCGGTCGCTGGGATTTGTCGGCTCTGTATGCGCGTGGCTATATCTCCAACACTGAGCAACTGAATGCGACGATGGTGGGCAACCCAACCCTGATCCCCAAGACCTTTGATGGCTGGTATGTGCAGGGTGCCTACAAACTCTGGCAGCAAGGGGACTATGCACTGAGCCCCTTTGTTCGACTGGAGCGCTTCAATACTGCCCGCGCCTTTGCCAATCTGGGCCCGGGCATTACCCCTGATGCGGCACGTACAGAGCAGGTGGCCACGGTGGGTGCCAACTTCTGGCTGACGCGCTCCGTCGTCATCAAGGCCGACTACCAGCGATTCAAGGTCAACAAAGACGCTAACCGCTTCAACGTGGGCCTGGGCTGGGCATTTTGATGACGAACGCCATGCGTATAGCGCTCTACACACCGGCAGCGGTCATTGCCCTGGCGCCAGCCGGTGCGCTGGCCGTGGATTACATGAATGCTGAGCAGGCACAAAAGCTGATGTTTGTGCAGGCGGATGCCTTTGAAGTGCGTGAAATTCCTCTGGATGCAGCCATTTCTCAGCAACTGGCGGAGGCAGGTGTCAAGCCGCAGGCTCCGCGCCTGCAAGTGCGCCTTGCCAGGCAAGGTGGCGCATTGCTGGGCTATTTTCTGGTCGATGAGGTGATTGGAAAGTTCGAACGCATTACCTATGCAGTGGGCATCAATCCAGACGGCAGCGTGCGGCAGATTGAAGTGCTGTCTTACCGCGAAAGCCATGGCCATGAAATTCGCCTGCCAGCATGGCGCAAGCAGTTTGTGGGCAAGACCGCCAGTTCCCCGCTGCAAGTGGGGGAAGACATTGCCAATATCAGTGGTGCTACCTTGAGTTGCACCCATGTCACCGAAGGCATTCGGCGCAATGTGATCTGGCTGGATGCGCTGCGCAGAAGCGGCAAGCTTGCATGACGCAAGCGGCTTGGGCCTGGTATCGGCGTGCACGCCCCTTGCTTGGAACACTGGTTGAAATTGCGGTTCCGAGCCATGCTGCTGTGGGGCAGGCCGCTGCCGAGCTGGCGTTTTTGCAGGTGCAGAAAGTGCACTCTTGCATGTCGCGCTTTGAGCCTGACAGTGATATATCGCGTTTCGCACAGCTGGGTGTGGGCCAGAGCCTGGAGATTGATCCCGCCACGGCGCATGTTCTGCATGCCGCACAGGTGCTCTATCGCGACAGCAATGGCCTGTTTGACATCACCCAGGGGCTGGCCCCCGAAGGCTGGCGGTGCGAGGGGCTGATCTTGACCAGACTGTCGCCATCTGCAGCTTTTGACCTGGGTGGAATCGCCAAAGGCTATGCGGTGGACTGTGCGGTTGAGGCGCTGCAGCATGCAGGTTGTGCAGCTGGCTGGGTCAATGCAGGCGGCGATTTACGTGTTTTTGGCGAAGTACAAATCCCCGTGATGCTGCGAGATGAACGCAATGGCGGCTTGCACCCATTCATGGCGCTGGGCGATGGAGCTGTTGCCACCAGCTATCTGGGGCCCGGGCAGCGCAGCCAGATCTACGCGCCGAGCGGTGCAGCACTGCTTGCTCATGTGACGGTAGCGGCGCCGCAGTGCATGCATGCCGATGCCCTGACCAAAGTGGTTGCCGCCAGTGGGGATGAACAACACCCCTTGCTCAAACAGTACGGCGCTCAGGCGTGGCTTCATCGAGAGGCCTAGAATTTCGTCTCTTCTTGGCGGCCATGGACATGAACTCTCTCAAGCGCTGGCAGTACTGGTTTCTTTATTTTGCGGTGGCAATTTTGCTGGCGAGCGGCGCAGTATGGCTTGCTGTGCATTACCTCTGGGGCGCTGGCGCTGATCTGCTTCCGCACCCGCTAGAAGCCTGGATGATGCGTCTGCATGGCGCGGCTGGTTTCGCCGGTCTTTTTGTCGCGGGCATTCTGGGGGCGGCTCATATCCCGCAGGGCTGGCGCATGACTACGCGCATCCCTCACTGGCGTGATAGCAAGGCCAGCCAGCGCAGAACCGGTATCGCGCTGAGTGTTCTGGGCGGTGCAGGCATTTTGAGTGCTTACTGGCTGTACTACTTTGCACCAGAAACTATCCGGCCAGCGCTGGGCTGGGTGCACGCCGCAGTCGGCCTTGTGATGGGTTTGCTGCTGCCACTGCACGGCTGGCGCAAGGCATCAAGCTAAGGAAGAGCAGGCCTTGTTGAAGAGGCGGGTAATGCCGCCCATGTCCGTGTTCCGGCAGGCAGGCTTGCACCCAGCACAGCGTTCTTGAGGCACGGGCTCGTGGACAATGGGTGCTGCCTTCGCTTTTTCTTTTGAGCGCCTCATGACTCTTTCCTCTGCCAAGCACTGGCTCAATCCCTATATGGCTGCCTCCCGGGAGCAGCAGCAGGTGCTGGCCTCCAGTGCAACAGCGGTCATCATCAGTGCGCTGGCGGGAACGGGTAAAACGACCACGCTGTGCATGAAGGCTTGTGACTTGATTGGTCGGCTGGGCGGCGGCGCGCGCATTCTGGTGCTGGCCTATTCCAGAGCCGGTGTGACGGCGATTCGTGATCGCATGATCAAGCTCAATAACGCAGTGCCGGACAGTCTGGATGTTTTGACGATTGAGCAGCTATGCGCCCGGTTGCTTCAAGAGCAGGGCGATCCTCTGGAGCGGCTTGACGACCCGGTGCGGCAGCGTCGTTTGATTTTGCAGGCGCAGCAGGCACTGCTGCAGGATTTAACACACGAGCATGATCTGGCACTGGCTGAGTGGCTGGCGCAGGAAGTGGATATTGACGCTTTTCTGGCGCAGGAGGCGCTGATTAAAAAAAGGCTGCTGGACAGACAGCAGCAGGAATCCGGAATGAGTCTGCACGACTTCTGTGCAGAGATGGATCTGAATTACGGACTCTATCGGCTTTATCAAAAATATGAGCGCATGCGCGTTGGTATCAATGAGGAGCCGGGCTTTTATGCTGAAGGGGATTGCACCTTCGAAGTGTGCCGCCAGCTGGATTTGCTGGATTGGAATCAGCCCTACGAATGGCTGCAGGGGCGTTATGACGCCGTGCTATTTGATGAGCTGCACGACCTGGATGAAGGCGCGCTGATGGTTTTGCGCAAGCTGGTGCATGGCGGTAACGGCTTTTTTGTGGGTGCGGGAGACTTCAATCAGCATATTCACGAGGGCGCTTTTTCGGTGTTTGGCGAGTCCCTGCAGCGCATCAAAGACTATCTGCCGCAAGACACCGAAGTTCTGCACATCAACACCACGCGACGTTTTGGGGCAGAGATCTGCAATGCGCTCAATCCCTTGTTCAATGTGGCATTTCAGCCTTCGGCAAAGGTGGCTGATGCGTTTGTGCCGCTGACCCATGACACTGATCTGCAGTGTGTGCAGCAACTGGTGGACTTGCATGGCCAGGTCGTGAATGGCTGGGGCAGCCAGCGCGGTGAGCAGGGCAGGCACAGTGCGCTCAACATCATTTTGCGAGACCCCAAAGACAGCCTTTTGATCGAGTGGATGTTTGGCCATGAAGGCGTGCATTACGGCTGCCAGGGCATCAGCCCGTTCTATCTGCGCCGTGAAGTTGCACTGGTCTTGACCTTGATGTGGGCCTTGAATGGCAAGGCGGGCGAGAGGCAGCTGACGCCCGGCATATTGAGTGCGGCCGTGGAGGGCTTGGCGCACTTTGGCCGGCGCAGCATGGGCAGCCAGGAGGCCGATCCGGTTCGTCTGGCCCAGAGCCAGTTTGATGAGGCTGGCTGGGCGGAGCTGCCGGGGACAAGGGAGAGTCAGTCTGTGGCTACATCACTGCATGGGGATGTGGAGCGCACCAGGCGCTATATCCTGAACGGAACGCTGGACCCCAGAAGCGTACCCCAGGCTGATGCCTGTGCAGCCATTCTGACCCATGCCGGTGGTCTGCCAGACGATGCAGGTGCATTTTGCGAGCACCCATTGCTGCAGCGTATTTTTGAAGACGCCCCGCTCAACCAGCGAGAGCGGCAGTCCTGCAAGGCCAGCCTCAAGGGCTTGGGTCAGGTGGGGCGGGGTATTCCGGTTGCTGAGTTTCTGGGGCGGCTGACCTTGATCGTGACTCGCAGTATCGAGATGCACAGGCGCAAGGAGCCGGTGACTTTGCGAATTCTCAGCATCGAAGCTAGCAAGGGGCGCGAGTTCATGTTTGTGGCTGTGCCGTTTGTGGAGCGCGGGCGCTTTCCAGCACCAGTGCGCCAGGAAGAGGCTTACCGGGAGCGCAATATGCTGTATGTGGCCATGACCCGTGCTCGCGCGGCCCTGTGGCTGCTGGAGGGAAGTCGGCGCCCTGTCAGCCCGGGGCCGGTGTAGCGGCTAGGCTATCAAGCGGCGCAGCCTTCTTTGACTGTTTTGTCAATCATTCACGGGATTGTTGGAAATGATTGTCGTGGTGAAAATGAAGCCATCCCATAAAAGCTGTTGGAGACATGCATGACTTCTGAATTGGCCGCTTCCGTTGTCGAACTCACGCAGGACGCAGATGTTCTGCTGGTTACCGTCAACAATCCGCCCGTCAATGCGCTGGGCGCTGCGGTTCGGCAGGGATTGGTTGCGGCGATGGAGCAGGCCGATGCAACGGCGTCCGTCAAGGCGGTGGTGATTGTGGGTGCAGGCAAGGCCTTTATTGCTGGCGCTGATATCCGCGAATTCGGCAAGCCGCCTGTCGAGCCTTTTCTGCCGGATGTTTGCAACCGCATTGAGGCCTGCAGCAAGCTGGTGGTGGCCGTGGTTCATGGCCCGGCGCTGGGCGGTGGTCTGGAAATTGCCATGTCGGCCCATTACCGCCTGGCTTTGCCTGGTGCCAAGGTGGGCCTGCCTGAAGTCTCTCTGGGCCTGATTCCCGGTGCAGGCGGCACCCAGCGTGCGCCGCGCCTGATGGGTGTGAAGGCTGCAACCGAATTGATGCTTAGTGGCCAACCCATGAATGCCAAGGCCGCGCAGGCTGCGGGTCTGGTGGATAAGCTGGAAGAGGGCAGTGACCCTGTGACGGCAGGGTTGGCCTATGCACGTGAGTTGCTGGCGCAGGGCGGGCCACTGCGCCGAACCAGCGCTGACCAGAACCGTCTGCTGGACAAAACTGCAGCACTTGCCGATCTTGATGCTTTGCGTGCCGATACGGCCAAGAAATCGCGTGGTTTGTTCTCGCCCATGAAGATCATTGACTGCGTGCAAGCTGCGGTAGAGCTGCCTTTTGCGGAAGGACTGAAGTTTGAACGCACCCAGTTTCTGGCTTGTATTGACAGCCCGCAGCGTCAGGGCTTGATTCACGCCTTCTTTGCGGAAAAAGAAACTGCCAAGATCCCCGAAGCCAAGGCTGCGGCGCCGCGCCACTTTGCCAAGATTGCCGTCATCGGCGGCGGCACTATGGGGGCGGGCATCACCGTTTCGGCACTCGATGCAGGTCTGGCGGTAACCATGGTTGAGCGCGATGCCGAATCCATCGCCCGTGGACAGGCCAATGTGGAGAAGGTCTATAACGGCCTGATCGCCAAGGGCCGCATGAGCGAAGAGGCCAAGGCCGCCATCATGGCGCGCTACACACCCAGCACTCGGTACGACGATATTGCTGATGTGGATCTGGTGATCGAGGCGGTTTTCGAAGAACTGGAAGTGAAGAAGGCCGTGTTCAAGGAGCTGGACCGCGTCTGCAAACCCGGCGCCGTGCTGGCCACCAACACCTCGTATCTGGACATCGATGCGATTGCCGCCGTCACCAGTCGCCCGCAGGATGTGATCGGCCTGCACTTCTTCAGCCCGGCCAACATCATGAAGCTGCTGGAGATCGTCGTACCCGCCAAGGTCGCGCCCGATGTGGTGACCACGGCCTTTGAGCTGGCCAAGAAGATGAAGAAGGTGCCAGTGCGCGCAGGCGTGTGCGATGGCTTTATTGGTAACCGCATCCTGGCCACCTACAAGCAGGCAGCCGACTACTTGATGGAAGATGGAGCCAGCCCCTACGAAATCGACGAAGCCGTGCGCGGCTTTGGCTTTGCCATGGGGCCCTTCCAGGTCACCGATCTAGCCGGAGGCGATATTGGCTGGGCTACACGCAAACGCCGCGCTGCAAAGGCTTTGGAATCGGGCGCCCCCAAGGCTCGTTACGTGGAAATTGCTGACCGCATCTGTGAAAACGGCTGGTTCGGCCAGAAAACGGGCCGGGGCTTTTATCTCTACCCGCAAGGTGCGCGCATTGGTCAGCCTGACCCCGAAGTGCTGGCCATTGTGGATGCCGAGCGTGCCAAGAAGGGCGTGATGCCGCGCAAATTCACTGCCGAAGAAATCATGCGCCGCTACATGGCCGCCATGGTCAACGAAGGCGCCAAGGTGGTGGGCGAGGGCATTGCGCTGCGCCCGCTGGATGTGGACGTGACCTTTATTTCCGGCTATGGCTTCCCACGCTACCGCGGTGGCCCCATGAAGTGGGCCGATATGCAGGGGCTGGACAAAGTGCTGGCCGATATCGAAGCTTTTGCCAAGGAAGACGCGCTGTTCTGGAAGCCCGCGCCGCTGCTGCAAAAGCTGGTGGCGGAAGGCAAGAACTTCGAGAGTCTGAACAAGTAATTCAGTCAGGCAACTGCACAGACGGGGCTGGACCGGCCCGGGCCGCCCCTGACTCACGCCAGCGTTGTCTGGCGTTTAGTCTTCATTGCCAGCCTGCAGTTGAAGCTGTTTTAGTTGCTCTCAGTTCAGGGGCGGCATGCCCAGGCGTATGGCTTTGGAGAAGTCCACGCTGGCCTTGCTGTCTGAACTGCCTGCTGGCGGCACCCATGCCTTGGCGCGTTCGGTGATATTGCCGGCTTGTTCAAGAGACTCCAGCGTGGCTTGAGGAGCCAGCACGCCAAAGCCTTTGAGGTAGCTGGGCAGGTAGCCTGAAGCCATCATGCGCCAGTCCATGGGTAACTGCGCGCCAATGCTGCGAGCCAGTTGCCAGACGATGGTGGTGCAGTTGGCCGTCAAGGTGTTGTAAAAGCGTGGTTGTTCGATCAGTTCATCGGCCTGGTGGGCGTAGGCCATGAACAGTTCACGCATGGCTTGCTGAGGCATGTTCACCTGATAGAGGTGAACGGTTTCCCCGCGAACATTGGTGCGCACGCCCAGAATGTCGCGCTCATCGGCGGCCACCAGCACCATTTCGTACTGTTTGAAGAAGCCCGCCAGTGCATCAAACTGCTCGCCACGTTCTTTGCGGATTTCGATGGAGTAGACCAGATGCTGGCCGTCCGAGAATCCAAACGACACTAGGGTGTGGGCGATGGCCGGGCCCATCCAGTAAGACAGAGCCACATCCACGCGCTCCAGTCGGCTCAGGTCATAGCTGCGCTGCTCCCAGCGGGCATCAAAGTCTTCGTCGCTGCGCCAGCGGAAGTTGCGCACATTGTTCAGTTTGACCAGCTGGCCCGGTCCTTTGACCGCCTGCACCTCCACATGCTCACCCACATCTGCTGCCCAGTTGCGTGTGTCGCTGGGCTTGATCTGTTGCCACCACACCAGCAGTGCCACAAAGCTCAGAAACCAGCAGGCCATGAGCATGGCTGGGCGTCTGCTGGTCCAGTAGGCGATCAGGCTGCCAATCATCCATGCCGTCCAGATGCCTACCAGCGCCCAGCGGATAGTGGGATGTGCAGGGCCCTGGAACCAGAGCGCTCCACTGCCCCAGACCCAGAGGGCGAGCCCGCAAAGCAGCAACATAAGCAGCACTGCCATTTTGAATATCCAAGCGTTGTGACGAAGCATGTTTGAAAGAGCCAGCCTGGCGCCTGCAGCAGAAAAGGGTGCGGGTCGCCGAATCGCTTATTGGAGCATGTCTGAGCTTTATTCTTGAATGGGCTGGAGGCCGGAACGCAGGTGGGTGGTGATTTACCAACAAAAAAGGGCGCCTGCGGGCGCCCAGTTTGCGGTGATAGCTATCAATCAGTGAGCGGTGGCCGCGGTTTCATCCTCGATGGCTTCTTGTCTTTGGGCGTAGCGCTGGGCCAGCACGGCGCAGACCATGAGCTGAATCTGGTGGAACAGCATCAGCGGCAGCACGATGGCGCCTACCGATGCAGCAGGGAACAGCACATTGGCCATGGGAATGCCGCTGACCATGCTTTTCTTGGAGCCGCAGAACACCAGCGTGATCTCGTCTTCCTTGTTGAAGCCCAGACGGCGAGCGCCCCAGGTTGTCAGTGTCAGCACCACGGCCAGCAAAATGCAGCACAGCACAATCAGGCCCAGTAGCGAGGGCAGCGGCGTCTGCTTCCACAAGCCGCTGATGACGGCAGCGCTGAACGCGGCATAGACCACGAACAGAATGGAGCCCTGGTCCACCAGCTTGATGATGGAGGCGCGGCGCTGCAAAAAGCTGCCAATCAAAGGGCGCATCAGGTGGCCGAGGATGAAAGGCAGCAGCAGCTGAGCCGAAATCTTGCCAATGGCCTGCAGGGCGTCGCCACCTTCCGCCGTCTTGTTGAGCACCAGACTCACCAGAATTGGCGTGACCAGAATACCCAGCAGCGTGGAAGCCGATGCGCTGCACACGGCCGCCGGCACGTTGCCGCGCGCCATCGAGGTAAAGGCAATGGCCGACTGAACGGTGGCAGGCAGTGTGCACAAAAAGAGCACGCCGATATACATGTCCGTCGTGACCAGTGGCGAAAGGATAGGGCGCAGTGCCAGACCCAGGATGGGGAACATTACAAAGGTGGCGATAAAAATCCACAGGTGCAGCTTCCAGTGGCCAATGCCCGCCAGGATCGCCTGGCGTGAGAGCTTGGCCCCATGCAGGAAAAACAGCAGGCTGACGATGCCGGTGGTCACCAGTTCCACATAGTGTGCAAACTGGCCAGATGCAGGCAGAACGCTGGCCAGTACCAGGACGGCAAGCAGCGCAAGAGTGAAGTTATCGGGAAGAAATCGTGGGCGGGACATGGCAGGAACGAGGGCCAACAAGGCAAATCAAAACTGCGGCTGATGAACTTGTGGCGAATCTTGCGCAGCGCTCTGAGGAGATGGAGTCGTATTGGATACGCATTCAATTCAAAAGAGAAATGGATTTATTCGATAGTTCTATAATTTTTTGATATGAATGTCAGCCTGCGACAACTCAGAGCCTTTGTGGCCGTGGCCACCAGCCAGAGCTTTAGCCGTGCGGCGGATGCACTGGCGCTGACCCAGCCTGCCGTCAGCCGCAATGTGACTGAGCTGGAACAGGCGCTGGGTCTGCAGCTGCTTTATCGCACTACGCGTGAGGTAGAGCCGACCGAGGCCGGGCGCCTGCTGCTGGGCAATGTCCAGCGCGTTCTGGAAGATCTGGATGCCTGCCTGCAGGAGGTGCAGGGTCTGGCCACGCAGGGCAGGGGGCGTGTAAAAGTGGCGAGCAGCCCCACGCTGTCGGCCCACTTGCTGCCGCAGTGCATTGCGCGGGCCAAGCAGCAGTCACCGGGCGTGAATATCCAGTTGCTAGACCGTATTCAAAGCGATGTGCTGCTGAGTGTGCGCAGCGGTGAAGTGGATTTTGGCGTGGTCATTGACCCCTCGGAAAAACAGGATCTTCATGCGCAGACGATTCTGACCGAGCCTTTCTGCCTGGTTTGCCTCTCCAGCGACCAACTGGCGCGTAAGAAAGAAGTGCACTGGGCAGAGCTGGCAGGCCAGCCGCTGGTGTTGCTTGACCATGCATCTGGCAGCCGACGCCTGATCGATGCTGCATTGCAGGCCCATGGAGCCCTTGCCTCAGTCGTGCAGGATGTGGGGCACACGACAACGATTTACAGCATGGTCGAGCAAGGGCTGGGCTTGAGCGTTGTGCCGCAACTGGCGATCCCCGCAGACTGGCGATCGCGACCGGCAAGCTCTGTGCGCAAAACAGGTGCTGAGCTGGTCAGTCGCAGGTTGGTGCCGCAAGTGCAGCGCGGCATCATGCTGGTGCGCCGCCAGCAGCGTGAGCTGTCACCGGTGGCGCATGGCGTCTGGGATTTGATTGCGAATGAGGCCCTGCAGCGGCTGAAAACCTAGAGCCATCTGCGTGAGCAGCTTCAGGGGCGAATCACAATGCGCGAGTCGATCACCAGACCCTGAGGCTGGGGTGCCACATAGACCGGTTGTGGAGTGTAGTAGCCCGCAGGACGGTCATTGCACTTACGCTTTTCCTTGTATTCGCCGTTCTTTTTCCATTTGCGCTCTACCTTGCACTGACCGTCCCAATGCTCTTCCTTGTGGTTGTGCTTGTGATGATGGCGGTGCCCATGATCGTGCGCAAAGCTGGTGGAAGGTGCTGCAACCAAGGCCACAGGCAGGCAAACGGAAAGAATGGTAAGAATCTTGTTCATTGATGAAAAAGGCTAGCGGCAGATGCCGTTGAGCCCAAAGCTGTCAAAGTCGGCAAGCTTAATGGCAATACGCAGCGTGCGCTGTATCAAATCATGAGAATTGCATGCCTTGCCCACAGGGTGTCAGCGCGGCCGCATTCATCGTTGTTTTGTCTGAGCGCTGTATCTCAACAGTCGATCCCAGAAAAGAACAAAGCCCTGTGCCAGAACGGCTGCCAGGGCATTGGTCTGAGTACGTAAACGGCATGGACACATGCTGGCCAGCCGTTGCAGTGCACTCTTTTTAGTGGCGACGCTGCTGAGGGGGCTGGCCACCGCCGGAGCCCGAGCGCTCAATGTGACGGAAGGTCAGACGACCCTTGTTCAGGTCATAGGGGGACATTTCCAGAGTGACCTTGTCGCCAGCCAGAACGCGGATGCGGTGCTTGCGCATCTTGCCGCCGGAGTAAGCGATCAACTGGTGGCCGTTATCCAGAGTGACGCGAAAACGGGCGTCAGGCAAAACTTCATCCACTCGGCCTTGCATTTCAATCAGTTCTTCTTTTGCCAAAACGTATCCTTTCGAGAGAGAGTCAGTTCAACTGGTTGCCCAGCACCATGCAACGCCCCTCGGCGAGTGCATATTTGCTGGCAGCACCAGCGTTGTCGAACTGGCGGATGAACCGGAAGATCCGGTCATATTTACCGCGGCGAATGGAGACCGAAGCGGTCACCTTGCCGGTGTGTGTGAATTGGGTGAGGGCAGTTACTATGTAGTTGCCGACACGCTCTGTAATAGCTTCTGTGTGCATATCGAGTCAACGGCGGCGCCATCCCTTGGGGTACAAGGGACATGCCATCCAAAAAAGTGAAAACCATTCAGCTTGTACAAGCCTGAACGATACGCATCTGCCGCTTGCGGGAGATGCCTACTTCTTGCCAGAAAATGCGAGACAACAAGGAGTCAAGCGTGGGCAACGTGAGAACTGCCGAAAAACTGCATGAGGCAAGTTTCATGCAGTAAAACTCATTAATTATAAAACAATGCTGCTTTATGTGCAAATGGAATGAAATTTGCATGTGTGCAGACATGGCGAAATGCTCCTCTGCCTGTGGCAGAACCTGGGTCAAGTCGCTTGCAAAAAAGCCCCAGGCTCTTGCGAATCTGGGGCTTCTGTTTGGTGCCGGAGAGATGAATCGAACACCCGACCTTCTCATTACGAAGGCCAATTGGGACGATTTTTGGCTCCGTCCATAGGGGACTGTAGCTCTGACCGTGGTTTTTTGACTACGTAGGAGTTACGCATGAATCCATCGAAATTTGCGGCCTGTCCCTCCTGTGGGAAGGCGCTTGAACAAGCAGACGTTTTCGATCAAATAGCTGGCTTCTCACATGCAGACTGTGTGTGTGGGCACAAGACGACGAAGGCCATTACGGTTGAAGATCAACTTGCTAGAACCGAATGGCAAGCTGTACAGGCCGTGTCAGACCTTAATCGTGTCGTGCTTGAAGCTCAGCTTTGGATGAGCGCCATTAATCAGTCCAATGATCCGCCTGATTGGGTCTATCCAGTTGGATTGCAAATTGAGCGAATTGTGGAGGCTGTCCATAAGGTTGAAGGCCTTGTCAACGAGGTGGCTCAGTCAGTCGCGCCGCTTATTGATAAACCTTTAGGGGAGGGGCCACGTAGTGGAGGGGGCGAAGCCACCTCGGGGGCTGGAGCGCAGCGTAAGGAGGGGGTGCAACCCCCTGATGACTCAACCTCTGCAATGGAGGTGAGCGCATGAAAAAGAAGCCAAACATTGTGGAGGTTCCACAGCGTCATGAGCCATCGGTTATCGACGTATTGGAAACAATGCTTTCTAGGCAGGAGACGAAAGCATTGCTGGCTGAGCCGGGTGTCAAAGTCATTCAGCGCAAAGACCCAAAAACGGGACGAGTGATCTACTCATTCCGATCCCCTGATGACCCGTCATACGACGAGGACGCAACACCTAGCGATTGAGCTATTGCATTTGGTGAGGCATTCGCATTAGCATTGCGCTTGCAAATAACGGGTCTGGCGTCCTGGTCACAAAACGCCCGGTCTAACTGTCGTGTGGGCGGCCACGAGTGCCACAACATGCCCTGACAAGACCATGAGCAAGCGATGCTTTTGCGAGTCCTTTCAAACAAGGGTTCGCCGCCGCATGCATATATCCCATGTCAACAGCGAACCCCAACCGTTGGAGTTCGCATGTCTTTTTCTGAAATTCCTGATTCGCCGAGCGACGTTGGCGGTGTGCCGCAGGCCGGGCACGTCCACGCTGCACGTGCCTGCGACACACCGCCTGCGCCCCGTGTAGTAACCACGGGGAGAAAGAACAGCACAAGCCAACCTCACTACGTGGGGGTTGATTTGGAAACCGGGGAACCGGTTGAGTTGCTCGCAAACTCGCGAGGCTACGAAGTCACACGGCACATGGTGCCGGTAGAGCCAGCTCGTGAAGGCATCGCATTGATTGATGCGCTGGCGTTTTCTATCGTTCCTCCTGATGAACAGTCCTACGCTTGGGTGATGCAGGAAATGTCTGCCTTCATTGAGGTGGGCACTGTTGAGCATCGCAAAGGCTTGTTCGGTTTTCGCTTTTCTGCACGCTTCGGCGATGGTGCTGGGGTCATCGCATGGGGTGGCGAGAGTCAGCGTGGCCGGGTGTATTTCAGCCTTATGGGCAAGGGTTGCTCGATGGTGACGCGATGGGCTGAACTGGCTGCATGGCTTGAGCAGCACAGGGCCACCATCAAGCGCACAGACCTCGCTTATGACGACTTCCAAGGCCAGTTGATTTCGATTGCTTGGGCGATCCAGCAGTACCAGAGCGACGGATTCAACGCAGGTGGTCGCAAGCCCATTCATGCCTGTTATGGGGACTGGCTGGACGGCGATGCATCGGCCAAGGGGCGCACGCTTGGTATTGGCAATCGTGCTAGCGGCAAGTACGCACGCATCTACGAAAAGGGCAAGCAGCTTGGCGAAGCATGCAGCCCTTGGACGCGCATTGAGGTTGAGTGGCGTGCAGAAGATCGGTTCATTCCCTATGACATCCTTACTCGTCCTAGCCACTATCTTGCTGGCTCTTACCCTTGCCTGTCGTTCTTGAGTGAAGAGCAGTCCGTTATCAAGACGGTGACTAAGGCCGCGCAGATCGCATTTGATGCGGCCTGCGACAACGCTAAACAGCATTGCGGCAAGCTGATCAACCTGATGATGCAAGTGATGCAGGGCGACTACGCTGCGGTGGTGGATAAGCTGATTCGTCCTGGCATACCAACACGCATCGACCCATACAGCTACCACGTCAAGCGCGATCCGGCCATGCTTGATTGGGAGCTGAGAGGGGGTGTCGCATGACCCTCTACAAACGCAAGGATTCGGGCTTCTGGTGGGTCAAACTGCCTGCGATAAAAGGTGAACTGAAACCCTTCTATCACAGCACTGGAACGGCTAATAAACGACAAGCGCAGAAGCTGCATGACAAGCTCAAGACGGAGCGCTGGGAGCAAGACCAGCTCGGCGTTAAGCCGCGCAAAACTTGGGACGAAGCTGCCGAGCGTTTTCTGGCTGAGACGACGCATAAGCGCACACAGGCATGGGACAAATCCATGCTGCGTTGGTTCCACCCGTATCTAGGGGGGAAAGCCTTGGACCAGATCAACCGGGCATTACTGGACGAGGTGAAGGCCAAGCGATCCAAGGGCGTTGCGCCGGCTACGGTCAATCGCTACATGGCTCTGGTGCGCGCCATCTTGCGTAGGGCCTGTAATGAATGGGAATGGCTGGATCGTGTGCCCAAGGTAGGCATGCTGCGCGACAAGGGCGGGCGTATTCGTGCGCTGACGCAAGAGGAGTTTGAGCGGCTGCTGGTGCAGTTGCCTGAGCATCTGCGCGATATGGCGGTGTTCTCGGTGGCGACGGGTCTACGCCAAGGCAACGTGACAAAGTTGCAATGGCGGCAGATCAGCTTGGAACGGCGGCATCTATGGGTTGCGGCGGAAGATCACAAGAACGGCAGGGCTCACGCTGTGCCACTGAATGAGGCTGCGATGCAGGTTTTGCAAAAGCGCCAAGGGGATCATCCGACCCATGTTTTCACGTACGAAGGCAATCCCATCGTGCAAGTGAATACCAAGGCATGGCGGGCGGCGCTTAAACGCGCTGGCATTGAGGACTTTCGGTGGCACGACCTGAGACACACCTTCGCCACATGGCACCGGCAAGCGGGTACGCCTACCCACGAGCTACAGCGTTTGGGTGGTTGGAAAACGCTTGAGATGGTTGAGCGTTACGCGCACGTTGCGCCAGAGGGCTTGCAGATTGCAGCCTCTCGCCTCGATAATTTGTTCGCGGTTACGAAATAGCTACAGCGCACCAATGAGAAAAGCCTCAGATCCTTGCGAATCTGAGGCTTCTATTTGGTGCCGGAGAGATGAATCGAACACCCGACCTTCTCATTACGAATGAGCTGCTCTACCGACTGAGCTACACCGGCGGTAAGCGGAAATTATAGCGCTTTTTTGTCAGCTTCGAGGTGGTACTGGGTCACGCGTTCCACTTCGTTCTTGGAGCCCAGCACCACGCTCACGCGCTCGTGCAGCTGGGTGGGCTGTATGTCCAGAATGCGCTGGCGGCCGTTGGTGGCCATGCCGCCGGCTTGTTCGACCAGCCAGCTCATGGGGTTGGCTTCGTACATCAGACGCAGCTTGCCGGGCTTTTGTGGCTCGCGCTTGTCCCAGGGGTACATGAAGATGCCGCCGCGGCACAGGATGCGGTGTACGTCGGCCACCATGGCTGCCACCCAGCGCATGTTGAAGTCCTTGCCGCGTGGGCCTTCCTTGCCGGCCAGCACTTCGTCCACATAGCGCTTCACGGGCTCGTCCCAGTGACGCATGTTCGACATATTGATGGCGAATTCCTTGGTGTCGTCAGGAATGCGGACGTTTTCTTCCACCAACAGGAAGGAGCCTTGCTCGCGGTCCAGAGTGAACATGGCCACGCCATCGCCCACGGTCAGCACCAGAGTGGTCTGGGGGCCGTAGATGCAGTAGCCGGCGGCCACTTGCTGGGTGCCGGGCTGGAAGAAGTCGGTATCGTGCACGCCGGGGTGACCCTCGGGCTTCTTGAGCACGCTGAAGATGGTGCCGATCGACATATTGATGTCGATGTTGGAGGAGCCGTCCAGTGGGTCGAACATCAGCAGGTATTCGCCCTGGGGGTAACGGTTGGGCACCACGTAGATGCCTTCCATTTCTTCCGACGCCATGGCTGCCAGGTGGCCGCCCCATTCGTTGGCTTCGATCAGGGTTTCGTTGGCGATGATGTCCAGCTTCTTCTGCACTTCGCCTTGCACGTTTTCGCTGCCAGCGGTGCCCATGACATCACCCAACTCGCCCTTGTTCACGGCAAAGCTGATGCGCTTGCAGGCGCGGGCGACGACTTCCAGCAGCAGACGCAACTGGCCGGGGATGAGGCCGTCAACGCGTTGCTGCTCGACCAGATAGCGGGTCAGGCTGATATTTTTTTTCATGGTTCAACTCCTTGAGTATTCGATACAAATCCGAGATGGACAGGAAATAGGGGGAGGGCGCAGCTGGTGTCAGCGGTGTCCCGTGTTTCGCTGGCCCAGTTCTGCCAGCAACTCCTTGGCTCGGGCCTGTTGCTGGCTGTCGTTCTGGGCTAGCGCGTATTGCTCATAGCGGGTCAGCCATTGGAGGGCTTGCTGTGCCTGCTTTTGTTCATGGGCAAGCACCATGAGTTGAAAATAGCAGTCATACACCGTAGCGTGATCTTGCTCGTTCAGGGCAATTTGCAGGCGCTCCTGCAGATAAGCTCTGGCTTGGTCGAACTCGCCCAGCTCATAGCAATTCTGCGCAATATTGGTGAGCAAACCACGCATCCGTTCCATCTTGCCCAGCGCTTTGAGACGCTGGCGTGAAACAGGCAGCAGGCGTTCATTGGCCAGACGGGCTTCGCGGTACTTTCCTTGCTCATGCAGAACATAGCCTTCATCTTCGTACACGCCGAGGATTTGCAATTGCGAGGGAAAGTCGCGGGCCTGCGGTATGGGGTGGCTGTCATCCCAGCGCATTTCTACGGGCAGTCGCTCAATCTGCGGCAATGGGTACTGGGACTGAAAGCTGCGTACCAGTTTGAGGGCCGCTTCGTATTGCTCTGAGTCTGCAAGCCAGCGGATGCTGGAGTAGCGCAGAAAGAAATGAGCGTAAGCCCACTGCGGGTCGCTGACCTGCGGCATGGCCACCAGCGCTGCCTGAGCGGCCTTGGCGGCTTCTGCAGGCATGCCGCGGCGGCCATAGACGCTGGCTTCGGTGTAGAACAGCCGGAAAACATTGCTTGCAGCAACTCCCGACTTTTTCACCAAGGGTTCCAGCGCCTGCAGATCAGCGCTCATGGCCTTGCCGCTGAAGCTGGCACCTTCGGTAAAGACCGTGGCATACAGCGGTGCAAAGCGGGCTTCAAAACCTGTTGCGGAGCCTGCGCTGGGGCTGACCGCTTGCGCGCTCAGTCCCAGCGCAGCACCCAGGGTGGCTGCGCTTTTGCGGAGTATGCCTGTAGGCATGCGGCTTAGTCTGCCAGTGCGCGCGTGATGACTTCACGCACGTCGTTGGACAGATTGGGCTTGGCAGCCACGCGCTCGATGGCGGTGCGTGCGGCCGTGCGGTAGGGCTCGGCCAGCTTGCTCCAGCGGTCCATCACGCGGGCTAGGCGGGCGGCTACTTGCGGGTTGAAGCCATCGATTTCGATCACGCGATCGGCCCAGAACACATAACCGGCGGCATCGGCGCGGTGGAAGGCGCCGGCGTTGTTGCAGAAGCTGAAGATCAGGCTGCGTGCGCGGTTGGGGTTCTTGATCTGGAAGTCGGCATGCTTCATCAGCGCCTTGACGGCAGGCAGCACATTGCCGCCGCGGTCGCTGGCGCCGCCTTGCAGGGCAAACCACTTGTCCAGCACCAGCGCGTCTTGCTTGAACATGGCGTGAAAGCGCTGCAGCGCTTGCTCAGACAAGGGGTTGGCGCTGTAGACCAGGGCCGACAGGGCTGCCATGCGGTCCGTCATATTGCTGGCGTCCTTGCAGCGCTGGTAGGCCTTGCCGGGCCAGACGGTGTCACCGGTCTGCGCCGCATTCAGGCACAGCATGGACAGGGCACGACCGGCCAGGGCGCGGCGACCGGCGCTGACATGGTCAGGCTGATAGGCGCCGGTGTCGCGGTTGGCTTCCCAGGCGGCTTCCCATTGAGGCAGCAGGCTGGTGGCCAGTTGCAAGATCATGGCTTCGCGCACGGCGTGCACGCGCTGCGGATCGACTTCGGCCAGTTGCTCGGCGATATAGCTCTCGGACGGAAGCGTGAGCACCAGATCCTTGAAAGCTGCATCCAGCTTTTCGTCCTGCAGCACGCGGCGCATGGCGCCGATAAAGTCTGCGGGTAGGATATTGGAGCCCAATTGGTCACTAGCGCTCTGTGTATCTGCGCTTGCAGCTATTGCTTTGAGAGCGTAGCGCAGGCCCAGTCGCTGGCTGGCTTCCCATTGGTTGAATGGGTCGCTGTCGTGGGCCAGCAGGGTCAGCAGATCTGCGTCGCTGAACTCGTGCTCCAGCACCACAGGGGCGCTAAAGGTGCGCAGCAGCGATGGCACAGGCGCTTCGGCCACGTTGGTGAAGACAAAGCTTTGCTCGGCTTCGGTCAACACCAGCATGCGGCTGGTTCCTTGGGCAGCTTCTTCGCCTTGCAGTTGCAGCGCGATTTGTTGGCCGCTGGCGGTGAGCAGGCCCATCTGCACGGGAATGACGAAAGGCAGCTTTTCGCTCTGACCCACGGTGGCAGCGCAGCTTTGCGACAGCGTCAGCGTGTAGGTCTGGGCGGCAGCGTCGTACTGGCCCACGGCCTTGAGCACGGGCGTACCGGCCTGGCTGTACCAGCGGCGGAACTGTTGCAGGTCTTGGGCGAGGGGCGAGTCCGGATTAGCGTCGGCAATGGCTTGCGAGAAATCGTCGCAGGTCACGGCGTGGCCGTCGTGGCGCTCAAAGTACAGCTTCATGCCCTTGGCAAAGCCTTCGCGGCCCACCAGGTTGTGCTGCATGCGCACGACTTCCGCACCCTTTTCGTAGATCGTGACCGTGTAGAAGTTGTTGATCTCGATATAGCTGTCCGGGCGCACGGGGTGGGCCATGGGGCCTGCATCCTCGGGGAACTGCACGGTGCGCAGCACGCGCACATCGTCGATGCGCTTGACGGCGCGGGCCGACTGGCTGCCCGCCATGTCCATGGAAAATTCCTGATCGCGGAAGACGGTGAGGCCTTCTTTCAGCGACAGCTGGAACCAGTCGCGGCAGGTCACACGGTCGCCGGTCCAGTTGTGGAAGTATTCATGGCCGACCACGCTCTCAATATTGAAGTAGTCGGTGTCGGTGGCCGTGGCCTGGTTGGCCAGAACATACTTGGTGTTGAAGATGTTCAGGCCCTTGTTTTCCATGGCGCCCATGTTGAAGTCGCTGGTGGCGACGATCATGAAGCGGTCCAGGTCCAGGCTCAGGCCAAAGCGGGCCTCATCCCATGCAACGGAGTGCATGAGGGAGTTCATGGCGTGCTCGGTCTTCTCCAGATCGCCGGGGCGCACAAACACCTGTAGCAGGTGGTCGCGGCCCGCGCGGCTCTTGATCTTTTGCTCGCGGGCGACCAGATTGCCTGCGACCAGCGCAAACAAATAGCTGGGCTTTTTGTGCGGATCGACCCACTTGGCAAAGTGGCGGCCATCTTCCAGATCACCGGACTCCACCAGATTGCCGTTGGACAGCAGCACCGGGTACTGGGCCTTGGCGGCGCGCAGTGTCACGGTGTACATGGCCATCACATCCGGACGGTCCAGGAAGTAGGTGATGCGGCGAAAGCCTTCGGCCTCGCACTGCGTGAAGAACGTGTCCTCGCTCACATACAAGCCCATGAGCTTGGTGTTCTTGATGGGCGCGCAGGTGGTGAAAATCTCCAGCTCGACAGGATCAGAGCCTTCGGGCAGGTTCTCCAGCACCAGCTGGTCGCCGTCCATCTTGAACGAGGTACCACCGCCGTTGACCATCACACGCGCCAGATTCAGCTCGTCGCCATCCAGGCGCAGGGCTTGTGCGGGCACGTCGGGGTTGCGGCGCACGCGCATCTTGTTGAGTACACGCGTCTTGGCCGGGTCTAGGTCAAAAGTCAGATCCACCGTTTCGATCCACCAGGCGGGAGCCTCGTAGTCGGCGCGATAGATGGCGGTGGCCGGGGCTTGCCCGTCACGCAGTTGCAGCATATCGATTCCTTTCTAGGATCAGAGACCTTGCTTGAGCGAGGCTTCGATAAACACGTCCAGATCGCCGTCTAGCACCTTCTGGGTGGCCGAGACTTCGACGTTGGTGCGCAAGTCCTTGATGCGGCTGTTGTCCAGCACATAGGAGCGAATCTGGTGACCCCAGCCCACATCGGTCTTGGTGTCTTCCAGCTTTTGCTGCTCTTCCATGCGCTTGCGCATTTCGAAGTCATACAGACGCGAGCGCAGGCGCTGCCATGCCACATCACGGTTGCTGTGCTGCGAGCGGCCATCCTGGCACTGCACCACGATACCCGTAGGGATGTGGGTCAAACGCACGGCGGAGTCGGTCTTGTTAATGTGCTGACCACCCGCGCCAGAGGCACGGTAGGTGTCGGTGCGCACGTCGGACGGATTGATGTTGATCTCGATGGAGTCATCAATCTCGGGGTAGACAAACAGCGACGAGAAGCTGGTGTGGCGGCCGCCAGAGCTATCGAATGGCGACTTGCGTACCAGGCGGTGCACGCCGGTTTCGGTGCGCAGCAGGCCAAAGGCGTATTCGCCTTCCACCTTGATGGTGGCGCTCTTGATACCTGCCACGTCGCCTGCAGTTTCTTCTTCGACGGTGGCCTTGAAGCCCTTGCGCTCGGCGTACTTCAGGTACTGGCGCAGCAGCATGCTGGCCCAGTCGCAGGCTTCGGTACCACCGGCACCGGCTTGAATGTCGATAAAGCAGTTCAGCGGATCGGCCTCGCCGCCAAACATGCGGCGGAATTCCAGCTCTTCAATCAGTGGCTTGAGCTTGGCGGTTTCGGCTTCGATGGTTTCAAGGCCGGCGTCATCGCCTTCTTCCTTGCTCATCTCGAACAGCTCGGCGTTGTCAGCCAGCTCGGTGGTGAGCTTTTCCAGCGTCAGCACGACGGAGTCGAGCGACTTCTTTTCCTTGCCCAGCTCCTGTGCCTTCTTGGGGTCGTTCCAGACAGCGGGGTCTTCCAGCGAGGCGTTTACTGTGCGCAGGCGTTCGTACTTGGCATCGTAGTCAAAGATACCTCCGGAGATCTGCCGTGCGCTCGGACAGATCTTGGAGGTTGTTGCCGATAGAGTTGACGCGTTCTGCTTCCATGGTGAATCCGTTGTGTTCTTGTTGATAAATAACTGCCGATTTTCTCATGCCACGGGCCTTCGGGGATGCAATGGCCTTTGACATGGTTTTTGCGAACCGGCTAAACCACGATTTTTGGGGATTCAGAAGTCAGGAGCCGCGATGCTGGCGTCTGCGGCGTAGCGTGCGTTCCCACAGTTCAAAACTCAGCTCGCTGATGAGGGCCAAGCCCGCAGCGGGCAGGGCGCCGGCGAGCATCAACGCGCTGTCGTTCAGGGCCAGACCCGTGACAATGCGCTCGCCCAGGCCTCCTGCTCCGATAAAGGCGGCAATCGTGGCTGTGCCTATGGCAATGGCACAGGCCGTGCGTAAACCGGCGGTGATGGTGGGCATAGCAATGGGCAGTTCCACCCAGCGCATCAACTGGGGCTTGGTCATGCCCAGGGCCAGTCCTGCATTGCGCAGGCCTGGTGCTACCTCTGCAAGCCCTGCGCAGGTGTTGCTCAGAATCGGCAAGATGGAATAGGCCGTCAGCGCCACCAGGGCGGGCGCACGGCCAATGACGCCCATGGCGGCAATCAGCACGGCCAGTAACGCCAGCGAGGGAATGGTCTGCATGATGCCGGCCAGGCCCAATGCCAGTGCCCGCAGGCGCGCGTGGGGAAACAGCAAAATCCCGGCGGGAATGGCGATCAGCGCAGCAATGCCCACGGACAGCAGCACCAGCAGCAGGTGCTGGCCCACGAGCAGGCCCAGATCATTGGCCGCCAGCCGCTGCCAGAGCAGGGCGGCAAAGCTGGGGGGAGTTGCGGCTTTTTTCGCAGCGTTGGCAGCGGCCGCATTTTGTGATTCGGGATGCAGAAAGCCCTGTGCAATCTGCGCAAAGCCCATACCTTGCAGCTCTGCCTGGGCGTTCATGGCAATCATGGCCTGTTCGTTGATGCGACCTTGCAGCGATTGCAGCGCGGCCCAGGCAGCGGGCTGGCGCTGAGGCAGGTCGGCGCGGTACAGCAGCACAGCATCGTAGTGCGGGAAGTAGTTCAGGTCGTCCTGCAGCACCAGCAGACCGAGCTGGTTGATCTTGGCATCGGTGGTGTAGATGTCCATCACATCCACATGCTGCTGGCGCACGGCTTCGTAGGCCAGGCCGTGGTCCAGGCCCTGCGGCCTGGATTGCAACTGGTAGCGCTGGGCCAGCCCTTGCCAGCCATCGGCACGGCCCAGAAATTCGTTGGACAGGCCAAAGCGCAGCTCGGGGTGAGCCGCCAGATCGCTGAGGCGTGTAATACCCAGGCGCTGGGCCACATCGCGGCGCATGGCCAGAGCATAGCCGTTGTTGAAGCCCAGTGGCACGCCAACCGCCAGCCCTTGAGAGGCAAGGGCGCTGTTCAGCTCGGCCAGCGTGGCTTTCGATGAATCCTTGATGATTTCCTGCGCAATTGTGCCTGTGTACTCGGCATAGACATCAATTTGGCCGGAGCGCAGCGCGCCGTGAACGATGGCGGTGTTGCCCAGGCCCTGACGCAACTGCGTGCTCACGCCCGCCTGCTGAGCCGTCTGTGCCACGATTTCGGCCAGGATATAGCTCTCGGTAAAGCGTTTGGAGCCTACGCGCAGCGCTTCGGCCTGCGGGCTCTGGGCCATGAGCACAGCGGGCATCAGCAGACACCAGGCCACCAGGGCGACAAGCAGTCGTTGGGCAAGCTTCATTGGTTCACTATAGCAAGCGGCCTGCGAAGCTTGTTCGGCGCGCTATGAATTGAGAAGCTGCTTGCGTTGTATCTGTCTCAAATTTGAGATAAATGATTCTGAATATGGCTGTTGACAAGCGCAAGCAGCTTTCAAATAGATAGCGAGAAGCAAAGCAAAACACCCCGTAAGCGAGAGCTTCGGGGTGTTTTGTCTTTATCGCCTGCGCCGTTAGCTCAGGCTCGGGTGGAAAGTTCGGGGTTGATCAACCGCCGCGTGTCACCGGCACTTCGGCGTTTCTGCCGTAGCTGCCGTATTTGCCCAGCTCCCACTTGGCAATAGCGTTGCGGTGCACCTCGTCGGGACCATCAGCAAAGCGCAGCGTGCGGGCCGATGCATAGGCATAGGCCAGCGGGAAGTCGTCACACATGCCGCCGCCGCCATGCACTTGCATGGCCCAGTCGATGACTTCGCAGGCCATGCTGGGGGCAACAACCTTGATCATGGCAATTTCGGTGCGCGCCACCTTGTTGCCGGCCACGTCCATCAGCCAGGCGGCTTTGAGGGTCAGCAGTCGGGCCATGTCGATCTTGCAGCGGGCTTCGGCAATGCGCTCCTGCGTGACGGTTTGCTGGGCCACGGTCTTGCCAAAGGCTGTGCGAGAGGAGGCGCGCTTGCACATCAGTTCCAGCGCACGCTCGGCCAGACCAATCAGGCGCATGCAGTGGTGAATGCGGCCCGGGCCAAGGCGACCCTGGGCGATCTCGAAGCCGCGCCCTTCGCCCAGCAGGATGTTGCCAACGGGCACGCGAACGTTCTCAAAATACATCTCCATATGGCCATGGGGCGCATCGTCATAGCCCATCACGTTCAGCGGACGTGCGATGCGGATGCCCTTGGCATCGGCTGGGATGATGATCATGCTCTGCTGCGAGTGCTTGGCCGCTTCGGGGTCAGTCTTGCCCATGGTGATGAAGACCTGGCAGCGAGGGTCGCCCGCGCCGGAAATCCACCACTTGTGGCCGTTGATCACGTATTCGTCGCCATCGCGCTCAATGCGGGTGCAGATATTGGTGGCGTCGGACGAGGCCACTTCAGGCTCCGTCATGGCGAAGGCGGAGCGAATCTTGCCTTCCAGTAGGGGCTTGAGCCAGCGCTCTTTCAGCTCTGCGCTGCCGTAGCGGGCAATGGTTTCCATATTGCCAGTGTCGGGGGCAGAGCAGTTGAAGACTTCGGAAGCCCATGGCACGCGGCCCATGATCTCGGCCAGTGGTGCATATTCCTGATTTGTCAGGCCTGCGCCGTGATAGCCCGAGGCCTCGGCGCTGTCCACTGGCAAAAACAGGTTCCACAGCCCGGCGGCCTGCGCTTTGACCTTGAGCTTTTCAATGGTCTGCAGCGGTGTCCAGCGCTTGCCAGCGGCGGTGTTGGCCTGCATCTCGTCGGCATAGTCTTTTTCTGCCGGGTAGATGTGCTCTTCCATGAATTTGAGCAGGCGCTGCTGGAGATCCTTGGTTTTTGGCGAGTAGTCGAAGTCCATGAAAGCTCCTTTTATTGTGGGACAGGCAAATGACGTGACGGTTGAAGAGATTCAGCTGCGCTGGGCAAAAGACCAGGCCAGCTCGGCCATGGGGCGGGCGGTGTCGCCCGAGGCTTTGGCCTGCGCGCTGGAGGCCGTGCCAGCCTCCACACGCTTGGCAATGCCTTGCAAGATGGCGGCAATGCGGAACATGTTGTAGGCCAGATAAAAGTTCCAGTCGCGCTTGAGCGCATCCACATCCTGGGTGCCAGTGCGTTCGCAATAGCGCTGGATATAGTCGTGCTCGGCAGGAATGCCCAGTGCCGCAATATCCAGGCCCGCAATGCCTCGGCCTAGCTCGGCGGGGATATGCCAGCTCATGCAGTGGTAGCTGAAATCAGCCAGCGGGTGGCCCAGCGTGGACAACTCCCAGTCCAGCACGGCAATCACGCGCGGCTCGGTGGGGTGGAACATCAGGTTGTCCAGGCGGTAGTCGCCATGCACGATGGAGACGCGGCTTTCATCCCTGGCGCTGGCGGGCATATTGGCGGGCAGCCAGGCCATGAGCTTGTCCATCTCGGGGATGGGCTGGGTAATGGAGGCGACGTACTGCTTGCTCCAGCGGCCAATCTGGCGCTCGAAGTAATTGCCGCTCTTGCCATAGTCGGCCAGACCCCGCTCCGCAAACTTCACCTTGTGCAGCGCCGCAATCACGCGGTTCATCTCGTCATAGATCTCGGCGCGCTGCGCGGGCGTCATGCCGGGAAGAGACTGGTCCCAGAGCACACGGCCTTCCATGAACTCCATGATGTAGAAGGCGCGGCCGATGATGGACTCGTCCTCGCACAGCGCATACATATGAGGCACAGGCACATCGGTGCCTGCCAGACCCTTCATCACGCGGTACTCGCGCTCAATGGCGTGGGCTGAGGGCAGCAGCTTGGCCACCGGCCCGGGTTTGGCGCGCATCACATAGCTTTTGCCGGGCGTGAGCAGCTTGTAGGTCGGGTTGGACTGGCCGCCCTTGAACATTTCCACCTGCAGCGGCCCTTCAAAACCCTCTACATGCTGCTTCATCCAGCCTGTCAGCGCATCGGTGTCAAAAGCATGCTGACCGGAAACAGCGCGGGTGCCGACAAAATGGTCAAAAGTGCTCATAAAGTCTCAGTCCTTTGTTCGATTTGTGAGAGGTGCACGCAAGCCGCCACGCTGCGCCAGGGCGCAGCGAGCGATGCGTGAAAAGGGGAGGGAGTTGCCGCAGAACGCGGCAAGAGAAAGGGAAGCACGCGCCAAAACTGGCGTGGCCCCACCCAAGTGGCAGCAAGCAAGAGCCGCCTCGCGGCGAAGCTGCCGTCCCCCTTGGGGGGACGCCGCAAAGCGGCTCAGGGGGGGTTAATGATCCGTGTCGGCGATTCGCAGCAACACCGCCCGATTCCGCACCACCAGCCCACCGGGCTCGATGCGAATGACTTCCTCGCGTTCCATGGATTTGAGTTCCTGGTTCACGCGCTGGCGCGATGCGCCCAGCAACTGGGCCAGCTCTTCCTGTGCCAGATGCAGGCCAATACGGATCTCGTTGCTGTCCGACAGGCTCATCACGCCATAGCTGCGCGTCAGGTGCAGCAACTGCTTGGCCAGACGGGCGCGCAGCGGCAAGGTGTTCAGATCTTCCACCAGGCCGTAGAGCTGGCGCACGCGGCGTGCATTCAGTCGCAATATGGCGTCGCTGAATTCCGAATGTTCGGACAGGATGCGCTTGAAGTCCGCCTTGGAGACGCACATCAGCGTGGTCTCGCCATGGGCATAGGCATCGTGCGTGCGCCTGTCGCCGTCCAGAATCGCCACATCGCCAAACCAGATGCCCGGCTCCACATAGGTCAGCGTGATCTGCTTGCCCGTGATGGAGGTGGAGCTGACACGTACGGCGCCGCGCGCACAGGCGATCCATTCCTCGGGAGGTTCCCCCCGGGCGCAGATGAGCATGCCATCTTTGAATCGTTTGACGTAAGCGCATCGAAGAATGTCGTGCCTCAGAGAGGGCGAAAGGGATGAAAACCAGCGACCAGAGTTGATCGCCTCACGTTCTTCCATACTAAGAATCGGTTCGTCCATGTTCTGTCTTATGCGTGACTGGTAACCGGCCCATTGTCGCGTGTGGGACCGAGGCTGCCCAAGTTGTCGGACCTGGGATTGTCACGGAGGCGTCAAGTTCGCTGACGCGCGAATTCCTGCGCTGCAGCGGGATATGACTTGAGAGCGTTGCTGGGTCTTGCCTGAGCTGCCTTCGGTGGCCAGGAATTACACTTCTGCATCGCCTTTGTTTCTTGTGGTTACATGCGCTGGTTCAGCCTTTTCAACGCCCTCTGATGCCGGATGGCAGATGCAGGGCGCCAACAGGCGGCTTCGCTCTTTTCCCAAGGTCATCATGGTTGCCAAAATTCTGGTCGGCATGCTGTGTGCACATCTGCTGTGCTTTTCAGTCATGTTTTTGCTCATCAGCAAGCGTCTGCACTCCCGAAAAATGGGTATGGACTTCTTTGCTGTGGGCAACTTTCTGCTGGGCAGCGCCTATGTGCTGCAACTGGTGGAAGGCGGCCCGGCCTGGAGCGCGATGAGCGTGCTCAACCACACACTCACGCTGGCCTCGCCCGTGGCGTACTGGCTGGGGGCCATGCGGTTTTTTGGGCATCCCGTGCCCTTGCTGCGCCCGCTGCTGGTTTTTGCGGCGGCCTATAGCGCCGTGCAGGTGCTGGTGCAATGGAGTCTGGGGCCCGTGGCGCGCTACGCCATGCTCTCGGGCATGGCGGCGGCGCTGTTCTTTGTGATGGCGCTGACGGTGGTGTATGGCGTGCGCACCTTCGCCAGGGATTTGTATGGCGAGATGGTGTTCTTTGCCGTGCTGATCTGCGGCATCTGCGTGCTCAACGCCATCAAGTTCTACAAGCTGGTGACCGGTGGGCTGGACGCAATGCAGATGGACCAGCAGTTTCAGCTGGTCTTCTATATCTATATGTCGTTTCTGGCCACGGTGCTGCCGCCCTCCATCGTCTGGCTGGTGCTGCGCCGCCTGACCGACGATCTGCGCAACATCGCCGCCCGCGACCCCTTGACCCAGCTGCTCAACCGCCGCGGGCTGACCGAAGCCGTGCAGCGCTACTTCCTCTCGCGCAAGGCAGAGCCTGTGCACCTGCTGATTGCCGACGTCGATCACTTCAAGCGCATCAACGACAGCTACGGTCATCTTGCGGGTGATGCCGTGCTGTGCAAGGTGGCTGAAGTTCTGCAGAGTACTGTGCGCCGGGGTGACTTGGTGGGCCGTATTGGCGGCGAGGAATTTGTTGTCATCAGCCTGGAGACCGATGCCGCTGGCGTGGCCCAGCTGGCCGAGCGCGTGCGTGCTGCGGTAGAGGCGCAGAGCATACGCATCAAAGGGCTGGACAAGGCATTGCAATGCACGGTCACCATTGGCATTTCCAGCCGCTTTGAAGACGCAGGCGCTGTGGACAGCGCCATGCGCCAGGCCGATGCCGCTTTGTATAAAGGCAAAGCCGCAGGGCGCAACAGGGTAGAAGTGGTGCAGCCTGCCTATAGCAATCAGTTCATAGCCAGCCGAAGTGAAGCATCGGCATGAGCGATGGATTCCGTTTCCTCGGGCCTGCTTAGCGTTGAGTGAGTCCGAGAGGGCTTTCTGCCTGAACCTGCGCAGGCCTTAAAGGCGCAAAGCAAAAAAGGACTCTGAAGTAGTCCTTTTTTGATAGCAGTTTGCGCAATGTTTGAAAGGATATGAGGCGCTTCAGGCTTGATTCATACGGGCAATCAGCGCATGCGCAGCCGCCTCTGGGTCTGGTGCGTTGACCAGAGCCCGGACCACGGCCACCGAACCCACGCCAGTGGCACGCACGGAAGGGAAGAGGTCTGCAGAGATACCGCCAATAGCCACCAGTGGGTATTGCTTCATCAGGCGCACATAGGCCGCCAGGCGCGACAGGCCTTGCGGGGCGGTGGCCATTTTTTTGAGCGTGGTGGGGAAGACCGCACCCAGCGCGATATAGCTGGGTTGCACCGCATGGGCGCGCACCATTTCAGCATAGCCGTGGGTAGAGACACCAAAGCGTGTGCCAGAGGTGCGAATCGTTTCCAGATCCCGGTGGCCGATCACATCCAGATCTTCCTGACCGACGTGAATGCCGTAGGCGCCCGCATTCAGCGCGGCCTGCCAGTGATCGTTGATGAAAAGGCGCGCGTTCGTGCCCTTGACGGCTTCGACCGCGGCTTTGACCTCTACGGCCACGGCGGCCTTGTCATCCGACTTGAAGCGCAGTTGCACTGTGGGCACACCAGCGCGGGCCATGCGGCCCACCCATTCAGCCGTAGGCAGCACGCCGTACAGGCCCAAGTCACGTGGGCAGTGGGCAAAGGCTTGTGCGGGGTCTGCGCCGCTCAGGCCAAAGTCGCGGGGCTCATCGGGCCAGTGCGTGACGTCGAACTGGTTGGTGTGCTCGCTCTGGCGCTGCCAAGCCTGAGCCAGGCATTCGGCATCCACCGCAATAAAACCCAGGCTGCTGCAGGCCTGTAGCGCCGCCAGATATGCGGGCTCGTGGCGCATGGCGGGCGGCACGGGCTGGGGTGTCAGCTCGACCGAGTTGGCATCGTGGTGCAGCTGCGCGCCAAAGGTGGCGCCATGCTGGTGAACAATGGCTTGTGCCAGTGCCTGAATTTCTGCGGTGTCCATGGTGGTTTTACTCCTGGTGCCAGAAAGGGGTGCCCAGCACGGGGGTGCTGGGCTGGGCAGCGGTCTGCTCGGTCATGGCGCCTGCGCGATAGGCGGCGTGGCCGGCGTTGACGGCGTCAGAGAACGCACCGGCCATGGCTACGGGGTCTTCAGACAGGGCTACGGCGGTGTTCAGCAGCACGGCGTCATAGCCCCATTCCATCACGGTGCAGGCGTGCGATGGCAGGCCCAGACCCGCATCCACAATCAGCGGCACGTTCAGGCGCTCGCGCAGCATCTTCATGGCATAGGGGTTGACGGGGCCACGGCCTGTGCCAATGGGCGCAGCCCAGGGCATGACGGCCTGGCAGCCCACGTCCACCAGTTTCTGGCACAGCACCAGGTCATAGGTGGTGTAGGGCAGCACCTGAAAGCCGTCCTTGATAAGGATGGAAGCGGCTTCGACCAGGTTCAGCGTGTCGGGCTGCAGGGTGTAGTCGTCGCCAATCAACTCCAGCTTGATCCAGGGTGTGTCAAACACTTCACGCGCCATCTGGGCGGTGGTCACGGCCTCCTGAATGGTCATGCAGCCTGCGGTGTTGGGCAGCACGGGCACGTTGAGCTTGCGCAGCAGCTCCCAGAAGCTGGCGCCGTTTTCAGCGGCATCGGCGGCATTGCTGCCCTGGCGGCGCAGGGATGCTGTCACCATCGCGGGCTTGGAGCGCCCAACAGCCGCTTCCAGAATGGCAGGCGAGGGATAGCGCGAAGTGCCCAGCAGCAAGCGGCTTTCAAAGCGTTGGCCGTAGAGAACCAGGGCGTCGTCGGTAGTTTTTGTATTCATGTCTTGTCTATGTTTTTGTGTGCTTCACAAGTAGCGAAGCAGTGCACGGACTATCTAGTGAGCGTGATTCAAGCTAAGGATGCCGAGCAAGAGCCGCCTCGCGGCGAAGGCATCGTCCCCCTTGGGGGAAGGCACGCAGTGCCACAGGGGGTTACCCTCCTGTTACGGGCGAGATAACTTCCACCTTGTCACCCTCATTCAACACATGGGCCGTGTACTGGCTTTTGGGCACAAACACGGTGTTCACCGCCACGGCAAAGGGGGGCTTGGCCTGCATCTGTGCCAGCGCATCGGCGACGGTGGCGCTGGCTGGCAGTTCGGTGGCGTTCTGGTTGAGGGTGATCTTCATGGCTTCAAAGCAGAAAAATAGGCTGGTGCTAACTTAAACCGCCGCGCGGGGCTGCTTGTGCGCGCTGCGGGTGCAAGTGCTGTGCGCCAAAGTTCAGGCTCGTGCATCAGGCGCGGTGAATGGCAACGTCAAACTCGCGGGCCAGTGGCGAGTCATTGTGGTCGATCAGCTCCAGCACCACATCCAGCATGGCGGGCGAGATCATGAAGCCGTGGCGGTACAGACCGTTGACTTCCATGACGCGCGGGGCCAGCAGGCGCACGGCGGGCAGATTATCGGGCAGGGTGGGGCGGCACTGGGTGGCAATCTCCACAATCCGGCCCTCGGCAAAGCCGGAGTGCACGGTGTAGGCGGCAGACAGCAGCTCCAGTGTCGAGCGCACGCTGGCGGGCGACATATCGTCGGATTCGATCTCGGTCGCGCCAATCACAAAGAGGTGATCTTCCTTGGGCGCGATATAGATGGGGTAGCGAGGGTGAATCAATCGCGTGGGGCGAGCCAGCGTCACTTCAGGCGCATGAATGCGCACCACTTCTCCGCGAATGCCGCGCAAATCCTTCCACTGGGTGCGCGCACCCAGACCACGGCAGTCAAAGACAAAATCGGGCTGGTCAGCCTCGCCGGGGCGGAAATCACTGATCTCGCGCGGGCTGTGCCAGTGCAGGTTCACGCCTAAAGTGGTGAGCTTGTCCACCAGCGCGGCCAGCAACTGGCGGTTGTCCAGCTGGCCCTCGCCGGGCAGGTACACGGCCTGGTTGAAGCGGCCTTGCAGCGCGGGCTCACAGGCGTGCAGATCAGCCCCCGTCTTTTCTTCCATGGCGGGCAGGCTGGGGTTGATGCGGCGGTTTTTCTCCAGCAGGCCAAAGAAGCGGGCGGCATCGGGCTGGTCCTGGCGGTGCCAGAGAATCAGCGTGCCGTTTTGCTGCAAAAACACATGCTGGTCGAGCTGGCCAATCAGCTCAGGCCAGCGGGTGAGGGCGTGCTGCCCCATGCGCACCACGCCGGGCTCGGTAATGGCGGATTCGGCCAGCGGGGCCAGCATGGCGGCGGCCACACGTGCGGCAGCGCCATCGCCTTCGGGGCCGTGGGCGTCGTAGAGATCAATCTTGTGACCGCGCTGGGCCAGCGCCAGTGACAGCAGACGGCCCATGAGGCCGCCGCCCAGAATGGCGATCTTGGAAGAAGCTTGTAGCAGTGACATATGCAAATCGTTTTTCAGCCGTGCACATGGCCCATGGTCATATGCAGGACAAAACGTGGCATGCCTTTGCAGCTTGTGAAACTCCCCACGCCAGCATGACCTGGATCGGGTGCAAGGGCATTGCCCCAGGGTGTTTCTCAGTCCGCACAGGCTGTTTTGCCTGCGGGACACCCCTGTTTCGTCCGTCAGGCATTACAGCACAACCGCAAACACTGTGTATTGACTATGCGCATGGGCGATAATTTTTAGCCATGACAGTGACTGCTTCTTCCCCCACCTCTGCCGCAGCGAAAAAACGCTATGCGCGCGTTCTCTCCATTGCTGGCTCGGACAGCGGCGGCGGCGCTGGCATTCAGGCCGACCTCAAGACCTGCGCGGCACTGGGCTGCTACGGCATGACGGCCATCACCGCCATTACGGTGCAGAACACGCTGGGCGTGAGCGGCATTCACAGCATTCCCCTCGATACGGTGCGCGGCCAGATTGATGCCGTGGTGGAAGATATTGGCGTGGACGCCGTCAAGATCGGCATGCTGGCCACGCCGGAGGTGGTGAGCGTGGTGGCCGATGCCATTCGTCGTCACAGCCTGAAGAACGTGGTGCTGGACCCTGTGATGGTGGCCACCAGCGGCGACCGTTTGATTGTTCCCGAAACGGCGCAGGCACTGGTCAATGAGCTGTTTCCGCTGGCGACAGTGATTACGCCCAACCTGGATGAAGCCGCTTTGCTGCTGGGCCGGGGCATTGATGGCATTCCGGCGCTGGATGCGGCCGTGGCCGATCTTCTGGCTATGGGCGCGCCCGCCGTGCTGCTCAAGGGCGGGCATCTGAATGGCGATGTGGTCATGGATGTGCTGGGCCAGCAAGGCCAGGCGGCGGCTGACTATCTGCGCCTGCAATCGCAGCGTATTGCCACGCACAACGGCCATGGCACGGGCTGCACGCTCTCGTCGGCCATTGCGTCCTACCTAGCGCAAGGGCTGGCGCTGCCCGAAGCGGTGGCGCAGGCCCGTCAGTACATTCTGGGTGCGATTGAAGCCGGGGCCGATGTGTACACCGGCCAGGGCCATGGCCCGCTGAACCACGGCTATGCTCCGCGTGCGCAGCTGATTGTGCAGGGCTGATCTGCACAGCGCTGACAGCAAAAAGGCCTGCAATGCAGGCCTTTTGCGTTGTTGTGGTCCTTTACCAGCCCCAGACCAGACTTTGGGCCACCCAGCCGCTTTGGCCGCTGCTGCGCTGCACCTGGGCCCAGCTGCCTTGTTTTTTCAGCGTCTGTACAATTTCGTACTGCTCCAGCTTGCCCACGCGGCCATGCTTTTGGCCGGGGCCAGAGCGCAGATTGGCGGTGCGCGCTGTCACCACCATGTGCGGGTTCTTGGCGGTCAGCGGGGCGTGAACCCAGCCCAGCGTGGCTTCATAGTCCTTGACGCGCAGCCACTGGCCTTGGCGTTTGACGATTTGTAGCGGATAGCCCTTGCTCAGCTCCCACAGAGTGGATGAGCGGGTGGTGGGCTTTTCGCGTACGTTGACGCTATTGCCTTTGATGCTGACGTACTCCTGTGCCTGAGCGGCGACGGGCAGCAGGCTGCTGGTGATAACGGTCAGCGCGACGGCGGCGGCGCTGATCCAGAGGGCTGTGCGGCGTTGTTGACAAGGCACGAGGCAGATTCTCCTTTTCTTCCATAAAAACATGCTCTACCCCGCGTCAGACTT
This sequence comes from Comamonas fluminis, assembly GCF_019186805.1. Classification (NCBI taxonomy): domain Bacteria; kingdom Pseudomonadati; phylum Pseudomonadota; class Betaproteobacteria; order Burkholderiales; family Comamonadaceae; genus Comamonas; species Comamonas fluminis. Next base: position 2,903,345 of record NZ_CP066783.1, on the reverse strand, counting down.
GCGTGGTTAGCTATAGTTCCTGTAGAAAGCTGACAGGAGAGTGCATGACCTACTCAGGTCATGCAGCTGTCACGATTGCCGGTACGGTATTACTGCCCTTGCGACTCCTGGGCAGGCATTTCAATAAACTCGCCGTGAGAGAGGGGCGCGCTGCTTTTCTGAAGCCTGCTGTTTCCCCCGGTGTCCAGCCGCACCGAATAGGCGGTGGCACGCCCGTTGGCTTGGGCCAGAACATTCACGTAGTGAAGTCCTTTGGACATGATGGTCACAGGAACATCAACGGTTGCTTGGCCCATACCGTCAAGTTGGACGCGAGATGGGGCTGTTGCATCGATGCGCACCTGCCCCTCTGCCTCGTAAGCCAGGCTCACTTCCTTTATGTTGGGCGCAGCCTGGAGCTTCAAGTGCACCACCATGGGGCCGACAGAGACAGTCTGGCGTGAGGTAGGTGTCGTGATGGAAATCAAGCTTCCAGGTTTGCTTCGTGGTGCAGGGGCGATCTTTGAGGAGGATGCCCCCACATTCGCAGGGCCAGGTTCATGTGCGCAGGCTGGAAGTGCCGTGGAAACTATGGCGAAGGCGGTAATCGTGAAAAAGCGGGAGGATGAAATGGAGTGTTTCATAATATTTACTCCTTGTTCGCTTGAATCATGTAGCAGGAATTGAATTTTTTGCTGGAATCTCCCTGGAGAATCAGCCCGTCTGAGAAAACCATTCGATGATCACCTTTATCAAAATCTCGAGTGATCGATAAATTATTGTCCACGTCTCCGTTGGAGAAAATAATTCCATGCTCAGAATTTGGAAGCGCAATTCCGGAGGGATGCATGTCAATACGATATTTCCCTTTTTCTGCAATTGCCAAGCGCAGGAAACGGAATTGATCAAGCTTGTTTTCTTCCTCTGGATATGAGTATGAATTAGAAACACAAACTTCGACGGGACTGGTATTCAATGAAATATAGACTGGCTGTTGCCCATTTCGGGTTGGTGTTTGGTAGAAGGCAGAATTTGCCCAGGGGTCTACAGCTTCAAGTCGGGGTGTGTTGATGCTGTCCAGCAAGGCATTTACTGCTGCAAAGGAGCTGGTTGGAAGGTGGTTTTTCAAACCTGCTGCAAATGTGAAGATGCTGGTATAGGCGGGTGTGACTCGTTGTTCATTGAGCATGGTACGTACAGTTGCAACCCACCCACCAGGATTTTGAGCAATTTGGTAGACGAAATATTGCACAGAGGGTTCGCTATACCAGCTGCGATCATCAGTTGATGTCGGGAACTGGGCGACATCCATGTAAACTCCAAGGCTTTTTTGCGCCGTTCCCATAGTGTCTATATAAATGGGGTCGCTACGAATGACGCCGGCTAGGCCGTTACCCCAGCCTTCCCCCCACGAAACGCGCATATCCAGAGGGTCTACAGAATCTTCCGGGGCTCCATGACTCCCGCCTATATGGTCGGAACGAGAAAGCTTGCTTTCAAAATAATGACCCCATTCATGTACGATCACCCCTGTGTCAAACTCATCCGTATCTGAGTTGGCCTTGCCGAGAATATAGAGGCCCTCGTCAGATGCATCTGAACTCCAGTGACTGGTTTCAATATCTCCATCTGATTTTTTCCCGTCGCTTGGTCCATTGTTAATGCTCCAGTAAATATTCAGTGCAGGAAATTGAAGATCAGGAACCTCTTGCCTGAATTTTTGCATTGCTGTATAGGCTTGATCCAGTATTGAAAATGGGGCTGCACTGCGTGCAGCCGCATACTTGCCGTTCAGCCAGCCGGAGGCTGCGTGCAGGTTAAGGACCTTGCTGGCTTCATCCATGTTTTGGGAAGAGCTGACTAATGCATAGACTGGAGCGGTATCTGGCTTTATTGCATAGGCTGGCGCAGTGTTGTCGCGCACGGCCACGTCCCAAGATCCGGTCTGTAGCAGTCGCGCCTGTACGCGGATCTTTACCTGGCTCCCTGGTTTTAACTCCAGCTGATAAGCCCCTGTTTCGTCAGTGTGGGTGCTAGCAAGCACGGAGTCTGAGGCATCGTAAGCTTCAACGACAGCTCCTCGCACCGGTAGTTTCTTGGTGGATGCATAGTCCAGGCCATTTTGTGTCGCTGGAACGGAGTCGTATGTGACAGTCCCTGAGAGTTTGGAGACTGTAGGGGGAGCAGGAGGTGTTGGAGTGTTGCTGGATCCTCCCCCCACCGCCCCCGCATCCAGTGAGACCTAGCCATAAAACGCAGATGCCAATTTGTGCGGCACGGTGCCAAATGCGTTGTTGAGTCATCAAAGCCTCCTCGTCGTTAGTAGAAGAAGAAGTGAATTTCTTACCCAGTAGTGACGGGGCACTGCATGCGATACAGCTTCTTTACCGATTAGAGCGATTGCTGTTTCGATTGGGAATCACTGAAATTGGGTATTTTGATTTTTCAAATCATCAAGGCCATCGCATCTCATATTTCAGAATGAGGTGCGACGGGCATTGTGGCAGGCATTGTTTTAACTGCGGGATGTCGGTCGCAACTGCAACTGGCGCGTGGCAGCGGCCACCACAAAAGTCAGCACCAGCGTAGGCAGTGCCGAGCCCATGGCGGTGCTCAGATACGGCAGCAGGTGATAGAAGGCAATGCCCAGCACCCAGATGGCTACGGCATCCCAGCGAACGGCGGGGGCGTTCTGCATCAGTTGAACCGCATCTGCGCCGCCTTGGGGCAGAAAGGCCAGGCGGCCCAGCATCACGCCAAACAGCGGCACAAAGCAGGAGCTCAGAATCAGCAGAAACGGCTCCAGGCTGTGCATGGGCAGCACCATGGCCAGGGCTGTGCACAGCGCGGCAATCAGCAGGCCCCAGCGGCGAATGCTCCAGCTGGGCAGGATGCTGTGGGCCGACATGGCGGCGGAATATGAGTCGCCATAGGCATTGTCCACCTCGTCGATCAGCACCAGCGACAGCGCAATCAGGCCGCCTTGCGCCAGCAGCAGGGCCGTGACCAGGTCCTGGCTGGGCAGGGTCAGCGCCACCAGCACGCCCAGCGAGTAGCACCAGATATTGGCCAGGGCAAAGCCTGTCCAGGCGCCGGTCAGGGCTGATTTACCGCTTTTGCCGTGGCGGGCATAGTCGGCCACCAGCGGCAGCCAGCTGATAGGCATGGCGATGACCAGATCCATGGCGCTGAGCATGCTCATGCTGCCGTCGCCCTGGCGGCTCATCAGCGATGCAAAGCCTGCGGCGCTGGCCATGCTCAGAAACTGCCAGCTCAGCCACAGCAGCGAGAGAATCACCAGCGGCAGCGCCACGCGAGAGACGATGCGGCGCACCAGGGTGACCATGGAGCCGCTCATCAGCAGCAGGATCACGCCGCCCCAGAACAACGTGGCCAGCCAGGGCCAGTAGGCCGCTGTCATGCTGCCGCCTTGCTTGCCCAGCGCCACGGTGGCGTCGCGCATCACCACCAGCTCAAAGCTGCCCCAGCCCAGCAGCTGGATGATGTTCAGCACAATGGGCAGATGCGCAAAGTGACGGCCATAGACGCTGTGCATCAGCCCGGCGCTGGACAGGCCGCTATCGCAGCCCAGCTTGCCCACCCAGCCCAGCAGGCCCGCGCCCACAAAAGAGCCCAGCGTGATGGCGGCCAGTGCCTGCCCGGGGCTGAGTGCTGGCAGCAGGTATGCGCCCATCTGCATGACCAGCAGGCCCACGCCCAGACTGAACCAGAGCGAGGCATGGTCGTGCCAGGCAAAGACGCGATCCTGCGCGGCAACCGGGGCCAGTGCCTGGTTGGCAGGGGTTGAAGAAGATGAATTCATGAATGCTCCGCCAGAAAAACGAAGCAGGGGCCGCAGGGCGTGCGCTGATAGCTATGAATTGAATAGCGTTTCGTGGCTTGGCACCGTTGACAGCTTCCCTGCGCGAGGATGATCTCGGGCAAAGCCGCTTGGCTTTGCGCAATCAGGTTCAAAGGGACTCTCTCAGTCCGGACGCCAAGTCCGGGCACCCCCAGCATGGCTGCAGCCAGGTCAGACCCCGCTGCAGCGAGCGCGATTGTGCCAGAGAAGCCCCGTGCAAGGCAGGGTGTGGCTGGGCAAAGCTGTGTTGCAAATACTTGCAACTAAAGTGCGCCGGATTTAACCCCATTGGCCCGGCTGCTGCGTTTCAGCACAGGACAAGTCTGTCGCAACGGAACTATCAGGAGATAACAACCATGTTCTCTAATCGCACCGCCCCAGCCACCCCCGGCCTTTCCATCACGCGCAGCCGCCTGCTGCGTGCGTCCTTGATCTGCACCGTGCTGGCCGCCAGCGTTGGCAGTGCCAGTGCATGGATACGCGGCAATGAGCGCCACCGGGTGGCGGATATCAGCATCGTCGAGAGAGCCACGGGGAAGGTGCTGCCGCTTTATGCGTTTGAGGGTGAGCTGTGGGTGGCTGGCCGGCCCGGCGCCAACTACGCCGTGCGTGTGCGCAGTCTGGAGGAGCGCCGCATCATGGCAGTCATCAGCGTCGATGGCGTCAATGTCATCACCGGCAAGACTGCCAGCGCCAAGGCGGAAGACGGCTATGTATTCGATGCGGGCGACAGCTACGACGTCACCGGCTGGCGCAAGAGCAATGACAGCGTGGCCGCTTTCTACTTCTCGCAAAGCGATATGTCCTACGCCAGTCGCACCGGCCGTCCGAAGGATGTGGGCGTGATCGGCGTGGCGCTGTACCGCGAAAAGCTGCCAGAGCCGGTTTACAACGGCCCGATCTATGAGCCTTCCATGAAGGAGTCTGAGGCTGTGGCTGCTGATGCAGCAGCCCCTGCCCCAAGTGCCAGCAACAAGAGCAGCACTGTCAAGCGTGCACCCTCGGCCACGCCGTCGCTGGGTACAGGCCACGGTGCGGTAGAAAGCTCGCAAGTCACCCAGGTGGATTTTGAGGCCGATACCGACAGGCCCCGCCGCGTTGTGCGCATTCGCTACGACAGCTATGCCAACCTGGTTGCCAAGGGCGTGATTCGCGAGCCACGTCCTCGCCCGGCCGCGCCACGCAGCCCCAGCGCATTCCCGGCAGATAGCGGCTTTGTGCCCGATCCACCACGCAACTGAGGGCCGTGTCGCAGGCCTGTTCGCACAGGCCCGCGAAATTTGCTTAAATCGCGGGCATGTCCGAACAGCCACTGGCCCATGCCGTATTGAGTGATGAGATCCTGATGCAAAGCTATGCAGCAGGGCAGGCCATGGCATTCGAGACCCTGTACCAACGCCACGAGCAGCGGCTGTGGCGCTACTTTTTTCGTAACACCGGTGATGCGGCGCTGGCCGATGACCTGAGTCAGGACCTGTGGTTTTCAGTCGTGGAAAGCGCTACCAGCTATGAAATTCGCAGCAAATTCACCACCTGGCTGTTCACCATGGCGCATCACCGGCTGGTCGATCACTGGCGCAGGCGAAGGCCTGGCCTGAGCCTTGGTGGTGACTCTGAAGAGTCTCAGCGGCTGGCGGAGAGCCTGTTTGCCGCGTCCGGTTTTGAGCCGGACCATCGCCTTGATCGGCGCTTGCTGGCCCAGTTGCTGCTGGATGCGCTGGCCCAATTGCCAGTTGAGCAGCGTGAATGCTTTTTGCTGCAGGTGGAGGCTGATATGACGGTGGCAGATATTGCGCAAGCCACTGGGGTTGCTGAAGAAACGGCCAAAAGCCGCTTGCGCTATGCGCGCTCCAAGCTGCGCCAGGCGCTGGAAGGGCAGATATGAGCCAGACGCAAGATTCACCGCAGGCCCGCAAGCCCGATGCGCTGCGCGATCTCTATCACGAAGCGGTTGCCGATGATCGTGGCCCCAGCGCCGCCAGCCGCGCCGCGATTCTGGCCCATGCACGCCAGCAGGCGCAGGAGCTTGCGCGCAAGGCGCGTGAGCCTGCGCCACAGTCTGCCAAACCCGCAGCCAAACCTGCCGCCAATGACCGGCTGTGGCTGCGCCACGCGCTGGGGGGGCTGGCTGCTGTGGGGGTGGTGGGCTGGCTGATGATGCAGCATTTTTCCGGCTGGGATGGCTCTGACCGCGGCATTGGCGCCGGAGCTGCGGCAGACCACGCGGTGATTGCGCATGCGGATGCCCCCGCACAAGCCCCCGCAGACGCATCTGCAAGTGCTCCCGCTGCAGTGCCTGCAGACGCAGTTGCCGAGCCTGCTGCGCCGGTTGCGGCGGAGGCCTCTGCAGAAACTGCCGCAGTACCTGCTGATGCCGTAGCCGATGCGGCACCTGTTACCGCTGCTGCTCCATCCAGATCCGCCGCCAGTGTGAGGCCGCACCTGCCAGTACCACCAGCACCAGCGGCAGCACCAGCGCCAAGAGCGCAGCAGGCCGAGGTGGCCGCGACTGATCCGGGGGCTGAACCCACGCAGCCTGGGCATGTGGCGCAGGCAAAAATGCAGCACTCTGCGGCGGCAAACAAGGCCATCAGCGCCGAGTCTGCAGAGGCTTCAAAGGAGCAGGCACCGCTGCCGCTGTGCCCGCCAGAGCCGCAGACACCGCAGGCCATTGAGGAAGCGCGGCGCAAGAGTGCAGTGCAAGGTGCAGACAAGGCCGCAACATGCCGCCCGCGAAAAAAGCCGCAGGCCCATGAACTGCCTGCGCAGGATGCTTCTGAAAAAGGAGCAGACAGCGAGCGCTGAGCACAAAAAAAGCCCGCGTGAGCGGGCTTGGGTGATGGTCAGGCCAGTGCTTTTGGGCACTGGCGCAGAAACATGTTACTGGATTTTTGCGTTTTTGCGCAGCTGATCCTGGAATTGCTGCAGTTTTTGCTGCTTCAGTTGCTCAACGATCTGAGGCTTGACGTCTTCAAACTTGGGCAGTTCGGCCTGGCGCTCGTCATCCATGCGGATGATGTGCCAGCCGTACTGGCTCTTGACGGGGGCTGCAGTCAGCTCGCCCTTTTTCAGCTTCAGCAGAGCCTGTGTGAATTCAGGTACATAGTTTTCGGGGTTGGCCCAGCCCAGCTCGCCACCACGGGCGCCCGATCCGGGGTCCTTGGATTCCTTCTTGGCGATGTCTTCAAACTTCTTGCCCGCCTTCACTTCCGCAATGATGGCCTTGGCACGGTCTTCGGACTCCACCAGGATGTGGCTGGCCTTGACTTCCTTGCCTGCGTTGGCGCCGGCAAACTTGTCGTACTCGGCCTTGGCTTCTGCGTCGGTGACAGGATTGGTCTTCTCGAAGTCTGCGCGCAGGGCGTTGATCAGCACGGTCTGGCGGGCCAGTTCCATTTGTTGCTTGTAGGTGTCGGAAGCGGCAACGCCACGGCGGTTGGCTTCCTGCATCAGGATTTCGCGGAAGATGACCTCATCCTTGATCATCTTTTCCATCTCGGGCGGCACGGCCTGGCCGCTGGCTTCGATCTGGGCCTTCAGGGCGTTCACACGGGCCAGGGGCACGGCCTTGCCATTGACGATGGCAGCGTTTTGTGCCGATGCGGACAGGGCGGCAAAGCCCAGAACTGCTGCGCCCACCAGGCGGGCCAATTGCTTTTGATTCATGCTCATTCGAGTCTTGATTGAGAAAATTGAATTAGGTTCTGCCCATACGCAACAGGCTCCGTAGAACGGAGCCTGAGGTCATAAAACTTCGATGGCGACGGCGTGAACACCCTGGTCAAAGAAATCTTGCAGTGCATCATACACAAGGCGGTGGCGCGCTACGCGGCTTTTGCCGTCAAAGCCTGCACAGGCGATGCGAACGCGAAAATGCGTGCCCACGCCGCTGTCGTTGGCACCGGCGTGGCCTGCGTGCTGGTAGCTCTCGTCAATGACCTCCAGCTGCGTGGGGGCCAGACGCTGGCGCAGGGCTGCGTCCATGGCGGGGGCGCTGATGGTCACGCTCATGGCTGCTGATCCTTTTTTTCAGCGCCTTCCTGGGGCAGGTAGCGGCTCATGTAGATGGCCTGCGCAATGACGAACACCACCATCAGGCCCATGCCGCCAAACAGCTTGAAGTTGACCCAGGTGTCGGTGTCGAAGTGGTAGGCAATCCAGATGTTGAGCGCGCCCATGACGGCGAAAAATGCCGACCAGGCCCAGTTCAGCTTGAGCCAGATGGCGTCGGGCAGCTGCAGCTGGGCGCCCATGACGGAGCGCAGCAGGTTTTTCTTGAAGACCAGCTGGCCAATCAGCAGTGCGCCGCCCATCAGCCAGTACAGCACGGTGGGCTTCCATTTGATGAAGTTTTCGTCGTGGGCCAGCAAGGTGGCGCCGCCAAACAGCACGATGACGCCCAGGCTCATCCATTGCATGGGCTCGATCTTGCCGTTCTTGAAACGCAGATAGGCAATCTGCACGATGGTGGCAACAATGGCTACGGCCGTGGCGGCATAGATGCCCCAGACCTTGAAGACCACGAAAAACAGAATGATGGGGAAAAAATCAAGCAGCAGCTTCATGCGCGGTGTGTCAGTGGTTCTGATGTTCCGATCACGCAGGGCCCGGATGGTTCCCGCACGGTCGGCAAACGCGCATCATGCACCAAGCGCCATGCCCACCTCGGCCAAAGCCTTGTGTGCAGGACGGATTCAGCTATCAAAGCTGATGTGGTGCCGATGCGGGTTTTGTGTGAAATCTGCCTTGAGTGCAGATGTATCAAGCGCGATGCGCTCTTATTTTTGATGATCGTTTTGAAAGTCCAGCGAGGCCGAATTCATGCAGTAACGCAGTCCGGTATCGGTGGGTCCATCGGGAAAGACATGGCCCAGGTGGGCGCCGCACTGGCTGCACACGGTTTCCACGCGCACCATGCCGTGGCTGCGGTCGGTGATTTCGGTAATGGCGCCGGGCACGGCCAGATCAAAACTGGGCCAGCCGCAACCGGCATCAAACTTGGTGTGTGAGTCAAACAGCTTGTTGCCGCAGCAGACGCAGTGGTAGCTGCCATCGGCCCAGAACTGCTCGTACTTGCCGGTAAAAGGCCGCTCAGTCGCCGCATGGCGCGTGACCTGGAAGGAGGCAGGCTCGGCGCCTTTTTCCTGCAGCAGGGTTTGCCATTCGGCATCGGATTTCTGGAGGGGAAAGCTCATGATGAACAGCTGATTTCAATGGAGGAGGCCCAGTCGGGCGGGAAGCCGGCCCAGTCGCCATGGTCCGGGTGCGAGTCATACGGGGCTTGCAGCACGGCCAGAATTTGCTGAACGGGGGCAAAGTCGCCACCCTGTGCGGCGCGAATCACGGTTTCGCCCAGGTGGTTGCGCAGCACGTAGCGGGGATTCGATTTTTGCATCCAATTGGCCGATTGTGCTTGATCCACTTGCGCTAGCTGCTCTGAATAGGTGAGCGACCAGGCATCGAATGTGGCGCGGTCCAGGATGATGTCGCGCAGCGGCTCCAGGTCTGGTTGGCCGTCTTTGGCTTGCGTCACTGCTTCGGTCAAGCGCGTGAAGAAGATGGTGTAGTCCACCTTGTTGTCGGCCAGTATCTGCAGCAGCGGGTTGACGATCTGGGCAAAGCGGCCTTCGCCAGCAGCGGTGCCGGGGGCGTCATCGGGCAGGCCCAGCTTGCGCAGCATCTGCGTGGCGTAGGCGGCCGGGAAGACGGTTTTGTACGATTCCAGTGCGGCAATGGTCAGCTCTTCATCGCCAATCAGCGGCAGCAAGGCCTGGCCCAGGCAGTACAGATTCCAGTAGGCCACCTGGGGCTGGCGGTTGAAGGCGTAGCGGCCCTGGTTGTCGCTGTGGTTGCAGATATGGCCGGGGTCGAAAGCATCCAGAAACTGGAAGGGGCCGTAGTCAATCGTCAGGCCCAGAATGCTCATATTGTCGGTATTCATCACCCCGTGGCAAAAGCCCACAGCCTGCCACTGGGCCAGCAGCCGCGCTGTGCGCTCGCTCACGGCCTGCAGGAAGTTGGCGTAGGCATTGCCGTTGAGCGCAGTGGCGGTGCGGCATTCGGGGTAGTGCTGGTCGATGACCATATCGGCCAGCGCCTTGAGTTCGGTCTGCATATCGCGTGCGGCGAAATGCTCAAAGTGGCCAAAGCGCACAAAGCTCACGGCCACCCGGGTGACGACGGCAGCGGTTTCAATGCTTTCGCGTGCCACGGGCAGGGGTGAGCCCGTCAGCGCCAGTGCGCGCGTGGTGGGAATGCCTAGGGCGGCCATGGCTTCGCTGCACAGAAACTCTCGAATGGACGAGCGCAGCACGGCGCGGCCATCGCCGCCGCGGGAATAGGGCGTGCGGCCAGCGCCTTTGAGCTGGACTTCAAAGCCTTGCGCAGTCTCGCCCAGCATGATGGCGCGGCCATCACCGAGCTGGCCCGCCCAGTGGCCGAACTGGTGGCCGCTGTAAACGCTGGCCAGCGGCTTGCTGCCCGGTGCGATGGCGCTACCGGACAGGGCTTGCAGGGCTTCGTCGCTGCGCAGCCAGTCGGGGTTCAGTCCCATCCAGTGCGCGGTGCTGGCACTGGTGGCCACCCAGTAAGGGGCAGACACCGGTGAGGGCTGCAGATAGGTGAAAAATGCCGGGCCCAGGGCTTCAAAGCGGCCGGGGCTGTGCCATTGCGGGGCAGTGGATTCGCTCATGCGGCCATTGTGCTTGAGGGGTATCAAAGCCTGCAGGAGTAGGGCTGTTGAATGGCGGAAAAGGCCTTGCAGCGCAGTAGCCAATCCTAGGTTTTTCCCGGGGTGCGCTTGCATCGTCCATAGGGAGGATGCCTGCAAACGTCGCCACAGTTACGCATTGGTGACAGTCCCCTCATGGTGGCAGTTCTGCGCACGCTAGGATGCTTTCCAACAATAACCACGCTACCGAGGAGAGAGACATGCCAATGTTGGGTTTGATGCAAAACCAGCCGCTGCTGATTTCGTCCCTGATCGAATTTGCTGCACGCCACCATTTCGATGCGGAGATTGTCTCGCGTCGCGTGGAAGGGGACATTCACCGCTATACCTATAAGGACCTGGCGGCGCGCTCGCGTCAACTGGCCCATGCGCTGGATGGCATGGGTCTTGCGCAGGGCGACCGCGTGGCCAGCCTGGCCTGGAATGGCTATCGCCACATGGAGATGTATTTCGGCGTCAGCGGCTCGGGCCGGGTGCTGCATACCATCAACCCGCGTCTGCACCCCGAGCAGATTGCCTGGATCGTCAACCACGCGGAAGACAAGGCGCTGTGCTTTGATCTGAGCTTTCTGCCCATCATTCAGGCCGTGCACGCCAAGTGCCCGCAGGTGCAGAAATGGGTGGTGCTGTGCGATGCTGACCGGCTGCCTGCCGACAGCGGCATTCCTGGTCTGATCAGCTATGAGACATGGATTGAAGGGCAGCCCACCACCTATCAGTGGCCGCAGTTTGATGAAAACACCGCGTCCAGCATGTGCTACACCAGCGGCACCACGGGCAACCCCAAGGCTGCGCTGTACAGCCACCGCTCCAGCACCTTGCACGCTTATGCGGCGGCCTTGCCCGATGTGATGAACCTGTCTGCCCGCGACTCGGTGCTGCCCGTGGTGCCCATGTTCCACGTCAACGCCTGGGGCATTCCATATTCGGCGGCACTCACCGGCTGCAAGCTGGTGTTTCCCGGCCCTGCACTGGATGGAAAATCGGTTTATGAGCTGATTGAAGCCGAAGGCGTGACCTTTGCGGCCGGTGTGCCCACGGTGTGGCAGATGCTGCTGGGCCATATGAAGCCCAATGGCTTGCGCTTTTCCAAACTCAACCGCACGGTGATTGGCGGCTCGGCCTGCCCGCCCGCCATGATCTCGGCCTTCCAGGACGACTATGGCGTGGATGTGCTGCACGCCTGGGGCATGACGGAAATGAGCCCGCTGGGCACGCTGTCCACTCTCAAGAACAAGCACCTGAGTCTGCCCAAGGAAGAGCAGATGAAGCTGCGCCAGAAGCAGGGTCGTGCCATCTTTGGCGTGGAGATGAAGATCGTCAACGACGCAGGCGAAGACCAGCCCTGGGATGGCAAGAGCTATGGCGACCTTCTGGTGCGCGGCCCCTGGATCATCAACAGCTACTACAAGGGCAGTGGCGACCCGCTGGTGCACAGCGCAGATGGCTATGGCTGGTTCCCCACGGGCGATGTGGCCACCATTGACCCCGATGGCTATATGCAGATCACCGACCGCAGCAAGGATGTGATCAAGTCTGGCGGCGAGTGGATCAGCTCCATCGACATTGAAAACATTGCCATGGCGCACCCCGCTGTGGCTATGGCGGCCTGCATCGGCATGCCGCACCCCAAGTGGGACGAGCGCCCCATTGTGGCCGTGGCCAAAAAGCCAGGCGCCGAAGTGACGCGCGAAGAGCTGCTGAAGTTCTTTGAGGGCAAGGCCGCCAAATGGCAGGTGCCTGACGATGTGGTGTTTGTGGACGCCATTCCGCTGGGCGCCACGGGCAAGATGCTCAAGACCAAGCTGCGTGAAGAGCTCAAGGACTACAAGCTGCCAACGATTTGACGCTTTCTTTTGCCTCGGTCCAAACCATCATCATGCGATGATGGTTTTTTTTATTTCTGAATGGCGGGTATGTCCTCTGAATTCGAGCCGGGCCAAGGCGAATGCCAATGTGACTGTGAACGTGAAGGCGCCAGCCTGCGGCGCAGGCAATTGATGGGCGCCGCCATGCTGACGGGCTTGCTGCCCTGGTCGGCGGCCATGGCTGGCAGCTGTGATGCGCAGGCTTTGCTGGCCGCAAAATCGGTGGTGGCTGCGCGTGATGTGTGCTGGGAATGCCTGCAGCGCCGCGCCCAGCAAAGATCGCCTTTTGTGAACCGGGAGGCCGCATGAGCGACTGGCAGACCATGCGCCCGGCGGCCGAAGTCTGGGGGCAGTATTTCAAGCAACTGCGCCAGAGCGCACCGGCCCAGCAGCTGTATGTGCTGCTGGATCTGGCGCAAAGCGCGTCGCTGAAGGCATTGCTGCCAGCCAATGATGCCCAGCCCCTGTTTGGCTTTGAGCGGGGCAGCAAGGAAGCGCAGCTGTGCCCATGGCTGGTGCGCCTGGGCACCGTGGGCACTGAGCTGGGCCAGCCGCAGAAAAAGCTGCTGGACCATGTGCTGAGCATTGTGCAGACCCAGCCCAGCGCCAGTTTGCTGACCACAGACTGCGATATGGATGTGCTGCTGGCACACCTGCGCCGTGCAATCGATGTGAAGCTGCAGGGGCAGGAGCCTATGTATCTGGCTTTCTGGGACCCGGCCGTGCTGGCCGCCCTGATGGGGCAGACCGATGTGGATACCGGCAGCCGCATTGAGGCGGTGCTGGAGCCCGCGCAGCGGCAAGCCCTGCTGGGGCCCATTGCGCGCTGGGTTTGCTGGAGCCGCTCTGGTCGACTGGTGGAATATGCCGCCGCAAAGGACACCATCAAGCCCGCTGGCGCCTTGCCCATCAGCCTGAGCAAGGCACAGATCGACGCCATGCTGGCGGCCAATCTGCCCGATTTGCTGATTTACTACCTGCGCCTGAACCAGCCGATGTTGCGCGACAAGTTGCCGCCGTTGCCCATGTACTGGTTTGTGCGCCAGCAGATCGCGTTTGCCAGTCGCTACGGCTTGCGCGGCCCGCGCGATTTGGTGAACTACCTGTGCCTGGCGCTGGTTGCTGGCACGCGCTTTGACCAGCTGCCTCGCGTCAAGCCGGTGCTGGCCCAGGTGAAGGCGGGCACCTTGCGGTTTGACAAGGCCATGGATGTGCTGAGCGAGGTCATTGACGACAAAGACATGCAGCCCGCCAGGCTGCTGCTGGATGACGCTGGCCGCCCGTTGCAGGAGGCAGCGCTTCCCCGTTGATATTTATGCTGAATTGGCTTGCAGTGCTTGATTTGAAAGCGCTGCAAGCTATTGTTTTGGTAGTAGAAAGATCGCGTTAACGGGCATCAGTCGCCAAGGTGATAAACGCTAGGGCAAGCCCCAAGCGCCGATTGCCTGCTTGCCCTTTAGTCTGGGCGTCGCTCATAACCACCAATGGAGACGCTCAATGAAGTTTGCAATCAAGGCTTTGACAGCATCGGTAATCCTGGCGTGTGCGGGTAGTGCAATGGCCCAGAAGGGGGAGACGGTCAAGGTGGCGTGGATTGACCCGCTGTCTGGCCTGATGGCGGCGCTGGGCTCCAACCAGCTCAAGAGCCTGCAGTATGCGGCCGAGGAGATCAACAAAAGCAGCGCCTCTGGTGTGAAGTTTGAAATCATCGGCATTGACAACAAGCTCAGCCCGCAGGAAACCACGGCGGCCCTGCGTTCGGCCATGGACCAGGGCGTGCGCTATGTGTTTCAGGGCAATGGCTCTGGCCCCGCGCTGGCCATCATGGATGCGCTGGAAAAGCACAACGCCCGCAACAAGGGCAAGGAAGTGGTTTACCTGAACTACGCGGCGGTGGACCCTGATCTCACCAATAGCAAGTGCAGCTACTGGCATTTCCGTCTGGATGCGGACACTTCCATGAAGATGGAAGCGCTGACCACCTATATGAAAGACCTGCCAGACGTCAAAAAGGTCTATCTGATCAACCAGAACTACGCGCACGGCCAGCAAGTCTCCAAGTTTGCCAAGGACATGCTCAAGAAAAAGCGCCCCGATGTGGAAATCGTGGGGGACGACTTCTCGCCGCTGGCGCAGGTGCGTGACTTTGCGCCCTATGTGGCCAAGATCAAGCAGTCCGGTGCCGATTCGGTGATTACCGGCAACTGGGGCTCGGACCTGGCGCTGCTTATCAAGGCCGCCAATGATGCAGGCCTGAACAACGTCAAGTTCTACACCTATTACGGCATTGCCACCGGCGCACCCACCGCCATGGGCGCTGCAGCGGCGGGCAAGGTTTACATGGTGGGCTACGGCCACCTGAATCTGCCCGGCACCATGGACAAGATCGTCAAGGGCTTCAAGGCCAAGGTCAATGACGATATGTACACCGGCACGGTCTATACCGGCCTGAACATGCTGGATCAGGCCTTTGCACGCGCCAAGACCACCGATCCCGCCAAGGTCGCGGCCACCATGGAAGGCATGAAGTTCCAGAACTACAACGGTGACGTCGAGATGCGCAAGAGCGATCACCAGTTGCAGCAGGGCCTGTACATCACCCGCTGGGAAAAGGCGGGGGGCAAGTATCCGACCGATTCCGAGAACACCGGCTACACCTTTGTGCCCGTCAAATACTTCGAGCCCTATGTGGCCAGCACGCCGACCAGCTGCCAGATGAAGCGACCTTCCTGAGGCGGTTCTGACGATCAAAAAGGGTGCTTTGTGCACCCTTTTTTGTTAGGGTCTGTTGAGAATTGAGCAAGGTCGCGAAGGATTCTGGCCGCCTGCCAATCTAGGCGCGTGACGCCGTGCGGGTGCCCACCCGCACAAGGAATGCAACAACGAGTGGCGGGCGGCCAGATTCCTTCCCTTCAGGTTGCAGCGACAGGAGGCCGTCTGCGTTGTTGCATGCCCTCGCAAGGCATGAGCATTGCTTCGGTCATACGCCTAGCATCCAGCCTCCTGTCGCTGCAACGCGATCCTCGCCTAAATCTCAACAGACCCTAGTGCAGCGGGTGGCTGCTGTCTCGCACGTGTCGCAGACGTCGGGCAAAAGGCTTTCGTAGTCGCATGAGCGATAGCTTCTAAGGCTTTCCCCAGCAAAGAAAAGTCTACCCGCCGGTAGATTTGCGAGCAGTGCTAGCAATAACTATGAAAGGAGACAAGTATGAGATGGGTGATGCGTACGGTAGCTCTCTCGGCCATGGCCGTTGGTGTCAGCGCAGCGTGGGCGCAAAAGGGCGAGACCGTCAAGATTGGCTGGATTGATCCCTTGTCCGGCCTGATGGCTGCGGTGGGAACCAATCAGCTCAAGACCTTTCAGTTGCTGGCCGAAGAGTTCAATCAAAAAAATGCCTCAGGCGTGAAGTTCGAGATTGTTCCCATGGATAACAAGCTCAGCCCGCAGGAGACCACGGCGGCACTGCGCTCGGCCATGGACCAAGGTGTGCGCTATGTCTCTCAGGGCAATGGCTCAGGCCCGGCGCTGGCCATCATCGATGCGCTGGAAAAGCACAACAATCGCAGCAAGGGCAAGGAGCTGCTGTTCCTGAACTACGCGGCGGTGGACCCCGATCTCACCAACAGCAAGTGCAGTTACTGGCATTTCCGCCTCGATGCCGACACTTCCATGAAGATGGAGGCGCTGACCACCTTCATGAAGGACGATGCAGAGGTCAAGAAGGTCTATCTGATCAACCAGAACTACGGCCATGGCCAGCAGGTTTCCAAATACGCCAAGGAGCTGCTCAAGAAAAAACGCCCCGATGTAGAAATTGTGGGAGACGACTTCTCGCCGCTGGCACAGGTGCGCGACTTTGCCCCCTATGTGGCCAAGATCAAGCAGTCCGGTGCCGATACAGTCATCACCGGCAACTGGGGGGCTGACTTGTCGCTACTGCTCAAGGCGGCCAACGATGCGGGTTTGAACAACGTCAAGTTCTATACCTACTACGCCTTTGGTGCGGGGGCGCCCACAGCCATGGGCGCGGCATCTGACGGCAAGGTGTTCACCGTGGGCTACGGCCACTACAACATGGGCGCGCCCATTCAGGCCAGCATGGCCAGCTTCAAGAAGAAGTTCAACGACGACCTGACGCAGGCCTCCATCTATCACGTGTTTGCACTGCTGGATGCAGCGTTTGTGAAGACGGGATCGACCGATCCCGTGAAGGTGGCTGCGGCGCTGGAAGGCATGAAGATCAAGAGCTTCAACGGCGAAGTGGAGATGCGCAAGAGCGATCACCAGCTGCAGCAGGGCCTGTACATCACCAAGTGGCAGAAGGCGGGTGGCAAATATCCGTACGACGCGGAAAACACCGGCTATACCTTCGCGCCTGTGAAGTATTACGAGCCCTATGTGGCCAGCACGCCAACCACTTGCCAGATGAAGCGGCCGTCCTGAACGTCTGCTGCTTTGCCGTAAGCGCTGCGAGATGCGAGCCCAGAACCACGACAACCAGGTGCAGGGCGCAGCGGTTTTCTTCCGATCTCTTCAAAGCAAGGCCAGTCAATGACGCCTGAATTTTTCACCATATCGCTGCTCAACGGCGTGAGCTACGGGCTGCTGCTGTTCATGCTCAGCTCGGGGCTGACGCTGATCTTCAGCATGATGGGCGTGCTGAATTTTGCGCACACCAGCTTCTACATGCTGGGCGCCTATTTTGCCTACACGCTCAGCGGCATTGTCGGCTTCTGGCCCGCACTGTTCATCAGTCCCGTGCTGGTGGGCGTGCTGGGGGCGCTGTTTGAGCGCTACAGCCTGCGCCGCGTGCACAAATATGGCCATGTGCCGGAATTGCTGATCACCTTTGGCCTGTCTTACCTGATTCTGGAAGTGGTGCAACTGGTGTGGGGGCGCGGCACCGTGCCTTATGCGCTGCCGCCTTCGCTGCAGGGCCCGCTGTTCACGCTGTACGGCACGCAGTTTCCCAAGTCGCGCTCTTTTGTGATGTTGGTGGCGCTGCTGATGCTGGTGGCCGTGTGGTTGCTGTTGACACGCACACGCATTGGCCTGGTAATTCAGGCCGCACTCAAGAACCCCGAGATGGTGGAGGCGCTGGGCCACAACGTGCCGCGTGTCTTCATGATGGTCTTTGGCGGCGGCTGCGCGCTGGCAGGGCTGGCGGGCGTGATTGGCGGCAATACCTATGTGACCGAGCCTGCCATGGCGGCATCGGTGGGCTCCATCATCTTTGTGGTGGTGGTGGTGGGCGGCATGGGCTCGCTGGTGGGGGCTTTTGTGGCTTCGCTGCTGATTGGCGTGGTGCAGACCTTTGCCGTGGCCATTGACTGGTCCATGGCCAGTGCGCTGACTTCCATGGGCCATCAGGTCAATGAGTCCACCTTTGGCTGGCCCGTGCTGCGCCTGACGGTGTCGCAGGTGGCACCAATCTTGCCGTACCTGTTCCTGGTGCTGATTCTGATTTTCCGCCCCAAGGGCTTGCTGGGCACGCGAGGGGACTGAGCCATGAATTCCATGACAAAAACAAGCATCAACTCCGCTGCCGCCAAGCAGCCTGAGCAGGCGCACTATCGCTTCAAGCCGCTGAATATCGGGCGCATTCTGGTCTGGGGCCTGTTTGCTCTGGCGCTGATCGTGGCACCGCTGATCTTCACCAGTTCGCTGGCGCTGACCATGCTCAGCCAGATTGGCTATCTCATCATCATCTGCCTGTCGTACAACATGCTGCTGGGGCAGGGCGGCATGCTGAGCTTCGGTCACGCGGTCTACACCGGGCTGGGCTCTTTTCTGGCCATTCACGCCATGAACAAGGCTGCAGCGGGTGCGCTGCCCATTCCGCTGGTGCTGATTCCCATCATTGGCGGGCTGGCGGGCATGTTCTTTGCTGCGCTGTTCGGCTATGTGACGACCAAGAAGTCCGGCACCACTTTTGCCATGATTACCATGGGCCTGGGTGAGCTGGTGGCCTCCATGGCGCTGATGTTTCCCGAGTTCTTCGGGGGCGAAGGTGGCATCACCACCGACCGGGTGTACAGCAAGTTCTTCGGGCTGGATTTTGGCTCGGGCCTGCAGGTGTACTACCTGATTGCGGTGTATTGCTTCATCTGCACGGCCGCCATGTTTGCCTTCACCGGCACGCCGCTGGGGCGCATGCTGAACGCCGTGCGCGACAACCCCGAGCGCGTGGAGTTCGTGGGCTACAACACCCAGCGTGTGCGCTACTTCGCTTTCATCATCGCGGGCTTCTTTGCCGGTATTGGTGGAGGGCTGACAGCTATCAATTTTGAAATCATCACGGCCATGGACAGCGTCAGCGTGGTGCGCTCGGGCGGCTATCTGCTGTTCACCTTCCTGGGTGGGGCGACGTTCTTCTTCGGTCCCATCATCGGTGCCGTGCTGCTGGTGCTGGCCTCGGTGCTGCTGTCCGAGCTGACCAAGGCCTGGCTGCTGTATCTGGGCCTGGTCTTCCTGCTGATGGTGATGTATGCACCCGGTGGTGTGGCCAGCATCATCATGATGAATCTGCGCGTGGCCAAGTTCGGGCACTTCAAGCGCCTGCTCAAGCCCTATCTGGGCGTGCTGGTGGCGGCCATTGTGACGATTGTGGGCGCAGCCGCGCTGATCGAGATGATATACCACCTGCAGCTGAACGCTGCAATGGGTGCGAACGTGTCCTTCATGGGCACAAAGCTGGACACCAGCGCAGCCGCGACCTGGGTAGTTGCCATTGTGGTACTGGTCGTGGGTCTGGGTCTGCTGGAAGTGGCTCGCCGCATCACGGCGCGGCACTGGGGGCAGATTCAGGAAGCGATTGAAGAGACGATCAAAAAAGGGGAGGCTTGAGCCATGAGCAGTGTTGCTATTCCATCATCTGCTCCTCAGTCGGTGCAAAAGCCGGGTCAGGCTTATGCGCTGGAGCTGCGTGATCTGCGCAAGAGCTTTGGCAAGAGCGAGATCATTCGCGGTGCGCAACTGGCCGTGAATGCGGGCGAGCGCATTGCCATCATCGGCCCCAACGGCGCGGGCAAGAGCACCTTGTTCAACCTGATCAGCGGGCGCTTTGCGCCAACCAGCGGAGAGGTGCTGCTGCACGGCCAGCGCATTGATGGCAAAAAGCCGTTCGAGATCAACCGCATGGGCTTGTCACGCAGTTTCCAGATCACCAACATCTTTCCCAAGCTGTCGGTGTTTGAAAACCTGCGCTGCAGCGTGCTCTGGAGTCTGGGTTACCGCTACAGCTTCTGGCGTTTTCTCTCGAATCTGCACGACGCCAATGCGCGGGCCAATGAGCTGATGGAAATGATTGGCCTGCACCGCAAGCGCGACACGCTGGCCGTCAACCTGACCTATGCCGAGCAGCGCGCGCTGGAGATCGGTATCACCATCGGCGGCGGCGCTAGTGTCATTTTGCTGGATGAACCCACGGCAGGCATGAGCAACAGCGAGACCGCGCACTTCATCCAGCTCATCAAGAAAGTCACCGAAGGCAAGACGCTGCTGACGGTGGAACATGACATGGGCGTGGTGTTCGGCCTGGCCGACAAGATTGCCGTGGTGGTCTATGGCGAGGTGATTGCCTTTGATACGCCAGAGGCCGTGCGCGCCAATGCACGGGTGCAGGAGGCTTACTTAGGATCTTCCGTTGCAGACCAACAGGCGGGAGGGCATTGAGATGTTGAAGATCAGTGATTTGAATGCCTATTACGGCAAAAGCCATGTGCTGCATGGCGTGGATTTCGAAGTCAATCAGGGCGAAATCGTGGCTTTGCTGGGGCGCAACGGCTCGGGGCGCTCCACCACGGCCAAGGCCATCATGGGCCTGGTGCACTGGGAGGGCGGGCTGGACTGGAAAAACCAGAACCTGCGTGGCAAAAAGGCCTATGAGGTGGCGCACCTGGGCATTGGCTATGTGCCCGAAAGCCGCGATGTTTTCCCCAATCTGACCGTGCACCAGAACCTGCTTTTGGGCCAGAAAGGCAAGGGCAAAGGCAGCCGCTGGGGTTTTGACGATATGTATGCCATGTTCCCGCGCCTCAAGGAGCGCCAGCACACCGAAGCCGGAGTGATGTCCGGCGGCGAGCAGCAGATGCTGACCCTGTGCCGCACGCTGATGGGCGACCCCGATCTCATCATTATTGATGAGCCCACGGAAGGGCTGGCGCCCAAGATTGTGGAGCTGGTGGGCGAGTACCTGAAAAAGATCAAGGATCGCGGCGTGTCGGTGCTGCTGATCGAGCAAAAGCTCACCATCGCCATGAATATCTCGGACCGCGCGCTGGTCATGGGCCATGGCCGCATCGTCTTTGATGGCACGCCCGATGGACTCAGAGCCAACGAAAAAGTCCGCAAGGAATGGCTGGAGGTTTAGCGGCCTTAAAAACTGGCGCGGCCCAACTCAGAGACGGCGAGCAAAGGCTGCCCTGCAGCGAGGCCGTCGTCCCCCTTTGGGGGAAGCCGCGCAGCGGCTCAGGGGGTGTCTCGCTGAGGACAAACCGCAGTTGCGCAATGCAGCAAAATCTCGAAAATAAAAATCGCACGACCGTTCTTTTCTAACTATTGAACAGGGGACAACAGCATGACTGCTGAATACAAGGTGGATGGCGCAGTCGCCGTCATTACATTGAACAACCCGCCGGTCAACGGCCTGGGCTTGTCCACACGCCGGGGTATCGTCGATGGCCTGAACAAGGCTCTGGCGGATGCTGCCGTGAAGGCCATCGTCATTACCGGTGCAGGCAAGGCCTTCTCGGGCGGTGCCGATATCACCGAGTTCGGCAAGGAAGATGCCTACCGTGAACCGAATCTGATCTCGGTCATTCAGCAGCTTGACCTGTCCACCAAGCCTTTGATTGCGGCCATTCACACCGTCTGCATGGGCGGTGGTCTGGAGCTGTCGCTGGGCTGTCACTACCGCATTGCTGCGCCTGGTACGGCTGTGGCCTTGCCTGAAGTCAAGCTGGGCCTGGTGCCTGGCGCAGGCGGCACGCAGCGCCTGCCGCGTGTGCTGGGTGTGGAAACCGCGCTGAACATGATCGTCACCGGCGAACCCGTTAAAAGCGAGATGCTGGCCAGCATTCCCGGGCAGAAGCTGTTTACCAAAATGGCATCGTCAGCCGAGAATTTGCTGGCAGAGGCCAAGGCCTATGCGCTGGAAGTGGCAGATGTTCGACCTCTGGCCCGTGTGCGTGATCTGCCCTGCAAGCACCCTCAGGGCGAGGCCTACTTCCAGTTTGCCCAGACCATGGTGCAAGGCATGTCCAAGAACTTCCCCGCGCCGCTGCGCTGTGTGGAAGTTGTAAAGAACGCCACCACCAAGAAGTTTGACGATGGCATGGTGGCCGAGCGTGAAGCCTTCATGCAGCTGATGATGACGCCGGAGTCGCGTTCTCTGCGTCACCTTTTCCTGGCCGAGCGTGCTGCGTCCAAGATCGCCGATGTGCCTTCGGACACCCCTGTGCGCGATATCAAGGCGGTGGGCGTGATTGGTGCGGGAACCATGGGCGGTGGCATCTCCATGAACTTCCTCAACGCAGGTGTGCCCGTCACAATTCTGGAGACCAAGCAGGAAGCGCTGGACCGTGGTGTGGCCACGATCAGGAAGAACTACGAAGCCCAGGTCAAGAAGGGCAAGCTGAGCGCTGAAAAATACGAGCAGCGCATGGCCTTGCTCAGCACCACGCTGAACTATGCGGACCTGAGCAATGCAGACCTCATCATCGAAGCGGTGTTTGAAGAGCTGGGCGTGAAGGAGCAGGTCTTCAAGCAGCTCGATGCGGTGGCCAAGCCCGGCGCGATTCTGGCATCCAACACTTCCACACTGGACGTGGACAAGATTGCCGCCTTCACCAAGCGCCCGCAGGACGTGGTTGGCATGCACTTTTTCAGCCCTGCCAATGTGATGAAGCTGCTGGAAGTGGTGCGTGGCAAGGAAACCGCCAAGGATGTGCTGGCCACGGTGATGAAGATTGCCAAGAAGATCAAGAAAACGGCCGTGGTTTCGGGCGTTTGCGATGGCTTTATCGGCAACCGCATGATTGAGCAGTACTCGCGCCAGGCAGGCTTTTTGCTGGATGAAGGTGCATCGCCGCAGCAGGTGGACAAGGCCATTGAAAAGTTTGGCTTTGCCATGGGGCCGTTCCGCATGGGGGACCTGGCTGGCAACGATATTGGCTGGGCGATTCGCAAGCGTCGCTATGTCGAGCAGCCTGACATGAAGTACAGCGCCAGCGCAGACCGCCTGTGCGAGCTGGGCCGCTTCGGTCAGAAGACGGGCGCTGGCTGGTACGACTATGTGCCGGGCAAACGCGACGCGGTGCCCTCGGACGTCGTGGCCAAGATGATTGACGAGCATCGTAAGGCCATTGGCGTGACGCCGCGCAAGATCTCGGACGAAGAAATCGTGCAGCGTCTGGTCTATGCCCTGGTCAACGAAGGTGCGCACATTCTGGAAGACGGTATTGCGGGCAAGTCCGGCGATATCGACATGGTCTATCTGACCGGTTATGGCTTCCCGCTGTGGCGCGGTGGCCCCATGCATTACGCAGGGGAAGTGGGCCTGTTCAACGTGGTGCAGGCCATGGGCCGCTTCGCCCAGAACCCCAACGACGATGCCAAGTTCTGGCAACCCGCGCCACTGCTGGCCAAGCTGGCCGCCGAAGGCAAGCAGTTCAGCTGAGCGCCGACGACCCGCCAGTCAACACCCAGAATCAAAGGACAGAACATGACATCCGCAGTGATTGTTTCTACCGCGCGCACCCCGCTGACCAAGAGCTGGAAGGGCGCTTTCAATATGACTTACGGCCCCACCATGGGCGCCCATGCGGTCAAGGCAGCCGTGGAGCGCGCAGGCATTGATGGCGCTGAAGTCGAAGACGTCATCATGGGCATGTCGCTGCCAGAAGGCACAACAGGCGGCAACGTGGCCCGTCTGATTGCCGTACGCGCCGGTCTGCCGGTGACAACTTCCGGCATGACCATCAACCGCTTTTGCTCCTCGGGCCTGCAGGCGATTGCGCTGGCGGCCCAGCGCATCATCGCGGGCGAAAACGATGTACTGGTGGCCGGCGGGCTGGAGAGCATCTCCTGCGTGCAGCCGCACCTGAACCCGCACATGGCTTTTGACCCTGAACTCACAGCCATGAAGCCCGAGGTGTACTGGAGCATGCTGCAGACGGCAGAGCAGGTGGCCAAGCGCTACAACATCAGCCGCGATGCGCAGGACGAGTACGGCGCGGCCAGCCAGCAAAAAGCGGCGGCGGCACAGGCTGCAGGCCTGTTTGACGCCGAAATCGCCCCCATGAAAACGGTGATGGGCGTGGCTGACAAGGTGCGTGGCCTGATTGCCAAGGAAGTGCTGGCCGAGAAGGACGAGGGCATTCGCGAGGGCACGACCAAGGAAGGCATCAGCGGCCTGCGCAGCGCGCTGCCCGGCGGTGTGATTACCGCAGGTAATGCCAGCCAGTTCTCTGATGGTGCGGGTGCCTGCGCCGTGGTCAGCGAAGACTATGCCTCGCGCAAGGGGCTCAAGCCACTGGGCCGCTTCCTGGGCTTTGCCGTGGCAGGTTGCGAGCCCGATGAAATGGGTATCGGCCCCATTTACGCCATCCCGAAGGTGCTCAAGAAGCTGGGCCTGTCCATCAACGACATTGACCTGTGGGAGCTGAATGAAGCCTTTGCCGTGCAGGTCATTTACTGCCGCGACTTTCTGGGCATTCCAGCCGACAGGCTCAATGTCAACGGCGGTGCGATTGCGCTGGGCCACCCTTATGGGGTTTCGGGCCAGCGCCTGACGGGCCACGCGCTGATCGAAGGCAAGCGCCGCGGTGCCAAGCGCGTGTGCGTGACCATGTGCATTGGTGGCGGCATGGGGGCAGCGGGCATTTTCGAAGTTCTGTAAGCTCGCCCAGCAAAAAGCCGCAGTCCTGCTTGCGGGTGCGGCTTTTTGTTTGTCAGAAATTGAGTATTTTGATAGCTGAAAGCGCTTGTCAATAAAAGGCTTGATGCGGTTTTGAAGGAGTTTGATATGCGCCTGCGCTCTACCATTGACTTTCTGCTCTACGACTGGCTGAAGGCCGAGAGCCTGACGACACGCTCGCGTTTTACCGATCACTCGCGCAACACTTTTGATGCGGTGATGGACACCTGTGAGCGCATTGCACGCGAGAAATATGCGCCCTTCAACCGCACGGTAGATACGCAGGAGCCGCAGTTTGATGGCGAAAAAGTCATCCTGCCCCAATGCACCTATGACGCCCGCGAGGCCTATGCCGAATCCGGCATGCTCAGCGCGGCGCAGGACTATGAAATAGGCGGCATGCAGCTGCCTTATACGGTGGAGGCTGCGGCCAACTGCTTTTTTGCTGCGGCCTCGATCAGCATAGGCTCGAACATGCTGACCAGTGGCAATGCCAACGCCATCATGGCCCATGGCACAGACATGCAAAAGCAGGTGTTTGCGGCCAACGAATTCAATGGCCGCTGGGCTGGCACCATGGCGCTGTCCGAGCCGCAGGCGGGCTCGTCGCTGTCGGACATTGCCACCCGGGCGCAGGCAGATGGGGCTGATTTTGAGAGCGACCCACTGGGGCCGCGCTATCGCCTCAAGGGCAACAAAATGTGGATCAGCGCGGGCGACCATGAACTGACCGAGAACATCGTGCATCTGGTGCTGGCCAAGATTCCTGGGGCGGATGGCAAGCTGATTGCAGGCGTCAAAGGTATTTCGCTGTTTATCGTGCCCAAGAAACTGGTGGATACCGAGGGCAGGTTGACGGGCGAGCGCAACGATGTGGCGCTGGCCGGCCTCAACCACAAGCTGGGCTGGCGCGGTACCACGAATACGTTGCTCAATTTTGGCGAAGGCAGATACCCGGTACGGGGTGCTTCTGGCGCCATCGGCTATCTGGTCGGCCAGCCTGGCGAGGGCCTCAAATGCATGTTCCACATGATGAACGAGGCGCGCATCTCCATCGGCACGGCCGCCACCATGCTGGGCATGGCCGGTTATCTGGCCAGCCTGGAATACGCGCAAAACCGTCCGCAGGGCAGGCCTGTGGGGGCTTCTGGCAAGGATTCCAGCAAACCGCAGTCGCGCATCATTGAACATGCGGACGTCAAGCGCATGCTGCTGGCGCAAAAAGCCTATTGTGAAGGTGCGCTGGCGCTCAATCTGTTCTGCGCACGTCTGGTGGACGAGCAGCACACCGGCAGTGAGCAAGAAGCGGCAGATGCCAAGTTGCTGCTGGAGGTGCTGACCCCGATTGCCAAGAGCTGGCCCAGCGAGTTCTGTCTGGAGGCCAATTCGCTGGCCATTCAGATCCATGGTGGCTATGGCTACACGCGTGACTTTCCTGTGGAGCAGTACTGGCGCGACAACCGCCTGAACATGATTCACGAGGGCACGCACGGCATTCAGGCCATGGACTTGTTGGGGCGCAAGGTCATCATGGATGGCGGCAAGGGGCTGCAGCTGCTGGCTGCGCGCATCAACAGCACTATTCAGAAGGCGCTGCAGCAGGAAAAGCTCGCCTGCCACGCCAACCAGCTGGCGCGTGCGCTGGCCGAAATTGGTGCAGCCACCAAATCCGCTTGGGCCACGGGCAATCCGCAGGAAGCGCTGGCCAATGCCGTGCCGTATATGCAGGCCTTTGGTCATGTGGTGCTGGCCTGGATCTGGCTGGATGTGGCGCTGGCGGTGCTGGCCATGGACAAGGATCTGGCCATTGCCGCGCATCGTGGCAGCATGGCAGCGCAGCGCTATTTCTTTCACTACGAGCTGCCCAAAATCAGCGGCTGGCTGCAGGTGGTGAAGTCGCGCGACATGACTTGCGCGAATCTGGAAGAAGAAGCGTTCTGAGCAGGAATGCCCTATGACAAAGGCCCGCATGCAGCGGGCCTTTGTTATGGGGAAAGCGCAGGATTACGGCTTGTCGCAGCTGTCGTTCATGCCCACCATGCCCGAGAGCTTTTGCAGGCTGCTGCGCTGCTTCAGGCATTCCTGGTGCTTGGCGTCAGACGCTTTTTGCTGAGCGACTTGCGTGGCCTTGGCACGCTCAGCGCGCAGGTGGGCGATGCGTTCGCGAATCTGCGGCATCAGCGCCGTGGCGGCTTTTTCACCTTCCACAATCGCATTGGCACGCTGGCTGAAATCGGCAGGGCCAATGTCCAGCACCTTGGGGCGGATGATGATGTCGGCACGCGCCAGCTCGGCCTGGCCCAGCTTCTGGCCCATGATGGCAATCGACTGGTTCAGCGCGCCCAGCATATTGCCCGGCGTTTTGCCGTTGGCCTTGTTGGAGATATCGACCGCGATCACGATGTCGGCACCCAGATTGCGCGCGGCATCCACAGGCACGGGGCTGACGATGCCGCCATCGACATAGTGGTACTTGCCAATCGTCACGGGCTGGAACACCCCGGGAACGCTGCTGGAGGCACGCACGGCCTGGCCGACATTGCCACGGGCAAACACGGTGCGCTCACCATCTTCCAGTCGGGTGGAAACGGCCACAAAAGGCTTGGCCATCTGCTCCATGGGCTTGCGGTGCACCTGCTCGTTCACATAGTCTTCCAGCTTCTGACCCAGCACCAGGCCGCCAGACGACAGTTGCAGGTCGCGAATCTTGGCTTCATCCAGCGCCACGGCCTTTTCCTGCAATTCAAAGGCGTTCATGCCGCTGGCATAAAGCGCGCCAACGACGCTGCCTGCACTGGTGCCTGCCACCACGCTGGGGGTGAAGCCATTGGCTTCCAGCATCTTGATGACACCGATATGCGCAAAGCCCTTGGCCGCGCCGCCGCCCAGTGCCAGACCGATGCGGATGGGCTGCGCAGTCGCGGTGCTGCCGGTCGAATCAGAAGGTGTGGAAGGGGCGGGTGGGTTGCTGCCGCAGGCGGCAAGGCCGAGCAGGCTCATACATAGCAGAGGGCGCAAAAAAGCAGTCGGACGCATGCCAGGAAATCCTGTTGTCTTAACAATATGAGGAGCCAAAGTATAGCTTTGCGCCGCTTTTTCAGCCCGCTACAGCCATGCTTTTACTTCTGAAAACATAGCTGTCAACGCTTGATGGATAAGCGCTTGCAGTCGATATCCTTCATATGGTCTATGTGTGGCAAGCCTGCGCTGCAGATAATGTTTTCATCGCAAGCAAGTGGTGTATTGCCACGGGCCGGACCGGCGCTTGGGGCCGCAGAACGTCAGCGTGCTCTCAGCCGCGACCTATTCAAAGAGACAGCAACAATGCAGCAAAGCAATGCATGGAGCGGCGGCATCAGCACGGTGTCCGCGTCCGCAGTGTGGGTGGGTTTTGCCCTGGTGGTGGGGGTGATGGGGGCGGCGCTCATTAGCCCGCTGTATGCGCTGTACCAGCAGGCCTGGCAGTTGCAGGCCAGCGATATTTCGATGATTTACGTGCTGTATATGTGCGGTGGCATGTTTGCGCTGCTGTTTCTGGGGCGGTTGCCAGACCGCATCGGTTTTCAGAAAGTGCTGCTGTGCTTTTTGCTGCTGACGCTGGCGGGTACGGTGATCTCCATGTTTGCCTGGAATCTGCCCAGCCTGATCGTGGGGCGCTTCATGGTGGGCATCTCGTCCAGCCTCATCACCATCAGCGCAACAGCAGGGCTGGCGGCACTGGCGGCCAGTGGCAGTGCCGGTGTACCTGTGAACCGCGTGGCCATGCTGGCCAGTTCATTGAATGTGCTGGGCTTTGGTCTGGGGCCGCTGATTGGCGGTGTTGCAGGGCAGTGGCTGCCCCGGCCCTTGATGAGTGCCTATGTGCTGCCGCTGGCACTGGGGGCCGTTGGCGTGGCGGGCATTGCATGGCTGAAACTGCCTGCCGAGGCGCAAAGCGGCAAACAGCAACTGGCCCCCAGCCGCCTGCAATGGCGTGACTGCATGCCGCGCCTGACCTGGCCTGTGCGTGCAGATTCCATGGCTTTTGTGCTGACCTGCGGCTACCCGTTTGTGGCCTTTGGGGTGTTCGGGCTATATGCCTCTATGGCGGGCCTGTTTTTGAAGCAGATGATTCCGTGGAATGGGCCCGTGGTCAGTGGTGGTGCCATTGCCATCATCTTGCTGGTGTCTGCGGGCATACAGCTGCTGGCGTCCCGCCTGCGTGTGCACCGCTGTGGCGGACTGGGCATGGGGCTGCTGGTGGTCAGCAACGCGCTGCTGGTGCTGAACCTTCATATGGCATCGGCCGCACTGTTCGTCATTGGTGTGGCGCTGACGGCGCTGGGCCACGGTATGTGCATGCTGGCGGGCATGACGATGGTGGGGCGTATTGCCCAGCCGGATAACCGTGCGGGCATGCTGTCCACCTATCAGGCCATTGGTTTGCTGGGCTCCATGCTGCCCATGATGGCGGTGGGCTGGATTGCAGACCACTGGGGCATCAATGCCGCCGTTACCGCATTTGCCTGCTTTGTCATGGTGCTGGGCACAGTGCTGGGGCTGGCGTTTGCACGCCACCCCCGTATGCGGGCCGTTTGCTGATGGGTTTAGCGCATGGCCCGGCGCAGTGCCGCGCTGCTCCAGTCCACGGCAATGCTCAATAAAAGCATAGCAATAATCACTGTGCTGGCCTGCGCGTAATGGAATAAAGACAACTCAAAATACAGCAGCTGGCCCAGGCCGCCTGCACCCACAAAGCCCAGGATGGCCGCCATGCGGATGTTCATCTCCCAGCGGTACAAGGTGTAGGCCAGCAGCTGCGGCGCGGCGCCGGGGAAGGTGCCGTAGCAAAACGCCAGCAGGCGGTTGCTGCCCGCCAGGCGCAGGGCTTGTGCAGGTGCTGCGGGGGCGTTTTGTAGGGCTTCGGCGTACAAGCGGCCCAGCACGCCAGCGGTGTGCAGCGCCAGGGCCAGTGCGCCGGCAAACGGCCCCAGGCCCACGGCCAGCGCGGTAATCGTTGCCCAGACCAGTTCGGGCACCGATCGCAGCACGTTGAGCAGCACATTCCACGGCCCACGCCAGCGCGGCAGGGCCAGCAGCAGGCCCACAGCTGCGGCCAGCAAGGTGCCGACGATGGAAATCGCCAGTGTCTCCCACACGCCTTGCAACACTTTCAAAAGCCAGGGCTGGCTCAGATCGGACGGGAAGAAGCCGCGCACAAAGTCGCCCATGCTGCTTGCTGCATCGGCGGTGAAGAGGGCAGAGAAATCAATGTCCAACAACCGCAAACTGCCCCACAGGCCCACGCCGGCAGCTACCAAAAATGCAGCAGTGCGCCAGCCAAAGGGCAAGGCGCGGGGCGCAGGTGCAGTGTCCAGAGCGCGGCGCAATGCCCAGGACAGCGCATCGGCAGCCGCCACCAGCAGCATGAAGGCCAGCAAGATGCTGGCGGCCTCGCCGCCGTTGAGCATCTTCATGGCCTGGTCCATCAACTGGCCCAAACCGCCCGCGCCCACAAAGCCCATCACCACCGAGGCGCGGATGGCGCATTCCCAGCGGTACACGGTGTACGAAGTCAGCTCTTTGGCCGCCTGCGGCAGCAGACCGTAGAGCAGGGCCTGCAAGCGCCCGGCGCCGCTGGCCCGCAAGGCACGGGCGGGTGCGGGGGCGGTGGATTCCAGAATTTCGGCATACACCTTGGCCAGCATGCCGCCATAGGTCAGCCCCAGGGCCAGCACGCCGGCGGCGGGGCCCAGGCCAAACACGCGCACAAACACCAGCGCCCAGACCAGCTCGGGAATGCCGCGCAAGATAGTGAGCACGCCGCGGGCGATGGGGTTGAGCGTGACTTTCTCGCGTGCTGCGCCAGTCGATAAATACGACATGGGCACGGCAATGACGAAGGCCAGCGCCATGCCGGCCGTGGCAATGGCCAATGTTTCGAGTGTGGCGGTGCCCAGGTAGCCCAGGAACTCGCCGCTGGTCTCGGGCGGCAAAAACTGGCGCAGAAAGCCGCCGATGACTTTGAGGTTGTCTGCGTCAAAAAACGGCTGCAGCGAAAAGCCCGCGGTTTGCAGCATGGGCCACAACACGATCAGCGCCATGACCAGCCAGGTCAGCCGCCCGCGCGCTGCCGGGTCGCGCCGCGCGGCGGAGGCAGTGGTAGCACTTAGCGGCATGCGATCACCGGGCTGGGGTTGCTGCTGGTACTGGTGGGGGGCGCATCGGGCGCAGGCATGTTGTGCAGCGTGGGCAGGGGCACGGGGGCGCCGTCAGCACCGGCATACAGCGCTTGCAATTGCGCATCGCTGATCTGCGCGGCGGGCAAGTCAAATGCCACGCGACCATCGCGGATGCCGACAATGCGGCTGAAGTTGGCCAGCGCCAAATCCACCGCGTGCAAGCTGGCCACCAGCGTGGCCTGGCGGGCGGCGGCCTCCTGCACCAGCAGTTGCACGGTGGCCAGCGACAGGGCTGGGTCCAGCGCAGAGACGGGCTCGTCCGCCAGAATCAACTCTGCCCCCTGGTACAGCACGCGGGCAATGCCTACGCGCTGCAGCTGGCCGCCGGAGAGCTGGTCGCAGCGGGCGAACAGCTTGTCATCCAGCTGCACACGGGCCAGCGCTTCGCGCGCGCCGGGAATGTCTTGCGGGTAGGCCAGCGACGCCAGCGCCTTCCACAGCGGCCACTGGCCCAGCTTGCCCGCCAGCACGGCGGTAACCACGCGCTGGCGCAGCGGAATGGGCGCGGCCTGGTGCACGGTGCCAATGCGGGCGCGCAAGGCTTTCAAAGCGCGGGGCGTGGATTGGGTGGACGCAGCCTGGCCCAGCACCTGCATGCTGCCCGTGGTGGGCAGGTAGGCGGTGGCTATGGTGCTGAGCAAACTGGTTTTGCCTGCGCCTGAAGGGCCGATGAGCGCAATGCACTCGCCCTGCGTGGCGGACAAGGAAATATGGGACAGGGCGTGAAAGCCGTTGCTGTGGGTCAGGCCCACATCGTCCAGCATGAAGCTCATGAGACGAATACTCTGAAAATGATAGCTTCCAGCGCGCACTAGAAGCACGCTGGAAGGCAAAAAGGCTTGAAGTGCTTACTTCAGCAGGCCTGCCGACTTGGCCGCTGCTTCAATCCCGTCGTAGTTGGCCGACTTGGTGGGGATGAACTTGCTGGCGCGCTGCAGGTCCATGATGGCCTTGTGCTCGGGCTTGGACGGGTCCAGCGCCAGGAAAGCGTCGGTCAGCTTTTTGACGATGGCGGGGTCCAGGTTGCCGCGCACGGTCCAGTTGTAGTCAAAGTAGGTGGGGGTGGTGGCAAACACGTGCACCTTGCTGGTGTCCACCTTCTTGGACTCGACCAGCTTGTCCCACACGGAGGTGTTCAGTACGCCGGCATCGGCCTTGCCTGCGGCCACAAAGGCCACGGTGGCATCGTGCGCGCCCGAGTAGGCCACGGTCTTGAAGTCCTTCTCAGGATTCATACCCGCTTGCTGCAGGAAGTAACGCGGCATCAGGCTGCCCGATGTGGACGAAGGCGCGCCAAAGGCGAAAGTCTTGCCCTTCAAATCGGCCAGCGACTTGATGGCGGGGTCGGCCGTCACAAACTGGCTGGTGAAGACGGCATCTTCTGCGCGCTGCACGATGGGAATGGCCGTGCCGTTGGTGCGGATCTTGGCCTGCACATAGGTAAAGCCGCCCAGCCAGGCCATTTCCAGCTTGTTGGTGGCCAGCGATTCGACCACGGCAGCGTAGTCGGACACGGGGGTGAAGACCACCTTCATGCCTGTGGCCTTGGACAGGTACTCGCCCAGGGGCTTGAACTTGCGCTGCAGCTCGGTGGGGGCTTCGTCGGGGATGGCAGAGACGCGCAGCACTTTGGGCGTGTCGGCATGGGCCATGGACAGCAGCGAGGAAGAAGCCAGTGCAGCAACGGCCAAGCCGCGCAGCGCCGTACGGCGAGCGATAGAGTGCGTCATATGTATTCCGTTCCAAAAAGCCACCGCCGTCCGGATACACGGCGGTTTAGTTGGCTGCGCATGTGGCGCGCAGCGAATGCAAAACCATAGGCGGTACATCGACCGCAGGGGGCAGATTGTTACGTATTTGAGTAACCCTTGGCGCAGCTCCATAGCTGCTGATGAAAAAAGCCCCGCACTGGCGGGGCTTGGGATCAAACACCTAGTGCCGGCCTTGCTTCAGTATTGCAACTGAAGCTGATAGACCGCCGTGGTGCCGCTGACCTCGTTACCCACCATCAGCAAAGGCTTGCCATTGGGCGACTTGGCTGCCGGGATGAAGTGCAGGCCTTCAGGGCCCAGATCACCCAGCGCAGACAGTGCCGCGCCGCTGGGCGGGTTTTTGTCGTCAAAGCTGGCGGTCCAGTTTTCGCGGGTGTTCAGATAGTCGATCTGCTTGGGTGCCTTGGGGTTGGTGATGTCAAACACCAGAATGCCGCCCATGCGCTCCAGCCCCACGAAGACAAAAGTCTTGTCACCGATCTGGCCCACGGCCAGGCCTTCAGGCTCGGGGCCCTTGGCGCTGCTGCGTGCATCCAGCGTGGCGGTGGCGTCATGGCCGGTGTTGAAATAGGTGGCGCAGGCTACATCGCGCTTGGTGCCCAGCTTGCACTCGGGGCTGGCGATGAATGTCTCAATCGCCGCGCCAGAATCCCAGACCTGCTGGCCCTTGGCATCCCAGATGGAAATGGAGCGGCCACCATAGGCGTACAGCTTGTCGTAGGTCAGATAGCCCTTGGCATCCTGCACGGGGGCGCCGGATGCGTCGGTCTGGTAGCCCATGGTCCAGGTGATCTTGAGGCGGCCAAGCTTGTCGTCATCACGGCAGGTCTTGGGGTCGCCGCTGACTGCGCCGCACCAGGCGAAGTTGCTGGCATTCAGATACGCACCCTTGCCCAACTGGGCCAGATGGGCGGGCAGATCGTCGCCCGCGCGGCGCAGAAAACCATCTTTGTGCACCAGGTGCTTGATGCGCCACTCTTCGACAAAGCCCTTGCTCACATCGCCAGCACTGGCCAGTGCGCCTGTGGCCTTGTCCGCCGCAGTGCCAAAGTAGGCCTTGTTGCCTTCGCCCCAGGCGCGCGCATCGCCTTCATTGGCGGTGACCAGATAGGTTGCGCCGTCAGCCGCCTTGTATGCGGCAATGGAGTCGGGCTGGTACATGCCATAGACATGGGGGGCGCTGGTGATGTGGATGACAGCGTTCTTGCCATCGCTGTCGGCAAAGTCCAGCTCGTTGCCGGCCTTGCCGTGGTCCTTGAAGCCCAGCGCCACCACATCGGTCACGGTGGCGTTGGCAATGTCCACAATGGCCAGCGCATTGTTTTCCTGCAGCGTCACCCAGGCGGTCTTGCCATCGGGGGCCACGGCGATGTATTCCGGCTCCAGGTCATTGGCGACGGCCGCCGTGCCCTTGCCATCGGCCGTGGGGCCGAAGATGCGCACGCCCTTGGCCAGCAGCGCGGCCTTCTGGCTGTTGAAGGCCTTGAAATCGGCGGTGCGGGCGACCGGCTTGGCGGGCGTGCTCACATCGATGACGCTGATGGAGCCTTCGGGGTCGATCTGGTAGTCATCGCTGGGCTCGCCCTCGTTGGCGACCAGAAGCGTCTTGCCATCGGGGGTGAAGGTCAGCATGTCGGGCAGGGCGCCCACGGCAACTTGCGACAGAAGTTCGAGCTTGTCGGCGCTGTAAATCGCCACCGCGCCGTTGCTGGTCTTAATGGCGGCCTGAATGGCGACTGCGACCAGGCCGTCATGCACGGCCACGCTGTTGATGGATGCACCGGCGCCCAGTGACAGCTTGGTGGCGTCCAGGCTCGCAACCATGCGGGGGGCGGCAGGGTTGCTCATGTCCAGCACGTCCAGCGCGCCTTTCTGGGCATTGACCACAAAGCCGCGTTTGGAGGCAGCATCAAAGGCGGTGATTTCAGCCGCGCTTTGCAAGAAGATGCCCGACTGGTAGCTGCCAATTTTCTCCAGCGTCAGGCCGATGGGGGTCTTTTCTGGCTCGGGGGCGGGAGTCGGCGCAGGAACTTCTGGTGTGGGCGCTGGTGGGGTGCTTTGGGTGTTGTTGTCGTTACCACCACAGGCGGCCAGTGCGGCGGCTGCAATCAGAGAAATCAGAAGAGGTTGGCGCAAGGCTTTTGCAGATGTCATGGATCAATTGGCAGGTGCATAAAAGCTGACATATGTAACTAATTCATATTTCATTGCTGTGAAACCCATCGGTGGCAAGGGCAGGCCAGGCCCATTGGGCAGGGCTATTTGTTCTCTTCTTGCCACAGCTTGTGCCGCTATGGCTTGGCAAATTGATGCATGCCCGAATACACTCGCCAGCCTTTACTCCACCTGCGTTATTCGCTCTCATTTTCGAGGTGCCCCATGTCCCGCCGCATTCGTTTCTGCTAAACGACTTCGTCACACGCTGATCTCTTTAGCGTGTGCGCTGCGGTGTACGTGGCGGTGGATGTGTCGCCCCCCTGAGGTGCTTCGCGCCTTCCCCCGAGGGACGACGCCTTTGCTGCGGGGCGGCCCTTGCTTGGCGTCTCTGGCCTGGTTCGCATCCAGGTTTTACGCCCCTCCACTTTTTGAAGCTTCGGCCTGCTATTCACCAGGCCAAAGAAGTTTTGCCTTTTTGCAGCGCTGCCGTTGTCGTTGATTGGTCTGCCACGCTTTTTTTGCGCGTGGCTTATTCCCTTTTTGGAAAGCACAACATGACTTCACAACATTTATTCAACCTGGAAATTCTCAAATACCCGCGCACGCCGCATTTGCGCGGCTCGCGCCTGCAAGTGGGCGACCAGGCCGATGCCGTGCCTTATGAAGCGCTGGCGGGCCGCCATATCGTGGTCGAGGAAAAGCTGGATGGCGCCAATGCCGCGCTCAGCTTTGGCGGCGATGGCTGCTTGCTGCTGCAGTCGCGCGGCCACTATCTGCAAGCCGATCAGATGGGCGGGCGCGAGCGCCAGTTCAACGCCTACAAGCAATGGACCAGGGCGCACGAAAGCGCGCTGATGGCGCTGCTGGATGACCGCTTCATCCTGTATGGCGAGTGGTTGTACGCCAAACATTCGCTGTACTACGACGCGCTGCCGCACTGGTTTTGCGAGTTCGACGTGTGGGACCGCTCGGCCCAGCAGTTTCTGGACACACCGCGCCGCCACGCGCTGCTGGCGGATGTGCCCGTGGTCTCCGTGCCCGTGCTCTACAGCGGCATTGCGCCAAAGCGTGTGCAGGATTTACTGGCGCTGCTGGCCCCGTCGCTGGCGCGCAGCGCGCAGTGGCGTGCGGTGTTTGAGGAGCAGGTGCTGCGCCAGCAGCTGGATTTGCCCCTGGCCTGGAAGCAGACCGATGCTTCGGACCTGGCTGAGGGCCTCTACATCAAGGTCGAAGACAACGGCCAGACCGTGGCGCGCTACAAGTTTGTGCGCTCGGACTTTGTGCAGACGATTCTGGATTCAGGCTCGCACCACAGCGAGCGGCCCATTGTGGCCAATGGCTTGCGTGCGGGTGTCGATATTTTTGCCAATGTGATTCAAAAAGGCTGGTAGCGCACACCTATAAGGCGCTAGCAGCTATCAAAACCATAGTCCATAAGACTGTGGAGAGGAGATGTTTATGTGGGGCTGGAAACAAATAGCGGGCTTGGTGCCGCATTCTGCCCGCGACAACGTGGACTGGGCGGCCTGCCTGGATGCCTTCCCGCAGCTGGAGCTGGCCAAGACCACGCCGCAAGACCCGGTCTATCACGCCGAAGGCGATGTGTGGACCCATACGCAAATGGTGGTGGGCGAACTGCTGCAGGACAGCGACTATGCGCTGCTCTCGAATGAGGAGCGCGAAACGCTGTTTCTGTCTGCGCTGCTGCACGATGTGGCCAAGTGCTCTACCACGCAGATCGCGGAAGACGGCCGCATCGCGCAGCCTGGCCACTCGCGCCGGGGCGCGATGGATGCGCGGCTGATGCTGTGGGCAGCGGGCGTGCCCGTGGCCCAGCGAGAGGCGATTTGCCGCCTGATTGCGGTGCACCAGGTGCCGTTTTTTGCCTTTGCCGATTCGCGCCGGGGTGTCTCGCCCGAGTTCATCGTCCGCGAACTGTCCTGGCAGGTCGATCTGCAACTGCTGGTGCAACTGGCGCGGGCCGATATACGTGGCCGCATTTGCCCCGATGTGGGCAATGTGCTGGTCAATATCGACCTGTTCCAGGAGCTGGCGCGTGAAGAGGGCTGCCTGCGCACACCGCGAAAGTTCGCCTCAGCAGAAACCGCGGTGCGCTACTTTCGCGGGGCCGAGCTGCACCCGGACTACGCCTTGCATGAGGAGCCGGGCTCGCGCGTCATCATCATGTGCGGTCTGCCCGCGTCGGGCAAAAACACCTGGGTGGCGCAGCACCATGGCGATCTACCTGTAGTGTCCTTCGACGATGCGCGCACTGAGCTGGGCTTAAAGCACGGTGACAACGAAGGCGCAGCAGCCCACCGCGCCGTGGACAAGGCCAAAAGCCTGCTGCGTGCCAAAGCGCCGTTTGTGTGGAACGCCACGCATCTGTCCAAACAGATGCGCAGCAAATCTGTCGACCTGTGCCTGGCCTACGGCGCGCAGGTAGAACTGGTGCACCTGGAAGCCAGCAAACCCACGCTGCTGGCGCGCAACAGCAAGCGCGACACCACGCTGAGCAATGCCGCGCTGCTGGGCATGTTGCACAAATGGGAGGTGCCGCTGCCCACCGAAGCGCATGGCTTGCAGTTGCTGTGCAACGAATAGCAGGCATGAAAAAAGCAGACCGTAGAGTCTGCTTTTTTGTCTACCAGCACTTTTCGGGTGCCAGTGCTGTGGAGCTTTTCACATTGCCTCTCTGCCCCGTGTTGGCCAGGGTGTAGGCATAGCATTCGGCATCATTGAGCTGCGGACCCTTGGGCGTGGCGGTGGCGGTGTAGCTCTGGGTGTCGGTGCTCAGGGTGATGGAGAGGTCGTAGTAGGAGTTGTTGTTCGAGCTGGGTACGGCATATGGCAGGGCGGAGTAGCCGAGGTCGCTGGCCGTGGCAGAGTATTTGTTGTTGATGCTATAGAACTTTTCCTGGCGCATGGCCAGATCCAGCAGGGAGTTTTTGGCGTCAATTCTGCGCGTTTTGCGCATATAGCTCTCATAGGAGGGCAGGGCGATAGAAGCCAGAATGGCGATCATTACGACCACGATCATGACTTCGATCAAGGTGAAGCCTTGCTGGATTCGCTGGGTGGAAACAGTGTTTTTCATGCTTTTCATCCTCAGCGGCGGCGTACCCAGTTGACGCGGCGAACCACGCTGTTGCTTGATGGACTGACTTCCAGGGCTTTGCCAATGCCCGAGGTGGTCTGGGTAATGGCGAAGCGGCGGTTGCCGGAGTTGACCGCTGTGACCGAGCCAACCCCGCTGAGGCCCAGCGCAGCAATGACGCCGCCAGAGTAGCCTGAATTCAGAAAGTAGTTGGAGGAAGCTGTGCCGCCGGTATCGGGCAGGATGGCGAAGGTGAAGCCAGAAGCTGCGGTTACGTCGCACGAGAGCACCTGGGCCACTTCTGGAATGACAGTGCTTACGACAAAGTATCCATCCTGATAGCTTGGGTTGTAGGCGATCTGTTCATTGGTGCCGGGCAGAGCCATGATCCAGCCCATGGAGGTATTAGATGAGCCGCAGGTGGTGGAGTTTTTCCAGCACACCGAGGTGTTGCTTACGGTGCGCACGCCGCTGATGCCCAGTGTGTCGCTGGTATAGCTTTGTGAGGTGATGGTCTGGGTGGTCAGGCTGCTGGAGCTGACGGTGCCCTGGTTGGTGATGGACAGATACTGGGTTGTGCTCTTGCCGTTCCATGCATCCATATTGGCATCCCAGATTCCATACATATAGTAGGTGCCCGGGGTGACATAGGAGGCTGCATCGAAGACCTGTGGGTAGATTTTGCCCGTGCCGAAGTTCAGCATCACGCGGTAGCTGTTCTTCTTGTTGGTTGTGCTGACTACGATGGCTGTGGTGATGGGCTGCCCGGCATTGAAGATCGGTGTGGAGTTCACGGCCCAGTTCGCGGGAGAGCTGTCGGTCAGATCGAAGCGCCAGACATTGCCGCTCATGTCGCCTGCATATACATAGTCTGTGATGTGATCACCATCAAGGTCGGCCGATGTGACCTGGCTAATGCCATTGCGGAAGGTGATATTGCCTTTGCTATCCGTGGTGGGGGAGCCAGCGGGCAGAAAGCGGAACGTCTTTTTGCCGCTGCTATCGATCAGCAGAACAAAGATGCCAGACTTGCCCGATTTGCTGCTTTGCCCATTCGGGAAAATGATGCCCCAGCCGCCGTTGTGCAGGCGGCGTATCAGAGGGGTGCCAAAGGTGTTGCCCAGGCTATCGCCACATTTGCTGCTGCTGGTGTCGTTTGCACAGACGATGTCGTTGGATGTCCACTCCCCGAGGACCGTGCTGGAGGGAAGCTGGGTTGAGAATCCATCGGGGTTGGTAATGTCCAGCAGGTACAGCGCGCCAGTGGCGATGGAGGTGTTGTCGGCAATAACCCCTGTGGGCAGGCTTGTGGTGGCGTCCTGATTGCCGCCTCCGCCCAGACCTCCAGCCAGCCATGTCTTCCAGCTGCCGTTGATGTACAGGTCTCCGGTGCCTGGGGCCGCATCAACATAGGCGTTATGAGAATAGTTGGTATTGCCGTAGTTCAGGCGCGTGTCAGCGTTCGGGTTACCGATGGTCTTGAGCACCTGCGAGGGCATGTACCCAATGAGTTCGTTACCGTCGTTGTTGGTGCTGTTGAAGCTGCCATCAGTCTTGCTGGCCCCTGCACGAAAACCGTGCAGAAATCCATCATTGGAGCCAACATAGACCACATTGGTTCGCGTGGCGTTGGCCTGAGCGAATGTCTGATAGCTGGTCCCTTCGGGGGCTGTTGCAGTGGGGTAGAGCAAGTCTGACCATGGCGATGAATAGGGAGAGTTGGGCGCGCCAACCCAGCTGGGGCTGGAGTTGATGATGTCACCCAGCAGGCTGTCTCGTGCACGGAAGCTGCCTGTGCCAGCCGTGGTGATTTCCAGAGAGCGGTCACCCTTCAGATAGCTGAGAAAGTTCGACGCATTGGTTGAGGTTGTCGCAGACCCCAGCAACGCCGATTGCTGGCTGCTGTTCAGATTGCTGTAGTCCAGTGTGACACCGGCACTGCCATTCCAGGTCAGCAGGCGTCGGCTGCTTTGGGCGGAGGTGGTGGTATTGGTGGAGGTGCAGGTGCCCCCGGTGAGCACGCAGCTGGCATCCCAGGTTGCGACAGAATTGATGGAGACAGTACCATCAGTTTGCTCAATCAGGTTTTGAGCAGTCATCTGGCCCCACCAGTTCTTGGGGTGGTAGGAGGCCAGATACAGCTGAGTCCCTTGCTGGACCCGTCCTTGAGGCGGCACATTACCTGCTGCGGATGTTGCAGAACCACTGATCTGTTCGGCTTTGAAGCACATGATTTCATGCACATTGCTACCGCCACCGGTACTGGAGCTAAAGCCAAACCGAAAATTGGATGGCAGTGGCCCATTCTTATCAGTGATTTTCTGAGATTGAAGAACCTGGGTTTCCTGACCGCCGTTGTAGCTGTAGGAGAAACTCAGCAAACCATCCTGAGTGATTTTCAGGTTATAGGTAATGGGCTTGGCTGCGTCTCTGGTGGGGCGGCTGACGGATTCCTGCGAATAAATAGGGTTGCTGGAGCCCAGTGTTTTGGAAACCAGCCATGGATAATTTAAAAATGTACTTGGAGTGGTAACAAACCTTTTGTTATTAATGTCATAGAATTGGCCGTTTGTACAGGTCTGTTGGACTGCAGTTATTTGATTGGCAGATGTTGTTGTGCTGGGAAAAGTGCTAGGGTAATTACTTGAAAGCCATTTCCAATTTGTATTTCCAGCCCCACGTAAGGTGACTAGGTTGGGAGTGAATCCAGTGCTGACACCTGTGTTGGTGTTGTCGCCTTTATTTGCAAAATTTCCATATTCATCAATGCCCAGTCCAATATAACCGCCGAGGATACCATCTGGTGGATTTTTTGAATTGCCGCATGAATAACCAAGGCTGCCACCAAATGAGCCTACTGACTGGTTACCTTTGGCAATATTGGAAACAATAGAAGAATCTACCAGGAAAAAAGCCAGACCGTCGGCACCTGCACCTTTCCCAGTGGAGTAGCCATTTCCACCATAAGTTGCGGTTTTGAAAGTGATATTGACACCTTGATTCGATGGGAAGTCAAAGTTTGAATAAACTGCACCACTTTGATTATTACCATTACTTCCATTGGCTGTGGTATCACCATTGGTCAGACGAAGTGCACCTTCACCGCTGTTGTCTGGAGTCCCATCCAGCAACTGGCCTGTTTTCCCTCCAACCTGCTTTTTTCCGCTGTAATAGTTCAGTCCTATGCATGCAGGAATGGTAGAGCTGCTGCTAGTGGCATCGCCTGCTGTCAGGCAGGCGCCATTGATGGCCTGCCAGTCATAGGTGGAGATCTTGCCAGTCAGCTTTTC
The DNA here is from genome assembly GCF_019186805.1 of Comamonas fluminis. Taxonomy (NCBI): domain Bacteria; kingdom Pseudomonadati; phylum Pseudomonadota; class Betaproteobacteria; order Burkholderiales; family Comamonadaceae; genus Comamonas; species Comamonas fluminis. Next base: position 2,862,451 of record NZ_CP066783.1, on the reverse strand, counting down.
ATTAATGACCAGAGAGCTTGAGATATTAGGTGCCAATACCAATATCGAAAAAATGGAAAGAGTCAGTGCATTGGGTATAAATTCTTTTTTATGCATCATAGTCCTCCCAGATTCAAGTTGGTCTTGGTGACTTGCAAGGTGCTCAGAACAATAGAAACTGTGTTGCTGTTGCCGCCTGAAGCCATTGCTGAAATTTGGTAATAAATTCCTTGGCGTGTATCTGCACTACCGCCCAGATAGCCGATATGCAGCTGTGGTGCCGCAGCATAATTGACATCCTGTGCGCTGGAGTTCGTCGCACTTGTGAGTCCCCCGCCTGCTGCAATAGTCATGTTGCTGGGTGTATAGGACATGGATCCAGTCCAGGGCAGATCGAGTGACGTCAATGTGGATTTACAGATCCGCATGGAAGATATTTTGTCAACATTCAATGGTGTGCTGTTGGTGCAATCCACCTGGCTTCCAAGATTATTGAGTTCCTGCGTAATCCAGGCTTCTCCATAGCGAGCAGCACCCTCTGCAGCTTGTATGGCGCGCTGCTTGTCCATGGTGTTGCCAGCAGCACTTTCACTTAATAAAACGCTTTTGACAGCGAAAATTCCAAGAATGGTTACCGTCATCAGCATTAGCAGGCTGATGATCATTACCACGCCAGACTGCATTGATTTTTTTTCAGGATGTTGCATCATTTCTGGCAGTGTAATTGTTCATCAGATTGATGTATTGAATGATTGCAGGTGCAGATTTTGGTGTGTTTCCAGCGGTGGTGTTAACCATGTCAGCAAATGCAATGGATATGCGCACAGACTTAACATTCAGCCATAGCGCATTCAAAGGGGCAATTGCTGTAGTGTAGTAGTCGATATTCCCGTCGCTATCGGAATCAACACCGTAGGCAATATTGAAGCTTGAAATATTCTCTGCCAGAGTTGCTTGAACAGATTTTTTGCTAATGTCGTCATAAACAGTGCACTGAAGCAGATAAGTCCCTGTTTGAGCACTGTTTGCGGTAAAGGTGAATGTATTGGTGAAAACCGTATTCGCCGTGCCAGTGTTTCCAGTTCCTATACAAGTTAGCAGGCCATCATTCGGCGCTGTTTGAAATTTTACAGAGACTGTATTTTTTTTTCCGGCTGTTGCGCTTGATGAGATGTACTGGCCTGCTGCAAATCCATTGGCAGAATCCACAGGGAAGGCTGCTGTTTGTGTATTGGAGTTTTGTGGATTAAGGTAGTAACCAGAAAGCTGAATGGTATTGTTCAAAGAGGTTAATGCAAGACGCTCGGACTCTTGCATGGATGATATATTTCCTTGCGCAAAAAAACCATTTTTGATGCTTAAATATATCCCGGTCATGGCCAGTACGCAAAAAAGGCTCATAGCCATTGCAATCATGAATTCAATCAGCGTGAATCCATTCTGTTTTTGGCTGTGGATGTGAGTGTGAATTTTTTTCTTCATGGCTCAACATGCAAGGTGTAGGAGCGTGTGCCACTGGTGGATGAAGAGGATTTTGTGGTGCTGCCGTTGCTGGTATCCACGAACTTCTCAGTCCATGAAAGCGTGATGTCACAGCTATTAATTTTGAATGCGCCATCCGTTCTAGGGTTGCAGCTGATGGTGCTTGCACCATTGGCCAGGGCGTTGTTGATGCTGTTTGCCCACCCCTGTGCATCAGCCCCTGCAATTTGTGCTGAGCTGCATTTGCTGCTGACATCATCACAGGATGCTGGATCAATGAAGCTGATGCCAACAGAGCTTGCGACTGTAGGTTTGCTGGCAGACCATTGCGTGGAAAAAGAGATGGGCGTAGTTGTTGATGCCCAGAAGGCTCTGTTGGTGTACATGGAGGCAGCCAGACTGCTGGCCTCCATGGCTGCAACAGCGCGTTGGTTGGCTGATTTCGCATTACTCATGCCTTTGATGAGCAAGCCGGTTATGCCTAGTATTCCAAGAGAAATGATGACCAGAGATATCAATACCTCCAGTAAAGAGAAGCCTGCAGATAATTTTCGTGATTTACGCACAGCCACTGGCTCCCTGTTTTAGAATATTGAAGCTTCCAGACAAACCAATAACTAAACAACGCTGTGCTGATGCATCTTGTGGGGTTGTGGTGAGTGTCAGGGTCAGTGATGCAGAACTGGGTAAATCAAAAGCAAAGCCATCTCTGTTGAATTTAAGATTGGATGCATTTCCAGAGGCTAGCAATTGGTCATTCGTCTGAAATTTTTGTTCTGTTTTTAAAATTGGCTCGCCGCTATCGAGTGAGCCATTTGAATTGCTGTCCACATAGATAATCCATCCATTTCCCCAGTTGTTGCTGCTTGAGCAGCTCGCAGAATCGGAGGATGGGCATATGATGACATTCAGGCCTCGTTTAATAGCCTCTGATTTTGAATATCGGATGGAGGCGCCAACTTGATTGATCTCGCCACTGGCGCGGTTGGAGCGGATCAATGAAGCCATGCTGGGAGCCGCCCACACAGCGGCAATGGCTATAAGTGAGATGACCGTGATTAATTCAATCAATGTAAAGCCGGATTGGTGTCTTGATTGAATTGGCATGGAGCCTCCTCGGAAATCAATTCCGAGAGTGATTTGGAATGCGATAGAGTATTTTGGTTGAATTCTAGATTTGTTTGGTAAAGAAAAGCAACCTTTTGATACGGTAGTGTAGTTGCAATGGAACTCAGTATCTTTTCTATGCCTCGTAAAGCTAACGTAAAGCTTTCTTGTGCAGCCATTCGTTTTCCTTGTATTTTGTAAGAATAATCTTACAAAATACAAGGAAACTATCTGAATGGATATTCAAAAGGAGAATCAGAAAACCAAAGGTGAGCTTATCGCGCCAGCACTTGTGCATAGCCCTTGGGATCGAAGCGTGTAACCAGCACGCAGACCAGTGCGGCGATGCCGGCCTGGTACAGCCAGCCTGTAGCCCAGTGACCGCTGATCTGGTGCAGTTGTGCCATGACCAGCGGAGCCAGCGCCGCAAGAATAAAACCGCCGCCCTGCATGAGGGAGTTGAGCGCACCGGCTTGGGTGGAAATGGGCAGATGGTCCAGCGCCACCAGCATGTACAGGGAAAAGCAGCCACCCAGGCCCAGGCCCAGAACGATGGCGTTGAGCTTGGGCATGGCATCTGGCCACAGCGCCAGACCGGTAAAGCCGATGATTTGCAGCAGCAGCGCCAGAATGACCCAGGGGCGGCGGTCCACATTACGGCGCGCAAAGGCGGGCATGGCCAGGGCGGATACAGCTTGTGCAATCGACAAAATCGCCAGCAGCGAGCCACTTTGCGTGGCTGACCAGCCATGGGTCTGGTAGAAGGGCGCAAGCCAGGCGACGGTGGATGCGTAACCGCCATTCATCAGGCCAAAGCTGATGAGCAGAAGCCAGGTGCGGCGGCGGCGCAGCAGCCAGCCGGTGTCGCTGCTGGCTACGGGCACTGGTGCGGATGTGGATGTGGATGTGGATGTGGGGGCTGTGGTGGATGATGGCTGTGTGCTAGCAGGGCTGCCCATCAGCGTCAGCACATACCAGGCCAGTGGCAGTGCCAGCAACACTGGAATGGCCCAGATGGCCAGAGCTTGCTGCCAGTTCAGCCCCCATTGCATGGACAGCGGCGAAAGCTGGGCGCTGAGTGCGCCGCCCCCCATCAGCGCCGCTGAATAAAGGCCCATCATGGGGGCGATGTTATGTGGAGACTGGCGTTTGATGAGCCCCGGCACGATGCTTTGCACCAGGGCAACGCCCGCGCCGCACAGGCCAGCCGTGGCAATCAGCAGGCTGCCGGTGGCCGCACCAGCGTGCATCAGGCGCAGTGCGCAACCCAGTGCAATCAGCAGTAAAGAGCCGCAGATGGCATTGCGAGCGCCCAGGCGCAGCAGGGCAGAAGGCGCAAGCCAGCCGCCAATCCCCATCAGCGCCATGGGCAGCAGCGTGAGCCAGGAAAAGCTGCGCAAGTCCATGCCCGTAGCTTGCTGAATGGCATAGCCCAGCGGGCCGGGTGCGGTGAGAAAAGGGCGCAGGTTGATGGTGATCAGTACCACCACGCATAGCCATAGCCAGGCGGGGATGCGGTTTGTGGAAGAGAGTGTGGGTATCGTCATGAAAACAGGCCGTTGCTGCACAGTGTTCTGCACAGCGCAGGCTTCAATGCCTGGTTGTTATGGCTTTGCAAGCGCTGCGCTCAACCCTGATGCCAGGGGGCGTTGCCGTAAAGCTGTTCTGCCGTAATGCCCGTGTCAATACGGGTAATGGGCAGAGGTGCAGGCGAGAGCGACAGACGCAGGCGCTGGTATGTGCCTTCGCTGGACAGGCCGTAGGGCTGCGCATCGGCATTGTCGAAAGCGAAAAATACCTCTTCGGCCCCATTCATGACCAGTGCCGCCAGGCACATGGGGCAAGGGTGGCCGCTGGCGTAAATGCTCAGGCCCGCCAGACTGGGATTGGCGCGTTTTTGTGTGCCCGCGCGTATGGCCTCCATCTCTGCATGGGCGCTGGGGTCGTGGCTGGCGATGATGTTGTTCACGCCTGTGGCAATGACCTGATCGCCTTGAGCCAGGACGGCGCCAAAAGGGCGGCCGCCTTGCAGGCGGTTGGTGTGGGCCAGATCGACGGCTTGACGCATCAGCGCCTGCTGGTAGAGGGGTGTGCTTGACATGACTATGAAAAATATAGCTGTATGCGCTTGATGAATAAGCGCTTCAGGCTCATTTTGTGGGATGTATTTGTAGTGAGCTTGCTGGGCCTTGGAGGGCCTTGGAGGGTACACCCAGGTGTTTGCTGCGCTCGCAGCTTGTGGCGCAAAGCTTTTTTACCCGGATGGCCGTGGCAGGCTCTGCTGCGTCGGTGGTGGGCGTGAGCAGGACAGCGCGTGGGCACGATTGTGCAAGGGTGCGTAAAGGCTTGCATTCCTGCGGCCAGAGCAAGGCTGCCATGTCCTGATTGCGAGAGATGGCTGGGGTATGATGGCCGCGCTCCGGGGTGCACGCCAGTGCTGAGATCTAAACCCGTGAACTTGACCCGGGTCATGCCGGCGGAAGAAGAGCTTGCATTCCTCGATGGCTGCCCTGTGGCAGCATGGCAGGAGCCTTCGGAGCAGAACATTTCAGCTCTCGAAGGAATCTCATGGACAAGGCTGCTGCCCTGGTCGCCGACCTGCTGGGTTTTATTGCGCAGGATGGATGTACGGATGAACAGTTCAACGCAATGGCTTTGCGACTGTTTGCGCACCAGTACGAAAACAACGCACCGTTTCGCAGCTTTTGCCAGCGCCGTGGCGCCAGTCTGCGCAATGTGAAGTCCTGGCGTGATATTCCTGCCGTGCCCATCGATGCCTTCAAGGCCATGGAGTTGCGCAGCGAACCCGCATCGCCTGCCGAGCGTGTTTTCATGACCAGCGGCACCACCGGACGGGCTGCGCGCGGGCGGCATTTTCACCCGGCGCTGGAGGTGTATGACCTGTCGATGAAGCGCTATTTTTCGCAGCGTTTCATGCAAGGCGTGCAGCGCATGGAGATGGGTGTCCTCTTCCCGGACGAGCAGGCCATGCCGAACTCTTCGCTGGCCCACTATCTGGCGCTGGCCAAATCGGAATTTGGTACGCCTGACAGCCGCTATTACCTCACGCCTGAAGGGTTGGATATGCCCGGCCTGTGCGCGGCGCTGCAGGCGTCAGAAGACAGTGGCCAGCCGTTTGCCCTGCTGGGCGCCAGTTTTAGCCTTGTGCATGTGATGGACGCGCTGCGTGAGATGGGCCGCAGCTTCAAGTTGCCCGCAGGTAGCCGAATTCTGGATACCGGCGGCTACAAGGGCCAGTCGCGTGAGCTTCCGCTTGAAGAGTTTTACAGCGATCTGTCGGCCCTGTTTGGCGTGCCTCGCTCGCTGTGCATCAATATGTATGGCATGACGGAACTGAGCACGCAGTTCTACGACAGCGGCAACGAGGCATTGCCATCCATCAAATCCGGCCCGCACTGGATTCGCTCGCGTCTGGTCGAGCCGATTACCGGCCGCGATGTGCCTGCGGGCGAGCGCGGCATTCTGGTGCACTGTGATCTGGCCAATTACAACGCCGTCACCACCATCCTGACCGAAGACGTGGGCCTGTGGGCGGGCGCCGATGAAGCCAGCGGTTTCTTGCTGCTGGGCCGCGCAGAAGGCGCTGCGGCCAAGGGCTGCTCATTGGCCGTGGATGAGTTTGTTCAGGCTGCCAGAGCTTGAGCGGTATGAAAGTCGAGCGCATTCGGGCGGGCTATCTGCCGGGCATCAAAGACGAGGACGTGCAGTGGCAGGTGCTGCCTTTTGAGCAGGGCCGCGTGCGGCTGGAAGTGTCTGTGCCCGTGCTCGGCAGCGCGCAGATGCAGCGGCTGGCGCAGCATGTGCGCGCTGCTGCAGACAAGCATCTGCGAACCATGCCCGTGGCGGAAATCATCGATGCAATAGACCGAGCCATAGCGCGCTTGCTGGATAGAAACGACATTTATCGTCAGCAGGCAGAGGCCTGGCTGCCTGTGGTCAGCAGCTATGACGCAGACATGGTGCGCCTGGGGCTGACGGGATTTTTCAAGACTTTTCGTGCGCCGCAACTGCGCCGGTTTGTGGCAGAAGATTTTGCCAACCCAGCGGTGCTGGACGGCTTTCAGCCGGCAGCCAAGGGCGGTGCAGTTCGGGCCTTTGGCCCGAATCTGCTGGTGCATAGCTGGGCGGGCAATGTGCCTGCGCTGTCGCTATGGAGCTTGATCTGCGGCCTGCTGGTCAAGGCGCCCGCCATTGGCAAGCTGGCCAGTGCCGAGCCCTTGTTTGCAGGCTGGTTTGCCCGGCTGCTGGCCGAGGTGCACCCGCCGCTGGCCGATTGTCTGGCCGTGGTCTGGTGGCGGGGGGCTGGTGGTGAGGAGGCCGATGCGCTCTATGCCCAGGCTGATACCGTGCTGGCCTATGGCGGCAACCACACGCTGGATGCGCTGCGTCAGCGCCTGCCGGTGACTACGCGCTTTCTGCCCCATGGGCACAAGCTGGGCTTTGGCATGGTGGCCAAAGAGGCGCTGGATAGCCTCAAGGCGCCAGCGCTGGCCCGGCTGGCGGCCTGGGATGTGATGCGCTATGACCAGCAAGGCTGCTATTCACCCCATGTGTTCTATGTGGAGCGTGGCGCGCCAGTGTCGCCACGTGCGTTTGCAGACTATCTGGCGGCGGAGCTGACCAATCTGCAGCGGCGCTTTCCACGCCGTGCGCTGGAGCTGGAAGAGGGCGCGGCCGTGGCGCGCTGGCAGCAAAGTGTGGAGTGGGCGCAGCCGTCCCATTCCTTGATCGGCCCGGCCGATGCGGCCTGGAGCGTGGCGTATTGTGATGACGCCGGGGCTGATGGCATTCCACCGCTGACCCCGACGGCCCTGCACCGCAGTATCAGTGTGGTGGCTGTGCAGAGTCTGGAGTCTGTGATTGCGGTGGTCGCGCAGCAGCGTGATTTTCTGCAGACGGCCGGGCTGGCGGCCAGCCCGGAGCGGCTGTATGCGCTGGCCAGCCAACTGGGCGCTGCTGGTGTCACGCGCATTGCCGCCATTGGTTCCATGAGCATGCCCGAAGCCGCCTGGCACCACGATGGGCGCTTTAGCCTGCTGGATCTGGTACGCATGGTGGAGATCGAACAATCGGCGGAGCTGGCCGCGCAGCCGCTGGCGGCGTACGCGGATTGACAGGGTGCAGACGGATATGGCTTTTCTGGCAATAGAGGCGCTCAGCTTCAGCTACCCCGGTCGATCGCCCGTGGTGGATGGCGTGAGCTGGCAGGCACAGGCGGGTGAGGTGCACTGCCTGCTGGGGCGCAGCGGCTGCGGCAAAACGACTTTGCTCAAGCTGGTGGCAGGCCTTATCAAACCACAGGCTGGCCGCATTGCGCTCAACGGCGGCGCATTGGCCACGCCGGGGCCGCAAGTGGGCTTTATGTTTCAGGCGCCAACTTTGCTGGACTGGCAGACCGTGCTGGCCAATGTGCTGCTGCCGGTCTCCCTGCAGCGCAAGCCCACCGCGCAGGATGAGCAGCGCGCGCGGCAGTTGCTGGCGCAGCTGGGTCTGGCCGAAATGGCAGGGCAGCATCCGCGAGCGCTTTCCGGCGGTCAACAAAGCCGCGTGGCACTGGCGCGGGCCTTGATGCTGGAGCCGCCGCTGTTGCTGCTGGATGAGCCGTTTGCCGCGCTGGATGCCATCACACGCGCGGAATTGCAGGACGACCTGCTGCGCAGTTGCCGCGAGCGTGGTACCACGGTGCTGTTTGTAACCCACGATATCAACGAGGCCGTTTATCTGGGCGACCGCATTGCGCTGATGCATGGCGGGCGCATTGTGCAGGACTGGGCCATTGAATTGCCCGAGCCACGCAGCCAGGGGCTGCGCCACGGCGCCGTTTTCAATGATTACTGCGCACAGGTGCGTGCCGCCATGGACAAGGCCTGCGCATGAGCATCACACCCATCAAAGCGCGCCTGGTATCGGCCACGCTGCTCCTGATTCTGCTGGGTTTGTGGGAGTGGGCTGTGCGGCAATGGGGCTTGTCGGCCCTGGTGCTGCCTGCGCCGTCAGCTGTGGCGGTGGCGCTGTGGAAAGGGTTGGCCTCAGGCTACTTCTGGCCGCATCTGATGGCTACGCTGCAGGCCTTGCTGCTGGGTCTGGCGGCAGGCAGTGCTGTGGGTTTGCTGGCAGGCATGGTGCTGGCCGAATCAGCCTGGGCGGAAAGGGTGTTCAAGCCCTATGTGGTGGTCAGCCAGGTGGTACCTAAGCTGGCGCTGGCGCCGCTGTTTGTGCTGTGGTTTGGCTTTGGCATGTTGCCCACGGTGCTGATTACGGCGCTGATCTGCTTTTTCCCGCTGATGGAAAACACATTGACCGGGCTGCGCCAGGCTGATGCCCAGCGGCTGCAGCTGTTTCACATGCTGGGTGCCACGCGGCTGCAGACCTTGTTGCGGCTGAAGCTGCCCATGGGGTTGCCAGCGATTCTGGCGGGCCTGCGTGTGGCGGTGGTGCTGGCGCTGGTGGGCGTGGTGGTGGCCGAGTTCATGGGCGCCAGCCAGGGCCTGGGCGCGGTCATCATCGCAGCACAGGGAATGATGGACACCACCTTGATGTTCGCTGCGCTGGTGCTGATTGCTGTGCTGGGCCTACTTTTGTACCAGCTATGTCTGCTGCTGGAGCAGCGCCTGCTGCGCGGGCATTGCAGTGGCTTTTCTTCTTTAGATTTCACTTCTCGCAAGCACTGATATGTACGCTGAAAAATTGGTTTCGCATCTTTCTCGCCGCAGCCTGCTGGGTGCTGGCACGGGTATGGTTGCTCTGGTATTGACGGGCATGGCTCAGGCAACACCATCTGTGCAGGGTAAGATTCGCCTTGCAGGCTGGAGCAAGCCCATCAGCGAGATCACCAACATTCTTGCGGAGCCGGACAAAGGCTTTTTCAAGGCGCAAGGCGTAGAGCTGGCCTATTTGCCCGGGGCTGGTGGCGGTGATGCCATCCGCAATATGCTCAGCGGTCAGGCCGATGTGGCGTTTACCGACCCCGGCTCGTTCTTCATGGCGCTGGACAAGGGCGAGAAGCTGGTTGCCATTTACGACATCTATCCGCAAAACGTATTCAACGTCGTCTCGCTCAAGTCGGCGGGTATTCACAAGCCCGCAGACCTCAAGGGCAAGAAGATTGGCGTCTATAGCCTCTCCAGCGGCACGCGCCAGAACCTGCTGGTGATGCTGCATCAGGCCGGACTCAAGGAGTCGGACGTGACCATCGTCGTTACCGGCTTGCTGAACTTTGCGCCGCTGATGCAGGGGCAGGTGGATGCCACGGCTGCCACCGATACCGGGCTGGCCGTGGGCCTGCGCAAGGGCATTGGTGAGGTCAACATCATGCAGGTGCGTGACTACCTCAATATCTCCAGCGATATGTTTGTGGTGCGCGAAGACACGCTGCGCGAGAAGAAAGACTTGCTCAAGGCCTTTCTCAAGGGCTACCGCGACAGTGCAGCCTGGATGATGGCCAATGCCGAAGAAGCCGCGACACTGGCAGGCAAGCGCGCCATTGACGGCACGCAGCGCGACATCAACCTGGATGTGATTCGCCTGCGCAATGCATCTTCCATGCCTGCGGTGCAGGGCAAGGGGCTGGGCGGCTTTGATCTGGCAGCCTTGCAAAAGGGCGCGGATACCTACCGTGCGCTGGGCATGGTGCAGCGCCAGATCAAGGTGTCAGAGGTGGTCAACACATCTCTCTTGCCAGGTGCTTGATATGCCTGCTTCACCGGCCATGAATCTGCACGGCAAAGTGGTGCTGGTCACCGGTGCCAGTCGCGGCATAGGGGCGGCCATTGCAGCCGCTTTTGCCCGCGAAGGCGCGACCGTCGTCATCAACTATCTGAGCAACGATGCTGCGGCAGAGCAGGCGGTGGCCGCCTGTCTGGACGCTGGCAAGGATGCAGGTGGCGATGCCTGGGCCATCAAGGCCGATGTGGGGGATGCACAAGCCGTGCAGGCCATGGTGGACAGCATTGCGCTGGATGCGGGGGGCATTGACATTGTGGTCAACAACGCTTTCCGTCCCTATACCTTTGATCCTGAGCAGCGCAGCCATTTTGAGACGCTGGACTGGAGTCGCTATCAGTCCCAGTTTGATGGTGCGGTGGGCGCCACTTTCAATGTGTGCCGTGCAGTGCTGCCGCTGATGCGCCAGCGCGCGCGCGGCAGCATTGTCACTATCGTGAGCAATCTGGTAGAGCACCCTGTGGTGGCCTATCACGACTACAGCACGGCAAAGTCCGCCTTGGTTGGCTTTAGTCGCAATCTGGCCAGCGAACTGGGGCCGGTGGGCATACGCGTGAACTGCGTGGCGCCGGGGCTGGTGTACCCCACGCAGGGCACGCAGACCAGCAAGGAGTCGTTTCGCGAATCATTGATGGCGGCTACGCCACTGCGCCGGCTGGCCCGGCCCGAGGATGTGGCCGGGCCGGTGCTGTTTCTGGCGTCTGACCTCAGCAGCTTTATGACGGGGCAGGTGCTGCTGGTGGATGGCGGCATGGTGATGCGCTAGCAGCGCATCAGCTTGGTGCGTCAAGTGCCGGAGCGCGGTACACCAAGACCTTGAGGCTGCGCTCTTCATCCACATCGGCAAATACGGGCGGATTGGCCAGGCGTTCGACAAACTGCAGCTCGGGGGCGATTTCGGTCATCTGCTCGCGCAGGAAATCGGTGCCAAGCTCCGGGGCGTTCAGGCACAGCAGCACCTGACCTTCGGGCACCAGCAAATCCGGCAGGCGGCGCATCAACCGTGCGTAGTCCTTGGTAGCGATAAAGCTGCCCTTCTGGTAGCTAGGGGGGTCCACGATGATCAGGTCGTAGGGGCCGCTACGATTGATCTTGCCCCAGCTGCTGAAAATATCGTGGGCCGCAAAGCTGGCCCCGGCTTTGACGCCGTTGAGCTGGTGGTTGTGCTGGCCGGTGGATAGTGCAGGTTTGCTCATGTCCATATTCAGCACCTGACCAGCCCCGGCCCGCTTGGCAACAACCGAGAAGGCACAGGTGTAGGCAAAGAGGTTGAGCACTTTCATGCGCTCTGGGCGCGCATGGGCTGCTACTTGCTGACGTACCCATTCACGGCCTGCGGCCATGTCCAGAAACAGACCATGGTTCTGCCCGCGCGCCATCTGCACCAGGTACTGCGCGCCGTTTTCTGTCACCACATGGGGTTCAGGCAACTCACCGGCCATGACGCGTGTTTCCACCTTGCCGCCAGACTCGCGGGTCTGGAACGCCCAGATCAAAGGCTGGTCCGTGGGGGCAATCTGCTGCCAGCGTTGTTCAAGTGCCAGAGCTATCACCTCAAGCTGCGCTTCATCCACGGGAGCAAAACTGGTCAGCAGCAGCACGGGTGGGAACGCATCCAGCACGATCTGTTCGCAGCCCGGATGGCGTCCACCACGCCCATGAAAGATACGCTGGGCATCTGTGGAAAAAGGCATCTGGGCAATGGCGTCTAGCAGGGCTTGCATGGAATCAGTCGGAATCAGTCAATCACTCAAGGGCGCCAGTGTATGCAGTTCAGGCGGTGTCTGTGTGGCCCGCCGCCAATTCAGGGGCGGTAAGCATTGACATGGTCGATCTGCTTGTGAATGCGGTTGAGCATGTGAAGCAGCGATTCCACCTCCTGCGGGGAAAGCGTTTCCAGCAGTCTGCGCTCGCGCTCCTTGGCGACATCAAAGATGCGGTCGTGCAGCTCCTGGCCCTCAGGGGTCAGGCATAGCGTGTAGCGTCTGGCGTCTTCGGTATCCACTTCAGACTGCACATAGCCACGGCTTTGCAGCACCTGCACGGATTTGCTGACGGCGCTTTTGTCCAGGCCCACCACCTGGCAGATGCGCTGCGCAGGAATATGGCTTTCGACGGCCAGCATCGAAAGCACGCGCCACTCGACGATGCCCACGTCGAAAGTGTCGCGGTACAGCTGGGATGCCCCGGCGGACAGTTTGTTTGCAATAAAGGCCAGCAAAGCTGGTGCGTAACGTTCCAGATCCAGTTTCTTTTTTCTTTTCATGCTGCTTGGGCTGACTTAGGGTAAATATTAGTTGAGACATCAACCGATATTTCTACAATGCATCTATCGATAACGAACTATAGCTGTACTTATATGGTTGAGATATCAACAAATATGCGGCGATGAAGTGACGCAGCTACCTGTAGTGATCTGCGTTCAGGTGCACACAGCACCACGATTCTGAGTCTCGTACTCAAGCATCTTTTGCCAGCGCTGGCGCTGCGCAGTCGATTTTCAATCCCCCTTATTGAGGCAATGCAAATGCTGGCACTTGGCTGGCAGGGGGAGCCTCAACCTTGAATAAGCGATCAAGAACATGTTGGATGTCATTGTCCAGAGACGTGAACAGGAGGCTGAGGACATTCTCAGCTTTGACTTCGTCTCTTCAAAAAATGCAAGCCTGCCAGCGTTCACTCCAGGTGCTCATATCGATGTGCATCTGCCGGGAGGAATCGTCCGCCAGTATTCCCTGTGCCATCCATGGAGCGAGTCTTCGCCGGGCCAATACACCATCGCCGTGCAGCGCGAGCCTCAGTCGCGGGGCGGGTCGGTGGCCGCACATGCGTTGCAGACTGGAATGGCTTTGCAGATCAGCGAGCCACGCAACCTGTTTGAGCTTGCCCCGGCAGCGCAGAAGCACTTGCTGTTTGCTGGCGGCATTGGCATCACGCCCATTGTTTGCATGGCGCAGGCTCTGGCTTCTCAGGGGCAGTTGTTTGAGCTGCATTACTTCTGCCGCAGTCAGGAGCGTGCAGCATTCCAGCGCGTATTGAAGTCATCGGCGCTCAGCCAGTTCGCCCATCTGCATGTCGGCACCGATACCGCTGCAGAAGTTGCGCAGTTGCTGAGCACACCTGAAGCCGGCACCCATGTCTATGTCTGCGGGCCCACCGGCTTTATGGACTGCGTGCTGGGCACGGCGGCAAACCAGGGCTGGAATGCACAAAACCTGCACAAGGAGTATTTCGCGGCAGCGGTGGTTGAGCTGCAGGGCGATCAAAGCTTTCAGGTGCAGGTGGCCAGCACGGGACAGCACTATGAAATTCCAGTTGGCAAAACGGTGTTCGAGATTCTGGACAGCGCAGGAGTGAATGTGCCGGTGTCTTGCGAGCAAGGTGTTTGCGGCACCTGCGTCACGCGAGTGCTGCAAGGCACGCCAGATCACCGTGACCAATACCTGACCGATGCAGAAAAAGCGGCTAACGACTGCTTTACGCCTTGCTGCTCACGATCACGCACTCCCTTGCTGGTGCTGGATCTGTAGGCCGTATTTCTTCAGAGATTTCCCCGGGAGACCACGATGAATATTATTCCTATCCAAGCTCAACCATCTGCGGAGCCCGTGAAGCACAAGTTTCCGCTGAACCAGTGGTATGTGGCTGCGCTGTCTTCGGAGTTGAAGGACAAGCCGGTTGGCCGAACCTTGCTGGGCGAGGCGGTTGTTCTGTTTCGTCTGGGAGACGGCAGCGTCGCGGCGCTGGAGGATCGGTGCTGCCACCGTGCATTGCCGCTGTCATCAGGAACGGTGGAAAGCTGCGGCCTGCGCTGCGGCTATCACGGCTTGCTCTACAACCAGGCGGGGCAGTGCATTGAGATTCCAGGACAGGAAAAAATTCCTTCTAAAGCCAAGGTCGCGGCCTACCATCTGCAGGAGCGAGACGGGCTGGTCTGGATCTGGTTTGGCAAGGCGGATAGCCCGGAGCCTACGCATGAAGCGCCTTCCTACTTTGTGCACAGCACACCCAAGTACGTCTATGGCGGTGATGTCTATCACTACAACGCACCGTATCAGCTGATTCACGATAATTTGCTGGACCTCAGCCATCTTGGCTATGTCCATCTGCACACCATTGGCGGCAATGCCAAGCTGCATATGAATGCCGAGATGAAGGTGGAGAGCGAGGGCGATACGGTGAAGGTGGTGCGTTACATGCCCGATTCCGTTCCGCCTCCCACATATACCGCCGCATATCCTTTCAAGGGCAATGTGGACCGCTGGCAAGAGATCGAGTTTCGCGTCTCGCACCTGCTGATCTGGACGGGTGCGGTAGACAAGAACACCGATGCACTGGACGACCCCGAGCGCGGAGGATTCCATATGCGGGGTTTTCATGGAATCACTCCCGAGACTGAAAACACTTGCCACTATTTCTGGACCATGGCCACCAATCCGGCCAGCAATGTGGAAGAGACAAAGCTCAAGGTGCTGGACCAGACCGAGCGCACCTTTGACGAGGACAAGGTGGTGATTGAGGCCCAGTACCAGAACATGCTGCGCTTTGGTCCCAAATCCATGATCGACATCCATGTGGATGTGGGCGCCAACCGCGCGCGGCGAATCATTGATCGATTGATCGCCGCCTGAGCACTTCTGGAGTGACAGCGCAGGAGGTCTAGGGGCAGTGCTGCCAGACCATCTGGTGCACTGAACTCAAAAGGCGCCCGTAGCACGTGGAAACGCATGCAGACGGGCAGCGGTGCCAGAGAAATCAGCGCCGCTTGTCTCTGCAGGCTTCTCTTTCTCGATTTCTTTTCAGCTTTCGCAAACAGCCTTGCACTGCCCGCGTGCAGGCTCAAGGGAGAGCTGTAACTGATGGCGGCATATATACAAAAAAGGAGACAGCGATGAATTCTTCAGTCGTAGAGAAAATTAACGACAAGCCCATGAGCTTGTTTCAGTGGTTTGTGGTCGGGTTGTGCTTTTTGATCAATATGCTGGACGGCTTTGACGTGCTGGTCATGGCTTTTACCGCAGCCGCCGTGGCGGGCCAGTGGAAGCTCAGCGGTGTGGAGCTGGGCTATTTGCTCAGCGCAGGGCTGGTGGGCATGGCTCTGGGTTCACTGATCATTGCACCATGGGCCGACCGCATGGGACGTCGCCCATTGATCATGCTCTGCATTGCGATTGCTGGGGCAGGAATGTTTGCCTCCAGCTATGCGCAGTCTCCTGTCCAGCTGGGGCTGTTGCGTCTGTTCACGGGGCTGGGTATCGGTGGCATCCTGGCCAGCAGCTATGTGATTGCGGGCGAGTATGCGAACAGCCGCTGGAGAGGTTTGGCCATTAGCTTGCAGGCCACGGCTTATGCACTGGGTGCCACGATTGGCGGCTTGATTGCCAATCAGCTGATTCCAAGTCTGGGATGGCAATCCGTGTTCTTCTATGGAGGCATGGCCACATTGCTGACTTTGCCGGTGATGTACCTGTGGTTGCCTGAGTCCCTGGATTTTCTGATTGGCAAAAAACCTGCGAAGGCATTGCAGAAGGCCAATGCGATTCTGAGCAAGATGGATCAGCCGCTTCTTGATGTTTTGCCCAGTCATAGCGCCAATACGGCAGTGGTTGAGAAAAACCGGGTTGCCAGCCTTCTGGTGCCGGGACTTGCCTCTCAGACTCTGCTCATCTGGGCTGCGTTTTTCATGGTGATGTTCGGTTTCTATTTTGTGATGAGCTGGACACCTAAACTGCTGGTGAATGCGGGGCTGTCCAATCAGCAGGGCATTACTGGTGGCGTGCTGCTCAATGTGGGCGGTATTGTGGGTACTTCGCTGATTGGTTTGCTGGCCGCCAAGTTCCGCATATCGCGGGTGCTGATGCTCTATTTGCTGGTCAACGCAGCATTGATGATGGCTTTTGTGGGCTTGCTCGGTAAGCTCAGCGTTGCTTTCACTGCAGCGCTGCTGATTGGCGTTTTCGTCAACGGCTGTGTAGCAGGGCTTTATGCACTGACGCCGGGCCTGTACAGCGTTACCCAGCGCGTCACTGGTCTGGGCTGGGCCATTGGTGTGGGGCGTATCGGTGCTATTGCTTCGCCCCTGGTGGCGGGACGTCTGATCGACGCCAAGTGGACGCCCGATCAGCTGTTTTCCCTCTACGGCGCCGCATTTGTGCTGGCAGCGTTGGCGATCTACTTCTTGCAGCGAAAAAAGGCCCCAGTGCAGCAACTGCAGCCCGCGTGCTGACGCAGGCTGGTCAAGATTGTGGCGTCAATGTGGCGCCACAGATTCTTGCTGGCAGAGAGTCTGTGTTGTCATATCGCGGTGGCCCTTCGGGGCCACGCGCAACAGCGCGCTCAGAGAGAGCTGCGCGCCAATCGCTTCCTTTTCTTTTGCAGGCGCCGGATGCGCAGCCAGCGCAGCACACCGAACAGCATGGCTGGTAGCACAAACGCCAGCAGCACCTGTCCTGTCAGCGCCGTAATGCCAAGCACCAGCCACAGGCCCAGCCCGGCGCGCAGGCCAAGCGCTGCAGCCACCTTGGGGTCATAGGCGTTTTTCCAGATTTGTAGGGTGCTCTGGCTGACCATCTGGGTTGCCACCAGCGTCATCAGAACGGCCAGTGCCAGCTGGGGTAGCCAGGCCAGCCAGCGGGAAACGAGAATGGCAATGGCAGCCAGCGCGGCTGCATGCAGAATCACTGCCACCCGTGACGGGGGACTCAGGCTCCAGAGAAGCTGGGTGCGAGATTGCGACAGGGATGCTGGCACTGTTGTGGCGGCGCACAGCAGCAAGTTGCTGGCTGCGCCAAGGCGCAATTGAGAACTGGCTGGGGCAATAGTCAGGCCAAATGCTGCCCCTGAGTGCTTCAGGCTGTCGGTGGTGGTGAGGGTTTCAATGGTGCAGACGCCGCCAACAAAGAGCCCCGCTACAAAAGCGCAGAGCAGTGCAGGTGCGGTGATGCCCGAACTCAAGAACTGGAGCATGGTCTGTGCCCGCTCGGTCAGCATTTGCAGATCAAGATCGACGCGGCCCAGGCGGGCGCACAGGCCTCCTTGGCCGGGGCTCAGGGCGCTGAACTCATAGGCCAGCCAGGCGCAGCCTGCAGCAAGAATCAGTGCCACGCCTTGCAGGGTAGTGGCCAGCGACGCTAGGCGAGGGAACTGCGGGTGCAGCCTTTTCGCGCAGGCTCTGCAGGCGATGGGCCAGAGAATTCCGGTCAGGGTGGCGCTCAGAAATATGGACCAGGTCTGCAAAGGTGCAATCTGCAGGCACTGATAAAGGTATTTGCCGACTGCGCCAGAGACAATGCCCACGGCTGAGGCGTAGATAAATGAAGGCACCAGCCATGAAGGCAGGTTTCTGAAACCCCGTTGTATGCGATCTGATCCGGCCAGCCACAGCATGCATGTGCAGCCCAGCATTAGGCTTGCAAGCAGAGGCAGTTGCTGCCTGGCAGTCACCGCGAAATGTGATTGCAGCCAGAGCAGGGTCAGCACCAGAATCGACAGGGATGCACCACGAGGCCCGGCCAGCATGGGAATGCCGCGCACGCCCAGCAGCAACGAGGCGATCAAGGCGGAAAGCACAATCAGCAGGGTGCCGGCCGACTTGCTCTGGTCGCCATAACCGAGCAGCGCGGGCCCGAGAACGGCGCCCAGGCCCAGATACTCGGCATAGCAAATGGCGGCGGAGGCAAGCCCGGCCCAGAGATTGCCAAGACCTGCCAGTGTCTGAGGGACTACTCGCATTGCGGGTGTGCCCTGAGAGAGCTTACTTCGGCGCGAGTCTGCAGCGATTGCAGGGCCTGCGTAACAGCGGTGCCGCTGGAAATGCGCAGCTGGTACTCATCAAATTCGTCCGGGCCATAGAGGATATGGGCGTCTTCTGCGCGCAGCAGGCGACTCAGGGCTGAAACACTCAGCGAAGGATTGAACGCCACGCTGGCATGCGCGCACAAAGTGCTGGTGCTGCTGCCCCGGGTGCTGCCATCGCTGTTTTTCGAAGCTGCTGCGGGGTGCACCCACCACAGCCCCAGCGTCAGGCCCAGAAGAATAAGCAGCGTCAGCAGGCAGAACAAAGCATGCCGGGATAGCAGGCCAGAGCAGGCGAGAAGCAGTTTTTCCAGTTTCATGAATGCGTTCAACGTCCTTGAAGCAGCCTGCGCAGTTGTTCAGCTTGCTCCTGAACTTGTGCGGATGGCACCGTGTTGGGCTGGGGCATGGCAGCCTGGCCTTGCTGAATCATGCCTTTGAGGGCTTGCAAGGCTCCGGCCGTCGGGTCTCCTGCGGCGCGCCCTTCGGCAATCATCTGTCCCATGTCGATGGTGGCGCGCGGGAATTCGCTGCGTGCGGCCAGACTCAGCCATTTATAGGCCTCGGCATAGTCGCGGGCAATGTAGAAGGACTCGCCCAGCAGCGTCTGGGCCAGCACATTGCCTTGCTGAGCGAGAGGCTGCAGCAGCTTGCGTGCCTGGGCGGGTTGCTTGCGTGCGCCGGGGTGTCCATCTTCCAGCACCATGGCGCTGACCAGTTTCAGGTGCTCATCGCCACGGCCCTGCGCTGTTGTGCGCAGCATTTCCTGAACCTGTGCATCGCCCATGCGGCGCAGCGCAGTCTGCAGATCTCTGTCCAGCTGCGTCCATTGGCTGGCGCTGGTTTGCGGGTAGCGGGTCTGGGCTTGTGGCTCGTCAGGCCGGTAGCTGACTTCGCGGCTGGCGCTGCTGCTGACGGGTTGCTGGCTGGTGCCACGACTATCGCGCAAAGAGATGGAGCGTGGCCCGAACCACCACTCGCTGCGCAAGGCTGAGCGGTACTCGGGAATCTGTCGCTGGCGCGTGCTGCGATAGACGCTGTCAGCGGTTTCGCGCAGCACCAGGTCCAGCGACTTGTTCTGTTGCCCGTTCAAGGCACTGGCCAGCGCCTGCGCGTAGGGGCTGTTCTGGCCTTCATCGCCGTCCAGCGCCTTGGTGTAGGGCGCGGTAGAAAAGCTCACGCAAAGACCTTTGGGCTCCTGCGCAGCAAGACCGATGGACAGGCCCCGGGTGCGCTCTGGCTCAAAGGGGTTGTTGCGGCAGGCGTCAATAGAGACCACAGCAGCAGGCGGCGCGGCGCGCTCCAGCAGGCCCAGAATCAGGTCCAAGTCCAGCCCCCGTTCGCGCACACGCTGGGGGGTGGAAAAGTCACTATCTACGCCTTGCAGATAGTTGCGACCGGCAATCTGCACGGCGTGGCCGCTGTAGCCCAGCCACAGTGCTTCGTTTCGACTGCGGTTTTGCAAAAAGGCGCGAATGGCGCCATCCAGCTGGCTGGCACTTTGGTTGCTCAGAACCTGAACCTGGGCGCCTCGGGCCTGGAAGGCTCTGGCCAGCAGGGCCGTGTCGCGCTCCGGGTTGCGCAGAACGGCGTTGTGGCTGTATGCGCCATTGCCGATCAGCAGCACGCGCAGCGGCAATTCGCCAGCGCCTGCAGGGCTGGCGCTGGCCGAGCTGGCCGGTGCTGGTCTGGCTGGAGGGGCTGCAAGCGAGGCTGTATTCCAGGAGGCCAGCGCCGTTGCTGCCCCCATGCTCTGGCCCAGCCATCGCCTGCGCGATAGCAGACGGGCTTGCGCTGCGTCTTGCATTTTGTCTCTCTCGTTATGTCTTGATTTGTTATGCCACCCGCTGCTGCGGGAGGCTGTATCTTGACATAACTGGCACAGACAAAGGCTGCGACGCAGCGCCAGAAGTGAGCTCTATGCGTGCTCAGTAAGCGGCGCGGCGCACATCAAAAAAGCAGCTTTCCGTGCCGCCAATGCCTTGCAGACCTGCCTCTGCAGCTGCGCGTGCGGCTTTCATCCAGCGGCTGAAGGTGAGTTTGGCTTCTTCGGTGATTTCTTCGGGCGGAGTGTCCTCCAGCCCTTGAACGATGTGCAGCGCTTCGCTGACCTGCTCCGGGCCGCCGAACTGGCGTGCCAGCACGCGTGCATAGCGGGCTTCGGCCTGCTGGCGCTTGTCTTCAGGCAGTTCGGGGTAGTCGCAGAGGGAAACGGTGAAAGTGGCTTCTTGCATGTCCGTAGTTCACAGTGTTGAGACTGTGTAAATGTACAGTAATTTGCTGTTTGTTTGTACAGTTATTTGAAAATTGATGGCGCGCATTGTTTTTTCATGATGAAGCCATAGACTCGGACGGCATGAGTGCTGAATCACTGCCATTTCCCGGTCACGCCTTGTTTGTTACGCGCATTGGCGTCTGTGCCATTGCCTGGCATGCGCAGGCTGTGGTGGCCACCCAGTTGCCTGAAGCCACCCCTGGCGAGACGCGGGAGCGCATGCTGCTGGGCTTGCACAAGCGCCATGTGTTGCAGCCGCAGCGTGGGGTAGCGCTTTATACGCAAGTGGCTGTTGCGCAGGATTTGCCTGCATTTGTGCGCCAGGCCATAGCGGCTGTGCAGCACATGCTGGCGGGCAAAAAGACGCAGGCAGAGGAAAACTGGACGCAGCTGACAGCGCTGCAGGTGGGTGAAGCGGTGCTGGGCGATTTACGCCACAGCGTGCCCGGTAGCGATAGCGCGGCGCTGGACTGCATTGAGATGGATGAATTTGCGGTGCCAGCGTTTCATTCGCGGGTCTATGCCTTTACCCGCTCATTGCGTGCGGGGCAGACCAGCACTTACGGCGAGGTGGCTGCAGCGCTGGGCCAGCCGGGTTCTGCCCGGGCCGTGGGGCAGGCGCTGAGTGCCAACCCCTTTGCGCCGATTGTTCCCTGCCACCGCGTGCTCGCTGCAGGCAGGGCTGCGGGCGGCTTTTCGGGCGGGCAGGGCACCATCACCAAGCTGCAGATGCTGGAGATTGAGGGCGCTGCCTGGGGCGGCACGCTGTCGCTGTTTGCAGACTGATTTCAGAATTGGAACCTGTGCGACAGCGTCGACACGCAGGTGACAAGGGCATGTCAGAGGCCCCCGCACAATCCTTTGGCAGTGGCTTGGGCGACGGCCCGTAGCCTTGGGCTTCAAAACCAACAAGCAGGAGACATGGCAATGACACGTACGGTGCAGCAACTTTTCGACCTGACGGGCAAGACGGCCCTGGTAACCGGTGGCTCACGCGGGCTGGGCCTGCAGATGGCACATGCGCTGGGCGAGGCCGGTGCCAGAGTTCTGCTGACATCGCGCAAGGCCAAAGACCTGGAAGCAGCAGCCGCTGAACTGAAGGCCGCAGGCATTGAGGCTGACTGGATAGCGGCTGATTGCGCCGACGAGGCCGATATTGAACGGTTGGCCAAGGATGCCGTGCAGCGCCTGGGGCATGTGGACATTCTCATCAACAACGCTGGCGCCAGCTGGGGCTCGCCCGCCGAAGACCATCCCACATCGGCCTGGGACAAGGTGATGAACCTGAACGTGCGCGGCTATTTTCTGCTGAGTCAGCAGATTGCCCGCCTGTCCATGCTGGAGCGCAAAAGCGGCCGCATCATCAATCTGGCATCGATTGCCGGTCTGGGCGGTAACCCCTCGGGCATGAAGACGATTGCCTACAACACCTCCAAGGGCGCGGTCATCAACTTCACGCGCGCGCTGGCCGGTGAGTGGGGCGAGCACGGCATCACGGTGAACGCCATCTGCCCCGGTTTTTTCAAGACCAAGATGGCGGCGGTGCTGATCGAGACGCTGGGCGAGGACACCATGAAGTCCCACGCACCGCTGCGCCGCCTGGGCGACGATGAAGACCTCAAGGGCCTGACACTGCTGTACGCGAGTGATGCGGGCAAGCACATCACCGGGCAGTGGATGGCGGTAGATGGTGGCGTCAGCGCGCTGGTGGGGGGCTAAGCAGCAGGTTTGTGAGGCGCGGCGCTTTCGGGGGTGCTTTGGCGCGCTTACATTCACAGCTTTGCTGCCGCCTGCTGTAGTGCGGGCGGCGCGCCATCCAGAAAGGTTTTGCGGTGTTGTCATTCGGTCCAGAAATTCCCTTTGTGCATGAACTTGGCTTTGCGCTTATCAAGGCTGAAGGCGGTGAATCCGAGCTGCACTACACACCGCGACCCGAGCATTTGAACTCTTTTGGCGTCACGCACGGCGGCGCTTCCATGACGCTGCTGGACGTGACCATGGCCGTGGCTGCGCGCAGCGTGGATTTTGAGCTGGGTGTGGTCACCATCGAGATGAAGACCTCGTTCATGCAGGCGGCCAACGGCCCGCTGGTGGGCAAGGGCGTGCTGCTGCACCGCACTGGCACCATGGCGTTCACCGAAGGCCGTATTTACGACGCGCAAGGCAGGCTTTGTGTGCATGCCACGGGCACTTTCAAATATATGAAGCGCAAACCCGAGGTCAACGGCGCAGTGCCACCGCTGGCCACCGATTGAGCTTTGGCTTGATGCTCTTGTTTCAGGAGCTGGTTGCGTGATCTGTGTATGGTTTTTGGATGATTTTGGCTTGCAGTGGCTTAGCAATCAAGCGCTGCAAGCTATGAAATTTGAAATTCAATCAGGAGGCAAAACATGACGGTCAATCAGCAAATCCTTCTCGACAACCGCCCCACGGGTGAAGCGGTGGAGAGCAACTTCAAGCTGGTGCAGGCCGAGCTGCCTGCGCTGGAAGACGGGCAGGTGCTGGTGCGCCACCACTATCTGAGCCTGGACCCCTATATGCGGGGCCGCATGAATGATTCCAAGAGCTATGCCCAGCCGCAGCCCTTGGGTGAAGTCATGCAGGGCGGCACCGTGGGCGAGGTGGTGGAAAGCCGTCACCCCAAGTTCCATCTGGGTGACAAGGTCGTGGGCATGGGCGGCTGGCAGGCGTATTCCGTGGTCAACCCCAGCGTGCCGGGCGCGCTGCGCAAGGTGGATACCACTTATGTGCCGCTGTCGTATTACCTGGGCGCGGTGGGCATGCCCGGCGTGACGGCCTGGTATGGCCTGGTCAAGATCATCAACCCCAAGGCGGGCGAGACCGTCGTCGTCAGCGCCGCCACGGGGGCGGTGGGCAGCGCTTTTGTGGCGCTGGCCAAGGCGCGTGGCTGCCGTGTGGTGGGCATTGCCGGTGGTGCCGAAAAATGCGCCTATGCGGTCAACGACCTGGGTTTTGACGCCTGTATTGACTACCGCGAGCATCCCGACGTCAAAACCATGGCAAAGGCGCTCAAGGACGCCTGCCCGAATGGCATTGATGGCTATTTTGAAAACGTGGGCGGCTATATCTTCGACGCCGTGCTGCTGCGCACCAATGCCTTCGCGCGCATTGCGCTGTGCGGAATGATTGCTGGCTATGACGGTCAGCCCCTGCCGATGGCCAATCCGGCGCTGCTGCTGGTCAACCGCATCAAGCTTGAAGGCTTTATCGTTAGCGAGCATATGGAAGTCTGGGGCGAGGCGCTGACCGAGCTGGGCGGACTGGTCGCCGCTGGAAAGCTCAAACCCCGCGAGACGGTGTCGGAGGGGTTGGCTTCGGCTCCGGCTGCATTCCTGGGGCTGCTGAAAGGCAAGAACTTTGGCAAGCAACTGGTGAAGATCACCCCCTGAGGCGCTGCGACCTAGGCGGCCCCCGCCTTCCCCCTCTCTTGCTTTGCTTCGCAATGCGGGAGGGGGACGATGCCTTCGCCTGGGCGGCCCCGCCTAGGCGGCTCTTGCTCGGCATCTCTGGTTTGGGCTGTGTCTGGTTGAAGTGCCGTGCATCAAAAAATATTCGGAGACAAGAATGATCACGAATTTCGCGGGAAAGACGGCGGTTTTGACGGGGGCTGGTTCCGGCTTCGGGCTGGAGTGCGCACGTATTGGTGCGGCCCGGGGCATGAATCTGGTGCTGGTGGATGTACAGCAGGAAGCATTGGACAAGGCTGCGGCCGAGCTGACCGCTGCCGGCGCCAGGGTGCTGGCGCGCAAGGTGGATGTGTCGGATGCGGCGCAGATGCAAGCGCTGGCCGCTGAGGTCAAGGCCACTTTTGGTGCACCGCACTTTGTTTTCAATAACGCAGGTGTGGGCGCGGGCGGGCTGGTCTGGGAAAACTCGGTGGCCGACTGGCAATGGGTGCTGGGCGTCAACGTCTGGGGCGTGATTCATGGCGTGCGCCTGTTTACGCCCATGATGCTGGAGGCTGCCAAGGCCGACCCGGCCTACGAAGGTCATATTGTCAACACCGCCAGCATGGCGGGCCTGCTGGCGCCGCCCAATATGGGCATCTACAACGTCAGCAAGCATGCGGTGGTGTCGCTGACGGAGACGCTGTACCAGGATCTGGCCCTGGTGTCCGATCAGATCAGTGCCAGCCTGTTATGCCCCTACTTTGTGCCCACGGGCATTGGCCACAGCGAGCGCAATCGCCCCAAAGGGCTGGAAGGCCAGCCGCTGACGGCCAGCCAGAAGATTGGTCAGGCCATGACGGACAAGGCTGTGGGATCGGGCAAGGTCACGGCGGCCGAAGTGGCGCAAAAGGTGTTTGACGCCATGGCGTCCGGCCAGTTCTATATCTACAGCCACCCGCAGGCGCTGGGTTCGGTGCAGGTGCGCATGGAAGATGTGGTGCAGGGCCGTAACCCCACCGATCCGTTTGCGCACAAGCCCGAGCTGGGCGTGAGCCTCAAGGCTGCGCTGCGCGCGGGCTGACCCAGCGGCCCGCCAGATCACAAAGCCTTGCCGCGAAGTTCGAGCACTTACGGCAAGGCTTTTTTCATGGGGCGGTGGCCAGCTCTGCCTCGGTGGCCGGGCGCACCAGACGCAGCAGCAAGGCATTGCCCTTGCCCATATCGGGCGTGGTCTGCAGGGATTCGGTGTTGATCGCCCAAGCCTGCTGCGCCGACAGCGCGGTGAGGTTTTGCGACCGGTCCACCTGGCTGTAGTTATAGGTGTTCATGCGCTGGGTGTTGACGGCGGCGGTGCCCGTCCAGTGCCACTCGCGCGGGGCTGCGGGGAATAGCTCGGGGTTCAGTCCTGGCGGTTTGCTGCTGCGGTCCAGCAGACGTTTGAACTCGTTGACGCGGGGCAGGCGCCAGCGCAGGCCTTCGGCTTTGCTGCGCTGTGCCGCATGTTCCAGGGCCTGCTTGTGATTGAAGAGCAGGGCGCTGCCCGTGCAGGTTTTGCCATTCCAGACCATCCCCTCGGCGCAGCGCGGCCAGGCCAGCTTGGCGCGGCTGTCAATCACCATGAGCCCATCCGCCGAGGCGTGAAAGGCGGGGGCAGGGGCTGCAGGAGTTGCGGGGGCTGCGTTCTGTGCGAAGGCTGGGGCCGCAAAAAAGCATAGCAGGGCGCGCATGACCTGCTTGGGAACTGGCGTGAAAAAGGGCAAATGCACGGCGTCTCGCTATGAAGTGTGGCGGCCATTGTGCGGTTTTACCCGGCAGCCATTGCCCGGATGACGGCGGTGAATACTGTGCTGTTAGACGCAAGCCCTGGTGATTGCAGCGAGGGTGTAGGCCCCAAAGCGGTAACGGCTGAGCAGACAAATCCAGTTACCACGACAATTGCCCATCTATGCAAGCTTCTGTTTCCCTGCGTCTGGTTCTGATTCTGGGCCTGTTATCGGCCATTGGGCCGTTCGCCATTGATATGTATTTGCCCGCGCTGCCGCAGATTGGCAGCAGTCTGAACGCCCAGGTAGGGGCGGTGCAGGCCAGTCTGACGGCCTTCTTTCTTTCTGTGGGGCTGGGGCAACTGCTGTACGGCCCGGTGTCAGACATGATGGGCCGCAAACCCCCGCTGTACTTTGGTCTGATTCTGTTTGCCGCGTCCAGCGTGGGCTGCGCGCTGGCGCCCAATATCGAGACGCTGGTGGTGTTTCGCTTTTTGCAGGGCCTGGGCGCTGCGGCGGGCATGGCTGTGCCGCGCGCGGTGGTGCGCGATCTGCACACCGGCCATGCTGCGGCACGCATGATGTCGCTGCTGATGCTGGTGTTCAGCGTCTCGCCCATTCTGGCGCCGCTGGCAGGCAGCGGCGTGATTGCCGTGGCGGGCTGGCGCGCAGTGTTCTGGGTGGTGGCTGTGGCGGCGGTGCTGGGCCTGATGGCCACCTGGAAAGGCGTGGAGGAGACCCGCACGCCTGAGCAGCGCCTGGACAGCAGTCTGGGCGGTGCGCTCAAAGCCTATCTGACGCTGCTGCGTGACCCGCACTACATGGGCCTGGTCTTTATTGGCGGCAGCGCCATGGCGGGCTTTTTCGTCTATCTGGCGGGCTCGCCCTTTGTGCTTATCAATTACTACGGTCTTTCCTCCACCCAGTACAGCATTGCGTTTGCGCTGAACTCCGTGGCCTTTATTGGTGCGGCGCAGTTCACGGCAAAGCTGGGGCAGCGCTGGGGGCTGGTGAAGGTGGTCAAGGTGGCGGCTTCGGCATCCGGGGTGGTCATGGCCTCGCTCATGGCTTATTACCTGATGGGCGGAGACCAGCTGGCTGTGCTGATTGCGCTGTACTTTGTGTCCAGCGCGCTGATGGGGCTGGTTATTCCCACCACTTCGGTGCTGGCGCTGGAAGCGCATGGCGAGATTGCAGGCACGGCTTCGGCCTTGCTGGGCACGCTGCAAATGCTCAGCGGGGCAGCGGCCATGCAGATCGTGGGCCATTTCTCCAACGGCAAGCCTTTGCCCATGGTGGTGGGCATGGCGATGGGGGCGCTGGTGGGTGTGGCGCTGACCTGGATTACGCTGGGCGCAGCCAAAGGGGCACACCATGCATGATGAAGCGCCAACTCCAGCAAGTCAGGCAAGGCCGGTAGTGCCGCCAATGGATGGCCTGCAGGACGGTGCCCGCAACCGCGCCATGCTGGTCATCATTCTGGGGCTGACGCTGTCTGTGCTGGACAGCAGCATCGTCAACCTGGCCCTGCCTGCCATTGCCAAAGAACTGCAGGCCAGCTCGGCCCAGACGCTGTGGGTGGTCAACGCCTATCAGCTGGCTGGCCTGGTGCTGCTGTTGCCGCTGGCGGCATTGGGCGAGAGGCTGGGCTACCGCCGCATCTATCTGGTGGGCATGACGGTATTTGTGCTGGCCTCGGTGGGCGCTCTGCTGGCGGATTCGCTTGCCACGCTGATTGCGGCGCGGGTGTTTCAGGGCATTGGCGCTTCGGGCGTGATGAGTGTGAATGCCGCCCTGGTGCGCCTGACCTATCCCAAGGCCATGCTGGGGCGGGGCATGGCCATCAATTCCTTGACGGTGGCGACATCGTCCATGGCCGGGCCATCGGTGGCGGCGGCGATTTTGTCCGTGGGCAGCTGGCCCTGGCTGTTTGCCATCAATGTGCCGCTGGGTGTGCTGACCCTGTGGCTGGGGCGCAAGGCTTTGCCAGCGAACCCTGTCAGCAACGCCAGCCGTGAAAAAATTGCTCCGCTGGATGTGCTGCTCAATATTTTGATGTTCACGCTGATTTTCCTGGGCGGTGAGCAGCTGGGCATGCATCTGGGTCAGGGCCCGGCTGCCACGGGCGCAATGGCCTGGCTGCCTTCGGGCTGGTGGCTGCTGGGCGCCGGCGTGCTGGTGGGCTATGTGTATCTGCGCCGCCAGTGGCCCATGCAGGCACCACTGTTTCCGGTGGATCTGCTGCGCATTCCGGTTTTTGCACTATCCATGTGCGGCTCGGTCTCGGCGTTCACGGCGCAGATGATGTCTTACCTGGCCCTGCCGTTCCTGCTGCTGGATGCGCGTGGCCTCTCGCCCATGGAGGCAGGCATGCTGATTACCAGCTGGCCCGTGGCCACCATGCTGACTGCGCCTATCGCAGGGCGCCTGATTGGCAAATATCCCGATGGGTTGCTGGGCGGCATTGGCATGGCCATGTTTGCCTGCGGCCTCTGGCTGCTGGCGGCCATGCCGGCCGACGTAGCGCACTGGGACATGGTCTGGCGCATGCTGCTGGCGGGCAGCGGCTTTGCGCTGTACCAGTCACCCAATAACCACACCATCGTCACATCGGCACCTCTGGCGCGCAGCGGCGCGGCGGGCGGCATGCTCAGCTCGGCCCGCATGACGGGGCAGACTTTGGGTGCAGTAGTGCTGGGCACGATTTTTGCTATCTCTGGTGGGCACGGTGGCCATGCCGAAGTGCTGGCCTTGTGGATTGCCGGTGGCTTTGCCGCGCTGGCCGGGGTCTTCAGTACCTTGCGGGTGCGTCAGACAACGCATTTAAAGCATTGAATTGCGCTTTAGTCATTATGAATAAAGCGCTGTGTGCTATGAAATCTGGAGTCTGCTGTGGAGCTCGCTTAGTCCGTTACGACGAGGTGAGGAGGACGCCCGCATGGCTAAAGTGATCTCAAGGCCCATGGTGTTGGGCCAGATTTCGCCAATGTGGCGTGAGTGCGTGCTGGAAATTGCGCGCCTTGCTGCTTTACATTTAAGAAATATTGCCGCCGCACAATATCTAAAAACTACTCGTTTCTGATCGCTCCATCGTATGAAGATTGACCTGTCCGCTTCGCTGATCCCGCGCCGAAAGGCGCTTTTTTCTGATACGCACAGCGCAAGCCCGCAGGTTGCCAAACGCCCGCGCTGGGCGATGGCACTAGGAGCGGCGCTGGTGGTGACTGCGCTTGCAGGCTGCTCCAAATCCGAGGGCGAGCAAAAAGCCCCGCCCAAGCAGGAAGCGCAGCTTGGTGTTGTCACGCTGCAGACGCAGAATCAGCAGCTGGACTCCAGCCTGCCGGGTCGCACCCGGGCGTTTCTGACGGCGGAGGTGCGCCCCCAGGTCTCCGGCATTATTCAAAAGCGCCTGTTCACCGAGGGCGCGCAGGTCAAGCAGGGTCAGCAGCTCTATCAGATTGACGCCGCTTCGCTCAAAGCCGCAGAGGCCAGTGCCCTCGCCGCCGTCAGCAAGGCCGAAGCCAGCCAGCGCACGCTGACGGCGACAGCGCGCCGCAATGCAGAGCTGGTCAAGATCGATGCCATCAGCAAGCAGGCCAATGACGAAAGTCAGGCCGCAGCGGCCCAGTCGGCTTCCGATGTGGCAGTGGCCAGGGCCAATCTGGAAACGGCCCGCATCAATCTGCGCTACGCCCGTATCGAGGCGCCCATCAGCGGCCGCATCGCGCTGTCGGCGGTGACCCCTGGCGCGCTGGTGACGGCAAGCCAGGCCACTGCGCTCACCACCATCGTGCAGCTG
Source organism: Comamonas fluminis (assembly GCF_019186805.1). NCBI lineage: Bacteria > Pseudomonadati > Pseudomonadota > Betaproteobacteria > Burkholderiales > Comamonadaceae > Comamonas > Comamonas fluminis. The sequence continues at coordinate 2,833,099 of NZ_CP066783.1, read as the reverse complement.
GACCCCATGTATGTGGACTTCACCCAGTCCAGCTCCGAGCTGCTGCAGCTCAAGCGTGATCTGGAATCGGGCCGCTATCAGAAGGTCGATGGCAACAAGGTGCCTGTGCGCATTCAGCTCGACGATGGCAGCATCTACCCGCATGAAGGCAAGCTGGCCTTTGCCGGTGTGATCGTCAACGACACCACTGGCACGCTGACACTCCGCGCCGAAGTGCCCAACCCCGATGGCATGCTGATGCCCGGCATGTATGTGCAGGCCAAGCTGCCTACCGCGCTGGCCGCCGATGCCCTGCTGGTGCCCCAGCAGTCCGTGACCCGCGACCTGACTGGCCGCCCCAGCGTGATGGTGGTCAAGGCCGATGATGTGGTGGAAAAGCGTGAAGTGGATCTGGACCGCGCCGTGGGTGCCTTCTGGCTGCTCAAAAGCGGGCTCAAGAATGGCGAGCGCGTGGTGGTGGACGGTTTTCAGCGCGCCAAGCCCGGTGACAAGGTCAAGGCCGTCGAGGTTGACCTGAAGGCCAAGGCCGAACGCAAGAGCGTACGTGGCGAGCCGCCCGTGCAGGAGGCTGCCGATGCGCCAGCTCCTGCCAAGCCTGCGGCCGCCTCTGCAGCAGCCCCTGCATCTGCAAAGTAAGCCGGGGAAGCGTACATGGCACAGTTCTTTATCAATCGGCCTATCTTTGCCTGGGTGATTGCCATCATCATCATGCTGGCAGGCGCCTTGTCGATCTCCAAGCTTCCGCTGGAGCAGTACCCTGACATCGCGCCACCGCGCGTGACCATTGGCGCGCAGTACACCGGTGCTTCGGCGGAGACCGTGGAAAACTCGGTCACGCAGATCATCGAGCAGCAGATCAAGGGCATCGACAACATGCTCTATATGAGCTCGACCAGCAATGCGTCGGGCCAAGCTCGCATCACCTTGACCTTTGCGCCCGGCACCAATGTGGACGTGGCCCAGGTGCAGGTGCAAAACAAGATTCAGGGCGCCATCAACCGCCTGCCCGACGCGGTCAAGACCCGCGGCGTGTTTGTGAACAAGGGCGGTCAGGACTTTCTGGTTACCTACAGCTTCTTCTCGCTGGACACGGAAGTCACCGATGTGGACATCGGCGACTATCTCAACAGCAATCTGGTGGACATCATTGGCCGTATTGAGGGCGTGGGTGACATCAGCGTGTTCGGCACGCCTTATGCCATGCGCATATGGATGGACCCGGCCAAGCTGGAAAAATATGCGCTGATGCCCTCGGATCTGGTCACGGCTCTGAATGCCCAGAATGCGCAGGTCTCGGCGGGTCAGCTGGGCTCTTTGCCCGCAGTGCAGAACCAGCAACTGAACGCCACCATTACGGCGCGCACCAAGCTCAAGACGGTGCAGCAGTTCGAGAACATTGTGCTGAAGTCGTCCACCGACGGCGCCGTGGTCACCATGAAGGACGTGGCCCGGGTGGAGCTGGGCGCAGATAACCTGTCGATTCAGGCCAAGCTCAACGGCATGCCTGGCGCGGGCATGGGTATTATTTTGGCCGATGGCGCCAACGCCATGGCCGTCTCGGATGCTGTGGCCGCCAAGCTGGCCGAGCTCAAGCCGTATTTCCCGAACAAGATTGATTACTTCGTCAGCTCGGACTCCACGCCTTTTGTGCGCGCTTCGATTCACGAGGTGGTCAGCGCCCTGGGTGAGGCCATGGTGCTGGTGGTGATCGTGATGTTCATCTTCCTGCAGAACTTCCGCGCCACGCTGATTCCTGCAATTGCCGTGCCCGTGGTGCTGCTGGGCACTTTCGGTGTGCTGTCGGTGGCCGGGTATTCGATCAACACCCTGACCATGTTTGCCATGGTGCTGGCGATTGGCCTGCTGGTGGATGACGCCATTGTGGTGGTGGAAAACGTCGAGCGTGTGATGCACGAGACGGGCAAATCGCCCAAGGAGGCCACGCGCCAGTCCATGCATGAAATCACGCCTGCGCTGGTGGGTATCGGCGTGACGCTGTCGGCCGTGTTCGTGCCCATGGCTTTCTTTGGTGGCTCCACGGGCGTGATCTACCGCCAGTTCTCCATCACCATCGTGGCGGCCATGGCTTTCTCGGTGTTTGTGGCGCTGACGCTGACACCCGCACTGTGCGCCACCATTCTGAAAGCGCCCGAGCACCACGGCGGCGGCGAAGGCCATGCACGCCCTGTGCGCACTGGCCTCTTCGGGCTGAATGACCGTTTCTTCAACTGGTTCAACCGCAACTTTGATGCCACCGCCAACCGTTACCAAGGCACGGTGGCCTATATCCTGCGCCGCACCAAGCGCATGATGCTGATTTTCCTGGTCGTCTGCGCGGCGGTGTGGCTGCTGATGGCACGCCTTCCGACATCGTTCCTGCCCGATGAAGACCAGGGCTTTGTCTATGTGAACGTCAACTTGCCCTCTGGCGCGTCAGATGCGCGTCTGCAGGAAGTGCTGGACGAGGTGCGTGACTATCTGATCAAGCAGCCTGATGTGATTAGCTTCAACCAGGTCTCCGGCCTCAATGGTGACCAGAGCTCGGCACGCGGCTTTGTGCGTCTCAAGCCCTGGGCGCAGCGCCCGCTGCCTTCGCAGTCTTCTCTGGCCATTGCGCACAAGGCAACCAAGGAACTGGGCCGCATCCGCGACGCCAAGATCTTTGTGATGAATCCGCCCGCCGTGCGTGGTCTGGGTGCCAATGCGGGCTTCAACTTCATGCTGAAGGACGTGAACGGCATGGGCCACGAAGCCCTGCTGGCCGCCAGCAATTTTGTGACGGAGCAGGCGCGCAAACATCCCGAGCTGACAGCAGTGCGTACCACCAACCTGGATGACGCCACCGAGCTGCGCCTGGATATTGACGACCGCAAGGCCGCCGCGTTGAGCCTGAACTACTCGGACATCAACAGCGTGCTTTCCAGCGCCATGGGCGGCACCTATGTGAATGACTTCTTGAACAACGCCCGCGTCAAGCGCGTCTATATCCAGTCGGATGCGCCGCACCGCATGCTGCCGCAGGACATTGCCAAATGGACGGTGCGCAACAGCAAGGGCGAGATGGTACCGTTTGGCGCTTTCTCCAAGACCTACTGGGCGTATGGATCGCCGCAACTGCTGCGCTACAACGGCTCGCCAGCCTATGAGTTCATTGGCAGCTCGGCGCCGGGCGTAAGCTCGGGCGTGGCCATGAATGTGATCGAAGACATTCTCAAACAGCTGCCTCAGGGCATAGGTTATGAGTGGACCGGTGCCTCGCTGCAGGAGCGCCAGTCGGGTGCCCAAGCGCCCATGCTGTATGCGATCTCGATTCTGTTCGTGTTCCTGTGCCTTGCCGCACTGTATGAAAGCTGGACCGTGCCGCTGTCGGTGATGCTGGCCGTGCCGCTGGGCGTGGTGGGCGCACTGGTGGCCACGTACACGCGTGGACTGACCAACGACGTGTACTTCCAGGTGGGCTTGCTGACCACCGTGGGTTTGGCGGCCAAGAACGCGATTTTGATCGTGGAGTTTGCGGTGCAGTTGCAAGAGCAGGGCAAGTCGCTGTTCGATGCCACGGTGCAGGCCGTGCGCCTGCGTCTGCGTCCTATCCTGATGACATCGCTGGCCTTCGGTTTCGGTGTGGTGCCGCTGGCCATTGGCACCGGCGCCGGTGCGGGTGGACGTAACGCCATCGGCACTGCCGTGCTGGGCGGTATGGTGGCATCCACGGTGCTGGGCATCTTCCTCGTGCCGGTGTTCTTTTTGCTGATTCGCAGCTGGTTCAAGAGCCGTTCGCGCAATGACGAGGTGGCCACTTCCAAGGAGAGCGCAGCATGAGGCGCCTGATGATGAAAACTTCCTCTCTTGCCGCAGCCTGCACCGCCATGCTGCTGGCGGGCTGCAATCTGGCGCCGGTTTACAAGGCGCCTGAGTTGCCCGTGCCCGATACGGTGAGCACCACAGCTGGTGCCCCCGTGCAGGCCAGCGAACAGGCGCTGCAGCAGGCCCAGGCCTTGCAGTGGCTGCAATCTCCGCAACTGCGTGAGCTGGTGGCGCTGGCGCTGACCCACAACCGCGATCTGCGCGTGGCGGTGGAGAGCATTGAAAAAGCGCGTGCCCAGTACGGCATCACCCGCGCCGATCTGCTGCCAGGCATCACCGCTCAGGCCCAAGGCAATCGAACGCGCACGCCTGCGGACCTCACATCGTCCGGGCGCAGCACTATCAGCGAGCAATACACGGCGCAGCTGGGCTTTGCCAGCTATGAGCTGGATTTGTGGGGGCGCATTCGCAACCTCAGCGAAGCCTCGCTGCAGCAGTTTCTGCAAAGCCAGGACAACCAGCGCAATGTGCAGATCGGTCTTGTGGCGGATGTGGTCAATGCCTGGCTCACGCTGGCCGCCGATCAGGCGCGCCTGAAGCTGGCGCAGGACACGCTGGACAGCCGCATCAAGGCCTTTGAGCTGACGCGCCGCATGTATGAGCTGGGCTCCACCTCCGGCCTGGTGCTGGCCCAGAACCAGACCACGGTGGACACCGCACGTGGCGATGTTGCCAGCTACACCTCTCAGGTCGATCGCGACCGCAACACGCTGCAGCTGCTGGTGGGTGGCCCGGTGCCAGCTCGTTTGCTGCCAGCTTCTCAGGCCTTGATGGGGGATGCGAACGCCGCAGCCTTGCAGGCTGTGCCCACGCCACTGCCGTCCAGCGTATTGCTCAAGCGCCCCGATGTGCAGGCGGCAGAGCGCAATCTGCGTGCCATGAACGCCAATATCGGTGCGGCCCGCGCAGCCATGTTCCCGACGATCACCCTCACGGGCAGTCTGGGCACGGGCAGCACCGAGCTGGATGGCCTGTTTGGCAACAACAACCAGAGCTGGAGCTTCATCCCTTTGGTCAAGCTGCCGATTTTTGACGGTGGCCGCAACCGCGCAGCCGTGCAGGTGGCCGAGAGCAACCAGCGCATTGCCATCAGCCAGTATGAAAAATCCGTGCAGACTGCCTTCAAGGAAGTGGCCGATGTGCTGGCAGACCGCGCCCAGTGGGGCGAGCGCCTGTCGGCCCAGACCAGCATGGTGAGCAATACGCAAAAAGCGTTTGATCTGTCGAATGCCCGCTTCAAGGCTGGCGTGGACAACTACCTGAGCGTGCTGGATGCGCAGCGTAGCCTGTACACCGCGCAGCAGACGCTGATCAATCTGCGCCTGAGTGAGCAGCTCAACCGCGTGACCCTGTGGAAGGCGCTGGGTGGTGAGGAGCAGGCGGCAAGCCAGCCATCCTGATTCTTTGCTGCTTTTTCAGCTTCTGCGCGCAGTTCTTGTCAAAGACTGCGCGCTTTTGTTTTGAGAGCTGCTTGCGCTTGATAAGCAATCGCTTTCCTGTTGTTTGATAGCGAAACCCATGAATGACAGACGCATCAAGCTCATCTTTTTGAAGCAATCACGCAGCAAAAAGCCCGCGTTGAAGCGGGCTGGGTGGGGCTGAGGCTAGCCTTGAGCGATCAAGAGCCGGTTCGCACCAGCATCATATCCACCTTGTTGCCCGCGCCGCGTGTCAGCACGGGGTTGGCCACATCGTTGATGAAAATCAGCTTTTTATCGCCGTCACTGCTTACGCGTGCGGTGATGGTGTACTGCGCTGCGGGGTTCAGCTTGGCAGGGTCAACCGACACCTTGTAGCTATAGGGCGGGTTCAGGTTCTGCAGGCGAATGGCTTGCTGTGCAATGGTCTGCGCAGGCGCATCGGCGCGGCTGGTGTCCTGTACTTCCACCACCAGCACTGCATCGGGTGGCAGAGCCATGCGCTCGCGCCAGCTCACTTTGCCTTCCACGGTATTCATGGTGGCGACAGATGCTGTGCGATCAGCATTGCTGCTGGTCTGGGCGCAAGCAGCCAGAGCTGCTACGGCAGAAAAGGCGAGTGCCAGAGCAATACGGCGTTGGGACACAGGCAAACTCATACAAACTCCTTTGAACATTGAAGGCCGCGATTCTGGCATTTCGGTCTGAACGGGCCGTGTAGGAGTGCGAGGATTTCTCGTGGCTGATATTTCTGCAAACGCTGTCCACGAACACACGGTTTTTCGCAATGCGCAGGGCCGGTCAGACCAGAGCCGTTTGCTATATTGGGCCCATGAAAAAGACCCTGACCACTGCCTCCGTAAGTCTTCTGGGTGCCATTGCCGTCAGCGGCTGCAGCCAGCCTGTAGAGCAGCGGCAGCCCCAGAGCCTTGGCATGGCCAATCCGGCATCGGTGTACTGCACCAAGCTCGGTGGCAAGCAGCGCATGGAAAAGACGGCGGCAGGCGAGCATGGCATTTGTGTGCTGCCCGATGGCGCGGAGATTGAGGAGTGGGCGCTGTTTCGCAGAGATCATCCGGCGCAGTGAGCACGGCAGAAGCCTGGCGGCATCCAGGTGGCGGGTTGCGGCGCGCAGGCTTGTGCATCGCGTGGAATTCGGCACCTGCCCTCGATCATTACGCTACCGCCGCATCATTCGCTGCTGAACGCAGCTCTGGTGTTCAGTTGGATGCTCTGAAAAAAGCCGCGCCATTAAAACTACCGAGCGAGGTATCAAGTGTGGTATCCGGTGCTTTGAAGACACGAAATTTCCCCTCAGTTCTTGAGCAAGCCTGCTGCTGACGGCTTGGCTTGTCAGCGCGTGGTGAGCTTGTGGGGCAGCAGCTTGCATGTATTGGCCGGTCTACCCCAGGAGTGTCTACCCAGAATAGGGTACCCAGTTCTGGGCGAAGACTGCGTGACCCTGTAAGCCCATGCGTTTTATGCACTGTTCGTGAGGCGAACCCTCTTTGGTGCATGGATTGCGGTGTTCCTCCATTGCTTGGCTTCCTTGAGGGTAGGTCTCACGCCAGGCACATATCACCCTGTGTTTGAAGCGCTTGCATATCTGCTCTGCGCAAGGGGCGCACCATTGATTGCATGTCTTTGACATGGCTCATGAAGTGCTCATCAATGGCGGGCATGATGAATCGCCTACTTAGAAATTGTTACCTCTTAGAAAAGTAAAGCTCCGAACTTTGTGTAGGAATAACCTTCTATGCATGTAAGCTGAAACAATTGAAAATAAGTTTGGTGATAAATTGTCAAATGAAACATTTTGTTGGGTGGTTGTGTAGGAGATCTCTCCACCCCTGGTGTTTTGCATGCAAGGTTATGCGTAAAGAACACTGGCCAGAAGCCAGAGGCTCCGCCTTGCCCCTGTGGAAAGGAAATCTCCAAATGAGCTGTGTCTAGCCAACGGGTTTCACAGCCAGCCTGCTTGTAGCTGCCAGCCGGACGATTTCGAGTGGCCAACCCGGTTCATGTTTTTTCAGGCATGAACAGAGGTTGGGTGTGCTCGTACTCATGGTCCCGCTCGCTGCTCATCTCCAGCGATGAAACCAAGCACGGCTGTGTTTGACGGAATCACCGGATTCCTGCCTTGACTTCAACGAGCAACGTACGCCGCATCTGCGGTCGTGGCGACGTGCGCTTGTCATTAACAACGGCTTCTAATCCGAGTAGCAACTTTGTGGTCTCAGCAGATCTTGCGTTCTGAACGGCAGGTGGGTTGAGTGTTGCCAGGTGGAAGCGAACCATTGAGGGAGATAAGAAATGAAATTCAGCCAGATTGCACAAGTGGTAGCGTCTTTGGGCTTGGTGTCTTCTGCGGGCGCCGCAATGGCCCAGGCAACGCTGAATGCACAGCAGGCCAATGCCCAGGGCACAGGTTTGCAGCAGGTTGTTGAAAAAGTGCTGATGACCCACCCGGAAGTGCAGGCGCGCTTTCAGGATTTCAGCTCTTCCATGGAAGGCCAGAACGTGGCGCGTGGTGGCTGGCGCCCCCAGGTTACGGCTCAGGGCTGGGTGGGGCGTGAGTGGCGCAGCCACATTCAGGATTCGCCCAACCAGGACTGGAATCGTCCCGGCTGGAATCTGCAGCTGCGTCAGCTGATTTTTGATGGTTTCACCACCAGCAGCAACATCCGCCAGCTGGGCTTTGAAAAGCTGGCCAAGTTCTACGATCTGCGCTCCACGACGGAAAGTCTGGCCAATGATGCGGTGGGTGCCTACCTTGATGTGCAGCGCTACCGCGAAATGGAAAAGCTGGCGCGTGAGAACTTTGGCACGCACCAGGTCACGCTGGGTCAGTTGCGTGAGCGTCAGCAGTCTGGCGTGGGGCGTGGTGTGGATCTGGAGCAGGCCAGCGGTCGTCTGTCTCTGGCGCAGGCCAATCTGATGACGGAGAGCAACAACCTCAATGACGTGATGCAGCGCTATCGCCGCGTGGTGGGTGAATATCCTGCTGCGGTGATGGACCCGGCGCCCGAGGTGACGGCCAAGCTGCCACTGTCTGGCGCCAACAAGGACTTTGGTGATTCTCTGCGGGCCAGCCCGCTGCTGCTGTCAAAGCAGGCGCTGCTGCAGGCGGCTGAAGCAGGGCAGAAGGCAGCCAAGGGTGCGCATATGCCCAAGCTGGAGTTCCTGGCATCCACAGGGCGTGACCGCGACCAGAACTCGTCGGCCTACTGGGATGTGCAGAGCTCCCGCGTTCAGCTGATGCTGACCTACAACCTGTATCGCGGCGGTGCGGATGAGGCGCGCCTGCGCCAGACCATTGCCCAGGGATATGCCGCGCAGGATGTGCGTGACTACACCTGCCGCAATCTGCAGCAGGAGCTGTCCATCACCTGGAACAATATGGCGCGCCTGCGTCAGCAGATGCCTTTCCTGCGTGAGCATGTGCTGTCCACCTCCAAGGTGCGGGTGGCCTACCAGCAGCAGTTCAAGATTGGTCAGCGTTCGTTGCTGGATTTGCTCAATACCGAAAACGAACTCTTCGATGCACAGCGCGCACTGGTCAATGGCCAGTACGACCTCAAGAAGGCTGAATACCAATGGCTGACCTTGTCAAGCCAGATTCTGCCGGTTCTGGGGCTGGCGCAGCCGCATGACGACAGCCGTCCAGAAGAGCAGCAGGCGCTGAAGCTGCCTGACGATCTCCTGCGCAACTGCCAGTCTTCCGTGCCGGATACACAAAATCTGAGCCCTGTCGCGGCTGACCAGAGCGCGCAACCCGTCAGCGCCGCCCGTCAGTGATGAGCGGGGAGTAGGTCTCCCCCTTTTTGAGAGAGTTGAAACGAGATGGATAAAAGCGATTCGCCGTCGTCGCAGCAGTCTTCCAGACAGGAGTTGTCCGCACTGGATGCGGACTTCATCCGCGTTCTGGAAGACCTGATTGATGCGCTGTTAGCCAACGGAACATTGCGGCTGACAGATTTGCCGCCCCAGGCACTGGAAAAACTCAGCCAGCGAAAGCGCGCGCGTCAGCGTCTGCGCAACTCGCTGGACCTGATTGATGACAGCGAAGAGCTTTTATAGATTGATTCCCGAAGATGTCTAAATCGGAATTCGCGCCGCCTCTGGCACCCGTGGGCGATGCTGCAAGCGTGCAGGAAACGGTAGAAAGCAAGGTGGGTAACGCCGCGCCGGGTCAGAAGTCAGAGTCTGGACCTGCCACTGCTGGCTCTATTGGCTCTGCTGCCGCTTCTGCTTCTGCTTCTGCCCCTCCCGCATCCTCTGGCGGCTTTTCACAAGCTGCCGGCTGGCATTTGCCGCCCCATGCCACCCATGCGGATCCGCTGCTCGATTGTCTGGTGCAGCTGACACGTCTGCATGGCAAGCCCTATACCGCACAGGCGCTGAGCAATGGCCTGCCACTGGTGGATCAGCGGCTCACCCCATCGCTGCTGGCCCGTGCTGCGGCGCGGGCCCAGTTCAGCACCCGCATTGTGCGGCGCGATCTGGTGGATGTACCCCAGGGGCTGTTGCCAGCCATCCTGATTCTGAACGGCAATCAGGCTTGCCTGCTGCTCAAGCCGCTGGAGGCGGGGCGCTTCCTCGTTCAGTATCCGGAGTCCGAGAGCCCTGTCGAAGTGGACGCCCAGAGCCTGCAGCAAAGCTATGCTGGCCTGATGTGCTTTGTGCGCCCGCAGTTTCACTTCGAGCAGCGTGCGGTGCAAAAAGAGGTGCAGCCACGCAGCAGCCACTGGTTCTGGGCCGTGGTGCTGGAGAACAAGCGTCTGTACCGAGATGCGCTGATGGCCGCGGTGCTCATCAACGTGTTCGCGCTGGCCATGCCCTTGTTCAGCATGAATGTCTACGACCGCGTGGTTCCCAACAATGCGGTGGAGACGCTGTGGGTGCTGGCCATTGGCATCTCGCTGGTGCTGATCTTCAACTTTGTGCTGACCACGGCGCGCGCCTATGTGGTGGATGCGGCCAGCAAGCGTGTGGATGTGCAGCTTTCGGCGCAGATCATGGAGCGTGTGCTGGACTTGCGCATGGAAAGCCGTCCGGCGTCAGTGGGGTCGTTTGCCGCGAATCTGCGATCGTTTGAATCGGTGCGCGACTTTATTGCCTCGGCCAGTCTCACCACATTGGTGGACTTGCCCTTTGTGCTCCTGTTTTTGGTGGTTATCGCCTGGATATCGCCCTGGATGGTGCTGGCTCCTGTGGTGGCGATTGGTGCGATCCTGCTCGTGTCCTTCTGGGCGCAGGCGCGCATGGAGGCGCTGACGCTCAAGACCTTCCAGGCGTCATCGCAGCGCAATGCCATGCTGGTGGAGTCGCTGACCAATCTGGAAGCCGTCAAAACGCTCAATGCCCAGGGCGGCGTGCAGCGTCTGTGGGAAAGCTCCACCCAGTACATCGCCTATATGGGCGGCAAGATCAAGTTCATCTCCTCTGGCACCGTCAATTTTGTGCAGACCCTGCAGCAACTGGTGACGGTGGCTGTGGTGGTGATTGGCGTGTATCAGGTGCAGGAGCAGGCGCTGTCCATGGGTGGCATCATCGCGGCTTCCATGATCGCGGGGCGCTGCCTGGCGCCTTTCGGGCAGGTGGCGGGCCTGATGATGCAGTTTCACAATGCCCGCACCTCGCTGAACTCCATCGACAACTATATGAAGATGCCGGTGGAGCATGAAGCCGGGCGTGAATATGTGGCCCGCCCCGATTTGCGTGGCGCCATCGAATTTCGCAACGTCAGCTTTGGCTATCCGGGCAGCGCGCAAAACAGTCTTTCCGGTGTGAGCTTTTCTGTTCGTGCCGGTGAGCGCGTGGGCATTATTGGCCGCATTGGTTCGGGCAAGACGACGCTGGAAAAGCTGGTGCTGGGCCTGTACCAGCCCACTGAAGGCGCGGTGTTGATCGATGGCATGGATGCTCGCCAGATCGATCCCGTGGACCTGCGCCGTGCCATAGGCCATGTGCCGCAGGACCCCATGCTGTTCTACGGCAGCCTCAAGCACAACCTGCTGGTGGGCGCTCCTCACGCGACTGAGGCAGACATGCTGCGGGCAGCGCGCATTGCGGGGGTGGATGAGTTTGCGGCGCAAAACCCCAAGGGTTACGACATGCTGGTGGGCGAGCGTGGGGAGTCGCTTTCTGGCGGCCAGCGTCAGTCCATCGCCGTGGCGCGGGCGTTGATTCATGACCCCGCCATGCTGCTGCTGGATGAGCCCAGCAGCAATCTGGACAACCAGAGCGAGGCGCAGCTCAAGCGCCGCCTGCAGGAGGCAGCGCAGGGCAAGACCATGGTGCTGGTCACCCATCGCACAGCGCTGCTGACGCTGGTGGACAGGCTGATCGTCATTGATGGCGGCAAGATCGTGGCCGATGGAGCCAAGGATCAGGTCATTGAGGCGCTCAAGCAAGGCCGCATTGGCGGCGCAGGAGGCAGGGCATGAGCGAGTCCTCAAAAATGAATGAGAAAAAGCCCTCGCGGCTGATGATGGCGCTGCGTGAACGCTGGCAGAAAGTGGAGCACTGGCTGCTGGAGGGCAGCGAGCCTGTGAGCACCCACCAGCCCGACGACCTCAAGGCCGATGCGCAGTGGGCCGCAGGTCAGCAAACGGCGCGTGGCTCGCGCCTGCTGATCTGGGTGTCGCTGCTGACGGTGCTGGTCTTGCTGCTCTGGGCGGCTTTGGGGCATATCGACGAAGTGGTGCGTGGGCAGGGCAAGGTGGTGCCTTCCCGGCAGGTGCAGGTGGTGCAGAGTCTGGATGGCGGCATCGTCAAGGAAATTCTGGTGCACCCCGGCGAGCAGGTTGAAAAAGGCCAGGTGCTGCTGCGCATAGACCCCACGCGCTACAGCTCATCGCTGGGCGAAAACAAGGCCGAGCTGCTGGCGCTCAAGGCCAAGGCCGCACGTCTGCAGGCCCTGGCTTCGGGTGAGCCTTTCAAGGCACCTGAAGATGTGCAGTCCGTAGCACCGCAGGTGGTGGAGATGGAGCGCCGCATGTGGGAGGCCCGCTCGCAGGAGCTGGGTACCAATGTCAATATTGCCCGCGACCAGTTGCGCCAACGCCAGCAAGAGCTGCGCGAGACACAGGCCAACCGCGACCAGGCTTCGTCCAGCTGCAGCCTGACCTCGGAGGAGTTGGCGGTGACCAAGCCCCTGCTCAAGAGCGGTGCGGTCTCCGAGGTGGATCTGCTGCGCTTGCAGCGTGATGTGGCCCGTTTTTGCGGCGAAGCCAGAGCGGCAGGCGCCCAGATGGGGCGCATTCAGGCTGCCATTCAGGAGGCTGAGCGCAAGATTCAGGAGTCTGAGCTGAATATGCGTAACCAGGCGCGCTCCGAGTTGTCGGAAACCCAGTCCAAGCTGGGCACGCTGGAGCAGGGCAAGGTGGCGCTGGAAGACCGTGTCAAGCTGGCTGAGGTTCGCTCGCCTGTGCGCGGCACCGTCAACACGCTGATGGCCAATACCGTGGGTGGTGTGGTTCAGCCGGGCAAGGACATTCTGGACATTGTTCCGCTGGATGACACCCTGCTGATGGAAGTGCAGGTCAACCCGCGCGATATTGGCTTCCTGCATTTTGGTCAGCAGGCCGAGGTGAAGTTCACTGCCTACGACTTCGCCATCTATGGCGGTCTGCAGGGCAAGCTGGAGCAGATTGGCGCCAACACCGTGACGGATGAAAAGGGGAACTCCTTCTACGTGGTGAAGGTGCGCACGGAAAAAGCGCATGTGGGGGACGACTCACGCCCCATCATCCCTGGCATGCAGGCCGAGGTGCACATCCTCACCGGCAAGCGCACGCTGATGCAGTACCTGCTCAAGCCGATTCTGCGAGCCAAGGCCAATGCGCTGATTGAGCGTTAGTCCATGAACAGTCCTCAACAAGAAGGGAGCCGTATGAATGCATTACCTGTATTGATGTTGACTCAGGACGCCACACTGTGGCACGGCTGGCAGCAAATCGCAGGTTCTCACTGGATGCCGGCACGCGGCCAGAGCCTGGCAGACCTGCAGCGCTGGAGACAGCAGGGCCGCAGCCTGGTTGTGCTTGATGCCAATCTGCCCCAGTTGCCTGCCGCTGGCGATGCGCGCTGGCTGGACCTGTTGCAGGGGCTGCAGGTGCTGGTACTCAGCAATCGTCCGGGTGATGAGGAAGGGCGACAGTTGCTGGCCAAGGGCGCTGGCGGATACGCCCATGCCCAGTCATCCCCGGAAGTGCTGGAGCGCATGCTGCAAAGCATGGTCAGTGGCAATATCTGGCTGGGCCGCAGCCTGCTGCAGCGTCTGCTGCGCGATGTTGATGCGCGGCTGCCAGAGCCCGAAGCCGACTGGGCGCAATCCCTGTCTCCCCGTGAGCAGGAGGTGGCTCGCTACGCTTCTCTGGGTGATAGCAATGTGGAAATTGCTGAACGCATGTCCATCAGCGAACGCACCGTGCGCGCCCACCTTTCCGCCATCTTTGAAAAGCTGCAGGTGCAGGACAGGCTCATGCTGACTCTGCGAGTGCACGGAATAGGGCGCAAGCAGGTGGCATGAAACTGAAAGTTTTAGGGCTGTAGCCCTTTTCAGATAAGCGCTGATAGCTATTGATTTTGAAGCGACTGATGCTGCATGACAGAAGGCCCGCATGTGAATGCGGGCCTTCTGTCTTTTTGATCTTGCGCAAAAGATGGGGCGTAAACAGCAGCACGCATTGGCTTTGGCGCCAATGGTGAATAAGTAGGTTCAATCCTACGATCTGATCAGAAATTATGGAGGGTCGTCCGTGCACGCCCTCGGACTCTTATCTGATTGAGGCAGATCACCATGGCAGCTCAAACCGTTCTCGTTACCAAGCTCACCGGCCAGGCCTGGATTCGTGGCACTGATGGCAATCTGAGCGCCATCCATGAAGGCATGCGCATCCCTGCGGATGCACAGATCGTCACTGCCTCTGGCAGCAGCGTGCAGTTGCAGGCCGATGGCCAGCCACCGCTGATCGTGGGCGAGAATCAGAACGTCAGTCTGACAGCGGATCTACTGCAACCACCGCAAGCCGAAGAGGCGGTGGTGGCCAATCCAGCCAGCGCCGAAATTGACCAGATCATCGCAGCGATCAATTCCGGCAAGGATCCATTTGATGAGCTCGACCCCACGGCTGCAGGCCTGACCGGCGGCAGCGAAGGCGGCAGCAGCTTTGTGCGCCTGACCAGCATCATTGAAACCGTGGCGCCAATGGGGCTGGAATATCCACGCACAGCCATGCCAACGCCGCTGCAGGAACGTCTGAGCGGCGTTGCTCTGCCTGAAGAAAGTGTCTCGGATGCTCGCCCTCTGGCCCATGCCGATGCTGCCCGGGTCACTGAAGACGAAGTCACCAGCTTGCAAGGCAATGTGCTGGTGAATGACCAACTGGGCCAGGGCGTGGCAGCGCAGCACAGCACTGTGCTGGTGGGGTCGGGTCAGGGGCAGTACGGCGTGGTTACGCTTCATACCGATGGCAGCTACACCTAGGTGCTGAATAACGCACTGCCATCTGTGCAGTCTCTGGCTGTGGGTGAGACGCTGACTGAAACATACACCTATACGGTGACGGATGCGGCGGGCAACAGCTCTTCGAGCACCCTGACCATCACTGTGGTCGGCACCAATGACATTCCCACCATGGCGGGTGATATGACCGCCAGCGTCAAGGAAGACGCCGTTCTGACCGCAGAGGGGCAACTGACCGTCTCGGATGTGGACACATCGGACACGCATACCTGGTCTGTCGATAACGGTGGCAAAGGCAGCTTTGGCTCCTTCGTTGTTGACAACAATGGCAAGTGGACCTACGTGCTGGACAACGGCAATTCCGATGTCCAGGGCCTCAAGGAGGGCGAAAGCCTGCAGGACACCATCACGGTCACGGTGGATGACGGGCATGGCGGCACGGATACCAAGGTCATTACGGTCACGATTGGAGGTACCAACGATGTGGCCGTCATCACTCCTCGCAAGCCGGGGGATGACACTGGAGTAGTCAAGGAAGACGAAATTCTGAGCACCGGCGGCAAGCTGGATGTATCTGATCTGGACAAGGGTGAGGCGGTCTTCAACCCACAGGTTGATGTGAGCGGTGCGCATGGCAAATTCAGCATCGACGCCAGTGGCAATTGGACGTATGTACTTAGCAATGCAGACCCGAAGGTTCAGTCTTTGGGTGTGGGTGAGTCTTTGAGCGAAACGTTCACCGTGACCACGGCAGACGGATCTAGCAGCACAGTGGTGGTCACTATCAATGGCACGAATGACAAACCTGTCATGACAGGCGAAGTCCTGGGTGCTGTCACGGAAGATGGGCAGAGCACCGCTACAGGCCAGCTCAGCAAATCCGATGTGGATGTCAATGACACCCATACGTGGAGTACCGGCAATGGTCAGGGGCAGTACGGCAAGTTTGAAGTCGATCAGAGTGGCAAATGGACTTATACGCTTGATAACTCCAAACCCGAAGTGCAAGCACTTGGTGAGGGCGAACAGCGAGAAGAACGCTTTGAAGTAACTGTGGATGACGGCCACGGCGGCACCGATACCAAGACCGTGGTGGTGATTGTGACGGGCTCGGCTGACACCGCCAGCGTGACTCCTGGTGCAGGAGCAGGAGAGGACGCAGGTAAGGTCTACGAAGCGGCCCTGAACTCGGCCGCCGATCACCGAGAAACTACCACCGGCTCGGTCACCGTCAGTGCCACCGACGGCGTGGCCAGCGTCACCATCGGCGGCCAGACCTACACCCTGGCCCAGTTGGCGGGCGACCTCGGCAAACTCGCCAGCGTGGACACCGGTGAAGGCAGCCTTAAGATCACCGGCTACAGCCCGGCGGCGGACGGCAAGAGCGGCACACTCACCTATGAATACACCCTAAAGACAGCGCAGACCCATGCGGATGGTCAGGGCAACAACACCCTGCAAGACAGCATCGACGTCAGCGTTGCGGGCCAGGGCGGCAGCACAGGCCAGGGCGCCATCGTCATCACCATCGTCGACGACGTCCCCGTGGCGCAAAGCTTCACGGGCGGCACACTGACCGAAGACGGCCAGGTCAGCGAGCTGAACGGAAGCGTGGCACCAGCGACAGGCAACAGCAACAGCTTCGGTGCAGACGGCGCAGCCAGCCAGGGCGCCATCACCTGGGGCACAGTCACAGCCACCCTGGGCGGCCAAAGCGTCACCCTCAGCGACTACGGCGTCTTCAAGTCCAATGCCGACGGCAGCTGGAGCTTTACGCTGGACAACAGCAAGCCGGCCACCCAGGCGCTCAAGGATGGTGAAACCATCACCGTGAAGGTCGACTACAGCCTCACGGACAAGGACGGTGACACCGTGGGCAGCACCGTCAGCTTCTCGATTCAGGGAGCCAACGACACCGCCAGCGTGACCCCTGGTGCAGGAGTCGGAGAGGACGCAGGCAAGGTCTACGAAGCGGCCCTGAACTCGGCCGCCGATCACCGAGAAACCACCACCGGCTCGGTCACCGTCAGTGCCACCGACGGCGTGGCCAGCGTCACCATCGGCGGCCAGACCTACACCCTGGCCCAGCTAGCGGGCGACCTCGGCAAACTCGCCAGCGTGGACACCGGTGAAGGCAGCCTCAAGATCACCGGCTACAGCCCAGCGGCGGACGGCAAGAGCGGCACACTCACCTATGAGTACACCCTCAAGGCAGCGCAGACCCATGCCGATGGTCAGGGCAACAATACCCTGCAAGACAGCATCGACGTCAGCGTTGCAGGTCAGGGCGGTAGCACAGGCCAGGGTGCCATCGTCATCACCATCGTCGACGACATGCCCAGCATCAGCGTGGGCCAACCCATCAGCGCCACCTCGGGCAACAGCGCAGGCGCAGCAGCAGGCAGCTTGTCGTATGCGTTTGGTGCCGATGGCGTTCAAACCTTCACCGTCAACGGCAAGACGTTTAACGTGCCCACAGCGGGCCAGTCCACGGTCATCACCGGCACCTACGGCACACTGAGCGTCAACGCCGACGGCAGCTACAGCTACCAGGCCCATGCCAACACGGGTGGCAAGAGCGAAAACTTCACGTTCGAGATCATCGACGCCGACGGCGACAAGGTCGATGCGACCTTGAGCGTGAGCATCACAGCGGCCGCCAACCCTGGTGAGCCCGTTACCGTCACCGTGAATGAAAAGGGACTGAACAACCCAGTCGACCACAGCGAACAAGCCAGCGTCAGCGCCCCTGCGGGCTACACCATCACCGGTGGCGGCAAGGGCAGCTACGGCGAAGTCAAGCTGGTGGATGGCCAATGGAGCTACGTGCTGGACAAGGCCTATGGCCACAGCGATGGCCAGGGAGCAGGCACTGCTGCTGCAGCGGACACCGTCACCGTGCAGGTCAAGGATGCCCAGGGCAACGACCTGACGCTGCAAGTGAAGGTCAGCATCGTCGACGACATGCCCAGCATCAGCGTGGGCCAACCCATCAGCGCCACCTCGGGCAACAGCGCAGGCGCAGCAGCAGGCAGCTTGTCGTATGCGTTTGGTGCCGATGGCGTTCAAACCTTCACCGTCAACGGCAAGACGTTTAACGTGCCCACAGCGGGCCAGTCCACGGTCATCACCGGCACCTACGGCACACTGAGCGTCAACGCCGACGGCAGCTACAGCTACCAGGCCCATGCCAACACGGGTGGCAAGAGCGAAAACTTCACGTTCGAGATCATCGACGCCGACGGCGACAAGGTCGATGCGACCTTGAGCGTGAGCATCACAGCGGCCGCCAACCCTGGTGAGCCCGTTACCGTCACCGTGAATGAAAAGGGACTGAACAACCCAGTCGACCACAGCGAACAAGCCAGCGTCAGCGCCCCTGCGGGCTACACCATCACCGGTGGCGGCAAGGGCAGCTACGGCGAAGTCAAGCTGGTGGATGGCCAATGGAGCTACGTGCTGGACAAGGCCTATGGCCACAGCGACGGCCAGGGAGCAGGCACTGCTGCTGCAGCGGACACCGTCACCGTGCAGGTCAAGGATGCCCAGGGCAACGACCTGACGCTGCAAGTGAAGGTCAGCATCGTCGACGACATGCCCAGCATCAGCGTGGGCCAACCCATCAGCGCCACCTCGGGCAACAGCGCAGGCGCAGCAGCAGGCAGCTTGTCGTATGCGTTTGGTGCCGATGGCGTTCAAACCTTCACCGTCAACGGCAAGACGTTTAACGTGCCCACAGCGGGCCAGTCCACGGTCATCACCGGCACCTACGGCACACTGAGCGTCAACGCCGACGGCAGCTACAGCTACCAGGCCCATGCCAACACGGGTGGCAAGAGCGAAAACTTCACGTTCGAGATCATCGACGCCGACGGCGACAAGGTCGATGCGACCTTGAGCGTGAGCATCACAGCGGCCGCCAACCCTGGTGAGCCCGTTACCGTCACCGTGAATGAAAAGGGACTGAACAACCCAGTCGACCACAGCGAACAAGCCAGCGTCAGCGCCCCTGCGGGCTACACCATCACCGGTGGCGGCAAGGGCAGCTACGGCGAAGTCAAGCTGGTGGATGGCCAATGGAGCTACGTGCTGGACAAGGCCTATGGCCACAGCGATGGCCAGGGAGCAGGCACTGCTGCTGCAGCGGACACCGTCACCGTGCAGGTCAAGGATGCCCAGGGCAACGACCTGACGCTGCAAGTGAAGGTCAGCATCGTCGACGACATGCCCAGCATCAGCGTGGGCCAACCCATCAGCGCCACCTCGGGCAACAGCGCAGGCGCAGCAGCAGGCAGCTTGTCGTATGCGTTTGGTGCCGATGGCGTTCAAACCTTCACCGTCAACGGCAAGACGTTTAACGTGCCCACAGCGGGCCAGTCCACGGTCATCACCGGCACCTACGGCACACTGAGCGTCAACGCCGACGGCAGCTACAGCTACCAGGCCCATGCCAACACGGGTGGCAAGAGCGAAAACTTCACGTTCGAGATCATCGACGCCGACGGCGACAAGGTCGATGCGACCTTGAGCGTGAGCATCACAGCGGCCGCCAACCCTGGTGAGCCCGTTACCGTCACCGTGAATGAAAAGGGACTGAACAACCCAGTCGACCACAGCGAACAAGCCAGCGTCAGCGCCCCTGCGGGCTACACCATCACCGGTGGCGGCAAGGGCAGCTACGGCGAAGTCAAGCTGGTGGATGGCCAATGGAGCTACGTGCTGGACAAGGCCTATGGCCACAGCGATGGCCAGGGAGCAGGCACTGCTGCTGCAGCGGACACCGTCACCGTGCAGGTCAAGGATGCCCAGGGCAACGACCTGACGCTGCAAGTGAAGGTCAGCATCGTCGACGACATGCCCAGCATCAGCGTGGGCCAACCCATCAGCGCCACCTCGGGCAACAGCGCAGGCGCAGCAGCAGGCAGCTTGTCGTATGCGTTTGGTGCCGATGGCGTTCAAACCTTCACCGTCAACGGCAAGACGTTTAACGTGCCCACAGCGGGCCAGTCCACGGTCATCACCGGCACCTACGGCACACTGAGCGTCAACGCCGACGGCAGCTACAGCTACCAGGCCCATGCCAACACGGGTGGCAAGAGCGAAAACTTCACGTTCGAGATCATCGACGCCGACGGCGACAAGGTCGATGCGACCTTGAGCGTGAGCATCACAGCGGCCGCCAACCCTGGTGAGCCCGTTACCGTCACCGTGAATGAAAAGGGACTGAACAACCCAGTCGACCACAGCGAACAAGCCAGCGTCAGCGCCCCTGCGGGCTACACCATCACCGGTGGCGGCAAGGGCAGCTACGGCGAAGTCAAGCTGGTGGATGGCCAATGGAGCTACGTGCTGGACAAGGCCTATGGCCACAGCGACGGCCAGGGAGCAGGCACTGCTGCTGCAGCGGACACCGTCACCGTGCAGGTCAAGGATGCCCAGGGCAACGACCTGACGCTGCAAGTGAAGGTCAGCATCGTCGACGACATGCCCAGCATCAGCGTGGGCCAACCCATCAGCGCCACCTCGGGCAACAGCGCAGGCGCAGCAGCAGGCAGCTTGTCGTATGCGTTTGGTGCCGATGGCGTTCAAACCTTCACCGTCAACGGCAAGACGTTTAACGTGCCCACAGCGGGCCAGTCCACGGTCATCACCGGCACCTACGGCACACTGAGCGTCAACGCCGACGGCAGCTACAGCTACCAGGCCCATGCCAACACGGGTGGCAAGAGCGAAAACTTCACGTTCGAGATCATCGACGCCGACGGCGACAAGGTCGATGCGACCTTGAGCGTGAGCATCACAGCGGCCGCCAACCCTGGTGAGCCCGTTACCGTCACCGTGAATGAAAAGGGACTGAACAACCCAGTCGACCACAGCGAACAAGCCAGCGTCAGCGCCCCTGCGGGCTACACCATCACCGGTGGCGGCAAGGGCAGCTACGGCGAAGTCAAGCTGGTGGATGGCCAATGGAGCTACGTGCTGGACAAGGCCTATGGCCACAGCGATGGCCAGGGAGCAGGCACTGCTGCTGCAGCGGACACCGTCACCGTGCAGGTCAAGGATGCCCAGGGCAACGACCTGACGCTGCAAGTGAAGGTCAGCATCGTCGACGACATGCCCAGCATCAGCGTGGGCCAACCCATCAGCGCCACCTCGGGCAACAGCGCAGGCGCAGCAGCAGGCAGCTTGTCGTATGCGTTTGGTGCCGATGGCGTTCAAACCTTCACCGTCAACGGCAAGACGTTTAACGTGCCCACAGCGGGCCAGTCCACGGTCATCACCGGCACCTACGGCACACTGAGCGTCAACGCCGACGGCAGCTACAGCTACCAGGCCCATGCCAACACGGGTGGCAAGAGCGAAAACTTCACGTTCGAGATCATCGACGCCGACGGCGACAAGGTCGATGCGACCTTGAGCGTGAGCATCACAGCGGCCGCCAACCCTGGTGAGCCCGTTACCGTCACCGTGAATGAAAAGGGACTGAACAACCCAGTCGACCACAGCGAACAAGCCAGCGTCAGCGCCCCTGCGGGCTACACCATCACCGGTGGCGGCAAGGGCAGCTACGGCGAAGTCAAGCTGGTGGATGGCCAATGGAGCTACGTGCTGGACAAGGCCTATGGCCACAGCGACGGCCAGGGAGCAGGCACTGCTGCTGCAGCGGACACCGTCACCGTGCAGGTCAAGGATGCCCAGGGCAACGACCTGACGCTGCAAGTGAAGGTCAGCATCGTCGACGACATGCCCAGCATCAGCGTGGGCCAACCCATCAGCGCCACCTCGGGCAACAGCGCAGGCGCAGCAGCAGGCAGCTTGTCGTATGCGTTTGGTGCCGATGGCGTTCAAACCTTCACCGTCAACGGCAAGACGTTTAACGTGCCCACAGCGGGCCAGTCCACGGTCATCACCGGCACCTACGGCACACTGAGCGTCAACGCCGACGGCAGCTACAGCTACCAGGCCCATGCCAACACGGGTGGCAAGAGCGAAAACTTCACGTTCGAGATCATCGACGCCGACGGCGACAAGGTCGATGCGACCTTGAGCGTGAGCATCACAGCGGCCGCCAACCCTGGTGAGCCCGTTACCGTCACCGTGAATGAAAAGGGACTGAACAACCCAGTCGACCACAGCGAACAAGCCAGCGTCAGCGCCCCTGCGGGCTACACCATCACCGGTGGCGGCAAGGGCAGCTACGGCGAAGTCAAGCTGGTGGATGGCCAATGGAGCTACGTGCTGGACAAGGCCTATGGCCACAGCGATGGCCAGGGAGCAGGCACTGCTGCTGCAGCGGACACCGTCACCGTGCAGGTCAAGGATGCCCAGGGCAACGACCTGACGCTGCAAGTGAAGGTCAGCATCGTCGACGACATGCCCAGCATCAGCGTGGGCCAACCCATCAGCGCCACCTCGGGCAACAGCGCAGGCGCAGCAGCAGGCAGCTTGTCGTATGCGTTTGGTGCCGATGGCGTTCAAACCTTCACCGTCAACGGCAAGACGTTTAACGTGCCCACAGCGGGCCAGTCCACGGTCATCACCGGCACCTACGGCACACTGAGCGTCAACGCCGACGGCAGCTACAGCTACCAGGCCCATGCCAACACGGGTGGCAAGAGCGAAAACTTCACGTTCGAGATCATCGACGCCGACGGCGACAAGGTCGATGCGACCTTGAGCGTGAGCATCACAGCGGCCGCCAACCCTGGTGAGCCCGTTACCGTCACCGTGAATGAAAAGGGACTGAACAACCCAGTCGACCACAGCGAACAAGCCAGCGTCAGCGCCCCTGCGGGCTACACCATCACCGGTGGCGGCAAGGGCAGCTACGGCGAAGTCAAGCTGGTGGATGGCCAATGGAGCTACGTGCTGGACAAGGCCTATGGCCACAGCGATGGCCAGGGAGCAGGCACTGCTGCTGCAGCGGACACCGTCACCGTGCAGGTCAAGGATGCCCAGGGCAACGACCTGACGCTGCAAGTGAAGGTCAGCATCGTCGACGACATGCCCAGCATCAGCGTGGGCCAACCCATCAGCGCCACCTCGGGCAACAGCGCAGGCGCAGCAGCAGGCAGCTTGTCGTATGCGTTTGGTGCCGATGGCGTTCAAACCTTCACCGTCAACGGCAAGACGTTTAACGTGCCCACAGCGGGCCAGTCCACGGTCATCACCGGCACCTACGGCACACTGAGCGTCAACGCCGACGGCAGCTACAGCTACCAGGCCCATGCCAACACGGGTGGCAAGAGCGAAAACTTCACGTTCGAGATCATCGACGCCGACGGCGACAAGGTCGATGCGACCTTGAGCGTGAGCATCACAGCGGCCGCCAACCCTGGTGAGCCCGTTACCGTCACCGTGAATGAAAAGGGACTGAACAACCCAGTCGACCACAGCGAACAAGCCAGCGTCAGCGCCCCTGCGGGCTACACCATCACCGGTGGCGGCAAGGGCAGCTACGGCGAAGTCAAGCTGGTGGATGGCCAATGGAGCTACGTGCTGGACAAGGCCTATGGCCACAGCGACGGCCAGGGAGCAGGCACTGCTGCTGCAGCGGACACCGTCACCGTGCAGGTCAAGGATGCCCAGGGCAACGACCTGACGCTGCAAGTGAAGGTCAGCATCGTCGACGACATGCCCAGCATCAGCGTGGGCCAACCCATCAGCGCCACCTCGGGCAACAGCGCAGGCGCAGCAGCAGGCAGCTTGTCGTATGCGTTTGGTGCCGATGGCGTTCAAACCTTCACCGTCAACGGCAAGACGTTTAACGTGCCCACAGCGGGCCAGTCCACGGTCATCACCGGCACCTACGGCACACTGAGCGTCAACGCCGACGGCAGCTACAGCTACCAGGCCCATGCCAACACGGGTGGCAAGAGCGAAAACTTCACGTTCGAGATCATCGACGCCGACGGCGACAAGGTCGATGCGACCTTGAGCGTGAGCATCACAGCGGCCGCCAACCCTGGTGAGCCCGTTACCGTCACCGTGAATGAAAAGGGACTGAACAACCCAGTCGACCACAGCGAACAAGCCAGCGTCAGCGCCCCTGCGGGCTACACCATCACCGGTGGCGGCAAGGGCAGCTACGGCGAAGTCAAGCTGGTGGATGGCCAATGGAGCTACGTGCTGGACAAGGCCTATGGCCACAGCGATGGCCAGGGAGCAGGCACTGCTGCTGCAGCGGACACCGTCACCGTGCAGGTCAAGGATGCCCAGGGCAACGACCTGACGCTGCAAGTGAAGGTCAGCATCGTCGACGACATGCCCAGCATCAGCGTGGGCCAACCCATCAGCGCCACCTCGGGCAACAGCGCAGGCGCAGCAGCAGGCAGCTTGTCGTATGCGTTTGGTGCCGATGGCGTTCAAACCTTCACCGTCAACGGCAAGACGTTTAACGTGCCCACAGCGGGCCAGTCCACGGTCATCACCGGCACCTACGGCACACTGAGCGTCAACGCCGACGGCAGCTACAGCTACCAGGCCCATGCCAACACGGGTGGCAAGAGCGAAAACTTCACGTTCGAGATCATCGACGCCGACGGCGACAAGGTCGATGCGACCTTGAGCGTGAGCATCACAGCGGCCGCCAACCCTGGTGAGCCCGTTACCGTCACCGTGAATGAAAAGGGACTGAACAACCCAGTCGACCACAGCGAACAAGCCAGCGTCAGCGCCCCTGCGGGCTACACCATCACCGGTGGCGGCAAGGGCAGCTACGGCGAAGTCAAGCTGGTGGATGGCCAATGGAGCTACGTGCTGGACAAGGCCTATGGCCACAGCGATGGCCAGGGAGCAGGCACTGCTGCTGCAGCGGACACCGTCACCGTGCAGGTCAAGGATGCCCAGGGCAACGACCTGACGCTGCAAGTGAAGGTCAGCATCGTCGACGACATGCCCAGCATCAGCGTGGGCCAACCCATCAGCGCCACCTCGGGCAACAGCGCAGGCGCAGCAGCAGGCAGCTTGTCGTATGCGTTTGGTGCCGATGGCGTTCAAACCTTCACCGTCAACGGCAAGACGTTTAACGTGCCCACAGCGGGCCAGTCCACGGTCATCACCGGCACCTACGGCACACTGAGCGTCAACGCCGACGGCAGCTACAGCTACCAGGCCCATGCCAACACGGGTGGCAAGAGCGAAAACTTCACGTTCGAGATCATCGACGCTGACGGCGACAAGGTCGATGCGACCTTGAGCGTGAGCATCACAGCGGCCGCCAACCCTGGTGAGCCCGTTACCGTCACCGTGAATGAAAAGGGACTGAACAACCCAGTCGACCACAGCGAACAAGCCAGCGTCAGCGCCCCTGCGGGCTACACCATCACCGGTGGCGGCAAGGGCAGCTACGGCGAAGTCAAGCTGGTGGATGGCCAATGGAGCTACGTGCTGGACAAGGCCTATGGCCACAGCGACGGCCAGGGAGCAGGCACTGCTGCTGCAGCGGACACCGTCACCGTGCAGGTCAAGGATGCCCAGGGCAACGACCTGACGCTGCAAGTGAAGGTCAGCATCGTCGACGACATGCCCAGCATCAGCGTGGGCCAACCCATCAGCGCCACCTCGGGCAACAGCGCAGGCGCAGCAGCAGGCAGCTTGTCGTATGCGTTTGGTGCCGATGGCGTTCAAACCTTCACCGTCAACGGCAAGACGTTTAACGTGCCCACAGCGGGCCAGTCCACGGTCATCACCGGCACCTACGGCACACTGAGCGTCAACGCCGACGGCAGCTACAGCTACCAGGCCCATGCCAACACGGGTGGCAAGAGCGAAAACTTCACGTTCGAGATCATCGACGCCGACGGCGACAAGGTCGATGCGACCTTGAGCGTGAGCATCACAGCGGCCGCCAACCCTGGTGAGCCCGTTACCGTCACCGTGAATGAAAAGGGACTGAACAACCCAGTCGACCACAGCGAACAAGCCAGCGTCAGCGCCCCTGCGGGCTACACCATCACCGGTGGCGGCAAGGGCAGCTACGGCGAAGTCAAGCTGGTGGATGGCCAATGGAGCTACGTGCTGGACAAGGCCTATGGCCACAGCGACGGCCAGGGAGCAGGCACTGCTGCTGCAGCGGACACCGTCACCGTGCAGGTCAAGGATGCCCAGGGCAACGACCTGACGCTGCAAGTGAAGGTCAGCATCGTCGACGACATGCCCAGCATCAGCGTGGGCCAACCCATCAGCGCCACCTCGGGCAACAGCGCAGGCGCAGCAGCAGGCAGCTTGTCGTATGCGTTTGGTGCCGATGGCGTTCAAACCTTCACCGTCAACGGCAAGACGTTTAACGTGCCCACAGCGGGCCAGTCCACGGTCATCACCGGCACCTACGGCACACTGAGCGTCAACGCCGACGGCAGCTACAGCTACCAGGCCCATGCCAACACGGGTGGCAAGAGCGAAAACTTCACGTTCGAGATCATCGACGCCGACGGCGACAAGGTCGATGCGACCTTGAGCGTGAGCATCACAGCGGCCGCCAACCCTGGTGAGCCCGTTACCGTCACCGTGAATGAAAAGGGACTGAACAACCCAGTCGACCACAGCGAACAAGCCAGCGTCAGCGCCCCTGCGGGCTACACCATCACCGGTGGCGGCAAGGGCAGCTACGGCGAAGTCAAGCTGGTGGATGGCCAATGGAGCTACGTGCTGGACAAGGCCTATGGCCACAGCGATGGCCAGGGAGCAGGCACTGCTGCTGCAGCGGACACCGTCACCGTGCAGGTCAAGGATGCCCAGGGCAACGACCTGACGCTGCAAGTGAAGGTCAGCATCGTCGACGACATGCCCAGCATCAGCGTGGGCCAACCCATCAGCGCCACCTCGGGCAACAGCGCAGGCGCAGCAGCAGGCAGCTTGTCGTATGCGTTTGGTGCCGATGGCGTTCAAACCTTCACCGTCAACGGCAAGACGTTTAACGTGCCCACAGCGGGCCAGTCCACGGTCATCACCGGCACCTACGGCACACTGAGCGTCAACGCCGACGGCAGCTACAGCTACCAGGCCCATGCCAACACGGGTGGCAAGAGCGAAAACTTCACGTTCGAGATCATCGACGCCGACGGCGACAAGGTCGATGCGACCTTGAGCGTGAGCATCACAGCGGCCGCCAACCCTGGTGAGCCCGTTACCGTCACCGTGAATGAAAAGGGACTGAACAACCCAGTCGACCACAGCGAACAAGCCAGCGTCAGCGCCCCTGCGGGCTACACCATCACCGGTGGCGGCAAGGGCAGCTACGGCGAAGTCAAGCTGGTGGATGGCCAATGGAGCTACGTGCTGGACAAGGCCTATGGCCACAGCGACGGCCAGGGAGCAGGCACTGCTGCTGCAGCGGACACCGTCACCGTGCAGGTCAAGGATGCCCAGGGCAACGACCTGACGCTGCAAGTGAAGGTCAGCATCGTGGACGACATGCCCACTGCAACCCCGATTAATAAGGGATCTCTGACAGAAGATGGTGCTGTCGAGACTCTTAGTGGCAATGTGGCCATCGACAATGGGAACAGCTTCGGTGCAGACGGTGCAGCTAGCCAGGGCGCCATAACCTGGGGCACGGTCACAGCCACCTTGGGCGGCCAAAGCGTCACCCTCAGCGACTACGGCGTCTTCAAGTCCAATGCCGACGGCAGCTGGAGCTTTACCCTGGACAACAGCAAGTCAGCCACTCAGGCGCTCAAGGATGGTGAAACCATCACCGTGAAGGTCGACTACAGCCTGACGGACAAGGATGGCGATACTCAGGGCAACATTGTCAGCTTCTCGATCAAGGGTACCAACGACGCCAAGCCAGACGAAGAAACAACACGGGAGGACACATCGGTATCCGGCAATGTTCTAAGCAATGATGAGGGCTATAAGGCAGGAGTCATGCTGGTGACGAGCTTTTCTGTGAACGGTCACTCTTACGTAGCAGGCAGTGGGGCAGTCAATGTGAGCGATACCTCCGGCAAGGTGATAGGTAGTATTAAGCTGGAGGTTAACGGTGAGTACACTTTCACTCCGACCAAAGACTGGAGCGGATCTGTTCCAACCATCACCTATACGAGCAACAGCGGAACATCCAGCACGCTGGATATCAAAGTCACACCGGTTGCCGATATTCCCGTCGTGAGCGTAGTTCTTGGGGCTGGCTCAATTCCTGTGACCACATCGATTGATGCAACAACGGTCTTGAGCAAGAACTCCGGATACACAGTTACCGCTAAGGATATGAATGGGAATGCCGCTGATATCAGCACCTTTAAGGGCAGCCTTCACGATGGTTTTGGAGTGACGGGTGTTGTGACTGGCAATACGGCTGCCGATACCGGAGAGATTGCGGGCAACGGGAGCAAGAGCGAGTCGTTGACGATTGCTTTTAATACCCCGGTCACCACAATTTCTGTGCAGTTTGCATGGCTGGCTTCGACAGAGTGGGCGCGTTATCAGATGTTTGATGAAGCTGGAAACGCAGTGGTTCTTGGATTCAATGCTGATGGTTCGGTAAATAAGGTGAGTGGCTTATACGGTTTCGTGAAGGGTGGCGGTGACACCGTAGAGACGGCATTTTCGCTCAGTGTTCCTGTTGGAAGCACCATCAGCAAGATTGTGTTCGATGCTGCACGGGCTGGCGACGATTATCTGATTCACCAGGTGACCTACACGACGGCGATCACCTATCCTGTCACGATCACTGTTGCTCCAACGGATATTGACTATTCGGAATCCGTCAAGAGTATCACTGTGGAAGTTGCCGAGGGGGTGACGCTGTCCGCAGGTACGCAGCGTGATGCAACGCACTGGGAACTGCCTTTGGTGAGCAATGGCAGCTATGTGGTCCAAATAGATAGTGTTACCAAGGCAGTGACCATCACTGGTCTGAGCATGACGGTGCCTGACAATGTGACTTCTGCCGGCATTACAGTGACCGGTACAGTGGTGGATGGAGCGGACACAAACTCCGCATCCGCATCCACAGGTTCTGTGTTGGCCACCAATGATGCAGCGACCGCAAGTCTGAGTGCCGAGACGGTGAAGGGGGAAACCAAACCCCTGGCCGCCAATTTCACGACTTCGGAGACTTGGGCGTTTTCCACGCCCGCAACGAATGGGAATAGCCCAAAGGGTTTTGATCTGAATTCGGCGCTAAATCAGGCTGGCTGGGTATCCACTTCCACAAAGTCCGGAAAGTCCACAAGTTATGACGTAACGAGAAGCTCATCGGCGCTGGTATTGAAAGATACAAGTTCAAGCAGTGATATAGACGCACAATTGCTGACTCCTGTTTACCTAACGGGTAACAAAGCCGGTAATGTTCTGTCTTTTGATGTGACCAAGCTGGCGAACTACTCATCCAGTGACGTCATCACCTGGACGCTTTACAAGCAAAATGCCAATGGAAGCTGGTCCGTTGCGGAGACGCATTCCATCACTGCGATGAGAACGTTTACGACCGAAGCATTGGATGCGAATACAAACTACCGAATACACATCAGCGCAAACGACGAGTCGTACGATAGCGATTCGAAAGATAGCAAGACACTGGCTGTGACGCTCGATAATTTCACGGTGTCCGCAGCAGACTCTGTGGCTTGGACGCCTGGCACGGCCACAGGTAATATCCTGACCAATGACCATGCGGGAAGCGGTAACAGCCTGTCGGTGTCTGTGGATCACGGGATGAGTTGGAAGGTCGCTACCAGTGCTGGTATCGACATTCAGGGTGACTACGGCAGCTTGCATATCAGCAGCAATGGTGACTATGTCTATACGCCGTCGACCCCTTCCGCGGGTGTCATCTATCAATCACAGCAGGATGTATTCACCTACAAGATTCTTGCAGCGGACGGCAGTCACGCGGAGGCACAACTGACGGTGACTCTTAATGCCTCGGGTCCGACGGTGACTACAGGAAGTGCAACCGCAGATACGGTGCATGAGGTCTATGGCACACCTGCTGGTGACACGTTGCTGGGTACTGAGCAGGATGACTGGTTTATCTGGACCAGCAGCGATCATGGCTCAAGCCAGATTCCGGGAGCGGATGTGGTCCGTAATTTCGGTAAGGCCGGAAATGATGTGCTGGTGCTCAATGATCTGCTGCAGGGCGAAGAGAAAAGTGGCGACCTGAGCAAATTCCTGCACTTGGAGACCCAAACGGAATCCAATGGTGTGGTGGACACTGTTATCAAGGTTTCGTCAACCGGTGGGTTGGCGGCGGATGGTAGTGGCTTCAACCAGAAGATCGTGCTCGAAGGGGTTGATTTACTGGGGGCAGGGAATGATCAAAACGCGATGATCCAGAAAATGATCACTGACGGAAAGCTCAAGATCGATCAAAGCTAAGGCGCCTTTAATCATCAGGGGGAGGACTCAGTCCTGCCCCTGATGAGGCAGTGCAGTTCACGTGAATTGTGCAAATGGTTACAGTTATGCTTTGAGTCTTGGTGCCAGGCGGCATCAGTCTTCAAAAAACATAGCTGTTCCCGTAATACCAGTAAGCGCCAGAGCCTTATTTCTCTGACGCTTTCTTTGATCTGTCACTCACTTGAGTTCTCAGCCCCATCTGTCTTTCCCCGTCCATGAGGGGCAACGGCCGCGTCTGTCGCGTAGAGCTGTGCTTTGGGGCGGGCTGGCTGTGCTGACGGCCTCGGCTTTGCGGCCGGGCCTGAATGCGCTGGCATTGGACTTTGATGCCAGTCGCATGCATGCCAGCATGCAGTCACGCTATGGTGCGCCGGGTGCAAAGGCCTTGAACGCCTGGCTGGCCATGCTGGATGGGCAAAAGAACAAGCCGCTTCAGCAGCAGTTGTCCTCGATCAATGAGTTCTGGAACCGTGCTGTGGTACAGACGGAGGACAGCATGCTTTGGTCGCAGCCTGATTACTGGGCCACGCCGCTGGAGACCTTGGGCAAAGGAGCAGGGGACTGCGAGGACTATGTGATCGGCAAGTATTTTTCGTTGCTGCGGCTGGGGGTGCCGGGCGATAGGCTGCGGCTGATCTATGTGCGAGCGCGCATGGGCGGCGCTGGCAGCAATCTGAGCATTGCCCATATGGTGCTGGGCTATTACGAGACCCCAGTGGCCGAGCCTCTGGTGCTGGACAGCATGCTGGACAACATCATGCCGTCCAGCCAGCGTAAGGACCTGACACCCGTGTTCAGCTTCAATGCGCAAGGTGTTTATGTGGCCGGAGCTCAGCCTGCGTCGGTAGATCGCATCACGCGTTGGCGGGACTTGCTGGCGCGTATGAAACAGGAAGGATTTTTGCCATGAATCGCGTATTGCATGGTTTGAGTGGGGTGGTGCAATGTCTTTGCTGAAGCAGCTTTTGTTGAGCGTGACAGTTGCCATTTTGGCGATTCTGGCGGGCACCCTGGCTTTCAGCATTGGTGCCGCGCGCCAATACCTTGATGGTCAGTTGCAGTCAGAGAGTGAGAATGCGGCGTCTTCGCTTGCGCTGTCACTTTCCCAGCCTGCCAACCAGGATGCGGTGACGCAAGAGCTTTTGATGATGGCCTTGTTTGATGGTGGCCAGTTCAAGCTGATTCGCCTCACATCGCCACAAGGTCAGACCTTGTTCGAGCGCCGCGCTCAGGATCGCATTGCAGTCAATGGAAGGGCAAGTGTCCGACCAGGCAGTGATGCTGCGCCGCAATGGTTCAGCGACCTGCTGCCCTTGAATGCGCCCAGCGCGCAGCGCTTTATCAGTGACGGCTGGAAGCAGGTAGGGCAGTTGACGCTGGAAGTCGATGACGCTTATGCCCGCCAGGCGCTATGGGGCAGCAGCGTGCGAATGGCCGCGCTGGTCATGGCCGCCGGCCTGGCATGGGCGCTTTTTGTGGTGCTGCTCATCAAATGGTTCAGAAAATTGCTGCAGCAAGAAATTTCCGCGCAGGTGCAGGCCATTGGTCACCATACAGACCTTGCAGATGTTGGCACGCCCCATGTACTGGGCAATCGTGCCATGGTGGCGGAACTGCTGCCGGTTCTGAGTGCGATTGCAGACACACGTGAGCGTGTACAGGCCACGTCGCTGGAGCAGATTGCGCGGATTGAGTCGCTGGAGCTTGAAGTCAATCGTGATCCGGTGACCCAGTTGCCCAATCGCAAATACTTCGTCAACGAACTGCGCCGTGCGCTGACCGGCAGCGATGGTGCGGCTGCACATGGCTTTGTCATGCTGTTTCGCCAGCGTGACTTGCTGGCATTGAATGCCCAGATGTCGCGCGCGAGTGCAGATGGCTGGCTGACCTCGGTGGGGCAGCATGTCAATGAGGTGCTGCAGGCGCAATCCGGCAGCAAGGCGGCGCAACTGGCGCGCCTCAATGGCTCGGACTTCGTGGTGCTCATGCCCGCACTCGCCGGGCCTCAGGCAATGACTCTGGTGCAGCAGATTCAGCAGGTTCTTCTGTCCATGCGGGTGACGCTGACCGGAGGCCACTGGTGCCGCTGGAGCTTCGCCCTGACAGACTATTCCCCTTCAAGTTCTGTAACAGGCGTGCTTTCGCGCCTGGACTACGGGCTGATGCGCGCCGAAAGCTCGGGGCAGGCCGAGGTGGAATATGTGGCCTATGGAGATGACGAAGTTGTCTCCAATATGGCGGGGGAGACACTTTGGCGCCAGATGCTGATTTCCTCTCTGGAAACGCCCGGTGTGTTGTCGCTTTCCGTGCAGCCCATGCTCCTCAATGGTGCGACAGGTGTGCAAAAGCGGTTTGAGGCCTCGTTGAACCTGCGAGCCGTCTCTGGTGAAATGCTGGGTGGCGCGCTGTTCCTGCCAGTCGCCGTGAGGCTGGGGCTCTCGGCCGACTTTGATTTGCGTGCGGTGGCCCTGGGGCTGGCCTGGCTGCAGCGTCAGCCTGAGTCTGAACTGGTGCTGCGCGTCTCTTTGCCGTCATTGACTCAGCCCGAATTCCTGCTGCGCCTGACCGAGCAATTGCAGGATCGGGAATGGGAAGACCATGTATCCAAACTCTGCCTTGAGCTGGATGCGCACGGCTTGATCGCCTATCCCGAAGAAGTTCTCAAGTTCTGCCAGACGATGCAAACCTTTGGCGTCGGGGTTGGGTTGCGGCGCCTGGATCAGCAGCCGCAGGCGTTGACGCAACTGCACAAAATGCCTTTGCGCTACGTGAAGCTGGGCGGTGAATTTACGGAGCTGGCATGGCAAAGCCCAGGTGCATCCTATCTGCTGCAGGCCATGACCGAGACGGCTGCTGGCTTAGGCATTCAACTGGTGGTAACAGACACGGTCAATGCAAAGACCGCACGCCTGCTGCACGCCAAGAATGCGATGACCTCGACAGGCGAATAACTCCTCGGCTCTGTGGCAGGGCTAGGGAAAATCATTGGAGGCACGGCTACCAGTGCTGGTGTGCCCGCATTGGTAGCTGCTGGCAGTGTTGCCTGATGGGCAGGCGGCAGGGAGGCTTTTTCTGCCGCGACTGCAGCAAGCCTGCGGTACGGGGTAAGGTATCAAAGCGGGGAATGGGCTGCTTGCTGTTTACCCCTTGGCCCCAGAAAGACTAAAGGGCTTAGCCGATTTCTCAGCCAAGCCCTTGAATCATATGGTCGGAGCGGCGGGATTCGAACTCGCGACCCTCTGCTCCCAAAGCAGATGCGCTACCAGGCTGCGCTACGCTCCGAAGCCATAAATATAATCTAGTTCTGAGGTGAAAATTTCTTCAATGGCCCCAATGGCATCAATTTCTGCAAAAAATGATGCCATTGGGGCCCTGGGAAGCGATTGAGTCATTGAAAGCATGCTGCTTTTGATGTGGGGAACCCGGGGTAGCGTCTGTTTTCGATGGCATGTGCTGAAAATCGAGTGCTGAACGGCATTGGCTCAGGGAAGCTCGCGCAGACATTGGACTGTGTGCTCATCAAGCCATTGGGCATGCATGCCAGGGCAGGCAAACTCGTCGCGTGCGGACTTGGTGAGGGTTGCAGGCTCGTTGGCTTGTGCACTTGGCGTGGCCAGCCAAAGTGCTCCCATGAAAATGGCGGAGATGAGGACTAAGCACTCAATGGTTTTCTTCATCATATTTCCAGTCTGACGCTTGTTGGAAAAGCGGATACAGCTATCACTTTTGAATGCTTGGCGGTTTGCACCTGCAGTGCTTAGAAGCGTTGTTCCAGTGTGCTTGCCAGCAGCAGCAACAGCGCCAGACACAGAGTCAGAAGCAGCGTGGGGATGTGCGGCCATTTCACAGGCCTCCCTTCTCACGCAGTCGCTGCACGAGGTCGTCATCAACGGGTTGAGAAATCTCACGGTAGAACATAGACGCTCCTTGGTATGAGGGGGCAGGTTGCGCGAGCCGGTTGAAGAGTGCGAGCGAGTCGGTGGACTTTGGGTCTGATGCACTTCTTCGGCCAGCAGTGAATAGTGTGAATAATACTGTAAATTAAAACAGTACTGTTAATTTAATCAGTTTCATGAGAAATTTGTACCGCTTGAGCAACAGGGGGCTGAGCTCTCGATGGACCAGGTTTCTTTGGCTTGGCGAAGCGCTAGGCATCAGTTCCTTGGCGGTAGTCGTAGAAAACAAAAAAGCCCGTGAAATCACGGGCTTTGATGAAGAGAACCTAAGAGTGCTCGTTGCCGAGGCGCTTCTTTATTCCCACTCAATTGTCAATAGCTAAAAAATTGAGCCTTTCTCGAATGCTACAGCACGGTGCTGTACAGGTACTGGGGCTAACTGAGTAGAGCAGTACCGTCACTTCTACCGTCAAAGGAATTGGCTGTAGTCGCATGGTGCTGCACTCATGGCGTGGGCATGCTCATCAATACTGTAGCCTTTATTTGATGGCTTCACGCCTGAGCATACCTTTGAGCAACTGCACATATTCCGTCACTTGCAGCGCTGTGTCCGTGGCCCAGTCGGCCACATCAGCCAGACTCATACCGGAAGGATTCCACAGTCCATCACACCAACAGCAGCTGATTTCCCACTTGGTGGCACTGATGCGCTCAAACACTGGTGGCTGCAGCTGTGCCGCTTTCCAGCGTTTTGCGATGTCCAGCTGCAGCTGAGCTGGTAACACTCCTTCGCCTTGCAGCAGCAAGCGTAGCCTCAGCCCAGGCCCCCAGCCGTCTTGCCGCAGTTGCACCATGGTCAAGTTGGGCCATGCTGGTGCTGCGCCAAATGCACGGGGAAGCTGAATCGTCAGCATGGGTTGACCCTGGCGCAGGTGCAAGCCCAGCGACAGCGGCAAAGGCTCTTTGACTCCCTGCACTTGCAGTTTGACCGCTGTAGCGTTGGTCAGTTGGGCTTGCAGAGTGCGCTTCACGCACCGCCACCACGCCAGTCGAAGCTCGGGCACATCGCCCAATGCTTGAAACAACCGTTCATGCCACGCAATGCGCCTGGCTAAAGCCTTGGCACTCAGGTTCATGGCTTCGGCCATTTCTTGAATAGCCAGCATGGCGTGACCATACGCAGGAGCCTGACCGAGCACCCGCCTTGCAAACGTCAGCACCCAAGGTACATCACAGCGCCCGCTGTCCAAGTGCCACAGCAAAGCGTTGATCGTGTCTGGCGCTTGATGCGGTGCACCGTGCACAACCGCTTGCGCATCTGCCGAATCCCACCACTGCAGCCAGTTGGCTGCATCCGTGATGCCCTGGCTTTGCAAGAATGCGACCAGGCGGCGTAAACGCTGCACGGCCTTGAGTGCAGCTACTGGTTGGGTGATTTCACCTTGCCACAGCAAAAGGGCCAGTTCGGCATCGTCATCAGACTCGTATTGCTGCAGCAGTGCCACCAGCCGTGCCAAGCTGCCCAAGCCCAACTGGGGCACCGCACACTGCGCAAATGCCTGCCAGGCTGCGGTGCGCTGGCTGATTGGCTCAATCGCCTGCAAAGCAGCATCAACCAATTCGAGCACCATGGCCGATTGCGGCTCCATGCATGGCTTTGAAGCATGCACATAGCGGCCAGCTTCAGCGCAGCCATTGAAACAGCACGGCCACTGGCCGCTGAATTCATGCGGAACAGGCGTTGAGGTATCCAGTGCAGGCAAGGTCATCACCGCCGCCAACAAACGCCGGTAGCGGTACCACCTCAAGTGATAAGGGTGCATGGTCAAACTTTCAAAACAGGCACGCCGCAACGCCACCTGAGTGCAGCCTCAAAAGCCAAGCACCAGGCGCACAACGTGCACAAGGGAAATCAGGAAAAAGAGAGCGAGAAACTGAAACTCAAGCCAGTTCAATGGCCGTGCCACGGCGGCTGCGCAAACCGACTTGCACCACCTTGTCCAAGGTGGCTTTTTCTGACCAGCGGGCATTGGTGTTGCGCAGCTTTTTGCTGCCCCAATGCTCCAGCAAAGCATTCCAGGGAGTGAGCGGCACTCCATCCATCAAGGGATCGAGCACCAGCAGGGAATGTGGCTTGCCATCGGCATACATTACGCCCACAGCCAGCACCCAATGGCTGTAGCTGGGTGAAGTGAAACGCACCAGGCACACATGGTCAGATTCCAGCGCGGCCACCGTGCGGGCCTCAACATTGCGGCGCAGCTGGCGGCACTGCAGTTGCTCAGAAAACGGGGCAAACTGCTCTCTGATGGCTGCGCTGCTACAGCCGCTGAAGTACAGAGCTTGGCCGATGGCGCTCACTTCCATCAGGCGTGCGTCAAGGTCGCTTTCATATAGGGCATCGCGTGACACCTGGCCCAACAGCATCAAAGCCATCAACACACAGTGGTGCCCGCAAGCCATGTCATTCTCACCCTGGCGCAGCAGCAGCTTGTTTTGATAGGCCATTGCACCTGAGCGGCCCACACTCAGCTGCGAGTGCACCACAAAGTGCCGCCCCAGCATCAGTACTCCTCAGGCAACAACAGCGTGGTGCTGCTACGGTCAGCCTCCGTGATGATCCATAAGCGTTCTGACTTGGAAATCACATACACCGACATCAGCCTGTAGCCGTACTGCAAAGCATCAGCATTACTTTGCCGATCTTCTGCACAAATATCGCCCCAATCACCCGACACATGGCGCAGCACAAACGGCAGTGCTGTCAGTTGATGGGTTTGCAGCAGTTCCAATGCCCCAGGTGTCGCTAATAACTGGCCCAAGGCAAACAAGGGCGTACCAGCAGCAGCCTTGTCATGAGCAGCAGGAGAAGAATCGTTCGGGCATGCGGCGGCCTGACCTGTATCAGTCATAGAAAACTCCAAAAGGGAAAAGTGGGAAAGAAGTGCCCTGTGCTGCCCAACACTTCCCCCAAGGCTCACGACCTCAAATTGACAGGCACGGCTACGCCGCGCAAGCGTTCAAAACGCATGCGCGAGCAAACTACCTGATCAATTCAGGCGCACAAAACGGGTGGGGAAGGGAAGCTCAGGACGTCGAGCGAGAGAAGCAGCTGATCAATGATCGAGCGGCCAATTGCGCTGTGCAACACAAGGCTCAGCCATTTTAAACAATGCAAATATTTGCATATCAAATATATTTGATATATTTAAATGGATACTTAAAAGCAACTGTTGTACAGTGGGAGGCAGGATAAATAGCTGCGTCAGGCCGCGACGTTCCCTCGGATCTGATTCATTCATGGTCATGAGCCTGAACGGTTGCTCCAGCAGACACCAGCAGTCGAGTGCTGCCTGTTATGAACAGCCGCTGTACCATCGAAAACCGGGAGTCGGATTGTACGGTTGGACACACCAACTTTATGAAAGGCGTACTGCACGCCAGTGGTCCGCGTCGATCCAGAAGAAACATCTTTTTCAACAAGTTGAAATTAAGATGTAACCTATAAAGGGAATCCAAGGGGTATGCTTTTCTCGTTACTCTCAGCGCCAACGCCGCTGCCACTTCAAGGGCGTCAGCAGAATCCTATAAATGGAAGCGACTCAGAATCCTATGCAATGGCCAAGATTATCTTGGCCTGTCGTGGTGAGGGACACTGGGGCTCAAGAGAAGAGGACAATTCAAAGGTTGATATGTTCTTCTCGGCACCTCACCCTTGGCACAAAGGAGAACGTTTAGTGGTGTTGGCGCAGGTTAAATCTGGGTCAACCTATGGATCGACGCTGGCTAGCGGCTTCAAGTTAACGGGTGCAGCAAAAGGTGCCGCCATTAGAACTAATCATGGCGTCTGTGTTGCGTGGGTTGATAGAGACAAAAATCGCATATTTTGGGCTTACGTGCACCCAACAACGACTACGCGCCCTCAAGAGTACGGCGCATACCACGAGGTAGCTCCCCCAATGCTTTACGATTTAGCACGATGCGCTGGATTGAAACGCACCGGAAAAAGCGGAGGAAAAGGGGTAATTATTCGCAAGCGGAGCTCAGCTATTAAAACAAGGCGAATAATTGTTAAAGAAACGTATAGAGACTTCAACAAGCTATTTTGCCCAGCATTAGGGCATATAGAACTTACAAGGCTTGGCTGGCGTCATATGTTCAGAAAAAGTCGAGGAAAAGGAAACAAATCTTCGAGCCTCGATCTTATTCCTTATCTGAAAAGGATTCTCGAACAATCGCCCTCATCACATGCAATCACTGAACACAAAAAATTTGAGGCAAATGGTTATACACACCGAATTTGCGACCACCTTTTGAAATTTGACAAAGTAAAAGTCCAAAGCGATCCAACGAAAGAACTAGAGCAAGCAACTGCGCATATTCGGGTAATAGAAGAGATAAAATATCCAACAAATTGGGAATCCAATGTGATGCTTTCCCAACTCGTTTCGAGGCGCATCGTTTTGCGCTCTGCATATCTAAAAAATATATAAGGTGGAGATAGGCTGCTAGCACTTGCTTCAATGCTCTGCCGGAAATGACATAGCTAATGTCTAAAATCGGCACATGCGAAGTCGCATGGCTAGATAGCGTACTAGGCGAGGGCATGCAAGCACACCGCCACACACAACCCATCCCCATTAGAATTATCGGAGAAAGACCCCTTCCCTGCAACAGCTAGATCAGAAGCAGCGTCCACTGGTCACTGGATTTGGTAGCTTTTTAGGGCGAGCACTTGATCTAAAGTCACTTCTAGGACCTAGACCTTGGTTACCTGTTTGTCGGGCTTAGCGGGCCTCTGAAGTGACGCGTCTAGAGTGTTCAAGCACTCAACAATGGTCCTTACAGTCGCGATGTCGAAATCATGGTCGCGAGTTGAATCATGGGTTCCAGCGTTTAGGTAGTACCATTCAATTGACTGTCCACTAATGCCCAACAGCCTGGACAGGCCGTTAATCATTTCTTCCGCTGCCGTGTGTGTTGCCGCAAGCTGCTGCTTTTTCAATGCAGCGACAAGCTTTGTGCATTTGTTGTAAAGCTCAACAGGAGCACCTGGCCTGTCCATCTTCAAATCAAGCAAACCATCTCCAGCTTTGCCAAGCCATTTCCAAATGCGGTCGGTCAAGCTTTCAAGTGCAGCTCTGGCGTTACGCAGTGCATCTCGCTTTTGATGATTAGCTACAGCCTCGTGCGCAAGCAGTACATAGTTCTTGCTGGGAGGGGTTGTGTCGACTCGAAGCTCATACTCACCTAAATGAGGGAGAAAGTGATAGCGGCTTATCTCAGAGGCCATTTTTGCACCCAGCTCCTGCTGGATTCGCATCAGAAATTCCTCGGCATGAGACGTTAGGATGACTTGCTTGCCGTCGAGGCGCCCTTCACCAAGAAAGGTGCGCCAGATGCCATCGCGGTGCTCGTCGTCAATCGCGTTTACTACGTCATCAAATATGACGACCTGACAACCCTGCTCAAGGTTTTTAGCCAAGAGTATGGCCAAGCCCAAGCAGCGGATATGCCCTTCACTGAAGATGTGCAGCGCATCAAACCTTTGACCTGGAGAGCCAGCGAGTTCAACAAGGATCTTGTCGTTCTCCGTCAAGGGGAGAGTCAATGCCACGAGCTGATCGTTCGGGTGGTCTCCTCGGTTAAATGCGTTGTAAAGCTCCATCGCCTTTGCTCCTAGCCCCATTACGAGCTGCGCAGGTAGCTCGGCGAGATACTCTTTGAGCTTGGAGAGATAGACGTCATAAGCCGTCTTAACATCCCAATGGTGCTTGACTTCTAGCTTTTCAGTCTCGACTTCTTCAAGGAGTTCCTTGTTTTGTTCATTGAAAGCTGCAATCGAAACTTGAGCTGTTGCAAGGTCCTTTTTTAGCCCCTCAAAGCTCCACTCAAGTCTCGCAATTGTCCTTTCTAGGTCCAGTAAGCACTCTCTCTCTTGAACTAAACGTGCTCGCTTCGCTTCTTCATCCCTTGCTGCTTGGCTAGAGGTTTCAACGAGACCAAGCAACTTAAGGAGTGCATTGAAGGCGCGACTATCGTCATTAGTCCAAGCAGTCATCCACTTTCCGGTACTTTCGGCTGGCAACTCTGGTAGAGCCGCGGCGGCAAAATCCTCTGGTGCCACATCCTTGGCAGCAATGACTGCTGCATGCATTGCATTCAACAACCTATGAGCATGGTCAGCAAGCTGTTCTTTTAGCTCTGCCGCTTTATCTTGTAGGTCACTGAGCTCCTTTAGCTGTGCTATGCCATGCTCGGCACGCACAAACGGATTGACGGTTACTCGGTCAAGCGGAGTGCGACAAGCTGGACATTCAGCCGCATTTTTGGCTAGTTCGCTCACGGCTTTGTAGAGCTGACTAAACGACACTTCTCCCGTGCGTTGTTGCAACGTAGTGCGAATCTGCCCCAATTGAACTCCTGTGCTTCTCACAGCGCCAAAAAAGGCTTGCAAGGCAGCTTCGGTAATATCAAAAATTTTGGCCCTAGGCTTGTCTAGAGCCTTCGTAACCTCAGCAAGCCGACCAGGCTGCTCCGCAGTTCCCCGAAGCCAAGCACGGAGCTCTGCGAAAGATTTTGTTTTATCGAAGGCTGCCGCCACTTGAATCGCTTCCTCATTCAGTGCAGCCTTTCTTAACTCAAACTGCTCAATGACTTGATTCGACGCAGTGAGGGCGAGCTTTTTCTGAGCAAGTTCTTGAGCCTTTGGACCCAAGAGCATTAGATTTCCGTCCAGTTCTGTGTTGAATCCCTTTACAAAGTTTGCGAATTGCTCAACCCCGAATAGCGTGGCGATAAGAAGCTTTTGGTCACCGGGCGTCTTCGCTGCAATTCGAGCAAAGTCATCGAGGCGGTTTTTCTCGATGAAGCAGAATCGAAAATCAGCTTCGTTGGGCTGAATACGAAACGCACCTCCATGGGGCAACACACCAGTCAGCTGTGGAGGGAGGTGATTTCTGACGTGGGCGTTATTGCAATAAATCTTCTGGTCTATTCGCTTTGCCTTAGCCTCACCAACGCTGCCAAGCATGGCGAACTCAAGCGCTTCGCAAAAGCTGGTCTTACCGCTTCCGTTGGGACCATATACGAGTGTGATGTCTCGACTAAGGTCAAACGTTTCTTGTGCCATGAATCCGCGAAATGGCCCAACTTGAAGTTCCGTGAGCTTAAAAGTCTGCTGGATCGCTTGCCCTATGGGACGAACTACCGGTTTGACTTGCAGCGGAAGCCGCATACCGTCAATAACGATCGGGGCGAGTTTGACAGACCTTGCTCTGCGAGCTATGCCAACATCAGCTAGCGCATCCAAATTTTGGTGAACCAACTCAGCAAACCGCTGCACGTTAGCTGGTGAATTTGTTGCCGCAAGGTGTTCTATAAAGCGCTGATGCTCCGCTTCTACAGTCGCCATGTAGGCCCTCTTAATACAGCCACAGAGAAAGATGGATCAAATGTAACAGCATTAACGGCTGTATTGATTTTTGAAGATGAGCATAGTGACTTGCCTCAACTGTAGTAAAAAAGCCCAGCCATAAAGCTACGGGTCATGGCGACATACAGATCCTTGGCGTCCAGCGCGTCAACGTCAAGGATGACTGCATGGTCGTACTCCAACCCCTTCACCAACAGCGTTGTGCTAATGAGCTTGCGGTGGCTTATCGGCCTCCCCGTGTGCCTCATGTCACGCTGATATTTATTCGCAGCTTCCGTCAGATTCGCACCCACCCCGTCAATGTGAATCTTCAGCACGCTGGCCGGAACGTTGTCACCGGAACAGCAAATTGCTTCTCTATTTGCAGCACTGAAGCGAAGCAGCGCGCCATACACAAGCCAAGAAGGTCTTGAACTCAAAACCTTCTTGGCCGACTCTGATGTCCCGAGCAGCTCTTGGCTGAATCACGAGAATAGTTTTGACCAAAGCGAGGTTTTTGCTGGTACCTGTGCAGACTGATGTGAGGCCGTAGCGGATTTCTGCGCAACCGTCTCGATAATGGGCGTGGTATCAAGCACGATATCGGGCACTTCTTCCCAAGCTTCCTGGTAACTGCCGCTGGTACTGTTGATTTCGCGAAACTCTGCGTCGATGGCTGTGCCGGTGCCGTACCACTTCTTGAAGCGCACCTGACGTTCTTGCAACGTGTTCATCTCATCATCAATTGCAGAAAGCTGCTGTTTGAGAGTCGCAAAAGCCGGGAAGAAGCGGTCTGCAAATTCTGGTGCGTCGATCAGTTGAATAACCTCCTTAGACTGCATCTGGAAGTTAGAGATCATGCTTCTGATGGTCTCGGCGAATTGAGCCTGGCGCTCCTGCTCCTTGTAGCTGTCCCACGCCTCCAGCGCGATACCTACCACTGCCAGTGCGCTACCGAGACCATTTGCCAATTTGGTGGCTCCCCAGGGTTTGAACTTGAGGTACTTGCTGATGTCAAGGCCGACCAATTTGGTCGCTG
This sequence comes from Comamonas fluminis, assembly GCF_019186805.1. Taxonomy (NCBI): domain Bacteria; kingdom Pseudomonadati; phylum Pseudomonadota; class Betaproteobacteria; order Burkholderiales; family Comamonadaceae; genus Comamonas; species Comamonas fluminis. The sequence goes on along the minus strand of NZ_CP066783.1, from coordinate 2,790,648 downwards.
TATTGATGCCGTCACGTACCGCGAGCACGCTGCCATTGGTGATCACGCCTGGCTTAGACAGGAATTGAACTCCTTTCTTGCTCATCGCATTCAGGACATCGTCATAGTGCATCAACTCGTTGTTGACGTTCATCTGAATCCGGTACAGATCGGTATTGATGCCGCCAATTTCGTCGCTGAAGATTTCCTGAATACGTTGCTGAACTAAGCAACCCTCGTTACCAACTTCCCTGTGCATGAAGTCGTTGAAAGTGGAGATGCCGACGTTGCGCGTCTGCAGTTGTAAATCCTCGAAGTAGCGCAAAAGACGACCGCGCAAGCGCACCTGCGCATTTCCAATATTGGCATGAGCCTTCTGTAACTCTAGTCCTTGGCTTTGCTTGATCTCCGTGAGGCGTTGCGCTTCATCAGCCAGCAATGCATAGGCCTCTTTGGCTGCAGGCAATTGTTGGGTGATAACGTCTGAGATGATGGACTTTTGGGTTTCGTGCGCAAGGGCGAGCAGTCCACCATTGCGCTTAATTTTCTGCTGAGTCGCGCGTTGCAGAAGACCTATGCGTGAGAGGTTACGAAATTCAGCAAGATTACTCAGCCAGTGTTCCACGCCCATATCAAAGGGATTGGCAGAAACCGCGACGATGGAAAGATCGCTCTGTTCCTGTGGCGTTAGTGCAAGCACGTCGTTGAGGCGCTTCAGGACAGAACTCTTTTTGACTGAGAATTTATCCTGATAGTCTGCGTCTTCCGATACGTCTGCGACCTCGTCGAAACGGCTAAGCACGAACACCGTACGAGGCAACAGATTAAGTGTGCGGAACAACCATTTCAGATCGTCTGTGTGACTCTCCTTGACCGGGTTGGCCGAGTTCATCACATAAAGCACAAGATGAGCCTCGCTCACATAGTGCTTGGTGATGTCCTTATATCTCTCAATTTCCTGGCTGGTTGCGTTGGTCTTTTCCTTGAAACCAAATAGACCGGGCGTGTCGATGATCTGCAGTTGATCCTTGTATTCGTAAATCTGGACCTCGTTGGAGGATTCTGCTTGGCTAATATTCATGCTACGCCGGTCAAGCTCTTCCAACCAAGCTGCAGCGATTGATGTCTTGCCTTCGGAGAAGCCCCCTATCAAGGCAACCTTGAGCTTCTCTTCACTGGCACTCTGAACCGATTTTTGGAGCTTCTCTACCAGATCTGGGTGGATATGAATCCCCAGTTTGCTGCCTTCCTGAACGAAAGCAGATAGGCTGGACAGAATACCGAGTGCTTGCTGCTTCTGCTGCTCAAACGATTGAATTGCGCTGGTCATATATTTCGCTCCAGAAATTAAACGATAGCTGGTGCTGTAGCAGGCGTCGATGTGCGAGCTGCTACGTTAGTGGATTGCTTGGGGATGAGTTTTTCGCGCAGCACGGCCATCTTGCTGGCGATGTCCTCTAGGGCGACCTTGGTGTTGATACTTTGCTCATAGGGGATGCGCATCTTCGTCTTAGTCTCCAGCAATGCCTCGTTGATCTTGGCACTTGCTGAGTCGAGGTTGCTATCGAGCATTTCTGTGAGTTTTTCAAACACCTTGTCGAGATTCTCGTCAGCGGATTTTCGCTGCTGCTCTTTTTTGTATTCACTGCTGAAGAAGCTGCGGACGGCCTTGTAAAAGCTAAAGACGAGACCCACTGCACCTAGAACTGCGGCAGTGCTCCAACCAACCGGATTCGAGGCAAGAAACGATGCCCAGACCAAAGCTGCAGCGCCGCCTAATGACGAGATGAGTGCAATCACGTTGATGCCGTTGTCCATCTTGAAGTCAGTGTTGAAGCTGAGCTTCAACGACGAGAATGGGTCATCGATCGTGTAGTGCAGGATTTCGCTGACGTTTTTTTGATTTTTTTGAATGATGGCCTCTGCCTCATTCGTGAAGGACTTGAACACCGTTGCAAAGCGTACCTCCAGATCTACTCCCACGCTCGTCTTGAGCTCCTCGATTTCTCCAGTTAGATGTTCCTTGAAGTCATCGTTGCTAGGGTCGCTATCGATGTAATCGTAGATTGCCGTGCGCATGGAAGTCTTCTTGCTGTTCAACTCGTCATGGCATTCACTTTTGAGTTTTTGCGATGTGCCGGCAAGTAATCCATCGATTTGGGAGGAAGCAGATTTCTGCTGAGCTTCAAGCTTTTGCGCTGCATTGGCGAAGTTGTCGCGGGCCTGGTTCAGGTGAACAATGCCTTCCTGTAGGCAACTGCGAACCTTCTTCAGGTTTGCGTCGCGGATCTTGACCTGAAAGTTCTGGCAGAGGTCTGAACGTAGGAACTGCAGAAAGGCGTTCATGCCACTGCGTTGCAAGATTTCATCGGCGCCCATGGCCAAGAGGAATTTTTCCCGATTTCTGATGTGTGGATTATTGGGAACAAAGCATGAAGCCGAAGCCAAAAACGCAGGCATACCGCTTACGCACAGATGCCCCTTGTAGGTTTCGGTGCCAAGCGACGCAATCAGTGACTTGTCCATTTCGGCAAGGCCGACAGCATCGTTCTGATTTATCAGTGTCTGGCCTTGTAAGACCTGTGGGTTCGTCGCGCTTTTGTTGAAGATAGCCCACACTTCAGTCTGCCTCCCCAACTGGCGTTTGATCTTGTCGATCGTGCCTTCTTGCCCATCGCTACCAGAGCCAGGTGGGGTGGCATTGCGCGTCACATAGAACACTGCGTGGGCTTTCTTGACGGATGCATCGATAGCGCTCATCACCTGCTTTTCATCGCCTTCGATGCCAGGCACGTCGACCAGTTGGAATTTCTGCCCTCCAGCAGTGAAGTGGTAGGCATGTGATTGAAGTGTGAAGTCCGAGCGGCCATTGCCGATGATGCAGCCATCCTGTAGGGGAAGCAGTTGCTCGAACGTGCTTTCCACTTTGGCCAGATCGCTCTTACAAGCGTCAAGTCTGGTCTGAATTTGAAGTGGCTCAGAGGCGATCGATTCAAGCTTCGCCTTTTGGCTTATCTTGAGTTGCACCAATGCCTGCTCCTGTGCAGGAAGTGCCTTTTCCTCATCCAGCTTTTTGAATAAGTGCAGCAATTTCTGCCAAATACTCAGGTTTTTTCGCTTGTTCGCGATGCTTGCGATCAGCGCGGTGAGGTGAGCATGCTGCTGGCTCTCTTCATTCAATAGCTGCTTCGTGAGCGAGTCAGCATGACGCTGACTCTCTGTAAGTTGAGCCTGCAACTGCTGAACCGACTTTTCAAGTGCAGTGAGGCTTTCAGCATCAATGTGCAATTCCTTAACTAAGGTTTGGAATTTTTGCTGCGTAGCGAGTTTTTCGCTGTCGCCCAAGAGGATACGAAGTGTCTCAATCAAGGTCGACTTGCCAGCATTTGTCTCACCATAGAACGCAATGGTGAACGTCTCCCATTCAGAGAGCTCGCGTAACTCACGGACATCGTCATGGGTCTTGTCTCTGAATTTTTCGAGTAGTGTCCTTGAACTCGCAACCGCACTTTCCAGATCGATGTAGCCTGTCCTTGATGAACTTTTCTGAAGAACTGCTTCAAGCGACTGATCAACAAAAGCCGTCACTTGGTCATAGAGCTGACTCATCTTGTGAGTATTGGACATACGTGTTTATCTGAGGTTATTGAACGAGTAAAGCGAAGCCTTGGTCTAGAGAGGCTGACGTGGCATAGTGATGCCGCTGAGTGAGGCTGATGGGGTATTCAGGATTCCCATTGACTGAGTGCACCCCGCAAGCCAACCAAAAGTTCCTGATGCCACTCAACAGGCTGAACGATTCGTACATTCGGTAGCCAATACCGCACCACAGGCAGCAGTTGGTCGATGTGATTGATATGTGTGGTGACGAGTAGCGAACCGTCACTGTCTTGTCGTTGCTGCTGCTGGGGTAGCAATGGGCGACGAATAAAGTAGTGCGCTGCTTCTGGAGCTACACGAAGCAAGACCTCCGTGACGTCTTCAGTAAACCAAACGTCGTCCTTGGCATCGATGTATTCCTTGTGGCTACGCTTAGGTGCAAAGAAACTGCTTTGATCTACCAGCAAGTTTTCGATCAAGCCAATGCTGAAATTTTTCAGCTTTGCAACTTCTTCCGCTGCCAGATACCACACACCGCTTTTGTGAATGAGCTTGTACGGCTGAACGTTGCGCTGTTTGCCCTTGTAACTAAAACTGCATGGATGCTTTTGCTCGATAGCAGTTTGTAGTTGCACAAACTCTTGGGTACGCGGACGCAAGTCTTCATGTGCGATGGCCTGCACATGCATTGTGCGCTGCTGTTCAGGGGTATGAAGTTGCTCCAACAGATAGCGCAAGCTGTTATCCGGGAACAAGTGCTCCGTCCCCGACATACGTGCATAGCCATGCAAGTGCTTGGCTGGGATACTGCTTCGCGCAGTGCGCGTCAGTTGCCATTGACCATTGGCACTTCGCTCAACGATCCCGCATAGGCGCTCGCCAAGGTCGCGTTCAATGGTGCGCACATCCACTTGAAAATCTTGTGCAAGTTGGTGCTTGTCAACTGCATCACCTTGGTGCAGGCGCGCAAGAATTTGAGACAAGCGCTGTGCAAGTTTTTCGCCTTTTGATGCTGAGCTAGCCGAGGTTGAAGCAGACATTCAAGAGCTGGGAAGTAATTCAATGAATGTAACTATAAGTGGCTTTTGAGACAGGTTGTGTCGCACCTAGAGTTGCAATACGCCAAGCTGGCTTGCGTGAATCAAGTGGGTTGTGGCTCACTACCTGTTCAGCACTCATAGCTTCGGCATTCATCCATGCCTCTAAGGCGCTAACTAGCTCAGTCAGTTGATGCTGCAGCGAGTTGCTGCAAACCATCAAATGAAGCAATGCCATACTGATCTGCTGCGCCAACGCCTCTTTTTTGCAAGCGTTATCGTGGTCGAGTGCACCACCCAAATCGCATTGCAATGCCGTACGCACACCCATTAGGCGCAACGTGTCTTGCACAGCCTTGGAGCTATTCAAATAGGAAGTACGTTCTGAAATTCTTTGCTTGAACTGCCCGATGCGACGCAGTGCTAACTGGTAGTACAAAGCGATGAAATCCCCATCCAGAGGATCTGCGTCATCAAGTGCCAGGATACTGGGGCCGAAGTGCGCAAGTGCTTTTGATATTTCTTGGGACAAGTGAAGATCCAGTTCGCACTCACGCACCTGCAATCCTTTTAATTGTGCGTAGAGGTCTCGTATCTCAGTATCGCTAGCTGGCATGGAGGCTCTTCCAATACAAAAAGCTGAAGGGAGCTCAAACTTTAGGTGTCGATAGCGACAGCATGTGTCGCTTGAGCATGCCCTTCGATTGCATCGAAGCTGAAGTTGAGTACCGGCAGCCAATAGCGCCATCTACAGCGCCAAATGAACCATCAAACCCGCAGTCAGACCTGTGATGCAGTGCAAGCCACCATCTAAACCTACACGTCTTTGAGTAATGCCAACGCTTGCTCAGCCACGACCGAATGCGCCTGGGCTAGCATGGCGGTACCGGCATCCTGCAGGATTTGCTGCTGAGCCAGCTTGGCTGTTTCCACTGCATAGTAAGCATCCACAATGCGGCTTCGCGATGCCGCCATGTTTTCTGAAGCGATGTCGATATTGGCAATGACTGATTCAAAGCGCGACTGCACCGCCCCCACGGCAGCACGAGCGCTGGTCACTTGCCTGAGGGCCGCGTCGTAGATGGTCAGGGCTTGCCTGGCGTGTTCCGCCGTATCCAAGCGAGCATCTGTCAGCTTGAACTTTTGCACTGTCCACTGCATGGCTGGAAATGGCCCAGTGGGATCGCCGTCCAAATCGTAATCCCCGCCATCCATATCGAACGGGTCTTCGGACATCATCGCCAAGTTGCCCTGCACTTGAATGTCATGGGCACCTGCGCCTAAGACGCCCGCACCATTGGCGCCTGGCACTGTCACACCATTGGTCCACCCATTGCCTGCACCTAGGTTGTGACGAATGAACATGCTTACGCCAGGTGCTGAATCGTTGAGTACCCGGATCGTTTCCCCTGCGTCGTTGACCAGGCGCACGTTATCCGTGTAAGGCCGCCCATCCTCTGCCCGCACGCCGGTTTGAGCGCTGACAGCGTTAATCGCTTGCTTGATGCCTGCGACATCAGGGTTGGCATGATCCCAGGTGAAAGAAACTGACTGCGCTTTGGCCAAGTCATCACCCGCTACCAGCTTCAGCGTGACAGTAACGGGTGGAGTGGAAGGTGGCAGCGTCGTGTTGATTGCCAGCAAAACACTGGTGCTGGCCTGGGCGTAAATTTTGGGATCAAACCCGGCATCGTTGATCTTCTGCGCAATCGATGCCATGCTTTCATTGCGCTCAATAGCAATAGGTTTGTCGCGCAGCACCAAGTCGCCAGCGGGCACCATTTCGTCATTACCTCGGGCAATCGCATAGCTGTTGGTACTGGGGCTTTGCTGTAGCGGCCAGCCATAGGCACCAAGGTTCGGTGCTTGCAATGAAGGCAAGTTCACGCCGATCACTTCCCCAGCATTCGCTCCCACCTGAAAGCTCTGTGCCATAAAGCTGCCGTCAATCAACTTTTGCCCATTGAAATTGCTGGTGCTGGCGATTCGCGCAAACTCCTGCAGCAACTGCGCACGTTCACTGTCCAAAGCTTGGCGGTCGCTGCTGGAATTGGTTCCGTTGGCCGCTTGCACGGCCAGTTCACGGCTGCGTTGCAAAATGTCCGTGAGCTTTTGCATCGCACCTTCGGCCACTTGGGACAGAGAGATCCCGTCGTTGGCGTTGCGGCTGGCTACGGCCATACCCCGCACCTGGGTGTTCATGCGCTCGCTGATGGCCAAGCCTGCAGCGTCGTCCTTGGCACTGTTGACACGCAGGCCCGAAGACAGGCGCTGCATGGTAGTAGTCAAGCTCAGCTGCGAAGCGCTCAGGTGACGCTGTGCTGTCAGCGATTGCAAGTTAGTGTTGATTGTGACCACGAGCAGCCCTTCCTCAACTCAGCGGCAGGGCTTTTGGTTTGCACACAGGTATGCTGGCTTGTTGGTGGCTCACCAGGGCTTGCATGGCTTTGATTACCCCCAGCTCTTTGCCCTTAAAGTCAACCCAGCCTTGCTGCCATAAAGCATCGCGCTGCAGCACCAGCTTCTGTGGTGCGCCCACAAGCTGCACGGCCAGGGGGTGACGCAACTCCAGTGACATCGACTGCGACCGCAAATCGATACTTGCCACCTGTGCCTTGATTGCTAGGTCATAGCGCTGTGTCAACTGCTGTGCCAGCTGTTTGAGGCTGTCATGAGAATCAGCGGTGAACACCCTGCGAACATTGGCTACCTTGAAATCACCATCCGCATCAGAGCGCACGGTAACGGTGGTGCCATAGCCCGAGGGGCTGGTGAAGTGCCCTTGCAGCTGGTACACCCCGCAAAACACGGGCTTGTTTTTTTTGATCAAAGAAGCGAAGCCAGCATCGAATTGCAGCTCTGTGCGTACTGCGAAAAGCAAAGGGTCAGCCCCCACATTCAACGCACCTGAAATCCCAGTCCCGTCCTTCAATGCTTTGGGCGAAGGCTGCGGCATAAAGTACAGCGCCAAAGCTGCTGTATCGGCATTGCGCTTGCCGCCCAAAGCCTTCTGAGCCAGTTCATAGGCTTGCTTGAGGTGAAACAGGTTGGTTTGCAGCTGGCGTTCCTTGCTGCTGGCCTTGAGCCATTCCTCTCCAGCCTGTGCAAACCCTTCCATATCGCCTTGCTTGAACAAGGCGCCAAGCTGCTTGACCCGCTTGTCCAAGTCTGGAAACCGATGAGCATTGACCTGCAGCCCTGCACGCAACTGTTGCTCGACGGTGAATACAGGCTCAAACGGCGCCTTGAGCGTCTGAATGGAAGCCCCCAGGCATATGCCATCCAAGCAGAGCACTTCGGCAGATGCCATCACATCAGAAGTCGAAGGCGTAGGCTTAGTACTGCGCTCTGACTGCTTGGCCTCAGTGCCACGGCTTGGTGGCAAAGCGGAGGGCGCTGTGCCAGAGGGTGAAGGCTGTGTCGCAGAAACAGGCATAACGGTGGAAGGCGGCTTGCCAGTCATCGACGCATTGGACTGCGGGGGAGGTGCAGTCGGTGGCATTGATCCAGCGGCAGGCTTGGCTTCAGTCGGCACAGTCAGCACCTTGGTTCCTGCGCTGCTCCGCACTGGCGTGGCCCCGTAAAGCAGCTTCAAACGAATGGCGTGCACTTCGCCTGTGCTGGTTGCCACACGAAGCACCTTGATGGCACCCTTAGCGGCTGGGAATTTGCGCAAATCGAACACCCAGTGAGCACCCAGGTCATCAAAGGGAATATCGGGCGTGAGCACCGTGTACATGTACAGCGATGAGTCTGGACTTTGCACCGTACATAGCTCAGTGTCTGGGTTACGGCACTCCGCGTAGTAATCGTGCACCTTCGGGGCCAGCTGGGTACCTTCGCGAACACTTACTGGCTGCGCCCATGCCCCCATAGTCAAACTCAACACCCCCAACGCTATGCACCAACGCATCCCCTCGTTCACCGTCATGCTTTGTCCTTCTTATTGAGCTGGGCAGCTGGTTCGCGCCTCAGAAAACTACGTAACTCGTAGTATCGAGAATAAAGCATAACTACGAATCTCGTAGCCTTTTGAAGGTGCGAGATGTCAGACGCGGACGAACAATGGGGCGCGAGGCTCAAGCAGGCCCGCTTGGCTGCGGGGCTGTCGCAAAAGATGTTGGGGATTGAAGCTGGAATCGATGCGTTCGTGGCCAGCACGCGCATCAATCGCTATGAGCTTGGCATCCACAAGCCAGACTTGCTGACTGTGCGCAAGTTGGCTCAGGTGCTGAAGGTGCCGATGGCGTTTTTTTACGCCGACACGGACGATGAAATTGCCGAGCTGTTGTTCAGGTACGGTAAGGCTGACAGCGATCTACGCTTGCAAGTACAAACTGCTTTGGCCAGTCTTGATAGCTATTTCACCCCATAAGTTTCTGTAGAGTGCAGCGCTAGAAAAGCTAAGCATCTTTATGTACTTCAGCAACTTCTGCGCGGAGCTGCGTAGCAGGCATTGCCTGTTTAGACGTCGCTTAGAATCGAAGCTTTTTTGTCTAAACATGCTATTTTTAGTAGCCACCTTCCGTTGATATTGACTTTTAAAAAGCGCTCACTCACTTCTTCTTCAACGTGAGAAAGTTTTTTGGTCGTCATGCTAGGAAAAAGTCAGTCGTTCTAACTTTTAAGGCTTCAAGGAATGGAGTGGATGTGTTGAAGCTAGGGGAATATAAGTAATGCAGCTTCTAACGCCACATCAAAGTCTCTACCACGCTTGGCAACTGACTAAACGCACCAGCGGTGACAACATCGAGTCCCTGGCCTCAACACTCGTTGATTCCCAGGTAGACCTCAATCCTCACCAAGTAGAGGCGGCACTCTTTGCTTGCGCCAATCCCTTGTCACATGGCGTCATCCTTGCCGATGAAGTAGGTCTGGGCAAGACGATTGAGGCAGGACTGGTTATCTCTCAGCGCTGGGCCGAACGCCGCCGCCGCACACTGATCATCGTGCCAGCGAACTTGCGCAAGCAGTGGCACCAAGAACTGCAAGACAAATTCAACTTGCAAAGCGTGCTCCTTGAAGCTAAAAGCTACAACGCCATTCGCAAGCAAGGGCTGAAGAATCCATTTCAAGCCTCGTCTGGCCCAGTCATTTGTTCTTACCAATTCGCCAAAGCGAAGGCTGCTGACATCAAGGCCATGGACTGGGATTTGGTGGTGCTCGATGAAGCCCACCGCCTGCGCAATGTCTACAAGACCAGCAACGTCATTGCCAAGACGCTCAAGGAAGCGCTTGCACACGTTTACTCCAAGGTGTTGCTGACTGCTACACCGCTGCAGAATTCGTTGCTAGAGCTTTATGGCCTCGTCAGCATGATTGATGACCGAGTGTTCGGTGACATCGACAGCTTTCGTGCCCAGTTCACAGCACAACCGCGTGAGCAGGCATTCACCGCATTGCGCGACCGTCTCGCCACGATCTGCAAGCGCACACTGCGCCGCCAAGTTCAGCAGTACGTGCCGTACACCGCACGTCGCGCCATTGTTGAAGAGTTCATCCCTTCTCCCGAGGAACGTGAGCTCTCCAACCTTGTTGCTGATTATTTGCGCCGCCCTAACCTCAAGGCACTGCCAGAAGGCCAGCGACAACTGATTTCGTTGGTGCTGTGGAAGCTACTGGCTTCATCCACCCATGCCATCGCAGGTGCATTGGATACCATGGCCAAGCGCCTTCAGGGCGAACTCGATAAGTCATCCGACATCCCCGACCTTGCAGAGGTGCTCGACGACGATTACGAATCGCTGGACGAAACATCGGAAGAGTGGGAAGGCCAAGAAAATGCTGCTGCATCAGTCGAACCCGATCAGCGCGATGCAATTGCCGAAGAAATTGCCGAGCTGCAGTATTTCAAAACACTCGCAACCAACATTCGTGAGAACGCCAAGGGCAAGGCACTGCTGACCGCCTTGGACAAGGCATTTGCAGAGCTGGAACGCCTGGGGGCCGCCAAAAAGGCCATCATCTTCACGGAGTCCAAGCGCACCCAGGAATACCTGCTTTCACTGCTGGCAGATACGCCCTATGGTGAGGGTATCGTCCTGTTCAATGGCACCAACACCGATACACGGGCGCAAGCCGTGTATGCCGATTGGATAAAACGCCATGCAGGTACCGACCGCATCACAGGCTCCAAAACGGCAGACACACGCGCTGCACTGGTCGAGCACTTCAAAGAACGCGGCACCGTGATGATCGCCACAGAAGCAGGTGCTGAAGGTATCAACCTGCAGTTCTGCTCGCTGGTCATCAACTATGACTTGCCATGGAACCCCCAACGTATCGAGCAGCGCATTGGCCGCTGCCACCGCTACGGCCAAAAGTTTGATGTGGTGGTCGTGAACTTTGTAGACCGCAGCAATGAAGCCGATGCCCGAGTCTATGAATTGCTGGATCAAAAATTCCAGCTCTTTGAAGGCGTTTTTGGAGCCAGTGACGAGGTGCTTGGTGCTATCGGCTCCGGCGTAGACTTTGAGCGTCGAATTGCCGACATCTACCAAAACTGCCGCGACCCTGAAGAGATCAAAGCCTGCTTTGAGCAGTTGCAGCGCGAATTGTCTGGCGAGATCAACGAGGCCATGGTCAAGACGCGGCAACTCTTGCTGGATAACTTTGACGAGGAAGTACAGGAAAAGTTACGCCTTCGCGCCGAAGACAGCCGTGCTGCACGCAACAAATATCAAGCCATGCTAATGGCCATTACCCGCGCTGAGCTGGGTGACTGTGCACAGTTTGATGAGGCAGGCTTTGTGCTTCAACGACTTCCTGCTAATACCCTGCATGGGGTTGAACTTGGCCGCTATGAGTTACCTCGCAACTCTGAGGATGCCCACGTGTACCGCATCGGCCATCCGCTGGCAGAGTGGGTCACTGAGAAGGCAAAAAGCCATGCGCTTGCAGGCAATCGTCTTGTGTTTAACTACGAGGCTTATGGCACCCAGGTCAGCACCCTCAAACCCTATCGCGGCAAGTCTGGGTGGCTGACGCTGAAGCTTGTTTCTGTTGAAGCTCTGGGCGATGAAGAACAGCGCCTGGTAGTTGCAGCGATGACCGCAGACGGGCAAATCCTGGCAGAAGACGATCCTGAAAAACTGCTGCGGTTACCTGCACACATGGACCCCGCCGAAGAGCAAGATTCGGCAACCAATGCACTGCAAGAAGACGTGACAACACGCATCTCTTCGGTGCTGCGTGAAATCAACCAGCGCAATATGGGCTACTTTGAGCAGGAGGTCCAAAAACTTGATGCATGGGCTGATGACTTGAAGCTAGGCATAGAGCAGGAAATCAAAGAGATTGATCGTCAAATCAAAGACGTGCGCCGCACTGCGGCAAGCGCCCCCACACTGGAAGAAAAGCTATCCTTGCAAAAGCAACAAAGGGAGCTGGAGGCCAAGCGAACCAAACTTCGCCGCGAACTTTTCATGCGCCAAGACGCAATTGAGTCGGAGCGCAATGCGCTGATTGATCAATTGGAATCGCAGCTCCAGCAAAAGGTGCAAGAGCAAACCCTGTTCACCGTTTCATGGACTTTAAGCTAGCTGTCAGGTCCCGGATGATTGGCTGCTTACAACCAAGCGCCCGTTGCTCCATAGCAGACAAGTGCTGCAGGCTGTTGTGGCAACATGGCAATCGTCTTTCAAGGAGCCGCTATGTTGATTGCTCTACACAAGAACGCAACGACCACGCCTGCTACACGACGTGCATTGCAGCAAGCCAGTGGCACGGACCGGGAGTTGGCCCAGCAATACGGCATTGGCCTGGACACGGTGCGCAAGTGGCGTCATCGCACTACGGTGCACGATGCCAGTCATACGCCGCACCGATTGCAGACCACGCTCAATGCGGCACAGGAAGAATTGGTGGTCTATCTGCGCACCCAACTGCTGCTGCCGCTCGATGATTTGCTGGCAGTGGTGCGGGAGTTTATTGAGCCTGCCATGAGCCGTTCTGCGCTGGATCGCTTGCTGCGCAGACGAGGCCACTCCAGATTGCCCATACAGCCCAAGCCTGAGGGCGAGCACAAACCCTTCAAGGCGTATGAGCCTGGCTATGTACATGTAGATGTGAAGTACCTGCCCCAGATGCACGATGAGGACAAGCGCCGCTATGTTTTTGTTGCCATCGATCGAGCTACACGCTGGGTGTTCATTGATATCAAGCAGCACAAGACGGCAGCATCCGCCAAAGCCTTCTTGGCTGCCGTACGCAAAGCTGCAGCGTTCAAGATCCACACCATCCTCACCGACAACGGCAAAGAGTTCACAGACCGATTGTTTGGAAGCCGCACACGTCAGCCCTCAGGCGAGCACGAATTCGACCAGTTATGCCAAGCATTGGGGATAGAGCATCGGCTGACCAAGCCAAAGACGCCGCAAACCAACGGCATGGTTGAGCGCTTCAATGGCCGCCTGAGCCAGGTGCTGCGCTCGCATCACTTCAACAGCGCAGAGGATTTGGAGAAGACACTGCACAGGTTTGTCTGGCTGTACAACCACCACTTGCCACAAAAGGCACTGGGGCATGAAGCCCCAGTCCAAGCACTCAAAAAATGGAAGATGAAAGCACCTGATTTATTCGTCAAGAACGTGCGTAATCATCCGGGACCTGACAGCTAGCCACCACGGCATCTGCACCACAAGAACGATAAGGAGATGATGGGGATGACAGTACTGATTTTCAGCAGGTGCATTCTTCATGTCTACACAGACAATGCACCACTGGTATTTGGCGGGGCGCTTAGCGAATGCTGCTCCGCAACGATGGGATTGAAGCAATGAGCAAACAAAAACTGGAACTGACTTGGATAGGTAAGGAAAAGCGGCCCAAGCTGGAGCCGCGCATCCTGCTGGAAGATCCGTCAAATTCATACCACGCCAAGCAGCGTAAAACTGAGAACGATATCTTCGATAACCGTTTGATCTTTGGTGATAACTTGCTCGCGTTAAAGGCACTGGAACAGGAGTTTTCTGGGAAGGTTAAATGCGTTTTCATTGATCCTCCATACAACACTGGTAGCGCATTTACGCATTACGACGATGGACTAGAGCACTCGATTTGGCTCGGGCTGATGCGTGATCGACTGGAGATCATTAGACATTTGTTAGCAGAAGATGGCTCTCTGTGGATCACAATTGATGATAACGAAGCACACTATCTGAAAATTCTTTGTGATGAAATTTTTGGCAGAGCGAACTTTGTTGCCAACTGTCTATGGCAAAAGGTCTATAGCGAGCGAATGGATGCACGAGGTTTCAGTGTTTCTCATGATCATCTACTTGTCTATCAAAAAACAAATGCCTTTGTCCCTTTTCAGTTGCCAAAGGATCAGAATGCAGCTCAGTTCGGATTCTTTGATAAAGAAAATAATAAATACTACCGTCGACGCTCACTAAGAAAAGAAGGCTCGGAGTCTCTTAGACAGGATCGACCATCTATGTGGTATGCGATCTCGGCTCCTGACGGTACAGATATCTTCCCTATTAAGCCTGATGGCACTGAGGGCCGCTGGCGATGGAAAAAAGAAAACGTAATCTTAAATTTTGACCAGCTAGACTTTGTTCAAAAAGATGGGCGTTGGGAAATTTATGTAAAGCAGTATCTTGAGGAAAGCCCAACTCGTCCTCCAGCGACATTTTGGCCCAACGAAGAAGTTGGACATAACCATGAGGCTAAGCTTGAAGTACGCGCGTTTAATAACGATGATGTTTTTAGCACGCCTAAGCCTGAACGACTACTAAAACGTGTTTTAGAAATAGCGACTCGACCAGGCGATCTAGTGCTCGATTCTTTTGCAGGCTCAGGAACAACCGGTGCTGTAGCGCAAAAAATGAGGCGCCGCTGGATCATGGTCGAGCTAGGTGAACATTGCCATACCCATGTCATCCCGCGCCTTCAAAAAGTCATTGATGGCAATGATCAGGGCGGTATTTCAAAATCCGTGAACTGGCAAGGTGGCGGCGGCTTCCGCTATTACAAAATTGCCCCCAGCCTGATTGTTAACGACCGCTGGGGTAATCCAGTCATCAACCCCGAGTACAACGCAGCGCAGTTGGCCGAAGCTATCGCCAAGCTGGAAGGGTTTACGTATGCACCATCCGAGTCGACTTGGTGGCAGCACGGAAATTCCAGCGAGCGGGATTACATTTACGTCACGACCCAGAACCTGTCTGCAGAACAGTTGCAAGCACTGTCCGAAGAAGTCGGTAGCGACCAAAGTTTGTTGGTTTGCTGCGCTGCTTTTCATGGGGTGACTACAGCCAAAGCATCTGAGCGTTGGCCCAATCTGACGCTCAAGAAAATTCCGAAGATGGTGCTGTCGCGTTGTGAATGGGGGCATGACGACTACAGCCTGAACGTTGCCAACCTGCCGATTGCGGAGAAAGCTGAGCCAATAGAAGAACCCATGCCCGCTACTAGCGGTGCTACACGCAAATCTAAGAAGTCCGCAGCCACCAATGATGTGCAAAGCGGTCTGTTTGGGGAGAACGAAGAATGAATGCACGCGTCCTGAACGCTGTTACTGGCCGATTGTCTCTGCGCCCGCCGCAAGCTCAATCTCTGGAAAAACTTACACGCGCTATTGAAGCGGTACCGGGGCTTCTAAGGCACGAGAATCGCGATGTAGCCGCAGCCCTTGCCACCTTAAAAGCAGAGTTCCCCACGTTGGAAGACTTTGAACGCGAATTTCCTTCGCTGTGCTTTGCCTTGGCAACGGGCGTAGGTAAGACACGTTTGATGGGCGCATTCATTGCCTATTTGCACTTAGCACATGGCATTAACAACTTCTTCGTGCTCGCGCCGAACCTGACTATCTATAACAAGCTAATTGATGACTTCACGCCTAATACTGCAAAGTATGTTTTTAAAGGGATAGGTGAGCTAGCAATTAATCTACCTCGAATTATTACCGGTGATAACTACGATCAGCAGAATATCACTGGCGGAGAATTGTTTGGTGAGATTCGCATCAATATTTTCAATATCTCCAAGATCAACTCGGAAGTTCGCGGCGGTAAGGAGCCGCGCATCAAGCGCATGCGCGAGGTGCTGGGCGACAGCTACTTCAATCACTTGGCCAACTTGCCCGACCTTGTGCTGCTGATGGACGAATCGCACCGCTACCGCGCCAGTGCGGGGGTACGTGCTATCAATGAGTTGAACCCATTGTTTGGCTTGGAAGTGACCGCTACGCCGTTTGTGGAAACAACGCGTGGCCCTGTTCCGTTCAAGAACGTGGTGATGGACTACCCATTGGCACGGGCCATGGAAGACGGCTTCGTCAAAGAGCCTGCCGCCGTGACCCAGCGCGGTTTTGACCCCAAGGCATACTCTGCTGAGGACCTGGAAAAGATCAAGCTGGAAGACGGTATCCGTCTGCACGAAAGCACCAAGGTTGAGCTACTGACCTATGCACGAGAAAACAATGCGAAGGTGGTCAAGCCATTCATGTTGGTGATTGCAAGAGACACCACGCACGCCTCGCAACTTAAAGCACTGATTGAATCTTCAGCCTTCTATGAGGGTCGCTATGCGGGTAAGGTCATCCAAGTGGACTCCAGCCGCTCCGGTGCTGAAGAAGAAGAGATGATCGCCAAGCTGTTGGCCGTAGAGAGTGTGGATGAGCCGACAGAAGTCGTCATCCACGTCAACATGCTCAAAGAAGGCTGGGACGTTACCAACCTCTACACCATCGTGCCCTTGCGGGCAGCCAATGCTCGCACACTGATTGAACAATCAATTGGCCGAGGCTTGCGCTTGCCCTACGGAAAGCGAACAGGTGTGGCAGCCGTTGACCGACTGAACATCGTTGCGCACGACAAGTTCCAAGAGATCATTGACGAAGCAAACCGTGGCGACTCACCCATCCGGCTCAAGCAAGTCATTTTGGAAGCGCCAAGCGCAGATGACAAGAAGGTGAGCGTACAGGTCAGCTCTGGCGTCATGACACGACTTGGCCTGGCCCAAACGCCTGCAGGGGCAGTCAATACAAGCGGCACAGCTACCACCACGACTGGTGCATCAGCTACGACGCCTGCCACTACAACAGCGCCCGTTTTCACTACGGAGCGCGAACTAGAAATGGCTCAGGTGGTCGTAGATGTGATCCGCCAGTTTGAGGCTAAGCGTAAACTTGTACCCACAAGCAACGCGCTGCTGAACCCAGAGGTTCAATCTGCCATCGTGGCGGAAGTGAAGGAACGAGTAAAACCAGCACAGGGCAACTTACTGGCTAACGCGGATGATGCCCAAGCTGCTCTTGATGTGTCTGCAGTGGTGGCGAAGACGACGGAAATCGTCGTCCAGCAAACCATTGACATTCCGCGCATTGCAGTGGTGCCCAAGGGTGAAGTCACCAGTGGCTTCCATTCTTTTAAGCTGGGAATGCTGCCTAACTTCCAGCCTGGACAACGCGAAATCGTTGGCCAAGAGTTGCGCACCAACGATCAGTTCACCATGAGCCGCGAAACGGGCATCAGGGAACAACGCTTTGAGGACTACATTGTCAAAAAGCTGATCGACTTTGACGACGTGGATTACTTCACACAGGCCGAGTTGCTGTACGACTTGGCCGGTCAAGCAGTGGCTCACTATCAAGCGCAGAACTACTCCGACAACGAGCTGCACGAAGTGCTCGACACCTATGGCGCTGAGCTGGCACGCTTGATCCATGCGGAAATGATGAAGCACTTCTGGGAAGAAGCTACGGACTACGAGGTTCAGGTGAGCCGAGGGTTTACCGAACTCAAGCCCTGCAACTACACGGTGGTTGCCGGGCAAACTCCGCAGAGCTATCGCGATACGGTCAATGAGCTGAGCAAAATTAAGCAAATGCTTTTTGGCGGCTTCTCACGTTGCTTGTACCCACTGCAAAAGTTTGACTCTGACACCGAGCGACGCTTCTCGGTCATCCTGGAGCGTGACGCGTTGAAATGGTTTAAGCCCGCCAAAGGCCAGTTCCAGATTTACTACAAGCTGGGCAGTGAGCAGCCTGAGTACATCCCTGACTTTGTGGCCGAAACCGATTCAATGATCTTCATGGTGGAAACCAAGAAGCGTGACGATCTGAATTCGGACGAAGTGAAAGCCAAGGCAGCGGCTGCCGCCAAATGGTGCACACACGCTTCCAACCATGCAGCAACTGTTGGCGGTAAGCAATGGCGCTACTTGCTGGTACCACACGATCAAATCAAAGAGTCGGAACGACTTACCGACTTCTTGCGGTTTGAAGTGAAGGCATAACCGTCGGGTAGAGCCACTTGAGCGGGCTCTACCTTGGTTAAAGGGGAATCCCCCAAATTCCGAGAGGCTGAAAGCTATCTAGGAAATGCAGGTCGATTCAGTCGATTCAAGGGGTGCCTTGGACAATTACTACTCGACGTCCTAAAGGCTATTTATGGTTCCAGCCAAGCAAATCGAGCGGCCGCAGCCCAAACCGCACGGCATTCCCAGCATGCAAGCCAGCCAATTCCTTGAGCACGAGCTGTGTGAAGTGCTCACGGTCTTCAGGCTGCACACTTCCAGGAAGCATGGCGTTGACGCTCGCCTTATTCACGGGCTGGCCGCTGCGAACAACAGCTGCAATCACGTCACCTAACACTTGCCGGTAGCGCAAGCGCAAGATGTCAGGCGGCACTAGACTTTGCTGCACAGCCACGTACTGCTGGCATGAGCGCTCGTAAGCCCACACAAAGACATCCCGCAGCAGATCCACCTGGTTGAGTTCGTACAAACCAATCATGGCGTCCACATAGGCTTGCCGGGGCGCATCAATGAATGACAGCGGGCACAGGTTGTGGCGGATGAAGGGAATGTTGGCTGCCAGACGCGACACACGCTTATTTACATCCTCAAAGGGCTGCAAGTAAGGCAAGTGCACCATCAGGAAAAACGCCTGCTCAAACGGATCTTCGATTTCTGCGGCCATGCCCACCACGATGCCGAACAGCTCTTCCAGGCGCTGCGGCAAAGCCACTGGCAGGTAAACGCTGCCACCAATTTCTACGGCGCGGCTGCGAATGCGGCCACACATGGCGGGGTCAGCCATCAAGCCATCGGAAAGCAAAGCATGCAAGGCCACGATGGTGTCTTGCGACACCACAGCTTGCTCAGGCGAATGCACCAAAAATTCGATGGCCTGCTTGTGGTTCAGGATCATCTGCGTCTCAAAGGCATCCTTACCCTCTGCCGCTTGGCCAAACTCGATCAGTCGCTCGGTATCAAGGCGGCTATAGGTATTGCCTTCCAACTGTGATGATGCCCAAGAAAGGTCGATCAGAAGGCGGTTGAGAATGTCCCTGGCAAATGTGCCTGCGGGTGTTTGCTCCGCAGGTGAGCGCCCCAAGGCATGTAGCTGCTCACGCAGCTTCAAAGGCAGGTACGCGGTGTGGTTGGGGTGATACTGTTCTAAAAATTCTGTGCGATAGACCACAGGTTTGCGCAGGTGCCGGGGCTGACGCACATACGCCTTGATGGCTTCGCCTTGAGCGCTGACGGGAACATATGGCTCGATCTCAGCCGCTGTGCCTGAAGAAGCTACGCCACTTGCACTTTCATCTTGCAAAACTGGGAAGTAGCGCACAGCCCTTGCTTGCCCCTGGACCCGAATGCGCCCTTGTTCAACCAGTACGGCCAATCGGCGCTGAAGGCTACGGCGCTGCAATGTCAGCCCTGATTCCTGCAGCACTTCTTCAGCGCTCATCCCTTCAGGGTGACGCTCAATGATGTTGGCCAACAAGTCGAGTTCTTGCTGTGGTTTGACGCTATTCATGATGTGGATTATGACGCAATATGGAAATTGCGTCAAAAAAATGACGCAATAAAATATGGCGACTCAGCAATAAGGAAATCATGTAATTGCAGTCACAGGCATCAGGTCGCAACTTCAGGCTGCATAAAGAGCAAAAAGGGGGCGTCTAGCCCCCTTCCTTACATGCCCGCTGTTAAGTCGCCGCTCGTCCCATCAGCAGTCTCCCCTGCCTCTTGCTTGTCTGATTCCTTAGGGAAGGGGGCACCATGTTCAGTACCCCCTGTCTCAGACAAGTCTGACTCGTGATCAAGGTCGAGTTCTTGATCAAGCCCTAACTTCTGTTGAGTGGCAAAGTTGAGCAACAACACCTTCATCGCCTGCAGCTTTTGCTTAATCGTCGGACGAATAAACGCATAAGGCTCCAAGTGCTTCTGTGACTTTTTCAACTTGAACATGCCGGGGTACAGCAACCAATCAAGGGTTGGCATCGCTTGCTGCTCCTCCCACGTCATGTACAAGTCCACTCCACAACGAATTTGAATAGCACGCTTCACTTTACTGCGGTACTTGGGATCCTCGCTTTTGAAAGGCAAGTCATTAAAAGGGGTGCCAACATAGTGATGTTCAAGAATGTTCCGATGCTCATCGCTCAAGGTCTCCATGAAGTCCGAACGGTGACGGCGTTGATTGAATTTTTCATTTAAGCGCAAAAGCTCTCGTGCCTCATCAAACACTTGCGCATACATGGCCTCACCCGCCTTGCCTTTCCAGCTCAATGGCGATGACCAGGAAGTAGGTGGATCCGAACCTTCTGCAGCACCAAAATTTGCATCAGCGGTCGTAAACCATGATTTTTTGAGCTGAACCTCAAAGCGTACATGTTTTTTGGTAATAGCAAAAATCTGCTCAGCGACATCATTGGGCAACTCACAAAATCCCTTTTTTGTTTTTCCAGACTTCACATAGGCAATCAAATCTGTTTTATTTCCTTTACGAATTTTGGTATAGCTATTTCCATCTGACTCCCAATAATTAACAGCCGCAACACGCTTGTTCTGCTTAATCACATCACCATTAAACAAGGCTGATCCGCGCTGAGCGATTTGCTTGATGCCGTCGTTTGCAAACTCCCATACCTTTTTATTAACTAGGTACGTCAGGTCAATGCTTTCAATTTTTACATGTTTCAAGCTAATCTGCTTAACCACTTCAGCAGGCACACCTCGTTGCAGAAACCACAGCTGAAGAAAGAAGAGGACAAAAAGGCATGAGTGATAAACATCGTTAAGCAATAATCCATTAAAGCTCACGACGCTAGCTGGAACATTAAGACTAACCTTATATGCCTTTACCTTATAAATGCCATTTTCTTCTTTGCAAAAGGGTGTTATTTCAGAAATAGCACCAGTCAGTGGGGACTTAAACTTTGTAGTGCTGCTAGAACGCTTTCCAATAACTCCATTTTCATCAGTACTTTGATTGATGTCCATTGGAAAGTTATCGAAATCAATATGCTCGATAGAGCAGGTAACAACGACTGAGTCTGCCATTTTGTTTGTCTTAAATTAGTGTTGATTGCTATTGGCTTGGCTACAGTTGCGAATGACAGTGAAGCCTGGACAATGAGCAAGTGGTGTTTACGTTGTGGCGAGAGGCAGTGGCATTACTAGGGAAGTGAGCATGACCTGCCCCCTCTGAACACACAAAAAACTGCAAATTTCCCCTTGCTACAAAGTGTTTACAGGTATTGCCAATAGCATTGAGGATGCTTGCCTAAGCCTTGTGGTTACAACAGGCAATAAATGGTGATTAAAGTGCAGCTCAAAAGCGTTTTCATCGCCATCGCCCTGCATCTCGTTTTTGCTTTATTGCTTGATTTTTTCCGTGATCAGAGTGAAATTACCTGTAACCAACATTGGTTGACCAGTTTCGGAGCAAGTCATCTTGTAAAGATCTTGGTCCGCACTCAACTTAAAACCTGGGCTTACTTCGAGCAAAAATTTCTCCACTTTCGTCTTTCCCTGATGGTCAATCATCTCCTTGCAAATATAGATTGCTCCATCAACCAAAAATTTTGTTCCAAACACCT